>CAXQVI010000038.1:0-8004 GCA_964227255.1 Flavobacteriaceae bacterium
GTTAAATACAAGGTATAATAAATTGCATATGGAGTTTTCAGCAGATTTATACCAAAGGGACTATATTTTATTTAATTCTGATGAATTTATTCAATTAAATTTTAAAATTTCTCGAATATTTTAATAAAAACCTTATAAAAACAATAACATAAAATGAAACAATTAATAAAGCTTAGTAGAAAAACCCCATTATTTGTGAGCTTTTGTTTGCTGTTGAGCACTTTTGGGATGGCTCAAAACGGTACAGCGACCTGTACAGAGTGTCATCAGGATCAAGTCAAGAAAGATTATGTGCATGGGCCTTCTGCTACAGATTGTATGGCATGTCACGAAAGTAACGGACAGGAGCATCCTGCCACTGGAAACGCTGGTTTCACCTTAAAAGCAGAAGGGAAAGACCTGTGTTTTAGCTGTCATACCGATGTGTCAGCACAACTGGATTTAAAATATAAGCACGCTCCGGTGAAGCAGGGAGATTGTGTGGGCTGTCACGATCCTCACAGTTCGGACTCACCTAAAATGGTTGCTGATACGTCGCCAACATTGTGTTTTTTATGTCATGAAGACAAACAAAAGGCACAAACAGAAGCAGCCGTAGTGCATAAGGCTTCTTTTGAAGAAGGTGCCTGTAGTTCTTGTCATACACCTCATAGCTCTAAATTAAAAAGACTGTTAACAAAAGAATCGAAAGAATTGTGTCTGGATTGTCACAACAAACGTATCAAGCGTGAAGATGAGACCATTATTGAAAATATGGCCAAACACCTTGAAGAAAACGAGTTTAATCACAAAGCCTTAAAGAAAAGGTGTTCTGGTTGTCATGACCCTCACTCGGGATCCAGACAATTCATGCTAAAAGGTAATTTCCCCGAAAACACCTATGTACAAGGAATTGAGGAAAATTTCGAGTTGTGCTTTAACTGTCATGATTCAGATTTGCTGAACCTGGAAAAAACGGATATGTCAACCATGTTCCGTGAAGGTGAACGCAACCTGCACTATGTACACGTAAATCAGGAAAAAGGTCGTAAATGTACCTTATGTCACGATGTACATGCTGCGAAGAACGCTCAGTTAATCGCGAAAGAAGTGAAGTTCGGTAGCTGGAACATGCCATTAAATTTTGTCGCTACTGACGATGGAGGAACTTGTGCAACAGGTTGTCACAAGGAACGCAGTTATTCGAGAGGAACTACTCCGACGAATTAAGATACTTAAGAATTTAATCATATAAAAAAATCCCGGGATTGTCACCGGGATTTTTTTGTTATCTACCTGTAAGATGATTTTATTCATATATTAATTGGTTAAGTCAGGTAAGAAATCATTGTTATTCGCGTTGGTCCCGGCGTCACAATCCTTCTGAATTATTCGGTTGGATAATTTCTAGATCAAATTGATTACCTGATTGTATAGTTGTTTCTATGACACAGGTTTTAAGTCTTGTTATTAACGTGTTGTAGCTTGCTTCCTAGCTTTAAATGAGATAGTCAAAGGGTTATATTTACGGAAGGAGATCTAATCTTAGAAGCCTTTAAAAGGGAGTGAAGAGGAGGAGTAGAAGGACAGATATAAGGAATAAAAAAATGGGTTTAAGAACCTTTAAAGATTTTTAAACCCATCAATATAATAATGAGGACTTTTATTTTATATGTACTGCTTCTTCTAAAATAATTTTATAGAAATATCCAGCTCCAAAGTCTCTGTCCAGCCCTACAATACCTTCCAATATAACTTCATCACCTACCATAAATATTTCCTGAGAAGTAATCATAAAATCATCGTTACCCTCAAACGAAGTACCATCGGATACATGAATCCAGTTTTTACCTAAAATACCGCTGTTGAATTTGGTAACCTTTCCGGCAACCTTTACTTTTTTACCGCCGTATTTCGACATGTTTTCCAATAGCTCAGCAACGCTTACACGACCTTCAATACTGTCATAAGCAAGCCCTAATTTTAGCGGCTCTCTGCTGGTTTCTGCTTCAGTCACATAATTGTCCTTATTCACTCTTCCTGTTGAGGCGTCTATGAAATCAGCATTCATGATTTTGCTTAAAAAAGTCACCTCTTCAAAGATGCGGTCCAATTCATTGGATTTAAAATCCTTCATCATCATACCACCTTTGTAGTAGTATATTTCACCCAATTGCGCTTCCATACGCGGAGCAGCAAGCCATTTCTTTTCTTCACCTTCAATAACGTATAAATAGGTATACGACTCAACCTGCAATACTTCCTGTACAATTACTTTTATAAGTCCGCTTTTTGCATGCGGATCTTCCTGAGCAAAACTTTTGCTGGATACCGTAATGAGGAGTCCGAGTAAAAGGAGTTTTAAATATTTCATATCTGTATGATTAATAATCGGCACGGGCCGATTTCGTTTATTTTACAATTTTTGCGTCTTCGATAATGACTTTGTAGAAATAACCTGCTCCAAAGTCTTTATCAAGCACCACTTTTCCAGTAAAGGTAATCACTGTTCCCATAGTAACTTCTTCTGAAGTGGTTGCAGTCAGGTCATATTCACCTTCAAAGTCAGATCCATCCTGAACGTGGAACCAGTTGGTGTTTAAAATTCCAGGATTGTATTTGGTTACTTCTCCTTTTAAGGTTACTTCTTTTCCTGCATAAGCATCTTTGTTTTTAAACAATTCAGCAATAGAAATAACCCCTTCAGTTGGTGTTACATCTATTTTCTTTTTATCAGCTGCAGGGACATGAGATTCTCCTTCGCTTGGTACGGCCTCTACCGGGTGTGGTGTGCCTCCAATATTACGTGCTGTTCCTTCAGGAGTAGCACTTAATTTCTCAATAAAACTGATGGATGTAAATGTTCGGTCCAATTCTTTACTGTAGAAGTTTTGCATTTCCATTGCACCTCCATAATAGTACGTTTCTCCTATTTGTACAGTTGTAATAGGAGCTGCCAACCATTTTTCTACATCATTTTCAAGCACACGAACATAGGAATATTCTTTTACGTGTAACACTTCTTGTGCTACTGCTTCATGAATCCCGTCTTTAAGTGGTGCCGTTTCTTTTTTAGATTCTCCGCAAGAACTAACTATGAATACTACAATAAGTAATTTTAGTAAATTTTTCATTTTAAAGGTTTAGTGTTTCCCGTCAAAAATAGAAAATTTATACTTTGTGAGTTGTGATAATTGTCAAGTATTTTTTTAGATTAAAATGCTACTTTTGTTTCACAAAGGTTAGCTATTTGTAAAGCGCAATTCCTGTCATTAAAAAGAGATAGATTTTAGTGTGGCTTGTAGTTGATACTTTGTTTTTTTTGCGAACTAACAAAAAACTAAAACACAAACAAATGAAAAAAATACTCAAATATGTGTACTCACCAAGAACCACCTTGGGACTGCTTGTAATTTTTGGTATTGCAATGGCTGTGGCCACTTTTATCGAAAATTCTTATGATACTGATACTTCAAAAGTTGTAGTTTACAATGCCAGATGGTTTGAAGCTGTAATGATTTTAATGATCATCAATTTTATTGGAACTATTAAGCGTTATGACATGCTTAGTTTTAAGAAAATTTCAGGCTTTATCTTCCATTTTGCATTTGTAATCATGATTGTAGGAGCCGGATTAACGCGTTATATCGGGTTTGAAGGAACCATGCATATCCGTGAGGGTCAAAGTTCTAATTTCCTGTACAGCCGCGATACCTATTTGACCGTTAAAACCAATGAAGGTGGAAATGAGAATGAGGTAAATAAGAAGCTAATGTTCAGTATGATTTCTGATAATTCTTTTGAGGTAGATGCACCTACTGTTACTAAAGGAGATGTGAATATTAGTTTTAATAAATTGATTAGAAAAGCTCAGGAAAGTTATGTTGAAGGTGAAACAGGTGGATTTACACAGATTTCTTTGATGATTAGTGAGAATAGCCACAAGCATGATTATCAGATTAGAGACGGACAAACCATTATGGTGCACAATTTCCCGATCACATTTAATAATCCTTCCTATCCAGGTGGAATCCATATTACAGGAACCCCTGATGAAATGTACATTAAGTATAGTCAGGATATAGAAACGGCATCGATGCCGGCAATGACAGAAGGATTAATTCCTGGAGATAGTCTGGGAGCTTTCACTCGTATGATGCTGTACAAACCTGCAAATACAGGAATGGCTATGGTACTTACGGGCATTACTAGAAATACGAAAATTGAATATGTTGAAGGAAATGAAGATCAATCTGGTCCGGACGCATTGATTCTTGATGTGGAACACAATGGAAAATCTCAGGAAGTTACGGTGCTTGGAGGTTCGGGATATCTCGATAATTATGTAACTGTGCCTTTCGACGGATTTAATGTGAGCATTGCTTATGGTTCGAAGAATATCCCATTGTCCTTTGCCCTGGAATTACGCAAATTTGAATTGGATCGCTACGCAGGTTCCATGTCACCATCCTCGTATGCAAGTGAGGTTACATTAGTAGACCCTCAAGAAGGAGTACGCGAAGATCACCGAATTTATATGAATAATGTACTTGATTATAAAGGGTACCGATTCTTCCAGTCATCGTATGACCGCGATGAAAAAGGAACCGTATTATCTGTGAATAGTGACCGATTGGGAACATGGGTAACTTATTTGGGGTATGCCTTAATGATTCTTGGATTTATATGGACGTTGTTTAACCCGAAATCTCGCTATTGGGAATTGATGGTAAGAATTAAAAAATTGAGACAAAGAAGAAAAGAACTGGCAATGATTGCACTAATGATTTTTAGTACAATCGGATGGGCGCAAGATGATGGGCACAATCATGCACCACAGCAGCACAACCATCAAACCAGTCAGTTTTCGGTGAGTTCAAAACACGCTGATGAGTTTGCTTCATTAATTGTTCAGACCTATGAAGGGCGTTTTGCACCGGTACATACACTGGCCGTGGATGTATTGCATAAAATAGGTAGAAAGGATTATGTGGAGGTGCCAGGAAGAGGAAGGTTAACTGCTGTTCAATGGTTTTTGGACATGCCGTTAAATGCAGAATTCTGGAAACAACAAAAGATGATTTATGTACGTGAAAAACCAGTGATGGATGCCGTAGGGCTTGTTGGAAAGCACGCTTCTTTTGCAGATTTCTTTAATCAGGATGGATCGTACAAATTACAGGAATACGCTGAAACAGCTTTCAGAAAAACAGATGCAGAACGCAATAAATTCGATAAAGAAATTATTAAAGTAAACGAGCGTCTGGAAGTATTTATGATGGCCTTCAGAGGGCAAATGCTGAAGATTTTTCCAGTGGCAGGAGATGTAAATAACAAATGGATCAGCTGGGACGACCCTGTTGCAAGAACTCCAATTACGGGATCATTAACGGTTATTAATGACGATTTACAGTTGGCTGAGCTGAATTATAGCAATATCATGCGCACCTACTTTATGGAGCTTGTAAATGCATCAAGAACTGCTGAGTATACCAAAGCAGATCGTATTTTAGGCTATTTAAAGAGTATCCAAAGACAAAGTAATGCCAAAGATATTATCCCTTCAGAAAAGAAGTTAAAACACGAAATTAGTTACAACGAGTCGAACATCTTTATCAATTTAAAGAACTTGTATGCTTTATTAAGTGTGCTGTTGTTGTTCCTGACGTTTATCGATAATTTAAAAGCGAAAAAGAGTAAGATTCTTAATTGGACCATGAATATCCTGATTGGAATTCTTGCCTTAGGATTCTTATACCACACATATGGTATGGCGATGCGCTGGTACTTGGCTGGACACGCTCCATGGAGTAATGGTTATGAGGCGCTTATCTTGGTTGCCTGGTCTGCATTGCTGGCAGGATTCAGCTTTATGCGCTATTCAAAAATCACACTTGCTGCAACGTCATTATTGGCATTCTTTACCTTAATGACTGCGAGTCACAGTTCATATGATCCACAGTTGACCAACTTAGTACCTGTATTGAAATCGTACTGGTTGATTATTCACGTGGCAACACTGACAATTAGTTACGGATTCTTAGGACTTGGATTTGTACTTGGACTATTTAATATGGTATTGTATCTGTTCAAAAACCAAAAGAACGGAATGCGTTTGTCGCTTATCACAAGAGAGCTTACTTATGTGAATGAAATGAACATTACTATTGGATTGTTACTGGCTACGGTTGGTACATTCCTTGGAGGTGTTTGGGCGAACGAATCCTGGGGTAGATACTGGGGTTGGGATGCTAAGGAAACGTGGGCATTGATTATTACAATCGTGTATACAATTATTATTCACTTAAGATTGGCTCCGAAAGTGAAAGGAGAGTTCATTTTCAATGTAGCAACCATCCTTGGTTTTGGTTCTGTATTGATGACGTTCATTGGAGTGAATTACTACTTCACAAAAGGAATGCACTCGTATGCGCAGGGAGATACTCCGGTATTCCCAATCTGGGCATGGATCAGTATTTTGGCGATGATGTTATTAATCGTGGTTGCAGGATTCAGATACTACGCATATAAGAAAACCCAAACTACTAACGTAGAAGCAAACGGGGATAAATAATTCCTGTTGGGATAAAAACTAAAAATCCGGAGTATGTGAATGCTCCGGATTTTTTACTTTTAGAGAAGGCTTATTTATCCTTTTAGAAAGTGTCTTTGATAGTTTGTATGGAGGTTTTCATTGTTGAATTATGAACTACTAAAGGGATTGCCTCTTTCAGATTTTAGACTAATCAAAAAAAAATCTTTTCTTTGCATTTTAAATACATAATGAAACGTTTCTTTAAAAATTTATTCGATTTTTTAATTTCAACAAGGGCTACTATCCTACTGTTGTTTATTTTTTTATTCTCTTTGGCGATTGCCACCTTCATCGAAGAGAAGCACGATACCGTTACTGCGAAATCAATAGTTTACAATGCTAAATGGTTTGAATTGCTAATGCTTCTGCTGGCAGTGAATTTCATTGGAAACATTCAAAAATATCAGATGCATTTAAAAGAGAAATTACCAGGATTGCTCTTTCATAGCGCATTTATTGTATTGATTATTGGCGGAAGCATTACCAGATATACTGGTTATGTTGGGAAAATGCATATTCGTCAGGGAGAAACTTCAAATATATGTTATATCCCCGAGCCCCATTTATATGTACAGGCAACAGATGGAAAGCAAAACTATTCGGTAGACCACCCATTATCATTGAGCTCTTTTACAGGTAATTCTATTCATTTAAGTATTGAAACCGAAGCGAAAGGGGTAATAGAAATTGATTACAAAAACTATATAAAGAATGCTGTAGAATTAATAGATCAAAATGGCAAGGTAAAATACGTTTCGGGGGAGGAAGATGACAGCGATGTGCACGTATTAATACTCGATGTTACATTTAATGGGAATAAGGAAGAGGTGAGTTTATTAAGGAATCCTGGATTTAATCCTGATTATGAAGAGATTGAGTTCATAAACATGAAACTCCGGATTTCATTTGGAATGAGAAAGAAAGAGCTTCCTTTTTCAATTCATTTGAACAAGTTTATTTTGGACAACTATCCTGGATCCAATATTCCGTCATCTATTGCAAGTGAAATAACCTTGATAGACAAAAGGTACAATTTGAGTGAAGATCATGAGGTTTTTATGAATAATGTATTGGATTATGATGGTTACAGATTATATCAGCAATCCTATGATAAAGATGAAATGGGAACTATACTATCTGTAAACTATGATTTTTATGGTACCTGGGTTACTTATTTTGGCTATTTAGTTTTGTTGGTAGGTTTTACGCTGACCTTATTTAATAAAAATTCAAGATACTGGTTTTTAATACGTAAAATTGGGCAGTTACAATCCAAAAGAAGGGGTGATAATTTGATCCAGGTAAACTGGAAACACATAGGTATTGTAGTTGTTTCTTTGATATTGGCTTACGCTGGGTTTACTTATTTGCTTAAAAATAATGAAAAGAGTGCCCGTGATGAACATATTGATAAATTTGGCCGTCAAATT
>CAXQVI010000039.1:0-12301 GCA_964227255.1 Flavobacteriaceae bacterium
GATCAAATGGCCAAGGGAGGTATAAGGTTTACTGACTTTTATGCCCAACCGCTTTGTGGTCCTTCGAGGGCAGCATTGCTAACTGCTAGTTATCCGATTCGTATAGCTGAACCAAATAATTCAAAAGGCTTTCATACAAAATTACATCCTGAAGAAATTACCATTGCTGAAGTGCTAAAAACAGCGGGTTATAGCACTGCTTGTATTGGGAAATGGCATGCGGGAGAGACAGCAGAGCAAATGCCTTTAAAGCAAGGATTCGATTATTATTACGGGACTCCTGAATACAATGGGAATTCAAAACTCATTGAACAGTCTCCTCATAGAAGTCCGATTTTAAGAAATAATGATACATTGATGGTGATTAAGACTGTTGAAGAAATGGGGCAGCTAACAAGTAAATACACCAAAGAGGCTACAAATTTCATCAAGCAAAATAAGTCAGTCCCTTTTTTCTTGTACCTGGCTCATAATATGCCACATGTTCCAATTGGTGCTTCAGAAAAATTCAGAGGCAAATCAGAAGGAGGTTTGTATGGAGATGTCATTGAGGAGTTGGATTGGAGTATGGGAGAAATTCTAAAGACTTTAAAAGAAGAAGGCCTTGAAGAACATACATTGGTCATTTTTGTCTCGGATAATGGTCCTTGGATTGAAGAAAAAATTGGAGATCATGCTGGAAGTGCTTTTCCTCTTAAGGGAAGTAAAGCTCAAACCTGGGAGGGAGGCGTGCGTGTACCATGTATTATGCAATGGAAAGGACAATTAAAAGAAGGTACAGTGAATAATGAATTACTGACTACAATGGATTTTCTACCGACTTTTTCAGAAATTTCAGGAGCAAAATTCCCGCAAGAAGTAACCATTGATGGAAAAAGTTTTGGCGATGTGCTTTTGAAAAATGAAAAAAGTAAACATGATCGTTTCTATTATTACGCCTATACGCATCTGCAAGCTGTGCGCGATAACCGATGGAAATTAGTCATTCCACGTCCTGAAAAACCTGAGTACATGAAATGGAGAGGTAGAAAGATACAAGAGGTGAAAGAACTGCAGCTGTTCGATTTGAACAATGATAAAGAAGAACAATACAATCTTGCCGATAGATATCCTGAGAAAGTAAATGAACTTTTATTGCTGATGGATGAAGGTCGTAACGAATTAGGAGATCATGATCGCATTGGCGATGGAGCAAGATTTTACGATAATGCTCCAAAAAATCAAAGGATAAAAGAGTATAGCAAATGGAAAAACTCAATAAAATAATGATGCGAAAATCAATAGTTGGACTAATAATCATATTAGGAGTTCAATCATTTTTTGGCCAATCCCAACAAAACGATTGGGAAAACGAATTGGTAACTCAAATAAATAAAGAAGCACCACATGCCACGTTGTATTTTGATGAGAGTGCTGCAGATGTTGAATCGTTAAACGGTACTTGGGATTTTGCATTTTATAAAGATGTTTCTGAAGTGCCTGAAAATGTCAAGCCAAATTCATGGGATAAAATTCAGGTGCCGGGGACCTGGCAAATGCAAGGGTACGGACAACCGATTTACACGAATATCGTATATCCATTCGATAAAAACCCACCATTCATTCATGGTCCGAATGGAAATTCTGTTGGAATCTATCAAAGAGATTTTACGATTGAAAATCCGGAAAATCAAGTAACCTATCTCCGTTTCGAAAGTGTATCATCAGCCTTCTATTTATGGGTAAATGATCAGAAAGTTGGTTATAGTCAGGACTCATGGACACCAGCAGAATTCAATATTTCAAAATATCTGAAACAGGGTAAAAACACCTTGCGGTTACAAGTTTTCAGATGGTCCGATGGATCTTATTTAGAAGACCAGGATGGTTGGCGTATGTCGGGTATTTTTAGAGATGTGTATCTGGCTTCTAAATCAAAATCTCACATTAAAGATTATTTTGTTACGACTCCCTTTAATGAAAAAGGCGCTGAGTTTAATTTGAAAGTTGCTTTGAGTGAAGCTGATTTAGAAGGGATGGCTATTTTTTATGAATTGAAGGATGGAAATCAAATTCTGAAAACAGGAGTCGTTGAAAATTTGGAGCAAAGCGATTCAAAATGGACAACTGAGATTTCAGAAAACATTACAAATCCAAAGTTGTGGTCGAATGAAACGCCAAACTTATATGATTTAAACATTCAATTAAAACAAGGAACAACGGTTGTTGATGAAATCAATTCAAAAATCGGATTTAGAGAAATCAAGATTTCAGAAAATCAAGAACTGTTGTTGAATGGAAAACCAATAATTATTAAAGGGGTGAACGTTGTGGAACACGACCCAATTCATGGAAAATACATTCCGAAATCACGTATCGAGAAAACCATCAAACTCTTAAAACAAAACAATTTCAATGCAGTCCGCACAGCGCACTATCCAGCCGATGAATACTTCTATAAGTTATGTGATGAATACGGAATTTTAGTCATCGATGAAGCCAATGTTGAATCGCATGGAATGAAATATGGAGCAGATTCACCAGCAAAGAAACCGAGTTGGGAAAAGGCACATGTAGAACGTATGGAAGCTGTGGTGCAGCGCGATAAAAACCATCCAAGTGTCATTATGTGGTCTTTTGGAAATGAAGCTGGAAACGGAGTGAATATGGTTGCCATGCAAAAGCGCACCAAAGAAATTGATACAACTAGGCCTACCCATTATCATTCTTCAGAACCACCAGTTTCGTACGACACCTACGGAGGTGGAATTTGGAAAGATGGTAAAAAACACAAATTCGGACGCTACCAATCGGTTCAAGATATGGAACATATTGGTAAAATGAATTTAAAGAAACCATTCTTGTTGAACGAGTATGCCCACGCCATGGGAAATAGTGTTGGGAATCTTCAGGAATATGTAGATGTATTTGAAAAGTATCCAGGACTTATTGGAGGATGTATCTGGGATTGGTCGGATCAGGGATTGACAAAGAGTGTTGACGGTAAATACGGAAGTCAAATTGCTGATGTAGCTGCAGCGCATGAAGCATGTCTCTATCCTGAGAGCGATTATTTCTGGGCTTACGGAGGCGATTTTGGAGATGCTCCAAACGATGGAAATTTTTGTATGAATGGAGTGATGATGGCCGATTTATCGCCGACTCCTAAGACTGTGGAAGTAAAGAAAGCGTACCAGAACATTGCATTTAAACGTATTCATAATGACGCGATTCAAGTAAAAAATAAATTCCACAGTATCAATTTATCTGAATTTAACTTTAGTTGGACCTTGTTGCAAAATGGTACAGAAATTCAGACTGGAATGGTAACTATTGAATTAGAGCCTTTGAGCGAAAAAGTATTCAAACTGGATGCCATTCAAACCAAATTCATAGAAGAGAATGAATATGTATTACAAGTTAAAGCTACAACCAAGGAAGCAACTTTATGGGCAGAAGCTGGACATATTCTTGCCTGGGAAGAATTCTTGTTGAAAGGAAAGAAATTAAGTCTTGAGGAAATTAAAAGTGAAGAAAAACTAAAAGTCAAAAAGACAAAAGACGATGTAATCACCATCCAATTAGATGATGTTGAAATTCTATTTGACAGAAATGAAGGTGAACTTGTGCAACTGACGAAAGAAGGAAAAGTACTAGTCGATGGCGCTTTTTCATTGGCATTTGTCAGAGCGTATATCGATAATGATAAAAAACCAAAAATGCGTAAACCCTGGGATGCTATTGATTTCCATAATCAAAAAAAGGAAGTCACAAAAGTGGAACTGAAAAAGGAAAAACGCAGGGTGTATATCGATGTTGAAAAGAAATATCAAGCTCAAGGAAGTCAGAGCGGATTCACTACCAAAGAGCGCTATGTAATTCATGCAGATGGAATCATTGATGTGTCGTTGAACGTGGACTATCTTGGAAATACACCGCCATTTACCTTCCCAAGAATTGGGTATGAAATCAAAATAGACAAAGCCATTTCAGAAAGTCAGTGGTACGGAAAGGGACCTGGGAGTTCCTACAAAGACAGAAACACAGGAATGAAAACAGGTGTTTTTGCAGCAACTGTAGAAGAGCATTTTGTGAACTATGCGCGTCCGCAGGAGAATGGAAATAAATCGCAGGTGCGTTGGGCCAAGTTTTATGACAATACTAAAAATGGATTTGGTATTGAGAGCAATCAATGGTTGAATTTTTCATTCAGAAAATATACCACAGAACAATTGAATGAAGCAACCCATCCTTATCAGTTAAAGGCGAATGATTTCAATGTGTTGAACATCGATTTCGACCATGGAGCACTTGGGAATGGGAGTTGTGGACCTATTCCAATGGAGAAATATTATACAGATATCTGTAACAGAGAATACCGCTTGCGAATTGATTTGAGAAAATAAAAAGACATGAAAAATGCACTAGTTTTCTTATTGTTTTTCACCTTTTTTATTGGAAACGGTCAAACTGAAATTCATTTCAAAAATGAAGGGAATCCTTTGGTAAAGCATATGTATACAGCAGATCCTTCGGCCCATGTTTTTAATGGGAGGTTGTATGTGTATACTTCACATGACGAAAATGATGCGACGTATTTCGATATGCTAGATTGGCATGTGTTTTCGACTGAAAATTTAATTGATTGGACAGATCACGGAGCAATTTTAGGTTTGGAAGATATTGAATGGGCGGAAAAATGGGCTTGGGCACCTGACGCAGTTGAACGAGATGGAAAGTATTATTTCTATTACCCTGTGGAACGTGCAAAAATTGGAGTCGCTGTAAGTGACGCTCCTGAAGGACCTTTTGTTGATGTTTTAGGAAAACCTTTGATTGATAATACTGGACAAATAGAACATATTGGCAAAGAACCTATTGATCCTTCGGTGTTCATTGAAAATGGTCAGGCTTATATGTATTTCGGATGTCGTGAAGCTAAGGTTGTACGACTTAAAGACGATATGATGTCGCTTTCGGGTGAGGTTCAAGATCTAGTAATAACTGGAATAGAAAATGATAAAGAGAACTTTGGAGGCTTTTATGGAGAAGCACCTTGGGTGTTTAAACGCAATGATACTTTTTACTTATTGTATTCAAATGGTTGGGGTGAAAAAAGCACTTTAGTATACGCTACAAGTCAAAATCCAATGGGTCCTTTTGAATTTCAAGGAGAAATGATGGATGTTGTAAACTCATGGACTTCGCACGGATCTATTGTTGAATTCAAAGGGAAATGGTATGTGTTTTACCACAATAGAGAATTGACCATGAACAATTATAGACGTTCTATCTGCTTTGATGAAATCACCTTCGATACTGATGGAAAAATAAACAGACTTAAATTAAATAATTAATAACACATTCTATGAAACAGTTACTCTTTTGTTGTCTTATGTTGTTACTCCTTTCATGTAACACCGTTCAGAAAAAAGACACCGTAAAAGAAGAAAAACCGAACATCATTTTAATCATGGCCGATGATATGGGCTTTTCGGACCTCGGATTTATGGGGTCAGGAATTGAAACCCCAAACATCGACAAGTTAGCAGATAATGGTATTGTTTTTAATCAGTTTTACAATGCAGGAAGATGTTGTCCAACAAGAGCGTCTTTAATGACTGGACTATACGCACATGCGACTGATTTAGGTTGGATGACGGCTTCAGATTATGGAATTCCAGGATATCGTGGAGCTATCAGTAGGAACTCGGTAAGCATTGCTCAGGTATTAAAAACAGCAGGCTATGAAAACTATATGACAGGTAAATGGCATTTGACTTATGATAGAAATATGGAAGCTAATGCCGATAATTATAATTGGCCAATGCAACGAGGGTTCGACAAGTATTACGGAATGCTCTCAGGTGGAGGAGGTTATTTTGAGCCTACAACATTGACCAATAACAACGAGCGTATTGCACCACCAGAAGGATTCTATCTAACCGAAGAAATTAATAAGTCGACTATCAAAATGATGGAATCACATTTCACTGAGAAAAGAGATACACCGTTTTTCTTTTATGTCGCACATTATGCGCCACACAGACCTTTGCACGCCATGACTGAAGATGTGGAAAAATACAAAGGGAAATTTAGCAAGGGTTGGGACCATTTCAGAGCTCAAAGATTGAAAGAAATGGAAGTCAACGGACTTTCAAATTCCTGGGTGTTGAGCGAAAGACCAGCAGATGTGCCAGCATGGGAAGGGTTGTCGGGTAAAGAAAAAGCCATGTGGGAAGCTAGAATGGAAGTTTATGCTGCTCAAATTGACCGCATGGATCAGGGAATAGGACAAATTATTGATTTACTAGAAAAAGAAAACAAGTTGGACAATACCATCATCTTATTCTTATCGGATAATGGTGGAAATAAAGAACCTGAAGGGAAAGATTTCGATGCGTCAGAAATCAATGATTTAGGAGGAAAATCCTTTAATCAAAGTTATAGAAGACCTTGGGCAAATATGAGTAATACTCCTTTTTCATATTACAAAAGTTCGAATCACGAGGGAGGAATTAGTACACCACTAATTGTGCACTGGCCAGAGAAAATTAAGGGAGCTTCCATTACAACACAACAAGGACATGTAGTTGATTTATTACCGACCTTGATGGAAATAGCCGGAGCGACTTATCCTAAAACATTAAATGGAAATAATATAAAACCACTTCAGGGAAAAAGTTTAGCTTCTGTAATTACTGGTGAAGAATTTGAACGTGGTGCTATGTATTTCGAGCATCAAGCAAACAGAGCAATTATTGATGGAAAGTGGAAATTAATCGCAACTCCAGGAAAAGCACCTTCATATAAAGGGAAGTGGAAGTTATACGATTTATCCGTAGATAGATCAGAAGCAAATGACCTGGCTTCGGAACATGCTGATGTCGTTCAGGATTTGGAAGCTAAATGGGAAGCATGGGCAAAAGAAAACAATGTATATCCGC
Source organism: Flavobacteriaceae bacterium (assembly GCA_964227255.1). GTDB lineage: Bacteria > Bacteroidota > Bacteroidia > Flavobacteriales > Flavobacteriaceae > Lutibacter. The sequence continues at coordinate 6,927 of CAXQVI010000039.1, forward strand.
TCGACGGAAGAGGATGGAATAAGAGAAAGCAAGCAGACATCAATCATTCAAAAAAATAAATCAAAAGCATGAAATTAAAAGTACTATTTATTGCAGGAATTTTCGCCTTGACGTCCTGTGCAGGAACCGCACAAGAAAATACAAAAAAGCCGAATTTCATCATTATTTTGGCCGATGACCTAGGGTATGCCGATGTTGGATTTACAGGAAGCAAACAAATTAAAACTCCGCATATTGATGCAATCGCAAATGATGGTATTGTATTCACCGACGGATATGTTTCTGCTCCAGTGTGTTCACCTTCTAGGGCAGGATTGTTGACCGGAAGAAATCAGGTGAATTTTGGATACGACAATAATTTGAGTGAACCGTTAAAACAGTTTAATGGAGAGTATTCTGGATTACCTGTTGAAGAAAAAACGATTGCAGATAGATTAGGAGAACTTGGTTATGTGAATGGAATTGTTGGGAAATGGCATTTGGGTGAAGCAGAACATTTTCATCCGACCAACCGAGGATTTGATGAGTTCTGGGGCTATTTGGCTGGCGGACATAATTATTTCGCGTCGAAAACTAATAATAAGAAATACAACAGACCATTGGTTTCAAACTACAAAACACCACAGGCTATTACGTATCTGACAGACGATAAAGGAGATGAGTGTGTTGACTTTATAAAACGTCACAAAGACGAACGGTTTTTCTTATATGCGTCGTTTAATGCGCCTCATGCTCCTATGCAAGCAACTGAAGAAGATCTGAAGTTGTACAGTCATATTGAAGATGAAAAAAGACGTACTTATGCTGCTATGGTACATCGTTTAGATGTGAACATCGGACGCATGGTTGCAGAACTTAAAAAGCAGGGAATCTATGAGAATACAGTCGTTGTTTTCTTTAGTGATAATGGAGGGCCCGACACCAATAATGGGTCTATTAATGCGCCTTACAATGGGAGAAAAGGAATTCTTTTGGAAGGTGGAGTTCGTGTACCTTTTACTATTTCATATCCTGCGAAATTGAAACCTGGAACATATAGTAATGTGATTTCAGCTTTAGATTTAACACCGACTTTTGTTGAGTTGGCAGGTGGAAAAATCACGAAGAAAGACAAATTCGATGGGGTGAACATTTTCCCATATATAACCAATGAAATTGAAGGACACCCACATGAAACTTTGATGTGGCGATTCACTATTAGTGCAGGGATTAGAAAAGGAAACTGGAAATTAGTACGATTACCAGATCGTATGCCGATGTTATTCGATTTGGAAAAAGATCCTTCTGAGCAAAATAATGTTGCCTTAGATAATGTGGAATTGGTAGAAGCGATGCTAAAAGAATTAGGAGACTGGGATGTTTCTGCACCGCATCAATTGTTCCTTGAAGGACCACAATGGCGAAGAAATCAGTTGGACTTATACGATAAAGATTACGTATTAGAGCAGCCTAAAAAATAAGAGTTATGTGGAGGAGTTTTGTAGCAGTTTTTCTTTTAATCGGATTTAGTTCTTGTAATAAATCTGAGGAATCACCTAAAGAACAAATTAAATTATGGTACAACTCACCAGCAACCGATTGGGAAAGTGAAGCCCTTCCTATTGGAAATGGATTTATTGGAGCCATGTTTTTCGGAGGTGTTGCAGAAGAGCAAATTCAATTCAGTGAAGGGACTTTATGGAGTGGTGGACCAGGAAGTTCGGAGGCTTATAATTTCGGAGTAAAAAAAGATGCCTGGAAGCATTTAGCTGAAGTTCGAAAGCTTTTAGATGAAGGGAAATTCAAGAAAGCACATAATATTGCGAATAAGGAATTGACGGGTTTTAATCCGAAAGAAGAAAACTCTTTGGGAATGTTTGGTACCTACGGCGGACAACAAACTATGGGTGACCTATTTGTTAAAGTTGGTCATGAAAGTGAAGTTCAGAATTACAAACGTGAACTGGATTTACAAAATGCTGAAGGTCGTGTTTCATATACAGTAGATGATACTTCTTACGAGCGCACCTATTTTGCAAATTATCCTTCAAAGGTCCTGGTTTATCAATTTAAAAGTTCGGAAACTACTTCATATGTGGTTTCATTTAAATCGCCGCACGTACAGAAAGTTGCATCTTTTGAAAACGGAGTTTTTAAGTTTGAAGGAGCCGTAAGCGATAACAATATGGCTTTTGAAACTCGGATGAAGTTCAATACCGATGGAGAATTGACCTTTGAAAACGGTGAGCTTGTTGTTTCAGATGCCACTTATTTAGAGATTTTTCATACTGCTGCAACGGAATATTTGAATGAGTATCCAACTTACAAAGGCAATAATTATGTTGCTCAAAACAAAAAAGTTTTCGATGCAATAGAAGAAAAGTCATTTGCTGCGCTTCAGAAAGAACACAACACAGATTATAATTCATTGTTCCAACGGGTCCAGATTGATTTAGGTGAAAATACCCAGGATAGTATTCCGACCAACGAAAGAATTGCTAATTACGCAAGTGGAACTGAAGATTTTGGTTTGGAAGAATTGTATTTCCAGTTTGGAAGGTATATGATGATTTCCGCATCGAGACCGGGTTCTATGCCTTTAAATTTGCAAGGAAAATGGAATAATAGTACCAATCCGCCATGGGCAAACGACTACCATATGAACATCAATCAGCAAATGCTGTATTGGCCTGCTGAGGTAACCAACTTACATGAATGTCATGAGCCTCTTTTTGATTATATGGAAGGGTTGGTTGAGCCAGGAAGGCAAACTGCAAAAGAGTTTTTTAATACCAGAGGTTGGGTGGTGAATACCATGAACAATCCGTTCGGATATACTGCTCCGGGTTGGAAATTCCCGTGGGGCTTTTTTCCCGGAGGAGCAGCTTGGTTGAGTCAGCATTTGTGGGAACATTATGAATTTACACAGGATGAGATCTTCTTAATAGAAACTGCTTATCCGTTGATGAAAGAAGCTGCTTTATTTTGGATTGATTACTTAATTGAAGATGAGAACGGTTATTTGGTTTCATCACCTTCGTATTCACCTGAACACGGAGGAATTTCCAAAGGAGCTTCCATGGACCATCAAATTGCCTGGGACTTGTTGAATAACTGTATCGCCGCAGCTGAGGTGTTGGGTGTTGATGCCGATTTCAAAGCCTTAGCTATTCAAAAAAGAGATCAGATTTTCCCTCCAGCTATTGGAAAATGGGGACAGCTACAAGAGTGGAAAGAAGATGTAGACAATCCAAAAAATACGCACCGACATGTATCGCATTTGTATGCTGTGCACCCAGGGAAGCAGATTACATTGGAAACTACTCCGGAATTGGCGAAGGCCGCGAGCGTAAGTTTGAATGCTCGTGGAGATGAAGGAACAGGTTGGTCTTTGGCTTGGAAGGTAAACTTCTGGGCACGATTTAAAGATGGAAACCGCGCTTATAAATTGTATCAAAGATTGTTGCAACCAGCTTCTAAAGGAATAAATGGCGCCGGAAAAGGCAGTGGAACCTATCCGAATTTATTCTGTGCCCATCCGCCGTTTCAACTAGATGGAAATATGGGTGGAACAGCTGGTATGGCTGAAATGTTAGTCCAATCCCATTCTGGAATAATTGAATTATTACCAGCCCTACCAGATGCCTGGAAAAATGGAAGTATAAAAGGATTAAAAGCCCGAGGAGGCTATGAACTAGCATTGGAATGGAAAAAAGGTTTGCTGGTTGGAGCGACTGTCATTTCAGAAACAGGAAAACCTTGCATTGTAAAATACGAAGACAAAGAAATTGCATTGCAACCTGAAAAAGGTGAACAAATTTCTTTGGACTCTGAACTAAATGTTTCAAAAAAATAAGACTATGAAAAATCCAAGATTCAAGTTAACGCTTCTTATGGCGCTCATTTTTGTAGGAGGAATAATAGCTCAGCAAAAAGAAGGTCGGCCTCCAGTGAGAGTACCTAAAGTTCCTGCTGGAGTCAATTACCAAGTTAAGCACTATCGTCAAAGTGATTTTTCTAGAGCTTCAGAAATGTCTATAGCATACAAAGAAGACGGGGTTCAAAATAAACCAGTGGTAGTATTCATTCATGGTGGAGGTTGGACTAAAGGCGACAACGATCAGGTGTCTTGGCAAGTGATGCAGGTGGCGCAACGAGGATTTGTGGGCGTCGGAATTTCATACCGATTGCTTCAGGAAGCACCATTTCCAGCCTGTATTGAAGATGTTAAACAAGCCATTCGCTATTTGAAATCTTTACAAGATGAATTACCAATTGATGTCGACCGGATTGGAGTTTGGGGCTATAGTGCCGGAGCTCATTTAGCTTTGATGATTGCCTTGAGTCCTGATCAAAAATTTAAGACTGAAGCATATTCAGAATATACTTCTGAAATAAAATCTGTTATGGCGGTTTCTGCACCGACCGATTTTGAAACACATGCAAAAGAGAAGAATAATCTCAAAAAATTTGGTAATTATAAACAAGATGGAGGGCAGTTTTTAAAGGAACTTTCTCCAATTTTCTATATCCATGAGCAGCAAATTCCTGTGATTATGTTGCATGGAAAGGAAGATACTTTAGTGAAGCCATATCATTATTTAAATTTTGCAGAAAAATGTAAATCAGAGGGGATCTCGAATTTCAAGTTATACGAAATTGAGGATGGCGGACATATGTTGTATTTCAAGCAAAAGGAAACAGTAAAACCTATATTTCAACAATTTTTAAAATCGATTTAAACAGTGAAAAATTATTTATTCATTTTAGTTGTTCTTTTTTCAGGAATGTCTATTTCAGCTCAGGAAACCTGGCGCTTTATCAATATTCCAGATTATCACAATGCCGAAGGTTTGAGTACTCAGGACAATGCTGAGCGCAGTAAAAGAATCGCAGATCAAAGTGAAGGTTTTATAAAAATGAAACAGCAATATGGAGGTGAATTAATCACTATTCCCGGTGATATTGTTGGAGCACACTGGTATCGAAAGAAGTTTTTAAATAAGTTCAGAAGTAATCCCGCTTTTGCAGATTATTCCCCTTCGGAAGTCGTATTGGAAGCTTGTGATCGCAGTTATTCTGGGTTAAATGCACTTCTTAAAAATGGAGGATATGATAAATTGTTGATTGCAGTGGGTGATCATGAAATTGGTGACAATCCGTGGAGAAAAGGATCAGAGGTTGTTCGTCAAATTGAAAATTTCAGAACTGGATTTGCCAAAGCCTTTACTAAAGATGGGAACGGACAATCACTATTCACAAAAAAAATAGGAAATGCTGAAGGGCGTCCCATAGGAACAATTTACGAACATACCTCAAATGCTTATCAGCATAAAAATGTACTATTTGTTACGATTGACATGTTTCGTTTCGATGATGCGGATACAAATCTTGGT
>CAXQVI010000040.1:0-2195 GCA_964227255.1 Flavobacteriaceae bacterium
CGATATTTTGGAGACAAATGGTACGCTTCGGTACGGTTAAAAGCACATGCTGCCAATGCAGAAACTGTTGAATTTGGAGTCGGAATACGGATTTAATCATGAAGAAAGTTTTAATCATATTCGTCTTATGTAGTACTTTAACCAGTATTGCGCAAACAAATGAAGCTCGCAATTCATTGTCGATTGATTTTTTCGGGGGAATTGTTATTGAACATGACTCTTCATTGGAAACTGCCATACAGGGAAATCCATTTGGTGTTTTTTTGAGTTATAATTATGTGAAGCCTGAAAGTTCTGATTTCAATAATCTTTACAACTACCCGGAAAGAGGATATTCCTTACTTTATGAGGATTTCAATTCAGATATTTTAGGTGAAGTCATTGCGGGATACCGACATTATAACTACCGTCTTAATCCGAAGAAAAAAGACAACCTGAATGTATCCGCCGGATTTGGATTGGCCTATACGACAAAAAAATATGACGAAATAGACAATCGGTTCAACTTTTCACATGGTAGTCATTTGCTGGTTTCGGCATTTTTTAAGTTCCAATATGTTAAATGGATGCTCAACGATCACTTGCAGTTTAATTCTGGCATTGGCATTGTACATTTTTCAAATATAAGTTTCAAAAACCCAAATCTTGGATCAAATAGCCTTGTCGCTTCTATTGGTTTGAGGCATTATTTCAATAATGTCAACACAAGAGAAAGAGCAATCATCCCAGCACCCGCAAAAGAAGAAAAAAAGTGGGGATTTGGGGTTGTTCTGCGCGGAGGATATAACGAGTCTAAAGAACCAGATTCAGGCTTGTATCCATTTTACACGATTACAGGATTTGCGCATAATGAGGTGAATCATTATTCAACTTTGGTCGCTGGACTGGATTTTTCCAATGCTGAATTTCTTGAAAAGTACATTCCTGTATATAACGAACAAGAAGGAACGAATTACGACACCAGTTTAACTACACGAGCAGGAGTATTTATTGGACACGAACTGACACAGAATAGTTTCGCATTTATAACTCAGATTGGATATACATTTTACTATCCATTTCCATATATCAGTCCTATATACGAGCGCTTTGGATTCAAATACAACTTAGGAGAACATTTTATAGCTGAAGTAACCATGAAAGTAAATTTATTTAGAGCGGAAAGTCTGGAATTTGGAATAGGATATCAATTTTAAAAGAGGATGATGAAGAAATTTTTATTAATACTGATTATAGGGATTTTTGTCGGATGTAATTCCGAAGACGCAGGGGATTGTCTGCAAACTGCAGGAAAAATGACACAAGTCGAAGTGAATGTAGATGCATTTACCAAAATAACAGTCCACCGCAGAGTCGCATTAGAAATTAAAGAAGGCCCCGTACAAAAAGTAGTTGTTGAAACCGGACATCATCTACAACCAGAAATTGAATTGCAGGTTGTGGACAACGAACTTATCATTCGAAATCACAATGAATGCAACTTTTTCAGAGATTATGGAATGACAAAAGTTTATGTTACTTCACCAAATCTGACTAAAATTCGAAATGCATCTGAATTAGATGTTACATCAAATGGTACTCTATCATATCCGGACTTATTTCTAATTTCATTAGGAGATCGTAATATTTTCTTAGCTGTTGGTGATTGGCATATGAATATTCAAAACTCAAAATTAAAAATTCGTAGTAATGGAATTTCTATCATGCATCTAGAGGGGCAAACAGATTTTCTTGACATTATGTTTGATAATGGTGACCCTAGATTAGAAGCCAAAGATTTTCAAGCTAAAAAAATCAATTTAAAACAAGTAAGTTCAAATGATATGCTTTTGTTTCCTACGCAAGAAATAACTGGGACAATTCATTCGACTGGAGATGTAGTTCTTTATAACAAACCTCCCATTGTAGAAATTGATGCATTGACTAATTTCGGACAATTAATTATTAAGTAGTTAATTCCCTGAATAAGTTTTCAAGGTTTTTATTTTTCGAAGTCATATTCAGGATTTTTAAACCATTTTCCTGAGCAAAATCGAAAATTTTCGGACGCATATCCTCTTTGGTTGCGAAGACCAATTCCCATTCTGTATCATGGAAATTATTGGAGTCTTTTAATCCAGGAATGGTATCGATGAACTTTTTCTCAATTCTATAATCAAATTCAACGTCAATAATTTGATCTTGATTTTTTTTCA
>CAXQVI010000041.1:0-16180 GCA_964227255.1 Flavobacteriaceae bacterium
AAACAAAAACTCACGCATTGGAGTTCCTGTTCCCCATAATTCAACAGGTGAATTCCCATTTTCCTTCGCTTCATGAAACTTGCGAATCATATCTGGTAAAACGTGTGATGTTTTTAAATCAAAATTATCATGAGTTCCATATAAATTAGTCGGCATCAAACTCACATAATCCAATCCAAATTGTTTACGGATTGCTTCACACGCCTTTACTCCTGAAATTTTTGCAATGGCGTACCATTCGTTTGTTGGTTCTAGAGGTCCTGTTAATAAGGCTTCTTCTTTTAATGGTTGTTCCGCTAATTTTGGATATATACAAGAACTTCCTAAAAAGATGAATTTTTCAATTCCAGCTTTATAGGCTCCATTTATCAGATTATTTTGAATCAACATATTATCCATGATAAACTGGTATGGATAATTATTGTTCGCTAAAATACCTCCAACACGAGCAGCTGCGTCAATCACAACTTCAACTTGCTCTTCATTTAGGAAAGCTTCAACATCAGATTGATTTCTTAAATCTAATTCTGATGAAGTTCTTCCAACTAAATTGGTATATCCATTTTCCTCCAGCACTCTCCAAATGGCTGAACCAACCATTCCTCTATGTCCGGCGATGTATATTTTGGTTTGATTGTTCATGTTACTTTGACTTTGACTAAGACTATAACCTAGACTTAGATCCAAACACTTTTTAATATTTTATTCTTTCAATTGTCATCCCCGACAACGATCGGGGATCTTTTTAATACTTCCTTTTTTAATTTTGAGACCCTTCTTAAAAACTGTTCTCGATACACTCTCCTTTGTCGAGCACTCGAACTGACATTTCTACTCGCCCTCATGAGTTTGCCGCGTCGCCTATGCTCCTCGCAATGACGTTACAAAACCGAGTCCCGAGTCCCGAGTTCCCAGTCCCTAATTCTTTCCTATTTGGTAGTACTCAAACCCTTTCTCCTCTAAGTTGAACGCATTATATTGATTACGCCCATCAAATATGATGGGTTGATTTAATTTATTTTTTAATTCTTCAAAATCTGGAGAACGGAATTCTTTCCACTCGGTCAGCAAAACTAACGCATCTGCATTAGATATTACTTCATATTTTGAATTTTTATACTCAATATTTTCTATTCCTTTTAAGTACATGACTTGTGCTTCATGCATGGCTTTTGGGTCGTAGGCTTGCACTTTTGCGCCTCTTTTGACCAATTCTTTGATGATATAAATTGCCGGCGCTTCACGCATATCATCAGTTCCAGGTTTGAAGGCAAGGCCCCAAATTCCAAAAGTTTTTCCGGTTAAATCTTCTCCAAAGCGTTTTACAATCTTTTCAGCAATCACAAATTTCTGTGCGTTGTTCACTTCTTCAACTGCCGTAATCACTTTAGCCTCATAATCATACTCAGCTGCAATTTTCTTTAAAGCACTTACATCTTTAGGAAAGCAGGAACCTCCGTATCCAGCACCAGGATAAATAAAACTGTATCCGATACGAGCATCAGATCCAATTCCAATGCGTACCATATTGGCATCAGCACCTACTTTTTCACATATGTTTGCAATTTCATTCATGAATGAAATTTTTGTCGCTAACATGGCGTTTGCGGCATATTTTGTCATTTCAGCAGAACGGATATCCATCGCAATAAAGCGCTCATGATTCATACAAAATGGTGTATACAACTGCTTCATAACCTCCAATGCATAATCAGATTCAGCACCAATAACCACTCTGTCTGGCTTCATAAAATCATTGATAGCAGCTCCTTCTTTTAAGAACTCAGGATTTGAAACTACATGAAAAGGAATTTCAACATTGCGTTCTTTTAATACTTCCGAAATAGCAGCTTTCACCTTATCTGCTGTCCCCACAGGCACCGTTGATTTATCAACTACTACTAATTCATGTTGCATTGAAGCTCCAATCTCTTTAGCTACAGCCAGCACGTACTGTAAATCTGCCGAACCATCCGCTCCCATAGGCGTTCCAACAGCTATAAAAACTACTTTAGCATCACTTATTGCTTCTTTTAAAGAAGTGGTAAATTTTAAATTTCCTTTTTCATGATTTCTTTTCACCAAAACTTCTAATCCTGGCTCATAAATTGGAACAACTCCTTTTTTCAGATTTTCAATTTTAGCAGCATCCACATCTACACAGGTGACCTGATTCCCCATTTCTGAGAAACATGTTCCGGACACGAGTCCGACATATCCTGATCCTATGACTGCTATTTTCATGTGTTAGCTACTCTATATTTTATTTGATTTCGGATAAAACCGAAAATCATGATTTTTATTTTAAACTGTCATCCCCGACATGTTCGGGGATCTCATTATTTTTTACTCTATTTCAGTTGGTCAACGTTTGACCTATTAGTTTATCGCTAATCAACGTTAACCTTTCGTCCCTCGCCCTTTGTTGAACGTCATTGCGAGAAGCTTGGGCGACGTGGCAATCTTTTGATTGGAACTCCATTTTATGAGTTTACCGCGTCAGCCCTTTCGCCAACTGGCTCCTTCGCTAAAAATATCCACTGGATATTTTCTTAACGCTCGGCCCTCCTCGTAATGACGTGACTGCCGACTTGTGACTCGCAACAAACCGAGTCCCTAATCAATCAAATTAGACCCCTCAGACTCCAACCTCGCATAAACATCCTTTATATCCTGTGATTTTGATTTTTTCAAAATCATAGTAGCATCAGGTGTACTTACTAAAATGGTATTTTTTAAACCCACAAATTCTGTGTACTTGTCTGTTCCTAATACCATATTTCCATTTTCATCTACTGGATACCCCGTCTTAACCAAGTAATCGTACACAGATTCGAAGGATCCTAAATCAGACCATTCAAAACTCGTTGGCACTACTTTCATTTTTGTACTGCGCTCCATCACGGCATAATCCACACTAATCGATGGGATTTCCATAGATAAATCGAAATCCAAAGCTCGTTTATTATTTTGAGAATTAGCTGTGCTATCTTGATAAGCTTTTTCAGAAGTTTGATATACTTCAGGAGCATATCTTTTCAACTCTTCTAAAAACACACCTGCCTCAAAACAGAACATTCCGCTATTCCACAGAAAGTTTCCCTGAGCAATAAATTCCTTAGCTGTCTCTTCATTTGGCTTTTCTCTGAATGCCACTACATCATTTTCGCTATATTCAATATAACCATACCCTGTCTCAGGTCGTGTTGGCTGAATACCAAAGGTTACAATAAAACCTTCTTTTGCCAGTGCAACAGCTTCACTCATCGACTTTGCATAATCTTCTGCTCCTTCTACAACATGATCGGATGGTGTCACTACCAACACATCGTCTTCCTGGGCTTCAAATGCTGCAAAAGCAATGGCTGCTGCTGTATTTCTCGGTGTTGCTTCAATAATATCCACATAAGAAACATCATCCTTTTGCAAGGCTTCTGCACTTAAATGACAGTTTTTTACATTTCCAACTACATACAAATCGTCTGCTAAATCAGCATTGCGTTCGTAGGTTAGTTGAAATAAAGATTTTTTGTTGAATAGTTCAATATATTGTTTCGGTTTGCTTTTTCTTGAAAGTGGCCATAAGCGACTTCCAATTCCTCCCGTTAACAATACATGAACAACTTTTGACCGTTGTGAAGTTTTTTCTCCTTCTTTCATCACCTCTCTTTTAGTTCTTTTTCTACAATTTTATTTTACTTTTTCTGTTTACTGGCGACTTCATTGCGTAAGCTAGAACTGGAAAAACGATGTTCTCGTTTGTTATAGTAGAGTTCAATGCCCTTTTCCTGACAATAGGCTTTTCCGGTAAAATCTCTGTGCTCATACTCATCTCCTACAATACGCACATCAATTTTAAAGGAACGCAATACATCCTCCAGATCCTGCTCAGTAGCATAAGGAACAATCTCATCAACGAACTTACACCCTTTTAACTGGATATAACGTTCTACCACAGATTGTACGGGTCTATTTTTTTCTGGACGGTCTAAAGTTGGGTCGGTTTGCAAACCACATATAAGATATTCACACTGACTTTTCGCTTCTTCTAACATCTTAATATGTCCAGCATGCAGCAAGTCAAAACTGCTAAAAGTGATTCCGATCTTCATTTTTCAGAAATTTGCACAAATATAGGATTTTCGAGCGCATTTGGAAGCATTTTGGCGAGAATTATCATGCAGGTTTTCAACAAGAAAAGGTTTATTCCCCCAAACAAATTGCGAGCCCTTGATATCACAAGTTTCAGGAGTAATTTTAGAACTACCGTAGTTCAATAACTAGCGGCTGAAAATAACATATTTAACAATAAGATAATATTAGACTTGGGACTGACAACAAAGTCGTCACCTCCAAGTTGACTGCTCACTATTCTCAATTATTTGAATAAAATGAGTTCGTGAATCTTCGATTTGGAGGTCTCAAGAAGCTTACTCAATAATGGTTGCGTTAGATAGTATGAAGATCCCCAGTCAAGCTGAGGATGACATTATCAGGGATGACAAACCCCGTTAATGAATGCTGTTTAGCGCTCACTAATAACTCTCATCCAAACGGATGAGGTGCCAGTGGCTTTTTCGCAAATGGATGGTAATCGCCTCGCAGTCCAATTGGTTCTGCATGACGCACCTGGTGTACAATTTCAATCGCTTGTCTGGGTGCTTCCAAACCATAACCGTTACCTTTTAAGATTTCCTGATAGGAAACTGTATGTAAATCGGTGAATCCACCGCTGAACTCCAGTTCTTCTCCTTCGATAGTTATTGAACGATAGGTTCTTTGTCCTTTTTCTTTGATTTCTTCAGGTAATACATCATAATTTATCGACAAGAACCAGCGCACCCGCGCTTGTTGAAATTCTAAATATCCTGAAGCCCGGTCATGTGTAGAAACATGAACCACATTTTGTTTTAAGTCTCCAAAAACCCAGGATAGCATGTCGAAGAAATGCACTCCAATATTCGTTGCAATTCCTCCTGATTTTGCCTCATCTCCTTTCCATGAGGCATAATACCAGTTCCCCCGTGAAGTCAGATAGGTTAAATCGACATCATAGACTTTATCCTTTGGACCCTCTTCGATTTTCTTTTTAAGTGCAATAATACTCGGATGTACTCTGAGCTGAAGTATGTTAAAAATCTTTTTTCCGGAATCTTTTTCAATATTGGACAATGCATCAATATTCCACGGATTCAACACCAATGGCTTTTCACAAATTGCATGCGCTCCTTGTCGTAATGCGAATCGGATATGGGCGTCATGTAAATAATTGGGAGTACAAATACTAACATAATCCAAATTCTCTTCTTTTACGTATTGCATTTTTGAAATATGACGGTCAAAGCGTTCAAACTCCGTGAAGAAATCCGCATTTGGAAAATAACTATCAATAATCCCTACACTGTCAAATTTATCAAGTGCCGCCACCAAATTATTATTGGTTTCCTTGATCGCTTTCATATGACGCGGCGCGATGTAGCCTGAGGCTCCGATTAACGCAAAATTATGTTTCATTTGACGAGGTTTAGAATTCAAAATTAAGAATTTTTTAGTGACTGGTGACTCGTGACTGGTGACTATAATCTTCCATCCACCTCACAATCCAAAACCCCTTTCACATCATAAACTACTCCGTTTGTATTTATGAAATCGGAGCAATTAATCGAAAGGAATTCTTTGTGCGCGACAGTCAATACAAGGGCATCAAACTTGTCTTTAGGAAATTCATTTACGATTTCAACTCTGTATTCTTTGAGTACTTCTTCTTTGTTAGCCCATGGATCGCAGATGGTAACTTCCGTTCCGAATTCTTTAAAGCTTTCAATAACATCGACTACTCTCGTATTTCGAACATCCGGACAGTTTTCTTTGAAGGTAATTCCAAGAATAAGGACTTTAGAACCCTTAATTGACAGGTCCTTTTGAATCATCAGTTTCACAACTTCCGAAGCGACAAACTGCGCCATGGAATCGTTCATTTTTCTTCCAGCCAAAATAATTTCTGGATGGTATCCAACCTCCTGTGCTTTTTGAGCCAGATAGTACGGATCCACTCCAATGCAGTGCCCTCCAACAAGACCCGGCTTAAAAGGCAAGAAATTCCACTTGGTTCCTGCAGCGTCCAACACAGCCTGAGTATCGATATCCAATAAATTGAAAATCTTTGAAAGTTCGTTTACAAAAGCAATATTGATATCGCGTTGCGAATTCTCTATCACTTTAGCTGCCTCAGCAACTTTAATCGTAGGAGCTAAATGCGTTCCAGCTCCTATAACAGAGGCGTAGAGTTTATCAACTTCCTGACCAACCTTTGGTGTTGAACCTGAAGTGACTTTTAATATCTTTTCAACCGTATGTTCTTTATCTCCTGGATTGATTCGTTCTGGAGAATATCCTACAAAGAAATCCTCATTAAACCTCAATCCAGAAACCCCTTCTAAAATCGGAACACAAATTTCCTCGGTAGCACCAGGATACACCGTCGATTCATATATTACAGTATCTCCTTTTGAAATCACTTGTCCGACAGTTTCACTAGCCTTTTCCAGCGGAGTTAAATCAGGTTTATTGTTTTTATCTACAGGCGTTGGAACCGTGACAACATAATAATTGCAGTCCTGAATATCTTCAATACTCGCTGTATTATACAATCCATTTCCATCAGCATTATTCGTTACTAAAACACTTTTCAATAAATCAGATTCCACTTCCAAGGTGTCATCAACTCCATCATTCAGTGCTTCAACCCGCGATTCATCAATATCGAATCCGACCACCTTATATTTTGTAGCGAACAATCTGGCTAGTGGCAAACCTACGTAGCCAAGTCCGATTATGGCAATTTTAGTTTTATTCTTCATTTCATTCAGAAGGGAATGGGGAATGGGAGTGCGGAGTAGTGTTAATCCCCTACAAACAGCCATAATCCATTTCCAAAATTTTTCTACTAAGAAATCCTTAGACTTATTTTATTTATTAATGATGTTAGCATTTTTGAAATAGCTAACAAATCTCTCTGTAATTTTTTCAATCCTGATTTTGAATAATTCAACCTTTCGGATATAATTAGTTGTGTTTCTATTTCAGTTGCTGATGCCCTGGCTATATACAAAAAACGAACAAATTCCTTATCTGTATTTCGTGAGGCTCCTTCAGCAATATTTGAAGGAATAGAAACTGAAGCCCTCCTTAACTGACTTGATAATCCATAAGTTTCTTCTTTAGGAAATGTTTTAGTCAAATTATAAATCTGACTTACAAATTCAATTGATTTCTGCCAAACTTTTAATTCTCTGTGTGTTTTCATAAGCTTTTTATTAGAAAGTTAATGAAAACCTTTTAAAATCTTAACTAACCATAACATTCAAATGAATAATTACAACCTATTCCCCAATTTCTACTTCCTATTCCCTAAAAACCATTGAATGGTTTTTAAAATTCCAGAATCAAAATTCTCTTCTGCTTTCCAGCCTAAATCATTTTCAATTTTAGAAGCGTCGATGGCATATCTGAAATCGTGACCTGCTCTGTCTTCAACAAAAGCAACCTGATCTGAGTAGCTTCCCTGATCTTTTGGTTTTAGTTCGTCTAATAACTCACAAATACGAGCGCAAATGTAATTATTATTCTGCTCATTGTTTCCTCCGATATTATAAACTTCCCCTAATTTTCCTTTGTGATAGGCCAGGTCCAGTCCGGTGCAATGATCTTCGACATACAACCAGTCACGCACATTTTTTCCATCCCCATAAATCGGAATTTCCTCTCCGGAAAGTGCTTTTCTAACAATTGTCGGAATTAACTTTTCATTGTTCTGAAATGGCCCATAATTATTAGAGCAATTTGTAATTACAGTCGGCATTCCGTAGGTATGATGATAACTGCGAACCAACATATCACTACTCGCTTTTGACGCACTATATGGCGAATTTGGCGCGTATGGTGACTCTTCTGTAAACAATCCTGTTCCGCCTAATGAACCATAGACCTCATCGGTTGACACATGTAAAAAACGCGCTCCTTCATAACCTGGCTTCATTTTAAATGGTTCATCCATCCAGCATTTGTAGGCAACATCTAACAAGGTAAAAGTTCCGTTCACATTGGTTTTAATAAACACCTCTGGTCCTTCAATGGAATTATCCACATGCGATTCAGCCGCTAGATGAAAGACTCCTTTCACATCGTAATGATGAAAAATTCGCTCTACCAATCCGCGATCACAAATATCTCCATGCACAAACTGATAGTTGACTTCATTTTCAACCGACTTCACATTGTTCAACTCTCCGGCATAAGTCAGTGCATCCAAATTAATAATTTTATAATCCGGATATTTTTTAACAAGTAGCTTAATCAGATTAGATCCGATGAACCCGCATCCTCCAGTAACTAATATTGTTTCTCTTCGCATACTATTATTTGGTTTTCGATGTTTGAAATTTAATTAAAGATTTAATCAAAATATGCAACATCATCTTATTTCTAGTATATTTTTAAATGATGGACACTAACCATTATCCAATACACGACCAACGATCAATGGTTGTCGGACAAATACTTCTTTAAACGCGCCTTCCATTCCGGGATTTCAACACCGAAATCATTCTTGATCTTAGTCGAATCTAATTTACTAAACTTTGGTCGTTTGGCCTTGGTTTTATAGAATTCTGTTGACACTGGTTTTACGGTACAATTAACACCTGAAATCGCAACTATTTCTTCTGCAACATCAAACCAAGTACAAATGCCTTCATTTGAAAAATGAAATATCTCTGGCGCTTCATTTTTAAGACTACTGAGCATTATGTATATGACAGTTGCCAAATCAGACGCATTTGTTATTGCTCCGAATTGATCATTTATAACATTCAACTCTTTAAGTTCTTTCGATTTTGACAAAATAGTTTTGACAAAATTATTTCCGTTCGCACCGTATAACCAAGAAGTTCTTAAAATAGCTGCATTTTTAGGAGCGATCTCCAGAATGGCTGCTTCTCCTTTCAATTTTGAAGCACCATAAACATTGATTGGATTTGTAACTGCATCTTCAGAATAGGGATTAGAACTACTCCCATCAAAAACATAATCTGTAGAAATATGGATAAAAGTCAATTCATATTTTTTGGCAAGTTTTGCCATGTTTTTAACGGCCTTAGCATTGACTCTAAATGCTACTTCCTCTTCTTCTTCAGCCTGTTCAACATTGGTATACGCCGCAGTATTTATGAGATGGGTAATTTCATGTGTTTTTATGAAATGTTCAACAGCTAGACTATTTGTAATATCAAGTTCTGAAATAGACATCAAAAACCATTCATCCTTTTCATTGTTTTTCTGAAACTTTGAAAATTCAGAACCCAATTGTCCGTTTCCTCCAGTGACCAATATGCGCATCATCTTAAAAAATTTCAGCTTGAGAAAATAAAGGTTGTTGCAAATCTTTTTCAGAAATGATCAAATCCATCCCCATCTCTTGCCAGTCAATATTCAACTGCGGATCATTATAAATAATTCCTCGTTCACATTCTTTGTTGTAAAGCGCATCTACCTTGTAAGCAAAGATTGTTTCATCGAGTAAGGTGATATATCCATGGGCAAACCCCTTTGGAATGAACAACTGATATTTATTGATTTCATTCAAAGGAATCGTAATATGCCTTCCAAAATTTTTAGAATTCTTTCTAATATCAATTACCACATCCAAAACTGATCCTTTTATGACACGTACCAACTTTGATTGAGCTTGAGGTTCGATTTGATAATGCAGTCCGCGCAAAACACCTTTATCAGATTTCGATTCGTTGTCCTGACAAAAGGAAAGGCTTTCTCCAATGAACTCTTCAAATAAATCCTGTCTAAAAGTTTCCATGAAATATCCGCGTTTATCGGTAAAAACTTTAGGTTTACATAAAATCACTTCAGGAAGTGCTGTTCTTTCAAATTTCAATTTATTGTGAATTTGCGATTCGTACTAAATACTTTCCGTATGGATTATTCTTGTATTCGTTGGCTAAAGCAAGCAGCTGTTCTTTAGAAATAAATCCTTTATGATTCGCAATTTCTTCAATACAAGCCACTTTAAGTCCTTGCCTTTTTTCAATGGTTTGAATAAAATTAGATGCTTCTAGCAAGGAATCTTCGGTACCCGTATCCAACCAAGCATAACCACGTCCCATGATATCGAGCATCAACTCATTTTGCTCCAGGTAATGTTGATTTACCGAAGTAATTTCCAGCTCTCCTCGTTCACTAGGCTGAATCGACTTGGCAATATTTACTACAGAATTCGGGTAAAAATAGAGTCCGACAACAGCATAATTACTCTTAGGATTTGATGGCTTCTCTTCAATACTTACAACATTGCTTTCAGCATCAAATTCGGCTACACCATAACGATTTGGATCTTGAACATAATATCCAAAAATAGTAGCCTTTTTATCTTTTTCTAGTCTCTTTACAGCGCCATCCAACAAGTTCTCAATTCCTGCTCCATAGAAAATATTATCCCCTAAAATCAAACATACGTCATCCTCTCCAATAAAATCTTCACCCAAAATAAAAGCTTGCGCCAATCCGTCGGGTGACGGCTGCACTTTATAAGAAAATTTCATCCCCAATGAAGTTCCATCTCCTAATAACTTTCGAAAATTAGGCAAGTCTTCTGGCGTTGAAATGATTAATATTTCAGAAATACCAGCCATCATCAAAATAGATAATGGATAATAAATCATTGGCTTATCGTACACAGCCAGCAATTGTTTTGAAGTCCCTTTGGTTATAGGGTATAGTCTGGTCCCTGAGCCTCCCGCTAATATGATTCCTTTCATAGTTCGAATACTTAATGCGAAAATAACTAAATAAAATACATTAAAACGCATTTTATTTCACGGTTAGAAATAATGCGTTTATCAACGCACTCTTACAAACCTAAATTACATGAAAAATTTAATTGAATTTTAAATTTTTTAATAAATAAACTACTCGTTTTAAGCAATAAAACGCACGATTTATCGTATAAATGGTAATTTTTCTTGCTTTTTTGGTTGATTTTACGTTACTTTACCTTGCATTCAATGCACAAACCCCGAACTTAAATTTCATGTATCATGGAGAAGACTACTTTAACCCCTATCCCAGAAGCAAATGAAATAAAAGCTTTTGCATTAAAAAACTACAAGACTTATTTAGCACATTATGCGCTAAAAAATCTTGCCCCAATGACGTTTGAGGAGTTTTTTAAAAACTATGCAGCGTAAAAAATTGATGATAAAACTTTGGTAAAGCACCTCCTTCGAGGTGCCTTTTCTATAATCCAATGCACCTTTTTCAAAAAAGAAGATTTTTCATTAAATTAGGCTAACACTATTAACTAATTACAAAATGAAAAAACTTCTCGCTCAATTCATGTTCTGTTTTAGTTGCGTCATAATCATTTCTTGTGATACAGGAGAATATTATGAAATATTAGATGATGACACCATAGAATCCTATATGGATAAAGAAAAACTCAATGAAATTGAACTTGCCAAAATTTCAACAGAAACCGGAAATCTAGATTCAGAAGACCTTATGCCTGAAGAAGATAAAATTAAAAAGAAGCGCGAGTCAAATTCTGAAAACGACCTTAATTGGCAGCAGTAATATACTTCACCAAAAAACATCTCATCGCGATGTTCTTCTATTTTCCTTTTCAATCTAAAACGTGTGATTTATTGAGTATAAGAAGGTAGTTTTTGCAACAATTTCCAAGGTTCATAAATATACATTTGATTCACTGGAAAAATAGCCCCCTATGGATTCAAAGGTTATACGAATTCTATTTGTACTTATCTGCTTTAATCTTGCAGGATTCAAAGTCAATGCACAGCAAATTGACATTACTGGAAAAATTACAGGTATGATTAATAATCCACTTCCATACGCCTCAATTGCTCTTTTAAAACCTACTGATTCCACACTAATTAATTTTGCCATTTCGGAAAATGATGGTTCATTCAAGCTCATAAACAACGATTCAGGTAATTACATCTTGCAAGTTTATTTATTGGGGTTTGAAGCTCACTTCCAGGACTTAAAAATTGAAAATAAATCCTTTGAATTACCTCTAATAAAACTTAAAGAAAATATTCAGTCCCTTGATGAAATAACCATCAGCGCAATTATTCCCGTTCAAATAAAAAGAGACACAGTTGCTTATAATGCCAATTCATTCAAAATTCATCACGACGATAATATTGAAGACCTGCTGGAAAAGCTACCTGGTGTTGAACTGAATCCCGATGGCTCTATCCAAGCCCAAGGAAATGAAATCACAAAAATTTTAGTGGATGGTAAAGAGTTTTTCAGTGGAGATCCTGCTATTGTTTTAAAAAACCTTTCAGCACAGGAAATCAAACAAGTCCAGGTAATCGATAAAAAAAGTGATGAAGCTGAATTAACAGGTGTTCAGGATAATGACAAGAACTATGTGATCAATTTGACCTTAAAAAAGAAAAAGAAAGGTCGCGGATTTGGAAAAGCAGCAGCCGGGCTGGGTTCCGAAGGGAAATATTTCACCGACATCAATTACAATCGATTCACCAGTAAAACACAATTTTCTATTATTGGGAAATTCAACAACATAAACATCACTGGGTCAAACATACAGGATTTTCTGAGTTACTCTGGGGGACTCACAGATGATACCGATGATGAAAATACTCCCAACACTATACCGAGAGGTGGCTTAAGCGGTGTCCTCACCACTAAAGTAGGCGGATTTAATACCGGTTTTGAATTCAGAAAAAAAGAAGTCCTGAATGTTGATTATTTCTATTCGTCTCTTGAAAACTCTGGAATAACCATTTCGAAAAGAATCAATTTTTCGAGCAACAGAAATTTCGTTTCGAACAGCACCACAGATATCACTTCTACAAACAATAGCCATAGAGCTAACTTTAATTATGAAAATAAATCAAATAAGGTGCAACGACTCTTTATTCGAGGTAATTTTTCAGCAAGTACAAGAGATGCATTTTCTGAACGTGAAAGTAAGTTCATAGATGAAGATGATGAATTGAAATATACCTTAAATCAGGACTTTGAAAACCATAATGACAGAAACTCTGGAAGGCTCTTCTTGAATTACATCAGAAACCTGAATAAAAACAAAAGAAATTTTAGCACCAAGTTTATTTATAACGGCACAGCCATTCAGAATGAAAATATTCAAACGAGCATAAATACAAAACCAAATTCCACCTTTGAAAAGATTGTTGAGTCGTATAGAGATAATAATTTCAAAAATTCCACCACGCAAATTGAATTTAATTTCAACGAACCTTTAGGAGGCAATCATTTCCTGAAATTTAAATCGAATTCGCAATTTGGAAGAAGCGCTGAAGATGCTGAGCAAATCAAAAAAACGAATGACCAAGAACCAATCCCTCTATTTTATGAAATTGGATTGGATGAAAACAGACTGCTTTCTGCTGGATATTACAACTACAACACCCAAAAATTAAACATTATTGCGGGAGTTGACTTCTTAAATTTGCACAGAACATACGGATATCAGGAATCCATGGATTATGGTACTACCAAAAATTATACGAGTCCAAATATTTCAATAAAATTCAAGCCCAATAAAAAAAATACACACTATTTGAACTTCCGCCAAAATGTGCGATCACCTCGATTGTTTGAAAGTTCGCCAGTAATAAATGACATCAATCCGTGGTCAACATTAAAAGGTAATCCCAATCTCGAACCAGAGGTACAAAAAATTGCTAATTTCAATTCAACGATAAACAACTTCTCGAAATCGATTAGTTTTTATGGAAGAATTAACATCCAGCATACCTCAAATGCTATTATTAGAACGATCGAAACTGATGAAAACTACCAACGAACACGAAGTTTTGACAATTTTGGTAATCGCAGAAATTACCGATTAAACTTAAACTTTTCAAAACGCAATAAGGCGTTAGGATTAAGGTATACTCTTGGACTTAATGGAAACCGAACCTACGGAAAGTCGCTTGTACAAAATGAACTGAACGACGTGACCGGAAGAATGTACAAGACCAAATTAACACTGGAAAACAACAATAAAACCCTATTCGATTTAAAAATTGGCGGTGAATTTATTCAGAACAATTCAGACTTCTCCATAGCTCAAAACATCAATCGAAATTTCAGTGAACAACATTACTTTATGAAATTCGATTATGACATCACAAAAAAAATAAATTTCAACACCAATTTCGACTATCATATTTACCGGGATTCAAACTATAATGAAATCATTGAAACTCCATTCTTAAATGCAAGTTTATCGTATGCAGTTACTAAAAACGACAATGGAATCATCAAATTTTTAATGATTGATTTATTTGACCAGAGTATCGATATCCAAAGAAGAAGCACCTTAGACTATTTTGAAGAAACTACGAAATTCGGACTAGGAAGGTATTTTATTCTGAGCTTCTCATACAGATTGCAGAAATAAACTATGATTTATTGATTTAATATAAATCCAAACTTTTTGTTTGACGTACCGACCAAGTGAAATTACCTCTATTAATTTCGAAATCAGGACTGACCCAATTGGGTGGCCATAAAAAAAGCTCCAAGATTTCTCTTGAAGCTTTCTGCGGTCTGGACGGGACTCGAACCCGCGACCCCCTGCGTGACAGGCAGGTATTCTAACCAGCTGAACTACCAGACCGTTGCTGTTAGCGGTTGCAAATATAGGTAATCTTTTTAATTTAAAAAGAACAAACTTTAAAATTGTAACAACTTTAAGCACTTCCAAACTATGTTTTAAAAAAAATTAAAAATTGTTTAACAATTCATGTAACATTTTAGCCCTACATTCCTCTTATATTTGAATATAAGGCATTTATACGCCTCATATTTGATTGTTGTAGCACATTAAAACACGTCACAACAGCATACAAAAGACCAATAAATTAATTTACCTATTTAACAAAATGAAACATTTAGCACTAAAACTAATTACAGTTTTTACAATGATTTTTGGTGTTGTTATTGCAACACAAGCACAAGAAATTGAAGGTTCCTGGAAAGGAAGTCTAAGCGTACAAGGAAATGAATTACCACTGGTTTTTCATATCACCAACGAAGCTGATGCTCTTTCCTCAACTATGGATAGTCCATCTCAGGGAGCGACAGGAATTCCGATGGATGTAACAACATTTGAAGAAAATGTACTGACTATTAAATTTAATCAGGCTGGAATTAAATTCGTAGGAACTTTAGCAGATGCAGCCATTTCCGGGACATTCACACAAGGAGGAATGGAAATGCCACTTACTTTAGCAAAAACGGAGATTAAATTACCTGGAAACACTGCTTTACCATCCTCAGACGAAGATTTAACCACGCTTGCGAATTATGAAACTGGAGAGTACAAATACTCTGTTGAAGATTATTTCGCGCGTCCAAAAGCAAGAACATTCCAGTTCTCACCTGATGGAAAATATCTTTCATACAGAGAGAAAGATGAGAATTTAAAAAATCACGTATACGTTAAAAGTCTGGCAACAGATGAAGTTACACGTGTAATCGTAGAAGACGAAGAATTGATTCGTGGTTATGGCTGGGCAAACAACAACCGATTGATCTATATCATGGATAAAGGAGGAAATGAAGATTACCACTTATTTGCAGTTGATATCGACGGAAATAATCAGAAAGAATTAACTCCATTTGACGGTGTTCGTGTAAACATTCTTGAAAACTTAAAAGAGGACAAGGATCATATGATTATTTCTATGAATAAAAACAATGCTCAAATCTTTGAGCCTTATAAAATCAACATCGTTTCAGGAGAATTAAAGCAATTATACAAAAACGACGATGCTGCTAATCCAATTAACAGCTACGAATTCGACCGTGAAGGAAACCTGAGAGGTTATTTCAAACTAAGAGATGGTGTTTTCTTGGATTTCTACTACACTGTTGATGGCGAAAATTATGAGCTTAAAAAAGAATTGAGCTGGAAAGATTCATTCGGAATCATGAGCTTTAACTACGCTTCTGAAAACCCACATGAAGTTTATCTTTTAACAAACCTTGAAAGCGATAAAACTGAGATTGTTTTATACGATATCAAAGAAGATAAAGTACTTAAAAAATTATTCTCAAATCCTGATTACGACGTTTCTGGTATGTC
>CAXQVI010000042.1:0-6376 GCA_964227255.1 Flavobacteriaceae bacterium
TACAACGGTTTCGGCTATGAGTAGTTGCGTGGGTTAGCGGTTAACTTTGCAAGTACACACCAAACTGAAAATCCGCGAGGATTTTCAGAAGTAGGCGAGAACAAGCAATTACTTATAGCCATTGTTAGCACACGTATTTAATTGCATTTTTCAGATATTACAGTATAAGCATCTGTATTCCCAAGTTCCCCAGATTTAGATAAATCCTTACATCCTTTTTCTTTATTTCCTTGTTTTATATAAGCTAACCCTCTCAAATAATATGAATTGTAATGTTTTTCAATTTTAATAGCCTTATTTAAATCTGAAATTGCATCATCAAGTCTGTCAAGATTTAAATATATTTCACCTCTTGTATCCCAAAAGTGCCAATCAGATTTATCAAGTTCAATTGCTTTCTCAACAAATGGTAATGCTTTTTTATATTCTCGTAATTGCACATAAGTATAAGCTTTATTATTATATGCCATTGCTATTTTGTTGTACTGCATTGGATAATTAGAGTTTAACTCAATCACTTTATCATAATCACTAATTGAACCGTAATAATCTTTTAATTGTCCTTTGGCCATTGCTCTCCACATAATAACATCTGTATTCTTACTATCTTTTTCAAGATATTTTGAGAAATTCCTAACAGCTAAGGCGTATTCACCATTTTGAAAATGTTGCATAGCAATTTGAACTTCATTCAACGATGAACTATTAGATGACGTGTTATTGTTAGTTTGCGTTGTTTTTGTACTCTTACTATTCTGTTGATTTACCCAAGTGTTGTATTCGGAAATAACTTCTCTAATGGAATTTTCTCTTTGCTTTAATGCTTTAGTCGCACGTGCCAAATCATCGTCTTCCATTGATGTTAATACAGAGTATTCTCCATTTAACCTATCAATAAATTTTTGTTCTTTAATTTGAGGTTTTAACTCCAAAATCCAATTTTTCATAGCGTAAAGATACTTTTGATTTTCATTGTATCTTTTTTGAAGTGTCATTGCGACACTTGACAATTCGCTATATGACATTGGTTTAAAACTTGAAGTTGTAACTTTTGAGTATCTATTAACTTGGGCTTGACAAAATATTGTCACAAATAAAAAAAGTGCAAAAAGTAATTTTTTCATAATTCTAATTTTTACCAGAATATAGAAATTCAGTTAATGATTCTGAACTCCAACTATTACTGAATATTGGTTTTATTGGTGTAATCGGTGTTATTGGTTTTACTGGTGTGATTTCTTGAATATTCTTTATTGGTTCAATACTTGTTACCATATTAACAGCACCTTTTCTTGCGCCAACAGCATATCCATTTTTATTTCTTATAATTCCATCTTCATACCAACCTAAGAAATTCCCATTGAATCCGAATACGCACATATCAGAACCATCATTTTCTAGAAAAGCTACAGGTTTACCGTTCCACAAAAAAATTGTAGCTTCCTCATCATAGTCAATATATGCTCTTGCGTCTCCATTACTATCAAATAAGGTTACTTCTTGTGCTTTTAATTGAAAAACACCTATAAATAGTAAGGCTGTAATTAAAATTATTTTTTTCATTATTTGGTTCATATGTGTGCTAACGGTTTTGTGTATGAATAGTTGCGGTTTTGTGTGCGAGGAATTTCCGAAGGAAATTCAGACGTAACAAAAATGCAACGACCTTTTATTAAGCACTAATTTAGCAATTTTTTATACACGTTGTTGTAACACGTTATTTTTTAAATTTAGTTTTGTTCTTAATCACAAAAGCAATTAATAATTCGGTCAAGTCATCTTTATATTCATAAAATTCCGAATCACATTTATTCCAATTTTCTTCCGCATTTTTTTCAATCTGCTCCAATTCGGTTTGTCTTTCAGTTCTGTTTTTAGGAACGATTCCGTTTTTAAATTCAGAGTTTGCTTTTTTTACAATTTCGGCTGTTTTATTCGCTCCAATTTCCAAAAGTGCTTTTATAGTTTCCTGACTAAAATTTCCGCTCGAATTAAAATAGAATTGATTAAATCCTCCATTATTTATTTCACGTTCCAAATTTTCCACAAAAAGAAAAGTCTGTTGTTTAGAATTCAGTTTCTCAATATTTTCTCCATATTCTGATTTTTCATTCAGATATGAGTCGATTTCCATAACAATAATATCTCGTCTTTCGATTTTCAAAACTTTTTCTAAATCAAATTCAGATTGTGCATTTGCGTTGGCAAAGAATAAAGATGATATGAATAATAGCAGTTTTTTCAAAGTATGGTTTAATGTGTTACAACGGGTTTGTATATGAAAAGTAGCGGATTTTTTGCACGAACTTTTCGGTTAAACACAGACCTTAAATTTATAAAATTCATTTCGATTTAGCACCTAAACCGCTATTTTTTATATACGTTGTTACCCACTGGCTTTATTCCGTTCAGCTTGGTTTTCAGCGTTGGCAAAGACATACTCTTTTGCAATTTTTGGCTTGTGTTTCGGCTGAAGCGAATTGCAAATGTGTATGGCTTTTAGCGTTGGCTTTTTAACAACAACTTTTATTTTCTTGAATTGGTGGACAAGCTACTGTTCCATAAGAACAATAAACACAACAATCTCCCTCTTTTGGTTTTAAAACCTTTTTACAATTTTCACATTCGTAGAAAAATTGACAAGCGTTTGTTGGCATATCTTCCATTTTTTTATGTCCGCAGTTTGGACAAGTTATTTCAGATTTTAATATAGTTTCCATTAATTTTCTTTTTTGTCGGTTACTTTATAACCTGTTGAGTTAATTGCTTTCTCAATTTTCGTTTCATTGGTTTTGGTTTTGTCAAATTCAACGATTGCATTTCCATTTTCATAAGACGCTTTTGAGTTTACAATTCCGTTGAGTTTGTTTACTTCGTGATTGACGTGTTCTTCGCAACTGGCACAAGTCATTCCGCTGATTTTAAATTCCGTTGTTTTAATGTCCGATTTGTCAACTACAATTATTTGTTTTTCTGTGTTTGGGTAAAAAATTCCAGAATAATATGGGAAAGCCAACATTACAATTGCAAATACTGTTACAATACCTAAAAACTTTTTTGATTGAATAAATTTTGGTTTTTCGTCCGTCTCACAATCACAGTCTATTTCTTTTTGAGGTTTAAGTTTTTGATACCAAGCAAAGCCAAGAACTAAAATTGTCAGTCCAATTAAATATGGTCTAAAAGGTTCTATCCAAGAAAATGTTGAAACAATTCCACTTGTTCCTGCGATAAGAGCCAAAACTGGTGTAATACAACATAAAGAAGCTGTAATTGCCGTTAACAAACCTGCACCGATTAATTTGTTTTCACTTTTCATATCGTTTCTAAAATTTTGTTTTTATCAAGTATCTCAAAAAATGGGTTTAGCATTTTTTCGTATTCAGCCGTAAGTGAATAAAAAATCGTTTGAGCATCTCTTTCTGTTTGTAATAGGTTTCGGTCTTTCATTTTTCTCAAATGTTGAGAAATAGCAGAAATGTTCATTCCGAGAATGTCGCTTAAATCACAACCACAAAGTCTTTTTTCCTGAAAGAGTAGGTAAAGTATTTTCAGTCGAACGTTAGTTCCGACTAATGAAAGTCCGTTCGCCAAATAGTCGAACGATTCGTTTAATTCCGAAACTGTGTCTTTGCAACGATTTATTTGTTCAATATCGGCTTGTTGTCTTATGCAAGAATTATTTTCCATAAAACAAAGTTACGGTTATTTCTTATTTAAGCAAATACTAAAATATATAATTTTCAGGCGTTGGGAAAATTTTAGCTCTTTTGGTTTTAAGCGTTGGATTTGTGTGTCGGAAAAAACCGAAAGTGCTAAAATATGCGGTTGGTTTTCAGCTTGTGGGTAACGGTCTTGTATATGGCTCGTAGCGTGCAAATTATAAAATTATTTTCGGATTAAGCACGAGCCGAATTTTTTAATTTTTCTTATTATCTTTTCTCAATAAGCCAAATTAAAAAATTTGGCGGACTAGCAAATATACTTTAACTTCGTTTAAGCAACTAACTAGCTATGAGCTATATACGTTGTTGGCAACAGTTTTTATCTGTAATATTCTCGTATAAAGTTGATTGCTGAATTTGCACTTACTTTTAATGCTATTTCACTTCTTTGTTCAGATGATAATTTATGATTCGTTTTATCTCCAAAATCAGATACTGCTTTCATAGAAACGTATAATGGAATATTCTCTTTATTTGAATTTGAGGAAGCAAAATAAAAACCGTGGGTTTCCATATCCATTCCTTTAACTCCGTGGTAAGAATCGTTAATTTCTTTCATTTTTTCATCACTTCTCAATAAGGAACTTCCAGTAACCATTAGTCCTAAATGACATTTGGGTTTCAAGTTTTCTGGCAATTTTAAAATTGCTGATATTGAATTTATCGCTTTGCTATTAGCGAAAAGAGTCAATCTTGCTTTCAAATTTTTGTTTATTGAATCAGCACTTTGCATAAATTTCTTTTTAGCTCCTTTTTCCGAATTTTCAATTTCTACAACATTACTGTAGTTAACTGTCTTTTCTGCAATAATCAAGTCTCCAATTTTTGCCACATTCTTATTTCCCGCACAAATTCCGCACATTACAATTAAAGTTGGCGAAAAGTGTGTAATAGTTTTAGTAGTGCTACTTACAGCCGATTCTAAACCCATAGTTACAGGATAGGGTAAAATAATACTAAATGATTTTTTCTTGGTATTTATGCGTGCGGTATAATATATTAATGAATCATTATTCTCTATTGTAAGTTCTTTAACATCATCGAGTAACGATGTCAAAACATCGAATTCTTTAGGTGTTGAAGTCAATAAGGCAATATCACACTTAAATACAGAAGATTTTTCATTCAGTCTTATTGGAAATTCATTTTTAACTTCTTGTGAGAAATCATTGCTCCGTTTTATTATATCTAAAATATCCTTAATCATAGATTATGATAAAAGGTGTTTTTTCAATGATTCAAAAAACTTATCATAAACCTTTTCATCTGTTGTTTCTGGAACTGTTAATTGAATATTTAAATTTACTGTCAGACCATTTTTTGATTCTTTAAATTGACGTGAAAGTTGGTTGGTAAATTCTTTCGGTTCCTCTTTGTCGGTAGTTCCCTTTTCTTTGGTAGGTTTAGGATTATTGGTTTTTTCTTCTTTTTGTTTTTGAGGTGTCGCAACGCCATTACTTGAAAATTCAGCGAAACCTGCAAGATTTCTAAAGGTATTTACTGTGTGACTTAATGCCAATGCACCTGCTGTCGTTTTTGTAGTGAAAAAGTGATTAAGCTCATCCTTGTCAAGTTCGTGAGCTTTAGGGTAAATTTGATAAAGTTCAGAATAAGCTTGTTGTATTGCATTACCCAAAACTTGTTTACCAGTTTTATTTGAACGAAATCTTGTCCATAATTCAGTCGGTGTGCCATTCTTTTCAGCAAAACCAAGGAATTTTAAAATTCCAACCATTCTTTGTTCGGATGATTTTGTAAATCCAATTGAAGACATCCAATTTCTATCAAGTTTCGTTGGCTGTCCTACACTTTGAATTTTAGATAATATTTTTTGGATTGTTCCGGTTGCTGTTGAATAAGGATAATTCATATGTTATATATTTCGGTTTTTCTTAAATTGTTGCCAACGGTCTCGTATAACCGTCAGTTACGGGTTAAATTAGCGATAATTTTCGGTTTAGCACAGACGTTAGCAATTCCGAGTGGATTCGGACGTAGTCGAATCCGCCGTAATTGCGGTTATACATTGTTACCCAACGTTTTTTCATTCCGATTTTAGTTTTTCAATCAATTTAGTCAAACACTTTTCAAATTCCGATTGGTTTACAGTTAATGACTTATCATTTTCAGTATCAAAGTCAGATATTGATTCATAATATTCAGTCGGATTTATTGGGTCAACACTCCAACCTTCTCGTCTTGAAAATCCGTATATCAAATTCAAGTCGTTTTTCTTTTCCACTCTTAAACAACCTGTATATTGGTCTGAAAAATAAATTGGCAAATAGATAACTTGTCCGTTTTCCATTTCCGTTTGCTTTTTATTCCACGAAGCGATTAATTCCGCAACAGCATTTTTAATTTCTTTTATTCCGTCTTTAGGCTCAATTGCTAAAGCAAAATAATAAGTATCAAATTTCTGCTGACTTATTAAATTAGGAATTTCAAAGATTAAATCTTCGTGTCCACCTTTGTCATTTTCTATTATTTCTATTTTCAGCAGGTTGCTCATCAAATGTTGGGTAACGACTCGCGGATATGTTTCGTTGCGGTCAACGAGCCACGTAAAGCTTGCTTTAAAGTGGTAGTAGTTGAAAGAGCAACGAACAAAAGAAAAACCAATTGCGATAGCAATGAAATATATCCATTGT
>CAXQVI010000043.1:0-128471 GCA_964227255.1 Flavobacteriaceae bacterium
AAGACCAATTCCCATTCTGTATCATGGAAATTATTGGAGTCTTTTAATCCAGGAATGGTATCGATGAACTTTTTCTCAATTCTATAATCAAATTCAACGTCAATAATTTGATCTTGATTTTTTTTCAATGCTTTTAGATTTTCATCCGCTACCAAATTTCCTTTATTGATTAGAATTACGCGATCACAAATAGCTTCGACCTCTTGCATGATATGCGTTGAAAATAAAATGGTTTTGTTCTTCCCCAGACTTTTTATTAACTCTCGAATTTCAACCAATTGGTTTGGATCTAATCCCGTAGTAGGCTCATCCAAAATCAACACTTTTGGATTGTGTAAAAGTACCGCTGCAATTCCTACCCTTTGCCGGTACCCTTTTGAAAGCTGTTTGATTTTCTTTCCAGCCTCTGGAGTTAGTCTCACCTGCTGAATTACTTCTTCCACTCTATCCTTTTCAATCTTATGAACTTCTGCAAGAAAAAGCAGGTATTCACGAACATACATTTCCAGATACAGTGGGTTGTGCTCCGGTAAATACCCTAAATTCTTTTGAGCTTCCAGAACATCATTCTTAACATCAATATCACTTACGAAAGCTTCTCCTTCGAATTCCCCGATATATCCGGTCAGGATTTTCATCATAGTTGATTTTCCGGCTCCATTAGGACCTAAAAACCCGACAATCTCACCCTTCTGAATCTCAAAGGAGATATCGTTCAGAGCAACCTGCGAGTCGTATTTCTTAGTAATATTTGCAACTTTAATGGACATTGTGATGCTTTTGACAAAAATACATTTTATATCGAATTCTACTCTTTTATTAACGTTGTATAATGAATTTATTTTTTAGACCTTTGAAAAAAAAATAAATGGGCTGCTTTAAAGTTTTATTATGTATTATTTTTCCTCCTCTAGCTGTCATAGATAAAGGATGCGGATCAATTGTAATTGTTTTCATTTTAACATGTTTAGGATGGATCCCAGGAGTCATAGCAGCACTTATTATCAACAACAATCCAGAAAGATAGATGCAGAAAGTTGAAGTTATTGATTTAGGTTTAAAAGACTATAAAGAGACCTGGGATTTCCAGGAAAAATTATTTCAAGGAATTATTGACTTGAAAATTGACAACAGACGTAACAATAAAAACCACCAAACTCCTAATTATTTCATTTTTGTGGAGCATCCTCATGTGTATACACTTGGGAAAAGTGGTGATGTGAGTAATTTATTGTTATCTGAAGAGCAATTAAAGGCAAAAGGAGCGACCTTCTATAAAATAAACCGCGGTGGAGATATTACTTACCATGGTCCTGGACAGTTGGTAGGGTATCCTATTTTGGATTTGGACAATTTCTTTACTGATATTCATAAGTATTTACGTTATCTGGAAGAAGCAATTATTTTGACTCTTGCTGAATACGGAATTAAATCGGAGCGCAGTGAAGGTGAAACTGGTGTTTGGCTGGATGTTGGAACTCCATTTGCCCGCAAAATTTGCGCAATGGGTGTTCGTACGAGTCGATGGGTAACCATGCATGGATTTGCTTTAAATGTAAATGCAAACCTGGGATATTTTGATAATATTATTCCGTGTGGAATTAAAGGAAAAGCAGTAACTTCAATGGAAGCTGAATTAAATCGACAAGTTTCAATGAAGGAGGTTGAAGAAAAAATTAAAAAGCATTTTCAGACTCTTTTCGAAGTAAATTATAAATAAAAAAAAGCCTCATTAAACTGAGGCTTTTTTTTATTGTTATTCTTCTTCATTGAAGTACACTTTATAATATTTCATTTTCTTTTCTTCATCGAAGCCTTTTTCCAGATATTCACTCGAAGCATCCGGAGCATCTATATCTAATTTTATTTGAATATTGGTATCCAACTTAATCTCCGTCCTCATCTTTGGTTTTTGTTTTTTCAATACCACATCAGAAACTGCAAAATTATTGCGAACCATCACATCATTCATGTCTTCATATTCCTTTTTATAGGTATCAAATAACTCTTTATAATCTTCTTTTTCAAAGAAAACCTCATCTTTGAATTCGTGAATATTAACCGAATCATTTTCTTTGAGATAGTCTACTGTTTTCGCCAAGAAATCACCTTTCTCCTGAATCCCGTAATCCTCTCGCAATACATCTTCAGAAAAATCTTTACATAATTCAATATAATTCTGAGTATGCTGATTGTTATCATTCGCATATTTCACATTCAGGAAATTTTTCAACCAATATTGTGCATCATAATTGTTATTATCAACACTGAGTACCACTCTGCCTTCATCATCATTGGAATTGATAATGAGACAACCTTTATCAAGTCGCCTGGTACTAATTCCTTTTTGAACATAAACATCCAAAACATTTTTTTCCATATAAGTCTGAAAAAAATCCACTTTATTCTCAATCTTAAAAATTCCGATGGCCTGAGTTACCGATTCTTTAAATTCAATATCTTCAAACAAAGCAATAATTACATCTCCTGTTTTAATCTGAGCTGAGTTTGATTGCTCGTACAAATGGTTTACAATATGCTTTGAAACTTCAATAAAAGAACTCTCATCATTAAAAATCTCGCTGGTATAGTTGTTAATTTCATTCAATTCTACATTTGCATGATGATTGAAACGAAAGCTTTCAGCCACATTCCCAAAGGGCTTTAATAGAAAGGGCTTCATTAGTTCATAACTTTCTTCATCAAATGTAACTGTGTTTTCAGAAAAGATGTTGGTTGCACTGTTGAACTTATTTCCAACTTTGTGAATTATGAATTTTGAAATTCCTGCACGAGTTCTTTTGATCATATTTTAGCTTTTTAGGAAGGCAAATTTATGCTTTTAATCCTTAAAATACATCTAATCAAAACTTAATTTCAACTGCACCTCTGGAAGAAGTTTGAAGGATTTGCGATGATACTTCGTAGGACCAAATTCTCGAATAGCATCTCTGTGAGATTTTGTAGGATAACCCCTGTTTTTAGCCCATTGATATTGAGGAAATTCCTCTCCAATTTTTTCCATAAAATCGTCTCTGTACGTTTTGGCTAAAATAGAAGCTGCTGCTATACTAAGGTATTTTCCATCGCCTTTTACGACGGTGGTATGTGGAATTGATTTGAACGGAAAAAACTTATTCCCATCCACCAAAATATGCTCTGGTTCAATATTCAGCTTTTCAATAGACGCATGCATTCCAAGTATAGAAGCCTTCAAAATATTGATTTCATCAATCTTTTCTTCATTTATAAATGCTACGCCATAAGCAACCGCTGCTTTTTCAATAACTGGGCGCAATAATTCACGCTGCTTTTTTGTAAGTTTTTTAGAATCATTTAGCAAACCATGTTCAAAATTTGCCGGCAATATTACTGCTGCTGCCACAACAGGTCCGGCTAAACATCCCCGACCGGCCTCATCGGTTCCTGCTTCCACGGTATTTGGCAACATAAATTTCTCTAAAGACATGTTACAAATGTACATTTTAAATCGTGAAAATAACTTGAATAGAATACGTTAAAGCTATGTCTCTTGAGTACCCAATTATTTCTTATAAATTTCGTTAAATAGTTTACCTTTGCTTCTCAACGTATCGTATGAAAAACCTATTAGTATCTTTTTTATTCCTTATCGTTTCTATCAACAGTTTTGGTCAGACAAGGGGCTTTGATCCGAATGCAATCAACAGAGCTGACAGCACCAAATTTAATAATGAAGTCAGAATAAAACTTTCGGGTACAACCAAATACACCGACTATAAAAGTTTTAATTACAAAAATGACACCGTAGTTATTGATACTACTATTTCATTACAAACGGACTTTATCCACAACTACATTCGAAAAGATGATTTCGAATTAATGGCTATGCACAATCAGGGACAGACTTTCAATAAGCTGGCATATGATTTTAGTACAGATGGAATTTTTCCCGAAATGGGATTTGGAGCAAAACAATACAACTATTATCGTTTAGAAGATATGAAGTACTATAGTGTTCCTACTCCAACTTCCGAATTAGCCTACAGAACAGGAATGGAACAGGGACAGTTTCTGGATGCCTTTGTAACTATGAACACCAGCAGACAGTTTAATTTTTCTGTTGCATACAAAGGATTGCGTTCTTTAGGAAAATACAGAAATGCTTTGGCGAGTCATGGAAATTTCAGGGGTACGTTTAACTTCCATAACAAACCAAAAACATATCAGGCGAGAGGACATTTGTACTCCTTCGATTTGTACAATGATGAATACGGAGGATTGACGGATTTGTCAATTCAGTTTTTTGAAGCTGGGGATCCAAACTATACAGACCGTGGACGACTGGATGTGAATTATACAAATGCGAATAATATGCATGAAGGAAAACGCTATTTCCTTGAACAAAAAGTAGTGTTGTTTTCAAAACAAAACAGCGTTGATAAAATCAATGATGTTCACAGTGCAAAAATCAAACAATTGGATTCTGTAGTAAAGTCGAATATGAATCTAAAAGATGATATTGACTTTCTTATAAAATCAGATACTACGTTAACAGCTTTCAAACTGGACTCCTTAAAAGCAGCTCTTTCAGAAATTAAAATTGACACTGTGGCCTTGGCAACCATGAAAGATTCATCAAACTATATAGTTATGGATCCAAAAAACCAATACGCATTTAATTTTGGTTATGATTATTTGTTTGAAACTAAACATTACCGATTTAAGCAAGAGAACCCATATGAAGACTATGGCCCTGCATATACGACCAGCATTTCTGACCATACTGACTATATACACTCATGGCATAATGCATACTTCGAATATGCAACTCCGGCCATTGGAAGTCTTAAAATATCTGGGCAGTATTTCGATTACAACTACAAATACAACAGTATACTTTACTTTGATGATATAACAATTCCAAGTAATTACAAGGGGAACACTTTTGCTGCAGGCGCACATTGGAAGGTGAATTACGGCAACTTAAGAATCAATGCCGAAGCGAATTCAATTATTTCAGGGGATTTAGAAGGGAGTTCATTTAAGGCCGAAGTAGGTTATGTAAAAGACAGCGTTTTTAATCTTTCCGGGTTCATGAATTTAACAGGAAAGAATCCAAGTATGAATAAAATCCTCTATCAAAGTGATTACAAAAAATACAACTGGTACAATAAAGATTTTAAAAATGAAGAGATAAGTGCTTTCGGAATAGCCTTCAATTACAAAGAATGGGGAGGTCTCAGTACTTCGTATAACAGTGTAGAAAACTACACCTATTTTGGAGAGAATTCAACTCCAATACAATCAAATGAATCTTTGAATTATTTAAAAGCCAAAGCTCAAATTAATTTGAGATGGGGAAAGTTCAGCTTAGACAATACCGTTATGTACCAAAACGTACTAAAAGGAGAAGAATTCTTTAATGTTCCAGAGTTTGTCACACGAAATTCACTGTACTTCTCGTCTGACTTGTTTAAAGGAAAACCATTATTTCTACAAACAGGTGTGACTTTTAAATATTTCACGAGTTATTTCATGAATGCCTATGATCCTGTGATTAGTGAGTTTGTACTTCAAAACAGTGCTGAATACGGAGAATTCCCTATGTTAGACTTCTTTGTCAATGCTCGAATTTCACGTACTAGATTGTATTTTAAACTTGAGAATTTTACTTCAAGTTTTACAGGTTATAACTATTATTCGGCACCGACGTATCCATACCGGGATTTTATTGTAAGGTTTGGTCTGGTGTGGAACTTCTTTATTTAGAAGAAGCTTCATTTAACATTTTAATCTTTATTCTGAAGCCGGCAAATAGTAGGGTCATAAATGGACTTAGCCAGTTGAAGATTGCAAATACAAAATATTCTGCCACCCCTACTCCAAGCACTTTAGATTGATAGGCTCCACAGGTATTCCAAGGGATCAATACTGAAGTTACCGTACCAGAATCTTCCAGGGTTCTACTTAGGTTCTCTGGTGCTAAATTTTTATCACGGTAAGCCTTAGCATACATTTTTCCAGGGACTACAATTGCCAAATACTGGTCAGATGCCGTAGCGTTCAACGCCAAACAACTAGCCACTGTACTTGCAAACAATCCAAACACAGAATCGAACATCTTTAAAATGGTTTCACTAATAACAGCTAATGCTCCAATGGCATCCATGACTCCCCCAAAAACCATTGCACAAATTATTAACCAAATAGTACCAAGCATTCCTGCCATTCCTCCTGAAGTAAATAAATCGTTCAATTCATCACTTGACGTAACAAATGCCGTATCTACGGTCATTGAATCCATAACGCCTTGATATCCCGAAATAAAAGTCAATTCAGTTGCTCCCGCTACTTGCACAACCAAATCAGGTTGAAAAATTAATGCAGCAGTAGCTCCTAATAGCGTTCCTATTAATAAAGCTACCAACGGAGGAGTCTTTTTAATAATGAGACCAATTACTGCAATAGGAACTAAAAATAACCAGGGTGTAATATTAAATACTTCTTTCATGGCGTTCAACTTATCTGAAACATCCGTAGAACCTGTTGTATCTAAAGAAAATCCTATAATAGTAAAAACAATTAAAGTCACAATTATTGAAGGGATTGTGGTGTATCCCATATACTTGATATGACTAAATAAATCGGCTCCTGCCATTGCAGGCGCCAGGTTAGTGGTATCACTTAAAGGAGACATTTTATCTCCAAAATACGCCCCTGAAAGTACTGCACCGGCAGTCATTCCCGCAGAAATCCCCAAAGCATTCCCAATTCCAATTAAGGCAATACCTACAGTCGCTGAAGTGGTCCATGAACTACCTGTTGCAATAGAAATTACTGCACAAATAACAACACAGGCTGCCAAAAATATGGTGGGGTTTAAGATTTGGAGACCGTAATAAATCATTGTCGGAATAATTCCACTCAATAACCAGGTTCCGGCTAGGGCACCTACCATCAAAAGTATTAAAATAGCTCCGGAAGTTGATTTTATATTTTCAGCAATCTCTTCAACCATAACCTTGTAAGAAACCTTATTTCTGAATCCGACAATAGCAGCTACAGAGGCTCCCAAGAGTAAAACAAATTGGTTACTGCCGCTCAAAGCATCATCGCCATAAACAAAAAACACGTTGAAAAACAACATGATAATTAAGGCAAAAACAGGAATTAAAGCTTCCCAAATATTCAATTCTTTATTTACTATTATTTTCTGGTCTTCTATGTCAATTTTGGATAGGTTGTTTTGATCACTCATTATAAAATCTTTGGTTTGTAATGATACAAAAATTAGTTCTGTTAACAAATAAAGTTCATTAAAACGCCCTTATTTATTATTGAAGCTCATTAAAACATGCCACATCTAAATAATGAACCCCATCTAATTTCTTAGATGGGGTTCAAATTACAATTCAAAAAAAAAAAATTACATCACTCCGACTTTCTTCATACAATTTGTCATTGCATTCAGAGTACGTTCAATATCGTTATCTAATCCAATTGAGAATCTTATGATTCCTTCAGATAGTCCCATTTCATCCTGCTCGTCTTCTGGAATTTCAGAAGAGGTACTTGTCCCAGGTGCACTGAACAACGTTTTATAAAAACCTAAACTCACTGCCAGATACCCTAAATTCTCTTCTTGCATCAACTCCATCAATTCGTTTGCCTTTTCAACAGACCCAACGTCTAATGTTAGAATACCACCAAATCCATATTCCTTGTTGTACATAGATTTCATAAGTTCATGATCTTTATGACTCTTCAATCCAGGATATACTACTTTTAAACCGAGGCGTTCAAATCCTTCAGCTAAGAACAATGCATTATGGCTATGTTGCTTCATTCTAATGTGTAAGGTTCTCAGATTTTTCAAGATACTTGAAGCGCGTAAAGAATCCATTACCGGACCAAACAACATTGCTGCACCATCATTTACATCGCGTAAACTATTGATAAATTCCTGAGATCCACAAACCACACCTCCAACAGCATCATTTGTTCCGTTGATAAACTTAGTCAAACTGTGGACAGTGATATCAGCTCCCAATTTCTGAGGTGAAATCATTAATGGAGAGAACGTATTATCCACCACTAGTTTTACATTGTGTCTTTTAGCAATTTCAGAAAGCTTTTTCAAATCTGCTATTTCAAGTAATGGATTACTAATAGCTTCGCAATAAATAAGTTTGGTGTTTTTATTGATGGCCGCTTCCACTTTTTCTAGGTTTGTAATATCAACAAATGAGGTTGTGATATTTAACTTCGGAGTAAAATTCTTTAAAAAAGCATAGGTTCCTCCATAAATTGTTCTACTTGAAACAACATGATCCCCTGCGCCACACAGCTGCATAATGACAGATGTAATTGCTCCCATTCCTGAAGCAGCAACATTCGCTGTTTCAGTAAATTCCATCGCTGCCAAAGCCTCTGATAAATATAAATTACTAGGGCTTGAATGTCTCGAATACAAGTAACATCCTTCTGCATGCCCTTCAAAAGTATCGAGCATGGTTTTAGCATGTAAAAATGTATACGTTGCTGAATCTGAAATTGAAGGGTTCACCCCTCCGAATTCTCCAAAATACTGGAGGTCTTGAATCTTATTTGCTGGCTTGTTCATTGAGTAGATTAAATTATGCCACTAAATTAGAAAATACTCTTGTATATTTCTTAAATATTCAATAATTTCAGAAAAAATAATTATATACGGTATAATTATTAGAATTTTATTCTATTAAATTAGACGTAATTAAGTATTTTTAGAAAAATTTTCTTCTTGTGATTTTATTAGACAAAACGGACAAAAAAATACTCTTACTTCTTCAGGAAAACTCGAAGAGTAATATCAAGGAAATAGCACTTAAAATAGGGCTTACGCAAACTCCGACATATGAACGAATTAAACGATTGGAAAAGTTTGGAGTGGTCAAAAATTACAGCGCTATTATTGACAAAGAAAAAATCGGATTACATATTACAGTATTCTGTCAGGTCTCCCTTCAAATGCATTCAAATGAACTTATCCATAAGTTTGAAAACGCTATTTCAAAACTCGATGAAATTACGGAATGCCATCACGTCGCAGGAAACTTTGATTACTTGCTTAAGATAATCGTAAAAGACATGAAGGCTTATCAGCAATTTTTAACGAATAAGCTATCGGTACTGCATCCAATCTCCAATGTGCAAAGTAATTTTGTTCTTTCCACAACAAAGGAGCACCATCCATTAACACCATAAAAAAGGTCCGACGTTCGTCGGACCCCTTTCAAAAATTATATTAAAACCGCTTATTTAGTAGCGTTCACCACAAAAGAAATTTCAAATTCATCGTCGATAAACTTGTCTTTCAAATCATCAAAAATTGATTTCGACTTGTATTCGATTCCGAATTTTGTTCTGTCAATCATAAAAGGAGCTCCTTTTAATACTACACCTGAATCAGTCGTTGCAACCTCAGCAGGGAACGTAATTGACTCTGTAATACCTTTAACAGTCAAGTCTCCTGTGATTTTAACACCCTCTGCTTGATCAACACTTGTAATTACAAAAGTTGAAGTCGGGTTGTTTTCCACATCAAAGAAATCTCCACTTTTTAAATGACCTGTCAGATTCTTATTTCCTTTTTTATCTGCTGGAATATCTAGAACTGTAATAGTCCCCATATCTACAGTAAAAGATCCTGACGTTAGAGCCCCATCTGCAACAGTAAAGTTACCATCTTTGATAGCTACTGTTCCATTATGTGTCCCTGTAGGTTTGGACCCTTTCCAG
The DNA here is from genome assembly GCA_964227255.1 of Flavobacteriaceae bacterium. Classification (GTDB taxonomy): domain Bacteria; phylum Bacteroidota; class Bacteroidia; order Flavobacteriales; family Flavobacteriaceae; genus Lutibacter. The sequence continues at coordinate 9,760 of CAXQVI010000043.1, forward strand.
TTTAAAACTGAAGTTTCAACATTTGCAACATAGGTACCTGCATCAACATTTACAACTACTTTTTTTACTTCTTCAACAGCAGCAACTGTATCTTGATTTTCTACTTTTTTATTGTTCTTACAAGCAACAAATCCTAGGCTTAAAAACAAAACAAACACAATACTTTTTTTCATTTCTTGAATAATTAATTAGTAATACGCAATAGTACTAAAAAAAAGATTTCTGAAGAATCTAAACCCCTAAAATTAAACCTACTTTAACAAATCACTTTTCTTAATGACAACACTTTCAAGTGATTTGTTTACTATTGCATTATAAAACTCTTTTAAATACGTATAATGTGTAGCTGGGTAAATCCCTGTATTTACTTTATGCAAGGTCATAATTGAAATGGTATTGCCTTGCTGATTTACTACAAACTTGTATACCCCGAGATCTTCTGGTAACCCAATTGCTAATTGTTCTGGAACTGAAACTATTTCATACCCTTCAGGAACCGATATTCTTACAGTGTTTTTAATTTCAAATGGCGTTCCAAAATCTACAGGGTATTGTCTTTCATCCAATTTAAATGGGTTTTCCGTTATAGCTTTAAAGAACAATGGTTTAAACATCATTTGATTCCCAACCTGTTCAACTAAATCTTCCGCCTCAAAAGTGAACATTTCAATAACCGGTTTAAATAACTTGGCTTTGTTTTGAATTGTGAAATTACCAATCATGATATCACCATTTTTTGCTTCAATAGAAGTAATAAAATCGTCCTCATTCACATTCACGTTTTTATCTCTGTAATACAAGGCTGCAGAATTTACATGTTGAGTCCTAGACATTCCTTCAACAGTACCATCTCCTTTGATGGTAATATTCATATTTGAAGTAATTTTTGAAGGCTGAGAATTTGTTAAAGTAACCCATCTTGATGAGCGGTTTTCTCTAACCAATCTCCCTTGTCCGTTTAACACTCTCATTGGAAGAACTCCTGGAACCCCATATTTTTCAGTCGCATCCAAAATTAAAACTCCATTTTCTAACTCAACAGCTGCCGTAACATAGTTAAACCCATCATTCGATGGAAAAAGAACTATTCCATTTGATCTTGTGCTTACCAACACAGGATTTGCTGTTAAGCCTAATTCACGTAAAACTCCTGTCAATAATAAATTAATGTCTGCAGAATTTCCAGAACCCTCTTTTACGGCATTTTTGATACCCTCAAAAGAATACTTGCTGTTAGTTCCGTTCCAGATTATTTTCGATTTCACATATTGCATAGCTGCAACAATTTTCTCGCTATCCGTCTTCGCAGCTGCCTGTAACTCGGCAATCTCTTCTTTCAGAAATCTAAGTCGTCCAAGCTCACCCCCAAAAGAATCAGACTCATAAATGTTCTTTGCAACATCATCCCATGACGTTGTAAAATTCTCAAACACACTTCCAGGAATAACAAATTGTCTGATTTCAAAGGCAAGTCCTGCCATGTAATTTTCGATATTATTCACATAAGCTTCTTCAATAATTGCTGGAATATTATTCTGATTAATTGTAATTAAAACATCACTCGTTTCGAAAGTTTTGTTGTGCTTTTTACTTCTTTGTATGTTAAGTGGAAGATATCCTTTTGGCATGGTTGAGAACTTAAAGTATTCCCATAGCGCAACAGAAATATCTAACTTTTTAATGGGTATTTCATATTGAGCCACAATATCATCAACCATCCAGTAAAATGGAGAGGTCACCCTGTACTTAAATTCAACAACTGAACCATCCGATACATTTGGCATTGTAAACTTTACACTAGTGATGCGATCTGTAATGGATTCCTTAAAAACTTCTTTTTTGTCCAATTTGGTCTCTTCCACCTCACCATTCACCAAATTATAGGTTACCCCCTTTAATCCGGAGAAACTCTCTCTACTTGCGGTAGTATTAGTTAAATATTGCGTGTGAGTTGCCCAATCAATTCCCTCTTTAGTATAGATTTTGATTCTTAAGTGATAATCGGTAGTAAGGACAACTCCACTTCCATTGTATGAATAGTATGAGTTGCGCTTTTTATATAAAACAGCAGCATTAGCAGTGCTGTCTTCTTGGTAAATAGTTTCGGCAACTTCTTCTTCTGAAATTCTACCGAATTTATAGTCCTGTGCAAATGATAGTTCTGCTATTCCAAAAAATAACAGAACAACTAAGGTTTTTTTCATAGCTGAGTTTTGATTAAAATGATTTTTGAATTATCGTATTTATTAATGCTTTTTCTAAATTTTCTATATGCTTCGTAATTTTCAACATCATACGTTCCTCCATTCATTTTAAGCGTTCTTTTGTACACATAGGTATGTGAATCCAGCTTTTCAAATTCCAAATTATAGGCTCCAAAATCGGTAACTAATTCAACCTTTTCGGGTATATATGCTACTTTTAAACTTTTAGGTAAGTTTATAGTCACTTCATCCTGATCTAAAAATCCTCGTCCTATGTCAACTGGGATTTTCCTGTTGCGAATTCTTCTTGGTACTGATGAATATCTGTTGAATGCATTAGCAACTACAAATAACTGATCGCCACTATAACTACCATAATTTTCAGCCTTAAATGTCACAGCTTCTTCATATTTTGAGGCTTCCAGATTATTGTTGAATTCCATTTTCTCAATCTTTAAATCGGACACATGGTCAAAGTATTCTTTAACCATTTTTTCCTGATTTAATGGTGACTCCCCTTCATAATAATTCATATGTGTATCGTATTGAAAACCGGTTGATTCAATGTGTAGCTCAGCTTCAATACCTCCTTTAAAATCAATTGAATAAACCCCTTTGGTTAATTGCCTGTTTTCTTCAGGACTATACACTTTTGTGTGTTTAATTATACCCCCTTCAGGTGTAATTACCAATACATCTCGGTCATCCGTGAATCCTGCAATAAATCCAAATGGTATTTTCTGATTGGTACATTCCAACCAAATATCTCCATCTTCAGTAGGCAGATTCAAAATCATATGATTCCCTTGCATGGAAAAGAAATCCGATTGAATATCATAGGTTTCATCATCACCATACAGAATGGTAAAATACGATGTAACACCAACTGCATCCAACAATGCTTTCGTATAATTCGACAAACCTTTACAATCACTGTAACCTAATTCATGAACTTCTTGAGCAGGGAATGGAGACCATCCACCTAACCCAATTTGAACACTGATATAATGTGTTCTGTCTTGCATGTATTTGTAGATAATTTTTGCCTTTTCGACAGGGTCTTCTGTATGCGCTACCCTATTTCGAACGGCCGCCTTTACACTTTCTGAAAGCGTTGCTTTTCCTTGAAACAGATTTTCATCCTGCCATTTTCCGAAAGACGCCCAATCATTGGCACTTCCTTTCACACCTGCCAAACTGAAATTGTTAACTCCTACACGCATCCATGGAAAATAATCTTCCGCAGTTACAGAATAGGGCTCATACTTTACTCCATTAACACCTGAAATTGTATAGTGAATATTTGTTGGTGTATCTGTTTTTTTTTCAATAGTAAATCCTTCAAAATTAAATTCCTTCTTACGCAACTCCATACCACTTCCTGAAATTACTTTGTACGAACTACTTCGAACAGAAGTCAGATACGCAGGAACTGGATCCCATGATGGAATAAATCCTGTACTATTTGAAGAAGTTTCATATTCAAAAACTACCGTATATGGATATGATATTGCTGTATATTCATAATAAAGCATTCTGTCGTCTGTATACAAACTGCTTCCCGAAGCACTAACATCGTTGAATTCTTTCCTTTTGACCTTCTTGACTTCGGATCCAAACTGATCGTATATGAATGCCTTTACATTTAACACTTTGCGATTATCATCATATCCTAATCGAAGAAGACTATGATGGTCTCCCAATTCGTTTTTTACGGTAACAGCTTTTCTAACAGTTTGCGTATAATAAGACTGTGAAATAATTTTCACTTCCACATCATGGTACTGCACTATCGCATTGCAATTCGCCTTTAAATCTTCTGGAATTAATAAATAATTAAATGAAAGTTCTTGAGAAAATAATGGGGTACATAGTAAAATTGCCAAAAAAGCAATTTTTAAGTTAAGTTTGATCATAGCTAATTTTTAGGCCTACTAATCTAAAAAAGATAACTAAATTTTCAAATCGAAAATAAGATTTTTTTATCCTATTTAAAGCACCTAAAAAGTTAAAGAAAAAAGACCTAAAAAACTCATTACAAATTTTTGTACTCCGTACAATTTTCTAGCCCTTGTTTTTTGAATCAATGATGATAGTCACCGGACCATCATTTAGCAGCTGAACTTTCATGTCAGCGCCAAAAATTCCGGTTCCGACTTTCTTTCCAATCTGATTTTCAAATTCTTTCACGAAAGCCTCATAAAGAGGAATTGCAACATCAGGTTTCGCTGCGTTCATATAAGAGGGCCTATGTCCTTTTTTAGTATTTGCTTGAAGTGTAAACTGACTCACGACAATAGCATCCCCTGCGATAGCCAATAAAGATTTATTCATGACACCATATTCATCATTGAAAATGCGCAGATTCGCAATTTTTTTTGAAAGCCATTCAATATCCTCTTGCCCATCTTCATTTTCAATTCCGACTAACACCAAAAGACCCGCTTTTATCTGAGAAACAATCTCACCTTCAACGGTTACTGAAGCTTCGCTGACTCTTTGAATAACTGCTCTCATATTAACTGTAAATATCCACTCGATAATTTTCCTCTTCGCCTTCAACCATCTGTATATAGCTGTTGTATCTGGAATATGCAATTTCACCAGCTTCCAACGCTTCTTTCACCGCGCATTTCGGTTCTTTGATATGCAGACAATTATTGAATTTGCATTCCGCTTTTAATTCGAAGAACTCAGGGAAATAATCTCCGATTTCTTCAGGGTCAAAATCTACCACTCCAAATCCTTTAATCCCAGGAGTATCAATAATAAAACCTCCAAAACTCAGTTCAAACATTTCTGCAAAAGTTGTAGTATGCATTCCTTGTTTATGTTGTTTGGAAACTTCTTTGGTTTTTAATGAAAGTCCTGGTTCTATGGCATTTATTAGAGTTGATTTCCCTACACCTGAATGTCCTGAAAACATAGTCGTTTTTCCTTGCATCATTTCTTTCACCTTATCGATGCCGATGTTTTTAGTTGCCGAAATTGCCAAACATTGGTAACCAATAGAATCATAGGTATCCTCCAAAATAGCCAGTTTTTCCAATTCCTCATCAGAATATGTATCCAGTTTATTAAAGATTAAAACGGCTTCGATATTGTAAGCTTCTGCAGTGGCTAAAAAACGATCGATAAAACTTGTGAAGGTCGGCGGATTGTCGATAGTAATCAACAAAAAAGCAATATCGATATTTGTAGCAATAATGTGTGTTTGCTTTGAAAGGTTCACCGATTTACGGATGATGTAATTTTTACGGTCAAGAATTTCGTTAATAATTCCTGTCTCCTTTCCTTTTTCTAAATCGAATTTTACAAAATCTCCTACAGCTACCGGATTGGTACTTTTTATTCCCTTGATTCGAAACTTTCCTTTCAAACGACATTCGATGCGTTCATGAGATTCAGTTAATACGGAATACCAGCTTCCGGTTGATTTTGTAACAACTCCTTTCATTATGACAAATATAAATGAAATGATATTCATTCGATTCAATTATCTATATTTATCTAGCATTTATAAAAACCTTCTATGAATCATCGCATTGCATATATTATTTTCATATTAACGCTGGTAACAGCCTCCTGTGGCACTGAAGAAACTTCAACAACTAAAACTAATATCATTTACATTTTAGCCGACGATTTAGGTTATGGTGAATTGGGTGTGTACGGACAACAAAAAATTCGGACACCTCATATAGACAAACTCGCTGAAACCGGTATGCTTTTCACAGACCACTACTCAGGTGCTCCGGTATGCGCTCCTTCCAGATATATGTTAATGACAGGAAAGCATCCAGGACATGCAAGAATCAGAGGCAATGATGAATGGGCTTCCAGAGGTGAAGTCTGGAACTACGAAAAGGCAGTTTACGATCCAAATTTAGAAGGGCAAAGACCTATTTTAAATTCCACTGAAACTATCGGTGACATCATGCAAAAAGCAGGCTATAAAACGGCTATTGTAGGTAAATGGGGATTGGGGGCTCCTTTAACGGAAGGGATTCCAAATAAATCCGGATTCGACTTCTTTTACGGATACAATTGTCAGAGACAAGCACATCAGTTATACCCTAAACATTTATGGAAAAATGAAGAAAAAGTATGGTTGAACAACGAATTAATCGCTCCTAGAACGAAATTGGATTCAACAGCAAACCCAAACGATTTATCGAGCTATAAAAAATTTGAACAAGTAGATTATGCTCCCGCGATGATGCAGAAAGAAGTTTTAGGTTTTATAGAACAAAATAAGGACGAACCTTTCTTTATGTATTACGCGTCTCCATTACCGCATCTACCTCTGCAGGTTCCGCGTGAATACGTAGAAAGGTATGTTGAACAGTTTGGAGATGAAGACCCCTATATTGGCGATAAAGGATACTTCCCAAATAGGTATCCAAGAGCTGCTTATGCAGGTATGATTTCTTATTTAGACGACCAGGTCGGAGAGCTTGTTGCAAAACTAAAAGAACTCGGATTGTATGAAAACACCTTAATCATTTTTTCAAGTGATAACGGGCCATCCTACATAGGCGGTGTCGATGCTAACTATTTTAATAGCGCTGGACCATTTGATAATAACTACGGAAGGACCAAAGGTTATACTTATGAAGGAGGAATAAGAGTCCCAATGATAGCCAGCTGGCCGGCAAAAATAAAAGCAGGAAGCACTTCTAATCATATATCAGCCTTTTGGGATGTCCTGCCGACAATGAGTGAATTAATCAACATTGAAGCTCCTGGAGCAATTGATGGGATTAGCTTTTTACCAACTCTTTTGGGTGAAGACAACCAAGAGAAGCACGAGTTTCTCTATTGGGAATTCCCTGCTTACAAAGGCCAGCAGGCGGTCCGTTTAGGTGACTGGAAAGGAATTCGAAAAAATATATTTAATGGTAATTTGAAAATCGAATTATACAACCTAAAAGAAGACCCTGCTGAAACCAATGATGTCGCAGCTGATTATCCAGATATCGTATCTCAAATTGAAGCCATCATGCAAAGAGAACATACAACTCCGGAAATAGAACGATTTAAAATGAAGGAACTGGGAGATTGATATTCTCGAGGATATTTTAAATAAAGCAAAAAAAAATCCTCTGAAAATTCAGAGGATTAAATTTGCTTGTTGACCCACAAGGACTCGAACCTTGACTGACGATACCAAAAACCGGAGTGCTACCATTACACCATGGGTCATTTTGCGGGTGCAAATTTAGGTGTTTTCTTAATATCAACAAACTTTTTTCTGTTTTTTTTAATCTTTTTTCGCGAAAAATATTTAACACCTTTTTATGTACTCATAATCAATTAGAACCGTTTTAAAACGAATATGTTCTCTATAAATTTATTAAATTCGCCCCAACAAAAAAGATTTCATGAATTCATTCGATTTTTCAAGGTGGAATACCACTTTAGGTTGGTTAACCTTTGGTATTGCTTTATTAACATACACCCTTACCCTAGAACCGACAGTTAGTTACTGGGATTGTGGTGAATATATTGCAACTTCTGTAAAACTCGAGGTAGGTCACCCTCCTGGAGCTCCATTATTCCAGATGTTGGGAGCATTTTTTGCTATGTTCACATCAGATGTAACTGAAATTGCAAAAATGGTAAACTTTATGTCAGCACTAGCTAGTGCGTTTACTATATTATTCATGTTTTGGACCATTACACGACTGGCACCAAAAATGTTATCAAAAGAATCACTTACTGAATCAAGTACTAAAATCGCTATTCTTGGAGCGGGATTAGTAGGAAGTTTAGCCTACACGTTCTCTGATAGTTTCTGGTTCAGTGCTGTTGAAGGTGAAGTATACGCCATGTCTTCTTTCTTGATGGCCCTGCTTTTCTGGCTAGGATTGCGCTGGGAAGCTGTTATCGATAAACCTGACGGAAACAAGTGGCTGTTGCTTATCAGTTTTGTTGTCGGACTGTCATTCGGTGTACACATCTTATCCCTGTTAGTTATTCCTTCAATCGTTTTTTTATACATCTACAAGAAATACGAAAGCCTTACTAAAAAGCAGTTTATAATTGCAAACGTTGTTTCAGTATTAGTTCTTGCAGCTGTTTTTAAACTGTTGTTCCCTTTTACTTTAAAATATTTTAGTGCATTAGAATTGTTCTTTGTAAATAGTGTCGGATTACCATTCAATTCAGGAAGTATAATCGCAGCTGTTTTATTAGTTGCGGCATTCGTTTTCGGAATTCGCTATACACACAAAAAAGAAAAAGTAGGAACTAATACCATTTTACTTTCTGTTTTATTTATCATGATTGGATTCTCTTCATGGTTAATGCTGCCTATCAGAGCCAATGCAAACACTACTATTAACGAAAATAATCCGTCAAGTGCACGTGAATTATTAGCATATTATGAACGTGAGCAGTACGGAGATGCCAATGTGTTTTATGATACCTATTACTCTTTCTTATACAACCGAGAAACAGACGCCAAGAATCCAACACGTGACGACAAGCCGAAGTATGAAAAGGACTTTGAAACTGGAAAATATGTAGTCGTAAACAACTACAAAGACGCATTACCTAATTGGAGTGATAAGCACAAAGGATTTATCCCTCGAATGGTAAATACGGATTCAAATGTGATTAGAAACTATAAAGCTATTGCTGGTATTCCAGAAGCAAGTAAGCGTCGCCCAACTTTTGGAGAAAATATCAAGTTCATGCTAGACTTCCAATTTGGCTATATGTATGGACGTTATTTTATGTGGAATTTTGTGGGTCGACAAAATGATGTCCAAGGTCAATTGGATATTTTAAATGGAAACTGGATAAGTGGAATTAAATTTATTGATGAAATATTTGTCGGACCACAAGACAACTTACCTTCAGACATGAAAAACAATAAAGGAAGAAACGCTTATTATTTCTTACCTCTTATTTTAGGTCTGATTGGTGTTTTCTTCCAGGCAAAAAGAGATCAGAATTCCTTTTACACCTTATTGCTGTTCTTTGCCTTTACTGGATTAGCAATTATTTTCTATACCAATCCAAAACCTTTTGAACCTCGAGAACGTGATTATGCCGTTGTGGGATCATTCTATATTTTTGCCATCTGGATTGGGTTTGGAGTTTTGGCATTGTATGAAAAACTAAAAGACAAACTGAATAAAAACCAAGTCGCAATAGCTGTGAGTATTATATCTCTATTAGCAGTTCCGACACTTATGGCTTCTGAAAACTGGGACGACCACGACCGTTCAAACAGATTTACTTCGCATATGAATGCGAAAGCTTATCTTGATTCATGTGACCCGAATGCGATTATGTTTACTATTGGAGATAACGACACCTTCCCTCTTTGGTATATGCAGGAAGTTGAAGACTACCGAACCGATATCAAACTGGTAAACACAAGTTTATTCCAAACAGACTGGTATATTGACCAAATGAAGCGAGCAACTTATGACGCTCCTCCTATTCCATCGCAATTAACACACGACAAATACAAATGGGGGACTTTAGATGTGGCCTACTATTTCGAAGAACTATTCCCGCAGTTAAAAGACTCTGTTGTAGACATTGACTACTTTATGCGTTGGATTGAATCGGATCAAAAGATTACACAATACGATCTTGACGATGATGGTAATCCTGAAAAAGTGTTGCCTACAAATAAAATTCGTATTCCTGTAAACCGCGAAAACGTATTAAAAAATGGAATTGTAGCTCCTGAAGATGCGCATCTGATATTACCTTATATCGATATTCAATTTAGTGGTGCGCTTTCTAAAAACCGTATTCTTATGTTAGATATTATTGCTAACAATGACTGGAAACAACCTATCTACTTCACAGGTGGTGCTCAGGCCGATGAAGAATACATCTGGATGAAAGATTACTTACAATTGGATGGCATGGCTTATAAACTCGTTCCAATTCTGACTCCAAATCAAGGTAATTTCTTTGAAATGGGTCGAATCAACACAAATAAGATGTATGAAAACATCAAAAATTGGGACTGGAAAAATATCAATGACGGTAAGATTTATTTAGATCCTGAAACTCGTAAGAATTCTGTGTCTTACCGAAATAATATGGAGCGTTTGTCTCGATCACTTTTGAAAGAAGGCAAAAACGATAAAGCCGAAGAAATTCTGGATCTTGCTGTCGACAAAATGCCAATTGAAACTTTTGGTCATTACAGTATGGTTTTATCATTTATTGATATCTATTACGACCTTGAACGTCCAGAGAAGGCTAGAGATCTAATTGAGCGATTAAAAGTCGTGTTCCAAGAAAATATTACGTACTACAGTCAGTTTGAAGGTCGACAGCTAGAAGGAATTTTAGAAGAAATTGAACGTAGTTTCTTAATGTACGATCAACTAATTAGAACATCATCAAACTACGATGAAGCGGCATATGCTCAAGAGTTAAAAACTGAATATGTTTCTTATCTAAAACTATTCGACTTCCTTATAGAAGAATAATCATGAAACTGTACCTTACAAAAACTCCATTATTAGTTAAATTGTTATTCAGTAACTGGATATGGAGTTTTCATTCAAAAAAAAAGGAACTTTTTCTGACTTTTGATGATGGACCAACTCCTAAAGTAACTGATTGGGTACTAGAAGAATTAAAAAAGTACGAAGCTAAGGCCACATTTTTCTGCATTGGAAAAAATATCGATAGCAATCCAAAACTTTTCGAAAGAATAAAAGCTGAAGGACATGCCGTTGGCAACCATACTCAAAATCATTTTAAAAGTACTGACCATAATACTAGGACCTATCTAAAAAACATTGCAGAAACTAGTAGGCATTTTAGTGGATTAGAACCAAAACTGTTCAGGCCACCTTATGGTAAACTTGGATTAAGAAAAGCAAAAGCACTGAGAAAGCTTGGATACAAAATTATTATGTGGGATGTTTTAAGTGCCGATTTTGACACCTCAATTTCTGAGCAAAAATGCTTAAACAACGTAATAGCAAATACACAAAAAGGAAGCATCATTGTTTTTCATGACAGCCAAAAAGCGTCTAAAAAACTTCGGTTCGTTTTACCAAAGATTTTGGAATATTACAGTTATAAGGGGTTTGAATTTAAGAGTATTACCTAGTAGTATTGTTCTACTAAATTAATCAAGGTATTTGCATCCTGCTCACCTGATTGACGCCACTTCATTTCACCATCTTTGTAGATAATAAAAGTTGGATTGCCTTTAATGCGTAAAGCATTAGCGAGAACCTCGTTCTTGTCAATATCAATTTTAATCACTTTTGCCTTATCTCCTAAAGCTGCAGCAACATCTCTTAAGGTACTGTGAAAATCGTTAACACTTTCATCCCAGTCTGCATAAAAGTCAATCAAGACCGGAATTTTTGAATTTATTATTTCACCAAATTTTGCCATAATATACTTTTACTTATTCTCAAGCAACTAGCCGAAAACTATATTGGTACTACTACAAATGTAACATTTTATATTAAATAGGCCTACCTACCTCTTTTTCAAAGTAATCACGGTAATTTCAGGCCAAATTCCAACACGCCCTGGAAAAGCTAAAAATCCAAAACCTCTGTTAACATTGATATATCTATTTACCTCTTTGTAAATTCCCGCCCAGTACTTGTAGACATACTGCACAGGGCTCCATCTGATTCCAGGAATCTCAATACCAAACTGCATTCCATGGGTATGTCCGCTTAATGTCAGATGATAGTTGTTTTGGTGGTCCTTAATTTCATCTTCCCAATGTGTCGGATCATGACTCATTACAATTTTGAAATCGTCATCATTCACTTTTTCAGAAGCCTTCTTTAAATCGCCTGCTTGTTTGAAACGGCGACCCCAGTTTTCAACCCCTATCAAAGCGATTCTTTCATCGCTTCGCTCCAAATGCACAGAATCATTTAACAACAAATTAAATCCAATTCTAGGATGAATATTTTTAATTGCATTGAAATTCTGCTCTTTATCCTCGGAAGTTTCCCAACGCACATATTCCCCATAATCATGATTTCCTAAAACTGCATATTTTCCCTCTTTCGCCTTTAATCTTTCAAAATACGGAATCCAAGGCTCCATTTCATCAGCCGTATTATTGACAATATCTCCGGTGAATAAAATCACATCTGATTCCTGTTCATTAATCAGATCAATTCCATACGCAATCTTGTCGGCGTTATCGAAACTCCCAGAATGTATATCCGATAAATGTGTAAGCTTGAATCCATCAAAAGCTTCAGGCAAATCGTCAAAATACAAAGTATGTTTTATCACTTGATAGTTGTATTTCCCTCTCATAAGTCCGTACAAAATCGATGCAAAAGGTATGGCCGCAATTCCTATTCCTACCTTACTTACAAAGGCCCTTCTTTCAGGGAAAAACACCTTATCTTCAGAAGATGAAAATGTGCCCATCACCCACTTCCCCATTCGATAAAAATCTTCCACCAGCATTCCAACTGCCGTTAACAATTTAGGAACATATATTAAAACAATCAATCCGAATGAAAGCATAAGCATCGCATCCAATCCTGAACCGCTTCTTCTGTTGTTGATTTTATAAAAGAAAAACCCCATTACAGCAATAGAAACCAACCAATATGCAATTTGTATATATCTGTTTTTACTTAGGGTCTTTACACTTTGAAACGCATAAAAATCTACTAAAAAGAATATCGCAATGAAAATGAGCCATCTAATCATGGAAACAAAACTAAATTTATTTTTAAAATTTATTCAAAAGGTTTGAAAAATTATGAGCTATTTAACAAAAGGGATAAAAAACATTTCAATCAACCCTGAAGTTTCATAACTTTGAAATCCATGGAGTCAGACGAGAAACCAATGAAAAACTTTCGCCTGATGCAATTTAAATTCGAACACACAAAGTATTTCTCCTAAAACTATGTCAAATAAGAAGCTATTTTTACTGGATGCATTCGCTCTAATTTTCAGAGGATATTACGCGCTAATCAAAAACCCTAGGATCAATTCTAAGGGAATGGACACCTCTGCAATTTTAGGTTTCACAAACTCTCTTCTAGATGTTATTCGACGGGAAAAACCTGATCATTTAGCAGTAGCATTTGACAAAGGAGGGTCTCTTGCAAGAACCGAAGCTTTTCCAGAATACAAGGCAAATAGACAAGAAACGCCCGAAGCCATAAAAATCGCCGTTCCTTACATTCATAAATTATTGGAAGCAATGCACATTCCAATTGTTGAAGTTGAAGGTTTTGAGGCTGATGACCTAATTGGAACTCTTTCAAAACAAGCAGAAAAAGCAGGATACCAAACATACATGGTAACACCAGATAAAGATTTTGCACAATTAGTTTCTGAAAATATTTTTATGTACCGTCCGGCCCGAATGGGTAATGGAATTGAAATCTGGGGGGTTCCAGAGGTCCAAGAAAAATTTGAAGTGGAACGTCCGGAACAGGTTATTGACTATTTAGGTATGATGGGAGATGCTGTGGACAATATTCCAGGACTTCCAGGAGTTGGAGATAAAACTGCAAAAAAATTCATCAAGCAATACGGAAGTATGGAGGGGCTTTTTGCAAATACACATGAGCTAAAAGGAAAAATGAAAGAAAAGGTAGAAGACAACAAAGAGCTCGGATTGCTTTCTAAGGAATTAGCTACCATCATGCTGGACTGTCCGGTCGAATTTCATGAAGAGGACTTTGAATTAAACACACCTGACTTTGATAAGACCAACGAGCTTTTTAAAGAACTGGAGTTCCGACGTGCAGCAGATATGATGCGTAAATTATTCGGTCAGGAAGTTACTAAAACTAAAGAAGTCGCTCCTAAACAAGCGACTCCTCAGATCCCAACCGATGGTTCTACTCAATTCGATTTATTTTCCTCTCAAGAGACTCCTGAAGAGGTGTTTTCTGGTTTTGAAAACATCGAACGAAAAGATCATGTGTATCAATTCGTAAAAACTGATTTTGCCCGAAGTCTGCTCATTAAAAATCTATTGCAGCAAAACAGTGTTAGTTTTCATTTAGAAGGTAAAAGCACAGACTGCTTTGAACCTGAACTAGTAGGAATCTCATTTTCCTATGGAACCGGACAAGGGTATTTTGTTCCGCTAGATGTCACAAACACTAAAGAAGTTCTGTCGCAGTTCAAATCTTTTTTTGAAAATGAAAACATAGAGAAAATCGGACAAAACTTAAAGTGGTTCAGCAAAGTTTTAAAGGTATATGGTATTGATTTAAACGGACCTATTTTCAATACGACACTTGCCCATTATTTATTGCAGCCAGATATGCGACATGATTTAAATGTATTGAGTGAAACTTATTTGAATTATGAAATCCAGCGTCTAGAGGAAATTATTGGGAAAAAAGGGAAAAATCAATTAAAATTCGAAGCTCTAGATTTAACAAAACGAGCTGATTATGTTGTTGAAGTTGCGGATATTAATTTTCAGTTGAAACAAAAATTTGAAAAATACCTGGAAGAAAAAGGTCTTGCCAAATTATTCAGCACCATTGAAATGCCACTTTCAAGAGTCTTGGCTTCAATGGAACTCGAAGGAATCAGACTGGATGCCCCCTATTTAAATACACTTTCTGAAAATCTGACAACCGATATTGCAAAACTCGAAAAGGAAATTTACGATGAAGCTGAGGTCGATTTCAATCTGGCTTCACCAAAACAATTAGGAGATGTGTTGTTCGGACAAATGAACTTGCTTGAAAAACCTAAGAAAACCAAAACCGGACAATTTGCAACGGGGGAAGAAATTTTATCGAAACTCGCTCCAAAACATCCGATTGTGAAAAATATTTTGGAATGGCGTGGATTGGTGAAATTGAAAAACACCTATGTTGATGCACTTCCAAATGAAGTCAATGAAAAAACTGGTCGTATACATACAACTTTTAGTCAGTCTACTGCAGCAACCGGACGTTTAAGCTCTAATAATCCAAATCTTCAGAATATTCCAATAAGAACTGAACGCGGAAGACAGGTACGTATGGCATTTGTACCAAAAAACGAGAATTACACATTAGTCGCTGCCGATTATTCTCAAATTGAATTGCGCATTATCGCATCTTTAAGTGGAGATGAAACCATGATTGCATCATTTAAGAGAGGTGAAGACATTCACGCAGCAACCGCTTCAAAAGTATTCGGAATCCCTTTAGATGAAGTCACACGCGAACAAAGAGGTGAAGCCAAAGCTGTAAATTTTGGAATTATATACGGTCAAGGTGCATTCACACTAGCTCAGCAAATAGGCAAATCTAGAAAAGAGGCCAAAGAACTCATCGATAACTATTATCTTACATTCCCAAAACTAAAAGAGTTTATAGCAAATCAGGTAGATACAGCACGTGAAAATGGCTATGTTGAGACTGTTTTAAAACGCAGACGCTATTTAAAAAACATCAACTCAGCCAACGCAATTGTTCGCAGCGCTGATGAACGAAATGCCGTAAATGCTCCAATTCAGGGAAGTGCAGCTGACATTATAAAAATTGCCATGATTCGTATTCAAAAAATGCTAAAAAATGGCAATTTCAAATCTAAAATGTTACTACAGGTGCATGATGAATTGGTATTTGATATTCACAACAGTGAACTGGAAACCCTCAAACCTTTAATCAAGCAAGAAATGGAAATGGCCTTTCAAATGAATGTTCCATTAACAGTTGATGTTGGTCAGGGAACCAATTGGCTTGAAGCACATTAAAAAATAAAACGGTAGGTCGCTTTTATCAGGAATATATTTTCGGCAGTTTGACCTCCAAAGATATTATTACCCAATTCGGAAAATAAATCCCCCGTTGGGTCACCCCCTGTTGTGAGTCCCTGAGACCAAACAAGAAATAGTTCCGAACCTGGTATATACTCCCAGCGCGCTACTAGATTTGACCTGAATTCTATAAAAGAAAAGTTTGGATTTTCGAAAGAATAATCGATAGTGCCATCCTGATTCTCATCAATATTGTACATGTTAGAATCTTTATCCGTTGCGACCTGATTGCCTTTTAGTTCATCGAAACGATCTCTAAAATTTTCAGCCGTAGAATTTGTGATATATTTAAAGTCGTTGTACACACCATTTGAAATAAATGGTTGTCCGTAATACTGAATCGTCAAATTCGGTTTAATATTATAATTTAAACGAATGGACATACCAAAAGTCTCTTGATCCAAACTTGAATTCATATACCGAGGATCATTTTCATAAGAAGTGTTGGTAACATACTGTAATTTCTGATGATTTTTATTGTAGTACGGATCAACTGAAATATTAAATGCATTTACAGGCACATAGCGAATTCCCAAACCAAAACTTTCTCTATGAAATGAACTTTCCTCTCCAGAAACAAAACTTGCTCTAGCATTGAATGAAACCTTTTTTCTTCTATCCGTACTAATTCGTAATCCAACAACATGAAAATCCGGCAGTCTTAATAAAGGACCACCGCGCAAGGCATTATCGGAATAATCAATGGGACCGTATTCGAACCAGGTCGATAAATTCCATTGATTTTTAAACTCAGCGTGGGCATTCACATTAAAACCTAAAAAAGTATTATCCCCAGCAAAATTATACGCTAACCAATGATTGTAATTAATTCTCGCTTGTCTAAAAATACTGAAAGGCTTTTGATTGCGATACCCAACCCAAGTATAATGGGTTGCATTATCTGCATCTCTTTGGAATCCCACGTCATTCGTTTCTAATCCAGGTGACCTCCAGGTAATACCTGTCTCAAAATTCCAATGTTCTCCTCCCTGTTTTCCAAAGTTAAAATTACCTCCATGTCCGGCTAGGTTTGTCTTATTTGGATCCACTTCAACATGATCTGCGTCTGCACGCTGGTAATACCTCCTATGTGCAGTTTGCGTATTATAAATAGCCTCTTCACTTCCGTTGACATTACTACCAATAATATTTCCTCCAACATACCAGGTTCTATTGTTCCATTGATGTTTAAAATCAACTCCTGCTGTATATGCTGATTTATGTAAAAAGTCGATTCCAGTATCGGCTAAATCTCTATTGGTTGCGGTAAAAATCCCTCCTACAAAGGTGTTGGCATCATTAAATTCTTTTTGAAGCCGTGTAACCAGATAATTTGTCAAAGGTTCTACAACCTCTTCCCT
The DNA here is from genome assembly GCA_964227255.1 of Flavobacteriaceae bacterium. GTDB lineage: Bacteria > Bacteroidota > Bacteroidia > Flavobacteriales > Flavobacteriaceae > Lutibacter. The sequence continues at coordinate 27,093 of CAXQVI010000043.1, forward strand.
GTCAGGGTCTCCGGCTATTTCGGCAAATTCCTTTTGAGTAACTGCCTCCATAATTCCAATATTCCATCCACTTCTTGTTTTACCACTGAATTTAGCTGCACCCAAAATGGTTGTATTGTCAGGAACATCGGCATACTCACCAGGATTTAAATTCGGATTGCTTTGTGGTTGACGTCCAATTCTTCGCGAATAAAAAAGATTATCACGTCCATATGGACCTCCTGCCTGCGATTGAGTTACCCGATAATCGAAGATGTTCTTATTCTCAACAAAAAATGGTCGTTGTTCTTCAAAAAACAATTGGAATCCGTCCAGTGCAATCTGAGATGGATCTGCTTCCACTTGTCCGAAATCAGGATTAATGGTAAAGTCTACTGTAAGGTTGTTCGTTACCCCAATCTTCCCATCAACACCAAAATTCAAATCACTGTCTTTTCCTGTTGCAAAAGGATTTCCTTCTTCCCTTTCATAAGTACTTGTCTGTCCCACAACATAAGGTTGAATTTCAAGCTGTTTTTGTGGTTTAATTCCTTTCAAACCGTGAAGCTCACCAAAGTTACTCACCCAACCTGCCAAATCACGTGGCACTCGTTGCCAAAGAGAGCGTTCTTCAATTCTAAAATTACGTCGGTGCAATTGCAATCCCCATATCATTTCCTCAGCTTCGCTAAAACGCAGCTGAGTAAATGGAATTTTCATCTCAGCAGTCCATCCTTGTTCGTCTATATTAGTATCGGCATACCATATTGGATTCCAGCTTCCATCCCAGTTACTTCCATTTTGTGAAACAGCTTCATCTCCTTTTACACCAGCTACTGTAATTGTGAAAGAAAAAGCCGTGCGTAAATCGTGATAACTGTCGATATTAATTTCAATCCAATCTCCTTCAAAACCATCTCGGCGCGACATACGTCTCACAATTTTATCTGGTTCTGTATCATAACATCTTGCTGCAACATATAAGAACTTATCGTCATACACTATTTTAAAAACTGTTTTTTGAGCAGGAGCAGCACCTTCTTCAGGCAGCCATTGCGTAAATTCGCCTCCCCATTCAACAGTGTCCCAGGCGCTATCATCTATAATTCCGTCTATTTTCGGTGCTTGATTAATTCTATTAGTGCTGTAAATTTTCTTTGGAAGTAACTCATGTTTTTCTTGACTATAAATGGTACTAATAAAACAAGAGAAAATAATTAAAAGCCGAAACTTTAATTGAATTTGATTCATGTGTGTGTTTAGTTAGATAAATGAAAGACGCAACTCAAAATAAAATGTTACACTTTTCGAATTTTTATGAAATTATCTTTACCAAACGGAGGCGACAATATTTCAGTATCCATTTAACAAAATCTTATTGAAACTTTATCAGAATTTAACAATTTGAATCTCCCATTTAAAATTCACAATGTTCCTTTAAAAACTAGGTTTGTTTTATCAATTAATAGTTGTACATTTGCACACCCTTTTTAGGGATAAAATAAATGTTTAACTATAACAAAGAATTTAATTGTGAATACATTAAGTTACAAAACAGCATCAGCAAACAAAGAAACCGCTACTAAAGAGTGGGTTTTAGTTGATGCAGACGGGCAAACGTTGGGTCGTCTAGCTTCTAAAGTAGCGATGCTAATTAGAGGTAAGTACAAGCCAAATTACACTCCTCATGTAGACTGTGGAGATAACGTGGTAATTATCAACGCTGAGAAAATTAATCTAACTGGAAAAAAGTGGACAGACAAAACTTATGTTCGTCACACTGGTTACCCAGGTGGTCAAAGATCTTTAACTGCTACTGAAATGTTCGAAAAAGACCCAACACGTCTTATCGAAAAAGCAGTAAAAGGGATGTTACCTAAAAACAAATTAGGTAGCGCATTGTTTAGAAATTTATATGTGTATGCTGGATCTGAGCACAAACAAGAAGCTCAAACTCCAAAAGCTATTAACCTTAACGATCTTAGATAACCATGGATACAATTCATAAAATTGGTAGAAGAAAAACAGCAGTAGCACGTGTGTACATTTCTGAAGGAAATGGAACTATTACTGTGAACAAAAAAGAGTACAAAAACTACTTTACAACTCCAACTTTACAGTACAAAGTTATGCAACCACTTGCATTAACTGACAATGCTGAGTCTTTCGACATTAAAGTAAATGTATACGGAGGTGGAGTTACTGGACAAGCTGAAGCAATTCGTTTAGCTATTTCTAGAGCTTTAGTTGAGTACAACGCTGAAAACAGAGCTGTCTTAAAGCCAGAAGGACTGTTAACAAGAGATCCAAGAATGGTTGAGCGTAAGAAATTCGGTCAAAAGAAAGCAAGAAAAAAATTCCAATTCTCAAAACGTTAATCGTTTTATTCAATTGGTTCACCGGTTTATTCGGTGGTTCTTTAAAATTAAATATAAATATGTTGTCGTTGAGATTCAGTCAACACAATAGACTGTATAAAGTTTAGCATCCAAATAGGGAAGATCGAAAATTCGCTACTTCCCTATTGCTAAATCAACGGAACGTAAACTAAATACAAATGGCAAATATTGAAATTCAAGAGTTATTAGACAATGGTGTTCACTTTGGACACTTAACAAGAAAGTGGGATCCTAACATGGCTCCTTACATTTACGGTGAGCGCAACGGTGTTCACATCATCGATCTTTACAAAACTGCAGCTAAGATTGAAGAAGCTTCAGAAGCTTTAAAGAAAATCGCAACTTCAGGAAGAAAAATCCTTTTCGTAGCGACTAAAAAGCAAGCAAAAGAAATTATTTCTGAAAAATCAAAAAGTATAAACATGCCTTACATCACAGAAAGATGGCCAGGTGGTATGTTAACTAACTTCGTAACTATTAGAAAAGCTGTTAAGAAAATGGCAACTATCGATAGAATGAAGACTGATGGTTCTTTCGACGCTTTATCAAAAAGAGAAAAATTACAAATCACACGTCAACGTGAAAAATTAGAAAAGAACTTAGGTTCAATTACTGATATGACACGATTACCAGGTGCCATTTTTGTAGTTGACGTTAAGAAAGAGCACATTGCAATTGCTGAAGCTAAGAAATTAAACATTCCAATCTTCGCAATGGTAGATACAAACTCAGACCCAAGAGGAATTGACTACGTTGTACCAGCGAACGATGATGCTTCTAAATCTATCGACAAAGTATTAGGGTTTATTACTGATGCTGTTGCTGAAGGATTAGCAGAAAGAAAGTCAAACAAAGAAAACAAGCCAGCAGAAGCTCAAGCTGAAGCTAAAAAATAATTGTCCAATAGTTGAATTTAATTCAACAAAAAATATTTTAAAATGGCGAAAATTACAGCCCAAGACGTTAACAAATTAAGAAAAGCTACCGGTGCCGGTATGATGGATTGTAAAAACGCACTTGTTGAAGCTGAAGGTGATTTTGACAAAGCAATTGACATTTTACGTAAAAAAGGTCAAAAAGTTGCTGCTAAAAGAGCCGACAGAGATTCTTCAGAAGGTGCAGTTATTGCAAAGGTAAGTGCAGACAATACAAGAGGTGCTATTATTTCATTAAACTGTGAAACTGACTTCGTAGCAAAGAATGATGCATTCGTTGCTTTAGCTCATGAGTTCGCTGCAATTGCAGTAAACTTCGATACTAAAGAAGAGTTTTTAGCTGCCGATTTCGGTGGAATTACAGTTGCTGAAAAATTGATCGAGCAAACTGGTGTAATTGGTGAGAAATTAGAAATCGGTGCTTTTGAAATCATCGCTGGAGGATTCGTAGGATCTTACATTCACGCGGGTAACAAAATTGCTGCTGTGACTGCTTTATCGGCTAACGAAGGTGAAGTTGCTACTGTTGCTAAGAACTTATCTATGCAAGCTGCTGCAATGGGAGCTTCAATCTTATCTTATAAAGAATTCGATCCTGCATTCGTTGCTTCAGAAACTGAAGCTCGCATCGCTGTTATCGAGAAAGAAAATATTGAATTAGGACGTTTAGGCAAAACACTTAAAAATGTTCCTCAATATATTTCTTTGGCTCAATTAACTGACGAAGTAATCGAAGAAACTAAGAAAAAATTACAAGAAGAGTTAAAAGCTGAAGGGAAGCCAGAGCAAATCTGGGACAGAATCTTACCAGGAAAATTAGAGCGTTTTATCTCTGACAACACTACATTAGACAAAGAGCAATGTTTATTAGATCAAGATTTCATCATGGATGAAAAGAAAACTGTTGCTGAATACGTGGCTGACACTTTAGGTGAAGTTACTGTAACAGGATTCAAAAGAGTATCTATTGCTTAATCATACAGCACAATAGTGTTAAACAAAAAAAACCTCGCAATTGCGAGGTTTTTTTTGTTTATATCTTAATAAAAATCTTTCTTTTATAGAGCCAATAACAAATGCTCCAAAAGAAAATAATATGCCCCACTGCAAATAATAACGAACCATTCATATTTCCTGCGATAGGAACACAAACATACGTGTACAAATAATTGTAAATACTTACATCTCCTCCTTCAGGACTTGGAACCTGAAAAAAAGCAATTGTTGCTATATACAACCAAGAGAACACATAAATAAACAATGGGTTTGTTCCAAAGTGCAAAGCAGGTGTCGCCCATTTTTTATATCCTTTTTCATCGATTACAAACAATAGAAATGCTAGAAACAGCATAGCCCAACCTCCTGTGTACAACACATAAGAACTTGTCCAAATGGGTTTGTTAATTGGGAATTCAAGATTCCAAAGCATTCCTAAACCGACCAATATAACTCCATAAAAAGTCATTTTTTTGATCACATCCATTGTGTTCAGTGACTTCCGAATGATATGTCCGGCAATATATCCTAATAATACAGTAGCAACCGCTGGAACAGATGACAAGAATCCTTCCGGATCAAATGGCAATCCGAACCCCTGATACATATGCTTTGCTCCAATCAATTTCAAATCAACACTTCGCACCATATTTGTTTCCAAACTATACACATCTCCTGACCCTCCAAAATAAATCAACGCCCAATATCCAAGCAATATAACAGGTATCGAAATTAGCACTTGTCGATAATTAAAAATCGCGACAATCAATGCTCCAAAAAGATAGGCCATTGCAATACGTTGCATAACCCCGAAAACTCTCAGATTTTCAAAATCGAAGGTCGGAAATGCATTCAGAAAAAGACCAATCAGAAAAATCTGAATAAATCGTTTAAAAATCTTAATAAAAAGTGGTTTGGTTAACCCTTTATCGAATTTGTTAAAAGAATAGAACATTGCTGTTCCGACAATAAATAAGAAGAATGGAAACACTAAATCTGTTGGGGTACATCCATTCCAGGCTGCATGTCGCAATGGCGGATAAACATACGCCCAGCTTCCTGGATTGTTCACCAGAATCATTAATGCAATGGTAAGTCCTCTAAGGACATCCAATGCGACTAATCTTTTATGTGCCATTGTAATTACTTTTTCAACCCAAGTTTATGCCCCCATATTGCGTAATACAGAATAATAGCATAGCAAGGGAATAAAATCCAGTAACTACCTGTTGATGCTTCTGCAATGGCTGCATCTTCACTAATTCCCGCTGCAATTAAAGCAATCTTCTCATCATCTACCAAACGTCCATACAACGGAGGAATAATGGCTCCTCCAGAAATCGCCATGATTAATAATGCCGAAGCTGTTTTAGTGAACTTCCCCAGCCCTTTTAAGGTTAATGGCCAAACTGCTGGCCAAACCAATGCGTTTGCAATCCCTAATGCTGCAACAAATAATACTGACGTAAATCCAGTAGTAGAAATAATCCCTATAGTAAATAAGACACCCAATACAGCACTTGCTCTAAGCGCAGTGGACTGCGACATATACTTAGGGATTAAGAGAGCTCCAAGGGCATAGGTACCAACCATCGCCATTAAGGTCAGCGTCGTAAAATATTTTGCATCTGCTCCTGGAATCCCTAATGAGATCCCATAAGCGATAATTGTATCTCCTGCAATCACCTCTGCTCCAACATAAACAAATAGCGTCAATACGCCTAACCAAAGATGAGGGAATTGGAAAATAGAAGTCTTTTTTGTTGCACTTTCATCTGTCTCGTCAATTGGATCTGGCTCCACATGTGGCAATGGTGCTTTTCTAATTAAAATTCCCAAAATCACAAGGACAACTGCCATAATAATATAAGGCATAATCACACTATCGGCCATATTGTTCAACAGCGCTTCTTTTTCTCCTCCATTAACCGTTTTCAATTGTTCTTTAATCTCGTCAATCCCAGACAAAAGAATTGCCCCGAAAATTAATGAACCTAAAGCTCCGGCCACTTTATTTGCAATTCCCATGATTGCAATTCGTTTCGCTGCACTTTCAATAGGTCCTAATATTGTGATATAAGGATTCGCTGCAGTTTGTAATAAAGTCATTCCCATTCCCTGAACAAAAATTCCAACAAGGAAAACCCAATACGTTCTTGCATTTGCAGCAGGAATAAAAATTAAGGCTCCAACAGCCATAACAATTAATCCAAGCGACATACCTTTACGGTAACCCGTTTTTTCCAAGATTTTTGAGGCTGGTATGGCCATCACAACAAATGAAATATAAGATGCCGATGCGACTAAATACGATTGTGCTTCTGTAAGTTCATTAATGGTTTTCATAAATGGAATCAATGCGCCATTTATCCAGGTTACAAATCCAAAAATGAAAAACAATCCGGCAATAATTATGATAGGTACGGTGGTACTTTTATTCGGTGAAGTCGTTTGGGTTGACATATACTTTATATTAAGGTTTAGATGTTAGTTTACTTTATATCGAGGCTCACTAATTTATTTGTTAAAATCCAAACGAATAAATTAATTCTCCGTAGAGCATGAAATCATAGTCAGACAATCAAAAATTATAGACGAACTTCTCTAGTTCTTCAAGCTATTATTGGTGAAAATTTTTTGTTTTGCCTCTTGTAAGTAATTCCTGCCAATTGGAATGCGTCTTCCGCCGATTTCAACTGAATTCCCTTCAACTGAAGAAATCTTACCTAAGGCAATAGTATATGAACGATGTACTCTCAAAAACATATCCGATGGCAATTCTTCAGAAATACTTGTCATTGACTTATGGACTATATAATCTCCAACATTCGTGAATACCTTGATATAATCTTTAAGACTTTCAATAAACAAGATGTCGATTAATTTAATTTTCATCAATTTCTTGTCTACTTTCAAAAATATATGCGGCTCAATTGCAACTTTTTCACTCCCACTCGATTTACGTTCCTGAAGTCTGTTCGTCACTTTATTTGTAGCTTTTAGAAATCTTCCAAATGGAATTGGCTTTACCAAGTAATCCAACACATCTAAATCGAAACTCTCAACAGCGAATTCTCGATACGCCGTGGTAATAATGACTAATGGTTTTACCGAGAGTGATTTTAAAAATTCCAATCCATTCATCATTGGTAAATTGATATCTAAAAACATCACATCAACTTCTCCAGATTCGATAATAGCTAATGCATCAATCGCTGACGTGTATTCCCCTAACAAATTAAATTTATTGAGGGCAACCAAATGTGTTTTAATAACAGCTGCTGCCAACGGTTCATCATCAATTATAATACAGTTAACTTTCATTAATAGGTATTTTTAAACTCACACAATAATAACTTCCTTCTACTGCACTTTTAAGTTGGAAGTTATTTGGATAAAGCAATTCCAATCTACGCTCCACATTTTTAATTCCAATTCCATGCTTCTTTTGGACTATTTCCTTCGTATCGTCATTGAAGCTATTCTTCACTTGAAATTGCAACCTTTTATTATCAATAATTTCAAAACCAATAGCTACTTCAATTTTACCATCTGTTTTGGAACCATGCTTGAAACAGTTTTCAATGAATGGTAAAAATAATAAAGGTGGGACGTCAATCTGGTTTATTTCACCAACAATTTTTGTTTCCGTCTCAATATTTTCACCAAAACGCAGCCTTTCTAAATCCAAATAATTCTGAACATACTCAATTTCTTTAATCAAAGGTATGGATGGCTCTTTTACATCGTACAACACATATTGCATAATGTCTGATAGTTTTAAGACAACACTTGGAGCCACATCAGATTTCTCTAAGGTCAATGCATATAAATTATTCAAGGTATTAAAAAAGAAATGCGGTTGTATTTGAGATTTAAGCAAATCCAATTCCAATCTTAGCTGATTCCCTTTTAATTTATCCACTTTTCGACGGGCCCGAGCCCAATCTACTGTCAGTTTTATTGCTGTTACCAAGGCAACAACATATAATTCACCTAAAACGACCGCTACAATATGATTAAATGTAAAAGCCGATTGAACCCCTTCAGCTTCCGGCCATATATTCTGAGTTACCAGATAATAATTCAGTCCAGTTCTCAAAATATAAACTAAACCCAGCCAAAATCCTAGCGATAAGAAGTATCGAACGTATTGTTGTTTTTTAAGGATGAATCTTGGAATTAAATAATAGATGTTGATATACACCAACAAGATATGCAGTGGGAATTCCACCAAATTGGATTTTAACGAATACCAATAATCGTTGAAATAGCTTCCCCATCGAATTACATTAAAAGAAAAATACCCCAACCAAAAAATAACATGGTATTTGGTTTTGATGGTACTGCGCTCAGCAATTATTTGATTCAGCTTGGGCAAAATTCTAGATTTGGTTGACTTTTAGTGGCGAAAAAGTATAGTTTTTTTTTAGGACTACAAAATAAATCTTCTGTATTTCAACTATCATAATTAGTTCAATATACGCTCATGAGTTAAAATCTGTTTTTAGTTCCTTCCCGAGCGTCGTATATAGAATTTATTTTTTCCCTATTCAACTGTTTGCATAAATTTAAAATGAGAAAACCAAACTCATTTATGTTTCATTTGTAGTTAAACAAAGGATTAAATTCAACAAACGGAGACAGTTTGTTTCCGTTTGTTATTAATCTAAAAAACGCTGTCGTTTGTCGAATAAATTAAAAAATAATGCATTCAAGGCATAGTTTTACCCTACTAACTGGATTTATAACAGAAAAATAAACAATGGATTCAAAAAATATTTCTTACCAACCAGCCGGACAATTTGAAGAAACGAGATTCGAAAAAATACACAATATTGTATTTTCAAATTCTGTTGAAGGATCGATTTGCGTCGCTCAGGAAATCCGAGATTTAATTCTTGAGAAACAAACAAAAAATCAAATGTGTGTTCTTGGACTGGCTACAGGCTCTTCTCCAATAAAAGTTTACGAGGAATTGGTTCGTATGCACCTGGAGGAAGGATTAAGCTTTGTAAATGTGGTAAGTTTCAATTTAGATGAATATTACCCAATAGAACCTTCTAGTGTTCACAGCTACTATTATTTTATGCACGAGCACTTGTTTAATCATATTGACATTTTACCTGAAAATATCAACATCCCTTCAGGACAAGTTTCTCCAGATGAATTACATCAATACTGTATTGACTACGATTTAAAGATTAAGGAATACGGCGGACTCGATTTTCAGCTGCTAGGGATTGGAAGGACAGGACATATTGGATTTAATGAACCTGGTTCTCATTACAATTCTGGAACGCGCAGTATTATCCTAGATCATATTACAAGAGAAGATGCATCTCCCTCTTTTTTAGGAATTGAAAACGTCCCAAAAAGAGCAATTACCATGGGGATAGGAACCATTAAAAAAGCAAAAAGAGTTGTGCTTTTGGCTTGGGGACACAACAAAGCCACTGTTGTTAAGGAAACTATTGAAGGTCAAATTACTTCAGATGTTCCTGCAACTTACTTACAAGAACACGACAATACGACTTTCATTTTAAACGATGAAGCATCAGCTGAATTAACTCGTTTAAAAACACCTTGGTTGGTTGGACCATGTATCTGGAATAAGGAGCTCATCTCAAAATCTGTTGTTTGGCTTTGTCAATTGACCGGTAAGTCTATTTTGAAACTAACAGATAAAGACTATAATGATCACGGAATGTCTGGGCTACTTGCTCAGGAGGGTACTGCGTACGATTTAAATATTAAAATGTTTAATCAATTACAGCATACAATCACTGGTTGGCCCGGTGGAAAACCAAATTCAGACGATTCAAAAAGACCTGAAAGATCAACACCAAATAAGAAAAGAGTTATCATTTTTAGTCCACACCCAGATGACGATGTGATTTCTATGGGTGGTACATTTGATCGTTTGGTTGAACAAGGACATGAGGTCCATGTCGCCTATCAAACTTCAGGAAATATTGCAGTTTCAAATTATGAGGCTTTGAAATTTGCTGAAAGTATTAAAGAATTATCGGGAAATGGTGTGGCGGACAGTCTTATTAAGGATATCAATTCAAAAAATGGACAGGTTGTTGACACTGCAGAAGTGCGAAAATTAAAAGGAATTATTAGAAAATTTGAATCTTTAGCTGCAACTCGTTACGTAGGCCTGAATGACGAAAATGTACATTTTTTGAATTTACCATTTTACGAAACAGGGACTATCAAAAAGAACCCTATCAGTGAAGAAGATATCTCAATAGTCCAAAATTTGATAGAAACCATAAAACCTCATCAAATTTACGCTGCTGGAGATTTAGCCGATCCACACGGAACACATAAGGTATGTCTGGATACTATATTTATGGCTCTAGAAAACTTAAAAAATGAGACCTACATGAATGATTGCTGGGTTTGGCTATACAGAGGGGCTTGGCACGAATGGGATATCCATGATATAGAAATGGCTGTTCCTATGAGTCCAGACCAAGTACTGAAGAAAAGAAAAGCCATCTTCTTTCATCAATCTCAAAAGGATGGAGTAATGTTCCAAGGAAACGACGCCAGAGAATTCTGGGTAAGAACGGAAGAGCGCAACAACGAAACTGCAAAACAATACCATCAACTAGGCTTAGCAGATTATGCTGCCTTGGAAGCATTTAAACGCTATCATTTTTAAACTATGAAAAAGCTGATTCTCCTCACTGCTTTGATCTTTAGTTTCCATTCAAAGGCACAAATTACATCCGATTTGAATCTGATGCCTTGGCCACAGGAAATTCAAGAGACTAGTGAAAATTTTTTGATATTACCAGATTTTACCATTACAGTAAATAAAAACCCATCCAACAGGATTAAGGTGGCTGGAACAAAATTTTTAAGGCGACTTAGCGGTAGGTCAGGAATCTTTTTCAAAAATGGATTTATACAAGAAACAGCTAGCGCCTCTTTGGAAATTAACTACGAAAGGACCGGGAACTTACAAATCCATGAGGTAGAATCTTATGAACTCTCAGTTTCAAGAGATAAAATCAAATTATCTGCCACCACAGATATCGGAATTGTATACGGATTAGAAACACTTTTACAGTTATTGGATAATAACGCTGATGCATTCTTTTTCCACGGAACTGAAATCAAAGACTTCCCTCGATTTACCTGGAGAGGAATTATGATAGATGTAGCACGTCATTTCCAACCTCTCGAAGTGCTGAAAAGAAATCTGGACGCCATGGCTGCGGTAAAAATGAATGTATTCCACTGGCATTTATCAGATGACCAAGGATTTAGAGTTGAAATAAAATCGCACCCAAAATTAACAGAAAAAGGATCCGACGGATTGTATTACACCCAAAACCAAATAAAAGATTTGGTAAAATATGCAGGAGATCGAGGCATTAGAGTCGTACCTGAAATTGATGTTCCAGGTCATGCCACCGCAATTTTAGCGGCCTATCCGGAAATCGGAAGTGTAAAAGACACTGCATACACGATTGAAAGAAATTCTGGAATCTTCCACCCTACACTGGATCCAACAAATGAGAGAACGTATGAAATACTTGATGATGTATTCAGAGAAATGGCTGCATTATTTCCAGACAAGTACTTTCATATCGGTGGAGATGAAAACGAAGGAAAACACTGGGATAAAAATCCAGAAATTCAAACTTTTAAAAAGAAACACGATTTAAAGACTAATCACGATTTACAGACCTTTTTTAATATTCGTCTTGAAGAAATTTTACAAGGCTATGGAAAAACCCTCATGGGTTGGGAAGAAATCATGACCGATAAAATGCCTACAACAGCACTCATTCACTCATGGAAAGGCATAAACGAAGGTGTAGAACCCGGAGGTTCACTTGTTGCAGCAGCAAAAAGAGGATACAACACCATACTTTCCAATGGATATTACATCGATTTATTACTTTCAGCCAAAGATCACTATAGTACCGACCCAATGCCAAGACCTGAATTACTTACGCCCGAAGAGCGCAAAAGAATACTTGGAGGGGAAGCAACCATGTGGAGTGAACTTGTAACCGATTTATCTATAGATTCCAGATTATGGCCAAGAAGCATTGCTATTGCAGAGCGTTTCTGGTCAAATAAAAACCTACGCGATTTTGAAAGCATGTATAAACGCATGGAACCTGTAAGTTTTAGGTTGGAAGATTTGGGAATTTCACATATAAGAAACCGCGATGTGATTTTAAGAAATCTCACAGGCAATCAATCCATTCAATCGTTGGTAAAACTAACCAAAGCTTATGAACCTTTGAAAGTGTATACAAGAAATGCTGGCGGAATAGAATACCAGACGTATTCTCCATTTACTTTATTTGCCGATGCCTCGAATGCAGATGCATCCGATGCTTTATTATTTGACAAGTTAACTTCTGATTTTATAAGTTCTCATGATGAAACTGCAAAGGAAAAATTACTCCAACTACTTTCCGAATGGGTTAAAAACAATGAAAATTTTGAGAAGTTAACAATGAATCCTTTACTCCAAAATATCGCACCATTATCGAAAAATTTAAGTACCCTTTCAAAACAGGTGTACCAAATCATTTCTGAGGGTGAAATTAAAGTCGACGATTATAACGCACTAAAAGCAAATTATTTCAAGCTGGAAAAACCAGTGCAAGATGTTGAGTTTGCGAGTCTTAACTCATTTAAAAGAATCATAGAATTTTACGTTCAAAAAAACAGTGAAAAATTAGATTTAAATAATTCTTCAATTCATCATTAATCTCAAATTCTTCTAATAAAGTATTTCTTATATTTGCATAACTTTTTAGAAAATTATGTCTTATAAAAGAATCCTATTAAAATTGAGTGGCGAAGCATTAATGGGGGATCGTCAGCATGGAATCGACCCTAAACGCTTATCCGAATATGCAGAAGAAATCAAAAAAATTGTTGAAAAAGGCGTTGAAGTAGCGATTGTAATTGGAGGTGGAAATATCTTCCGAGGTGTTGCTGGAGCAAGTAATGGAATTGACCGTGTTCAGGGAGATTACATGGGGATGCTTGCAACCGCAATAAACGGACTAGCGCTTCAAAGCGCTATTGAGGCCGTTGATGTAAAAACAAGATTACTTACCGCAATTAAAATGGAACAAGTGGCTGAACCATTTATTAAACGAAGAGCTGTACGCCATCTTGAAAAAGGACGTGTCGTAATATTTGGTTGTGGTACAGGAAATCCGTATTTTACAACTGATACCGCTGCTGTTCTCAGAGCTATTGAAATTGATGCAGAAGTAATTCTCAAAGGAACACGTGTAGATGGTATCTACAATGCCGATCCGGAAAAAGATCCTGCAGCCGTAAAATATGATAACATCACATATATGGATGTCATGAACAAAGGGCTCAAAATTATGGATATGACAGCATTTGCATTGAGTCATGAAAATGATTTACCTATTGTAGTTTTCGATATGAATACTCAAGGTAATTTGGAGAAGGTGGTTGCTGGAGAATCTATTGGAACAAAAGTTATCAAATAACCGCATATAAATTTTCTTATCATGAATGAAGAATTAAACTTTGTGATCGAGAGTGCAAAAGAAATGATGAACAACACCATTGCACACTTAGAAAAGGAATTCAGAAATATTAGGGCTGGAAAAGCTACACCTGCAATGCTAGGGAGTGTTACTGTTGAATATTACGGAGCACAAACACCATTAACTCAGGTTGCTAATGTTGGAACAATGGATGCGCACACGATTACTGTGTCTCCATATGAAAAAAGTATGTTGCACGAAATTGAACGTGCTATCATGGTTGCAAACCTTGGATTCAACCCGATGAATAATGGGGAAACTGTAATTATCAATGTCCCTGTGTTAACTGAAGAACGTCGTAGAGAACTCTCTAAGCAAGCCAAAGCTGAAGCTGAGCACGCCAAAGTTAGTATCCGAAACGACCGTCGTGAGGCAATGCATGAAATCAAAAAAGTAGATGCTTCAGAAGACATGAAGTCAAATGCAGAAGCAGATATTCAGGAATTAACCGATAAATTCGGTAAAAAAATCGATGATTTGTACGCAATCAAAGATGCTGAGATTATGAAAGTCTAACTTCCAAAACATCATAAAACATTCTTAAAAAGACATCCTGAAGGATGTCTTTTTTGTTGGTTTTCATATATTTATAACGTTATCACAATTTTTTTTGTGACTATTAACTGAACTAAAAAAATAATGAAACAACTCCTATTTCTAATCCTTCTTGCATCGTCTTTTGTTCATGCACAAACTCAAATCAGAGGGAAAGTTATTGACGCCAGTACTAAAGAACCACTCCCATTTGCTACAATTTTGACCAATACGAATGCAGGAGCACTAACAAATATTAAAGGAACTTTTCTGGTGAAAACCATTGAACCATTCAATGCAATTACGATTTCTTATGTAGGTTATGAAAGCAAGACTGTTTCCATAAGTAAAGAAGATAAATTCATTCATATCTCTTTATTTCCAAGCGTTGAATCTCTTGATGAAGTCTTAATTACAGCAAAGGAAAATCCGGCACTACAACTCATCAGAAATGCGATAGCAAAAAAAGCTGATAACAATATTGAAAAAGCTTTAAGCTCTTTCAAATTCAACGCCTATAACAAGATTTTAGTTACAGCGCATCCGGATTCTATTTCGGGTTCATTGGATTCTTTATACACCATTAATAAACTAGGTGAAAAATCATTTTTGAAGGTTGATTCAACTAATTACAACTTCAAAAAAGAAATCACAAAACAGCATATGTATATCGCTGAAAAGATTTCAGAATACACCTTCCAAAAAGGGAAAAAGAAAAAAGAAACAGTGTTGGCTTCACGAATGGCAGGACTTAAACAACCAATTTATGAACTACTTGGAGTAACATTGCAGGACTTCTCTTTTTACAACGAAAGCTATGCTATTTTTGGAACTGAATACACAAACCCGCTTGCTAAAAATGCCTTAAAAGAATACAATTACAAAATTTTAGATACTGTGAGTAACGGGATTGGCGAATCGTTTATGATTTACTTCAAACCAAAACAAAAAAGAGAATTCATCGGACTAGAAGGAGTGCTATACCTCGATACAAATTCTTTTTCATTAACCAATGTAATTGCTGAATTAAAAGGATTCCTCAATATAAAAGCCACTCAAAGTTTTGAGTTTTTTGAAAAAGAAAAGATATGGTTTCCAAAGGAGATGAATGTGGTTTTAGATAAAGGAGAATCACAAGATGCTATCAACTTATTTGGGGGAATAATACAATTTTCAGAAAGTAAACGCAACGATTCTATCGTAGGAAGAAATGAAATCAACCCCTCAGATGTAGCTTATTTCATTTCAAAAACAAGTAATTCAAACATAGAAATTGACATCCCTGTCCAAGTGAAAAATAGTGCTGCTACCATGGAATTTGATGATGATGCAGCAAAACAAGATGATGAATTCTGGAACACGTATCGAACCGATACTCTTACCAATAGAGGTTTAACAACCTACAAAACTTTGGACAGTATAGGTGAGGCTGAAAATGTGGACAAATACATCAATCTTGGGAGAAATGTTTTAAAAGGATATTACCCTACCAAATACGTCAATTTAGATTTAGGCAAAACAATAAACTTCAATAATTACGAAGGTTTTCGCGTAGGCGCAGGTGGAATTACAAACAACAATGTCTCATCAAAATTTAAGCTGGAAGCCTATGCTGCTTATGGGACAAAAGACAATGATTTCAAATATAGCTTCAGTGCATTTTCGAGAATTAACAAAGAGCGCAATACATGGCTTGGATTAGGTTATACAAATGACTTAAAAGAAGCTGCTGCCTTAAATTTTATCAATAAAAACAATTCATTTTCATTAAAACATCCAAGAAATTTCAATCTGGAAAAGTTTTACAAATATGAAGTCGGAACAATTTCATTAACACACGATTTTCAACCTAATTTTGAGTCAAAGCTGAACTTTTCTTCTGGAAATTATGAGCCGATGTTTAATTATACTTATAATTTGAATGGTGATTCTTTGATGGATTACAACCTGACAACAGCAACTTTAGCTATTCAATTTAGCCCAGGAAACGAATATATGTACGCTCCCATCGGAAAAGTACAAACTAAGAATGCTTATCCTCAATTCACATTTCAGGTTGAAAAAAGTTTTGAGGATTTAATGGACGGGGATTTAGATTTCACACGATTACAAATACAGGCCACTCATAAAATCGAACGACTCGGAAAATCGACGACATCATTTGTTTTTGAAGGTGGTATTGCTTTTGGTGACATACCTATTTCACATTTATTTAATGCTTCACCGAATTATAAATATTCAAACCCATGGATAAAACGTGTAAATTTTGCAGGTAATCACAGCTTTGAAACCATGGCTTTCAATGAATTCTTATCAGACTCTTTTGCTGCCCTGCACATCACTCATTTCTTCAAACCATTTAAAGGAAACAAATACAACCCTCAATTAAGTCTGATTTCCAGAGCAGCTTTTGGAAGTATGAACGATATGGATTCTCATCAAGAAATT
The DNA here is from genome assembly GCA_964227255.1 of Flavobacteriaceae bacterium. Taxonomy (GTDB): domain Bacteria; phylum Bacteroidota; class Bacteroidia; order Flavobacteriales; family Flavobacteriaceae; genus Lutibacter. The sequence continues at coordinate 43,959 of CAXQVI010000043.1, forward strand.
GAGTTCAAATCATTAGAGCATGGATTCTATGAAAGTGGTTTTAGAATTGACTCCATGTGGAAAGGACTAGGAATCGGTGCTTTTTATAGATATGGACCTTATGGAAATGATGACTGGAGTGATAATTTAAGTGCTAAAATCACCTACAAGTTTCAATTGCTAAATAGGTAACAAACCTTTGCCTAGTCAACTATTTTAGTACCTTTGCGAAAAATTATTTTAATGGATTTTTGGTCTAGGGTTTCACGACTGATTATTAAAGGTCGTTTCATAGTACTTTTACTTATTGCTGTTGCCACCTACCTGCTTGGTAATCAAATGAAATACATGAGTATTTCATCAACAGAGGCCAACCTACTTCCTGAAGACCATGTAGTCAATATTGAATACGGTCAATTTCTTGATCTATTTGGTGAAGAAGGAAATGTAATTGTAATGGCTGTATCAGACAGCACCTTTTTTTCACCTGAAAAGTTCAATGACTGGAATGCACTTTCCAAAAAAATAAATGCATATTCTGAAGTGGATTTAGCTGTTTCTATTGGAGATATTAAAAAGCTAAAAAAGAATAACAAGGAAAAAAAGTTCGATACTGAAGCCCTATATGTTCAAGAGCCAACCACCAAAGAAGAAGTTTTAAAGATTAAGAACGACTTGTTCAATAATCTTCCCTTTTTTGAAAATCTACTTTATAACAAAGCGTCGGGAACTATTTGTTCCGTAGTTTATCTGGATAAAGAAATTGTAAACACACCAGCTCGCAAGGATTTTATCCAAAACGTATTTATCCCTGAAATCGAAGCGTACGAAGCAAAACATGATATTAATGTTCGTGTTTCTGGTATGCCATATATCAGAACCCTCAACTCACAAAATATTGTCGATGAAATTGGAATATTTGTCGGATTAGCTCTGTTTGTTACTGCGTTGATTTTCTTTTTGTTTTTCAGATCTTGGAGAGCCACATTTATTACACTGTTAGTTGTAAGTATTGGGGTAATTTGGGCCTTCGGATTTATTGGATTGTTCCGATACGAAATTTCAGTTTTAATGGCGCTTATTCCGCCACTTATTATTGTAATTGGTGTTCCAAATGCTATCTTCCTGATTCACAAATACCAACATGAAGTAAAAAAACATGGAAATCAGGCAAAGTCATTGCAACGTGTAATTTCTAAAATTGGAAATGCTACACTAATGACTAACGTAACTACGGCCTCAGGATTTGCCACTTTTGTATTTACGAAGAGTCAATTGTTGAGAGAGTTTGGTATTATTGCGTCAATCAACATTCTTGCAATTTTCATACTTGCACTTTTCATAATTCCTACAATGTATAGTTTTCTTCCAATTCCGAAGAAAAAACACCTAAAACATCTGGATAGAAAATGGATGTATGCTATTGTTATGTGGATGGAAAATATTGTTCGTAAAGAACGTGTTACTGTATACATCGCTTCGGTCTGTCTGATTATTTTAAGTATGATTGGAATCTACCAAATCAAGGTTTCCGGAAGTTTGATTGAAGACATGCCTAAGGGAGCAGAGTTCTACAAAGACATTCTGTTCTTTGAAGAAGAGTACGGTGGAATTATGCCTTTGGAATTTATAGTGGATACAAAAGCTCCAAATGGAGTAATGAAGTTATCTACCTTGAATAAAATGAATAAATTTTCTGAAACCATTGAAGATATCCCTGAATTATCAGCCCCTTTTTCGGTTGTAAACGCGGTAAAATATTCTAAACAAGCCTTTTACTCGGGACTTCCAAAATACTACCAGCTTCCAACTTCACAAGAAAAAAACTGGATCTTGAGTTATGCGAAGAGTTCTTCTTCAAATACAGACATCTTGAATAATTTTGTAGATTCTACAGGCCAATATGCGCGTATTACCACATACATGAAAGATATTGGAACTGAAAAAATGGAAATTATTGAGGAGCGTTTAAATAACACCATTGCTAAAGAATTTCCGGAAGACAAATTTAATATTTCAATGACTGGAAAAGCGTTGGTTTTTCTAAAAGGAACCAATTATTTAATCAACAACCTGGTGATTTCACTTTCGTTAGCCATTTTACTAATTGCCGTTTTTATGGCGTTTATGTTCAGATCGGCCCGAATGATAATCATTTCTCTTATACCCAACATCTTCCCCTTGCTAATTACTGCAGGATTGATGGGATACCTGGGAGTACCAATTAAGCCTTCAACTATTTTAGTTTTTAGTATTGCTTTTGGTATTTCAGTAGATGATACGATTCATTTTCTTGCCAAGTATCGTCAGGAGTTAATTGCAAACAACTGGAAAATCAAACAATCTGTTTATGCAGCATTGCGTGAAACCGGAGTTAGTATGTTTTATACTTCAATAGTCTTATTCTTTGGCTTCCTAGTATTTACAGTATCGAGTTTTGGAGGCACCATTGCCTTGGGAGGATTGGTTTCAATTACCCTTTTATTTGCTATGGCATCCAACCTATTATTACTTCCATCACTATTGCTCTCCTTGGAAAAACGTATTACAAACAAAAAAACCTTGAAAGAACCTGCGGTCGATATTCTAATTGCAGAGGATGAATTTGATGATAAATAACAATTTATCCTAAATTAATTCAATTTTAGAACCTTTCGACTCTTCATTTTTTTACTGCAAATTGTATCTTTGCGTTTCATAAATAAATATAGATGAAACGTTATACAGTCAACGAGCTTTTAAAGTCGGAAAATTTATTACAAGATGTTACAGTCAACGGTTGGGTAAGAACATTTAGAGCGAACAGATTTATCGCCTTGAATGACGGATCAACCATTAATAATATTCAATGCGTTGTTGATTTTGAAAATACCGATGAAAGTATTTTGAAAAAGATTTCAACAGGGGCTGCTGTAAAAATTACAGGCACCTTGGTTGAGAGCCAAGGTAGAGGCCAAAATGTAGAAATTCAAGTTAGTCAGATTGAAGTATTAGGAGAATCAAACCCTGAAGAATATCCGATTCAACCTAAGAAACACAGTATGGAATTCTTGCGTGAAAATGCGCATTTAAGAGTCCGTACAAATACTTTTAGTGCTGTTATGCGTTTGCGCTCTGCTTTGTCATTTGCAATTCACAAGTATTTTACAGAAAATGGATTCTACAATTTCCATGCACCAATTATTACTGGTTCAGATGCTGAAGGAGCAGGAGAAATGTTCAGTGTAACTACTTTGGATCCTAATAATGTACCTAAAAATGAGGATGGCACAATTGATATTAGCAAAGATTTCTTTGGAAAAGCTACAAACTTAACGGTATCTGGTCAGTTGGAGGCTGAAACTTATGCTATGGCACTCGGGAAAGTATATACATTCGGACCTACATTTAGAGCTGAAAATTCCAATACGACACGGCACCTTGCAGAATTTTGGATGATTGAGCCTGAGGTCGCTTTTAACAACCTTGACGATAACATGGACTTGGCTGAAGATTTTATTAAGTCGGTTTTAAAATATGTTTTGGATAACTGTAAAGACGACTTGGAATTCTTGGACAACCGTTTAATTCAAGAAGAAAAATCGAAGCCTGCAGCTGAGAGAAGTCCGATGCGATTAATAGAAAAACTAGCGTTTGTATGTGACAACAGCTTCAAAAGAGTGACATATACTGAAGCGATTGATATCTTGAGAAATAGTAAACCAAATAAAAAGAAAAAATTTCAATTCCCTATTAATGAGTGGGGCGCTGATCTTCAAAGTGAACACGAACGTTACTTAGTTGAAAAGCACTTTAAATGTCCGGTTATTTTATTTGATTACCCGGCAAGCATCAAAGCGTTCTATATGCGATTAAACGAAGATGGAAAAACGGTGAGAGCCATGGATGTTTTATTCCCAGGAATTGGTGAAATTGTTGGAGGAAGTCAACGTGAAGAAAGATTAGAGGTATTGAAAGAAAAAATGGCTGCTCTTGACATTGAAGAAGAAGAATTGTGGTGGTACTTAGATACTAGGAAATTTGGAACAGCTGTTCACAGTGGTTTCGGCTTAGGATTTGAACGCCTTGTACAGTTCGCAACAGGAATGGGTAATATCCGAGATGTGATTCCCTATCCTAGAACACCTCAAAACGCAGAATTTTAGGTAACTTTAAGTGAATGCTTAAACAAAGTCTACAACATAGATTACTTCAGAAACTTTCTCCTCAACAGATTCAGTTAATGAAACTTATTCAAATGCCTACGCAGGCCTTTGAAGAAAAGATGAAAGAGGAGCTTGAGGAAAACCCTGCTTTAGAAAGTGGGAAAGAGCCTGCTGATGAATTTGAAAGTAATCAGGATGAATATGATGACTACGGCAATGATAGCATTAACGCCGATGATATCAACGTAGACGAATATTTAAGTGATGATGAAATTCCGCATTATAAAATGCAAGCATCGAATAGTTCAATAGATGATGAGGAACGTCAAATCCCTTATGCTTCCGGTACATCTTTTACCCAGTATCTAAAAAACCAAATGCACACCTATCGTTTTGATAAAGAAGAGGAGGCAATTACTGATTTTTTGATTGGAAGTATTGATGAAAGTGGTTATTTGAGAAGGGACTTAATTGATGTACTAGACGATTTAGCATTTACTCAAAATATTTATACAACTGAAGAGGAGCTTGAACGACTCTTAAAACTAGTTCAGCAGTTGGACCCTGCAGGAGTTGGTGCCAGAGATTTAAAGGAGTGTTTGATTATACAATTGGTTCGCAAACCAGAGAAACCAAGTAGAACATTAGCTATTCAAATATTAGATGTATCATTTGATCAATTTGTTAAGAAGCATTACAAAAAAATAATGCTGAAATTTCATGTGACAGAAGAACAATTGAAAGATGCCATTTATGAAATTGAACATCTGAATCCAAAACCAGGAGGTTCTTATGTTAGCAATGATAAAGTTGCTGAACAAATTGTACCTGATTTTTCTATCAAAATCGTGGATGGTGAATTAGAGCTTGAATTGAATTCCAGAAATGCTCCAGAGTTACATATTTCACCTGATTACAATAACATGCTTCAAGGTTATAAGGAATCAAAAGACAAGTCTAAATCTCAAAAGGATGCCGTACAATTTATCAAACAGAAACTTGATTCTGCAAAATGGTTTATCGATGCCGTAAAACAGCGTCAACAGACTTTAATGCTGAATATGCAAGCCATTATGGATTATCAGAATGCGTTTTTTTTAACTGGAGACGAGCGCAAGCTAAAACCTATGATTTTAAAAGATATCGCAGATATTATACAAATGGATGTTTCCACGGTGTCTCGAGTAGCTAATAGCAAATATGTTTCTACACCTTACGGAACTAAATTAATTAAAGATTTCTTCTCTGAGTCTATGAAAAACGACCAGGGAGAGGATGTTTCTACACGAGAAATTAAAACTATACTGGAAACCGTAATTAACGAAGAAAACAAGCGTAAACCACTTACTGATGAAAAGCTTGCAGGAATCCTAAAAGAAAGAGGATATCCAATTGCTAGAAGGACTGTGGCAAAATACAGAGAACAGTTAGATTTGCCTGTTGCGAGGCTAAGGAAAAAACTATAAATTACACGCCCTAACTTCCAAACTTGTCAATGAAATTAGCCAAATTCATTTCTTACATTTTTCACCCTATAACCTTTCCAATTATTGGAGCGTTTTTATACTTTTTATTAGTTCCAAGTTTTATTTTAAAACAACAGGAATATTTGTTTTTAATTGTAATATTTGTCGGAACATACATTTTTCCAATTGTTTTAATGGCGTTAATGAAATCGTTTAATATGATTTCAAATTATCACATAGACTCTATTGAGGAACGAAAATTTCCAATTTTACTTTTCATTTCAATCGCTTACATCATTGCAAACTGGTTAAATAAATCTGGTGCAGTCGATATTCTTTCTTTACTTTTTTATGGCTATGCTGTAGGTCTATTAATTGCCTATGGATTGTTATACTTTAAATTTAAAATTAGTCTGCATACTTCGGCAATCGCGGGATTGATTGGTTTTCTTATTTATTTCAGTTTATACTACAATCAAAATGTTCTACTGTTACTCATTGTATTGTTGATTTTAGCAGGATTCATAGGTACATCCAGACTAAAACTAGGAGCTCATTCGATAAAAGAAGTTTTCTGGGGAGGAATTTTAGGTCTGTTAACTCAATTTGCAGTTTACTTCATCTACATAATGTAGAATTTGAGTCCAATATTTACATCATACATATCGACAGGTTCCTGATTGTAGGTCGCATTACTGAACATGTTTGAAAGCGCATAGTAGACATACAAATTCCAGGTGCCACGTCCTGCAGCGAACTTAATTCCGTATTGAAACTGTTCAACTTCATCAATATTCGTTGTTCTAAGAGTGCCATTTTCGTCTCTAAACTTTGTTGAAAGGTCAAAAACATATGAAAAAGTCATACCCGCATATACCCTCCAAAACTTATAGGTTACAGGGTCTGAAGTCCGCCAACGTATTTCAAAAGGAACATCAATTGATTGTTTGGTGATTTTATTTACAAAATAATTCTGAGCCTTTTCAAAATTCACTACACCATTTGTTTTAGTAATTTTTAAATTCTGAATATAGATGTTTAAGCTATATCCTACTCCTATACCAACACCGAAATTTCGTTCTTTATTAAATGGTAAATCCTTTATAAATCCAAGCCCAAATCCACCTGAAAGTCCATTTTGGTTTATTCCAGAAGGTTTATTTCCTAAAACATTATAAGTAAATGCCACATAAATCTGATCTTCCAAATATTTTTCATCTATTGAGATGGAAATAGAATCCGATTCTATTTCCTGAGAATAACAGCAGGAAATAAAAAGTAGCGCTAGGGTAATTAAGGTCAGTCGCATAAACAAATATACCTTTAAAAAGTAAAAGAGGCAATTGAACTCAATCAATTGCCTCTTTTATATTTAACTTAAGAATTCCTTAATAATTTGAACTTAAATCTTTACCTGTAGTGGTAGAGAAACTAACTTTCAAAGCATTAATATCTCTTAATTGTTCTTTAATGTCTAGAATTGTACCAACATTTGCTTCTTTATCCGCTTTGATAGAAGTAGTCATATATTTAACCTCTTCCTCTTTACGAAGTGCTCTTTCAGCAAAGATAAATGAAGGAACTTCATTTGCATTAATAATCTTGTCATTTACCTGAATCTTATCTCCTGCAATAGCAGTATTCTTAGATTTACCAACATAAATTGTACTTACCAAACTTTTCATCTCTAATTTCTTCACCTCACTCGCCTGTGGTAGAGAAGGTTTTTTGATTAATAAGTCTGTTTCTCTCATAGTAGTCGATACCATGAAAAAGAAAAGTAACATAAATACAATATCAGGTAACGAAGCCGTAGAAATAGCTGGTAAGCCTTTTTTCTTCTTTTTAAATTTACTCATTTCTGATATTATTTAATTGGTTCTGGTTCTGATATAATTTGAGGATACTCCTTCTTTAATCTATCGATTCTGTCCTTCAAGTTATCTGATGGATTATCCTTATAATCTTTCAACAACTGCTTGTATGTAATTCCCCATAATTGCTCAGATCTTCTACTACGTAAATCGTTGTAGGCAGCCTCAATTTCATTCTGAATAGAAACATACATTCCGTAGCTTGTACCTCTATCACTTTGTAATGAAATAATTGCTTTAGAAGGGTGATCTGAACTTTCAGGATCTTTTGCACCTTGACAGTAATCACATGCCGCTGGTTCTTCACCATTTGGACCTGGAGCCGAAAGCCCACCTCCATTATCGATGAAATCCATCGCAATTTGTCTTACTTCACTAACTTCAACGTTTCTGTCGCCTTCAACCAAAATTTGGTTATTTCGGTTAACAACTAAATCTAAAACGTTCTTCTGCTTAATAATAACCTCTGGTGTATCTTCAGATTTCTCAGGTAATTTACGAGCAATACCTGAATCCACATCCATAGTTGTAGTTACTAAGAAGAATATCAAAAGCAAGAACGCGATGTCTGCCATTGACCCTGCATTAATTTCCGCGTTATCTCTTCTTGCCATACGTTTCTATTTAGATATTAATGATCTTACGAAGTCAACTAAGAAGAAAACTAACCCAACTCCTAATAGAATTGCACTAAAATTAATTCCTGTACTTACCCATCTAGATACTGCACCTGCTTCTCCATCCTTTAATACTTTTCCAACGCTGTCATAAACTTCTCCACCGTCAGCAAAAGAATAAGAAATAGCTAATACAACACCCATTAATGCTACCGAAATCAAAGATCTCTTTAATACATCTGGGTTCTTAAATAAGTTTCCTAGTGAGAATAACACTGCAATAATAGCTGTAGCCACTAACACAAAAATTGCGAAACTTACGAACGGAGACACAATAGCATTTTGTACTGCTGCATCGGTCTCGATTGCCTCATCTCCAGCTTGCATCACTCTAACGAAAAAATAGAAACCTATTAATCCGATGAGTCCTGCAACTATCGATAATATTTTTGAAAATTTACTACTCATAATTGCGCTGCTTATTTGTTTTTGTATTTAACTAATAAGTCAATAAGAGAAATTGAAGCATCTTCCATATTGTTTACGATACTATCAACTTTAGAAATAATATAGTTGTAAAAAATTTGAAGAATAATCGCAACAATAAGACCAAATACCGTTGTTAATAATGCTACTTTAATACCTCCTGCTACTACTGTTGGTGAAATATCTCCAGCCGCTTGAATCGAGTCAAAGGCGTCAATCATACCAATTACAGTTCCCATGAATCCTAACATCGGTGCTAAGGCAATAAATAAAGATAACCAAGAAATGTTCTTCTCTAATAGTCCCATTTGTACACCACCGTATCCAACAACTGCTTTTTCTGCAGACTCGATACCTTCATCCATTCTGTCTAAACCTTGGTAGAAAATAGATGCAACAGGTCCTTTAGTATTTCTACAAATTTCCTTTGCTGCTTCAGCTCCGCCTGATGCTAACGCCTCGTCTACCTTATTTACTAATTTTTTAGTATTTGTAGTCGCCATGTTCAAGTAGATAATTCTTTCGATTGCAATAGCCAAACCTAAAATCAAGGCAACTAATACAATTCCCATAAAGAAAGGTCCACCTTCAATAAAACGTTGCTTCAACTCTTGGTGGAAAGTTTTTTCTTCAGTTGCTGTATCGTCTGCAACTTGCTCAGTGTTAGCTGCATCTTGTGCAATCGCCTTAGGTGCTGCTCCAAATAACAATAATCCTGTAATTGCTAGGATAGTAAATACTCTTTTCATCGTGTAATAGTTAATTTATTAATTTTTTACGGGTTAAAATATAATTTTACATTTAAAACTTTGTCTGGCAATTGATTGAATGTCGATTGCAAAAACTATCAAAAGCCTTTCAACTTTTGCGATTGGCAAGTAACAAAAAATAGTTGAAATCTAAAAATTTTAGACACACTTTAAACATAATTTACCAAACCAAAGTTTATTTTTTATTTCTAGCAACATTTTTAAAGTTTTCAAGGATTTTCTAATAAAAAAATAGGAATTAGTCCTTTTTACATTCCTGCCCTTTTAGTCATCAATCGTGATTTCACCTCTTAAACTTGTTTCAAACGTCGTTTTGAATTCCTCTTTCGGGATATTTTCGCCAATTAAATACATCATTTTCGCCAGTGCTGATTCCGTTGTAATATCATGGCCACTTATAACTCCCATGGATTCCATTTCTCTACTTGTATCGTATTGTCCCATGATTACACTTCCTCCAATGCATTGAGTCACATTTACAACGTGTACTCCCCTATCTATGGCTCTTTTCAATGAATTCAAAAACCACTCTTCCGTGGGAGCATTCCCCGAACCAAAAGTCTCAATAATTATGCCATTTAGCGCGCTAAAAGACATTATATTTTCAACAAACCCTCTGGAAATACCAGGGAATAATTTAAGCACCCCTATCTCACCTCCTAATGATTTCGATATGAATAACTTCTCAGACATATCTTGTTTGTGTAAATGTACTTTTGAAAATTTTAAATGCACCCCACTTTCACCTAAAGCGGGAAAATTTGGAGAAACAAATGCTTCAAATTGTTCAGAATTCACTTTTGTGGTTCTATTCCCTCGATATAATTTGTATTCAAAATACAAACACACCTCTTGAACAATTGGTTTACCCATTTCCTGAGAAGAAGCAATTTCTATTGAGGTGATCAAATTTTCTTTTGCATCTGTTCTCAAATCTCCAATTGGTAATTGTGAACCAGTTAAAATTACAGGTTTTGATAAATTTTGGAACATAAAACTCAAAGCTGATGCGGTGTAAGCCATAGTATCAGAGCCATGTAAAATGACAAATCCATCATACTTCTCATAATGTTCTTCAACAATCTCAGCAATTGCTACCCAATCTTTAGGATTCATATTTGATGAATCGATGGGTTCTTCAAAAGAAACTGTTTCTATATTACAATTTAAATGGTTAATTTCAGGAATATGCTTTAAAAGTTTATCGAAATTGAAATTCTTTAAGGCTCCTGATTTATAATCTTTAACCATTCCAATGGTACCTCCTGTATAAGCGAGTAAAATAGTTGGAATTTTTGCCATTTTGTCGGAATAAATATTTTGGAATAATTTATGTTGTAAATTTATCAAATTAATTATTTAAACATTAAATAACACATATGGGATTTTATATAATAATTGGAGTAATCGCTTTGATTAGCTCTCTTGTTAGCAATAAACTAAAATCAAAATTTAAATACTATTCAAAAGTTCATCTAAGAAACGGGTTGAGTGGAAAGGAAATCGCGGAACAAATGCTTCGCGACAATGGCATATATGATGTTGAAGTCATCTCTACAAAAGGGCATTTAACTGATCATTACAACCCAAAAAACAAAACAGTAAATCTTAGTGAATCTGTTTACCATCAAAGAAATGCTGCTGCCGCTGCAGTGGCTGCACATGAGGTTGGACATGCAGTTCAACATGCTCAGGCATACCAGTGGTTAACAATGAGGTCTGCTCTTGTACCTATAGTAAGTGTTACTTCAGGCATGTCACAATGGCTTGTCATTGGTGGACTAATTTTATATGCTGCTGTGTCTGTTTCAACCGGAACTGCAGTCGCATTGATTGGATTATTCTTTATGGCATTGTCTACTACATTCAGTTTTGTTACACTACCTGTTGAATATGATGCTAGTAACAGAGCTTTAGCCTGGTTAAAAAATGAACGGATGCTAATTGAAACTGAGCAAGACGGAGCCAAAGATGCATTGAAATGGGCTGCACGCACCTATCTCGTTGCCGCGTTGGGTTCATTAGCTATGCTGCTGTATTGGGGATTACAAATTCTAGGATCAAGAGATTAAAAATAAAAGCCGCAATAAGCGGCTTTTTTTATAATTTGATTTGTCGATCTATTTGCTGATCAAGAGAAATAAAGGTTTCAGTTCGGGCCACTCCCTTAATCGATTGAATTTCTTTATTTAACAATTTCATTAAGTGCTCGTTATCTTTACACAAAATCTTAATGAAAATCGCATAATTCCCAGTTGTGTAATGACTTTCAATAACTTCTGGAATTTCTTTTAGTCTTCTGACTGCTGCGGTATATTTACTTGCAGAATCAAGAAAAATTCCAACAAATGCCAGAGTTTTGTACCCTAAAACCTTCGGATTTATAATAAATTTTGAACCTGCAATAAGCCCTGAATTTTCAAGTTTCCGAAGTCTTTGGTGAATGGCTGCTCCTGAAATTCCAATATCTCGGGAAATACTGAGAATTGGAGTACGCGCATCATCCATCAAGTGCTTCAGAATTTTCTTATCAATTCCATCAATATGTAACTCCTTTTCTTTCATTACTTATAATTTATAAGTAAATATAAATAAAATAGGGGATATGATTTCTCATACCCCCTAGTTCAATATAATATTTCAACTTATTCTTCTGGTTGAATTTCAAAATCCTCCATGAATTTTGTTGTATAGTTTCCAGAAATATAATCTGGGTGATCCATTAATTGTCTGTGGAATGGAATTGTAGTTTTTATTCCTTCGATTATGAATTCATCCAAAGCACGTTTCATCTTGTTAATTGCTTCTTCTCTGGTTTGAGAAGTTGTAATCAATTTAGCAATCATAGAGTCATAATTCGGAGGAATAGAATATCCCGCATAAACATGTGTATCAATTCGAACTCCATGACCACCTGGCGTATGCAATGTTGTGATCTTACCAGGAGACGGTCGGAAGTCATTGAAAGGATCTTCCGCATTAATTCTACATTCGATTGAATGCAATTTAGGCTCATAGTTTTTCCCCGTTATTGGAACACCGGCAGCGACTTTGATTTGCTCATAGATTAAATCGTAATCAATTACCTGTTCCGTAATTGGGTGCTCAACTTGAATTCTTGTATTCATTTCCATAAAGTAGAAATTACGGTGTTTATCAACTAAGAATTCCACTGTTCCTGCCCCTTCATACTTAATGTATTCCGCTGCTTTTACTGCAGCATCTCCCATTGCTTTACGCAATTCTGGAGTCATAAATGGTGAAGGTGCTTCTTCAGTTAATTTTTGGTGACGACGTTGAATAGAACAATCTCTTTCTGAAAGATGACAGGCCTTTCCAAATGAATCTCCAACAACCTGAATTTCTATATGTCTAGGTTCTTCAATTAATTTCTCCATATACATTCCGTCGTTTCCAAAAGCAGCTTTTGCTTCTTGACGCGCAGAATCCCATGCATCCCTTAATTTATCTTTTTCCCAAACAGCTCTCATTCCTTTACCTCCACCTCCAGCGGTTGCTTTCAACATTACTGGATAAGACATTTCATCTGCTAACTTTTCAGCTTCTTCGAAAGTATCTAACAGTCCGTCAGATCCTGGAATGGTAGGAACTCCTGCTGCTTTCATTGTATCTCGAGCGGTTGCTTTATCACCCATTTTGCTAATCATTTCTGAAGTAGCTCCGATGAATTTAATTCCATGCTCTTCGCAAAGTTTAGAAAACTTGGCATTTTCGGCTAAAAATCCATATCCGGGATGGATAGCATCGGCATTTGTAATCTCAGCCGCAGCCAATACTGCTTGCATATTAAGATATGACTCAGCACTTGGCGGAGGGCCTATACATACAGCTTCATCTGCAAAGCGGACGTGCAAACTTTCAGCATCTGCCGTAGAATAAATAGCTACCGTTTTAACACCGATTTCTCGACATGTTCGAATAATACGTAAAGCTATTTCCCCTCTATTGGCAATTAATACTTTTTTAAACATAATAATTGTCGTTCGTTAATAAAAATGGTAATGAATTACCTTATGAAGGGTCTACCAAGAATAATGGCTGACCAAATTCTACTGGAGTACCATCTTCTACAAGAATTTTAACAATTTTACCAGAAACTTCTGATTCGATTTCGTTAAATAATTTCATCGCTTCAATAATACATACTACTGAATCAGCAGCAACAGTATCTCCTACTTCAACAAACATTGGTTTGTCCGGAGCTGGTTTTCGATAGAAGGTCCCAATAATTGGTGATTTAACCTCAACATAATTAGATGTGTCTTCAGCTGGTTTGGTAACAGCTTCAGCCGCCGGTGCCGCTTCTACTGGAGCAGCTGGCATAGCAATTGGCATTTGTGACACTCCCATCGGCGCTTGCTGAACAATAGTCGTTTCAGTTTTTTCAGCACCTGTTTTTATGGTAATCTTCACATCTTCCATTTCTAACTTCACTTCACTTGCACCTGATTTTGATACAAATTTAATTAGGTTTTGGATATCTTTTAAATCCATGATTATTGTGTTTTAGTTGTTTTTAAATTTATGAGTTATAAGCCCATTTGAAGAAGATCGATCCCCATGTGAATCCACCTCCAAAGGCTGCAAAAATAATGTTATCTCCTTTTTTAAGTTGCGTTTCATAATCTGCCAACAGTAATGGCAGGGTAGCTGAAGTAGTATTTCCGTATTTATGGATATTCATCATCACCTTTTGACTCTCAAGTCCAACTCTATTAGCAGTGGCTTCAATAATTCTTTTGTTTGCCTGGTGTGCTGCTAACCAAGAAATATCCTCTTTAGTCAAGCTGTTTCTCTCCAACATTTTTTCAGAAACATCCGCCATGTTGAAAACTGCATTTTTAAATACAGTTTTCCCATCCTGGAAAACATAATTTTCTTTGTTATCTAGTCGCTCTTGATTAATTGGGTAACAAGATCCTCCTGCCTTTACACGCAAAAACTCTCTTCCCATTCCATCGGAACGTAAATATTCATCTTGTAATCCAAATCCTTCTTCGTTTGGCTCAAATAACACGGCTCCAGCACCATCTCCAAAAATAATACAAGTTGCTCTATCTGTATAATCAATCATTGATGAGTTTTTATCAGCTCCAATCAACAATACTTTATTATAACGACCAGATTCAATGTATTTTGCTGCGGTTGACATTCCAAATAAAAAACTCGAGCACGCTGCTTCAAGGTCATATCCAAAGGCATTGGTTGCTCCAATTTCAGAAGCAACAAAAGCTGCAGTTGCTGCTGCCTGCATATCAGGAGTAGCGGTTGCGACTATTACCAATTCTATTTCCTTAGGATCTAAATTTTTCTTTTGAATTAAATCTTTGGCTGCTTTTATAGCCATGTAAGAAGTTCCTTTACCATCTTCTTTTAAAATTCTTCGCTCCTTGATTCCTTTTCTCGTAGTAATCCATTCATCATTAGTTTCAACCATTTTAGATAGCATATCATTGGTCAAAACATCCTCTGGTAAATACTTTCCAACGGCTGTGATCGCTGCGGTTAACTTTGTCATATTTTTCTTACTCTAAATTAAGTGTAAAAAGTGGTTAAAAGTAATGAATTTCTCGTTGAATCATAATGAAATTCATCATTTTTCCAATAGTTAATTATCTATAAATAAAAAAACCCTCAAAATATGAGAGTTTTCAATTATTTTAAACCTATGTATAATTAGGCTTGAGCTTCTTCAGTAGAATCGATTACTACTTGACCTCTATAATACAATTTTCCTTCGTGCCAGTGTGCTCTATGGTATAAGTGAGCTTCTCCTGTTGTTGGGTCAACGGCTACTTGAGGAGCAACTGCTTTATAGTGAGTTCTTCTCTTATCTCTTCTAGTCTTCGAAATTTTTCTTTTAGGATGTGCCATTACTCTTATTTTTTTCTTTTAGTATATTCTTTAATTTATCCCATCGAGGATCAATTTCAACTTCCTCAACGTTCTTTATTTCTTCTACTCCATCTGATAATTCGTACTCCTTTAGTCTTTCTAATACTTCCGATTCTAATGTTCCGTCTTCAACTCCAGGATGCACTTTTTTAATAGGAACAGCTAATACAATTGCTTCGTATATAAACTGCGCTACATTCAATTTAAATTCACCGTGAGGAATGACTAACAATTCTTCATTTTCATTGTTGAATTCATCACCAAATTTCACAATCAAATTTAATTGATTTTCCACTGATTGAAAAAACAATTCATTTGTAACATCACAAGCAACTTCAACTTCTCCTGAAACATTAAACAACAATTCAAACATTGTTGGTTTTTTCAGAAAATCCAGTTGCACATTTACCTTAGAACTGTTAAAATCTTCGTATTCGAAAAATTCAAAGAACGCATTATCAATTACGTATTCAAATTGATGACTTCCATCTTTCAACCCGACAAAAGAAATATCATAATCTTTTAAATCATTCATGAGAGTCTTCAATTTGAGCGTGCAAATATACAAATTTATGTTTATAAAAAGTAAATTAGAAGTTTAAAATTAATAATTTTCTAATTCCCTTTTGTTTTTAAAACATTTTTGGTCAAGTTTTTATATTCTGCTCTGGATTTAAACACTTTAATAGCCGAGAACACTGCCTCTTTAAAGGAATTGATATTTGCTTCGTTCTTACCGACAAGTTCATACGCAGTTCCATGGTCCGGAGAAGTTCTCACTCTTTCCAATCCGGCTGTAAAATTAACACCTCCGCCAAAAGCCAGTGTTTTGAAAGGTGCTAATCCCTGGTCGTGATACATAGCTAAAATCCCATCAAAATTCTTATAATTACCTGAGCCGAAAAAACTGTCTGCTGCATATGGCCCAAACACGAATTTCCCTTCTTCTTGAATAGCTTTCAAAGTAGGAACAATAATCTCGTCATCTTCCTTACCTATCACTCCGTGATCTCCGCAATGTGGGTTCAGTCCAAGAACGGCTATCTTCGGTTTATCTATTGCGAAGTCCTGCTTCAAAGAATGGTACATAATATCCACTTTTTCTTTAATAATTTCAGGATTGATGCTTTCAGTAATTTTTGAAATTGGAATATGGCCTGTAATGAGACCAATTCTCAATGAATCCTTCATCAAAATCATAAGACTTCTTCCTTTAATTTTTGATTCCAAATATTCAGTATGCCCCGGAAATGTGAACTCTTCTGATTGAATATTGTCTTTATTAATTGGCGCTGTAACTAAGACGTCAACTTTCCCTTCGTTTAAAGCTTGTGTTGCAGCCACCAGTGATTTAAGGGCGAACTTCCCTCCATCTTCTGTAGCGCGACCTATATCCAAATTTGCAGTATCATCCCAGCATTGTACGACATTTATCTTTCCATCCAATACTTTTGAAATTTCCTTTACACCATTAAATGGCACAGAAATATCAGTAGCCTTCTTGTAGTTTGATATCAGTTTAGATGAAGCAAATATTACTGGGGTGCAAAAATCCAGCATGCGTTTATCTCCAAAAGATTTTAGAATAATTTCGATTCCGATTCCGTTGATATCACCAACCGAAATTCCTAATTTAATTTTTTGAGATTTTTCCATATTACGGGTTATAATTCTTAATTTCGAAGGGTCAAAAATAATCAATTAAATCGTAAATTTTATGTTTACTGGAATAATAGAAAGTCTAGGGAAGATTAAGAACATCGAAAAAGAAGGTGATAATTTTCACATTACCATTAATTGTCCATTCACTTCTGAATTAAAAATAGATCAAAGTGTTGCACATAATGGAATTTGTCTCACAGTTGTAGCAATAGACGGAAACGACTATACTGTTACAGCTATCAAAGAAACTTTAGAAAAAACCAATCTAAAAAACGCAAATGCTGGCGATGTAGTGAATCTTGAAAGGGCAATGATTTTAGGAACACGTTTAGATGGACATATTGTTCAAGGACATGTTGACCAGACTGGTGTATGCACAGAAATTAAAGAAGAAGACGGAAGCTGGTATTTTACATTTAAATACGACCCTGCATTTAAAAATGTAACCATTGAAAAAGGCTCTGTAACCATTAACGGTACAAGTTTAACCGTAGTAAACTCTAAAGACCACGAATTTTCGGTTGCAATTATTCCTTATACATATGAATTTACGAATTTCCACACATTTGAAATTGGAACTGAAGTTAACTTAGAGTTTGATGTAATTGGGAAATACGTAACTCGCTTGATGAATTTGTAAAGCTATCGACGTTTAAGGCTTTGGTATATACCATAGATTACCCCGCTCAGTAACAAAAAGCCCAATCCTCCATCTATTGGAAGTCCTGGAGGAGGAGGAGGAGGTTGACCAAAAATCAACTCCACATTGAGCACCAAGCAAATAAAAACAACTAATGTTTTCTTAGAAATGTTCATTGGGGTATAATTGTTTACTTATATGTTTTGGGTAATACAAATATAGAATTAATATTATTTATATCCTTTATTTCTAAGAAGATTAAACAAACAGTACGATATAATACATCATTTATACTAAAAGCCTCACAAAATAATATTGTGAGGCTTTTTTATTTTCTGTGGACCCAGAAGGGCTCGAACCTTCGACCCCCTGATTATGAGTCAGGTGCTCTAACCAGCTGAGCTATGGGTCCCGAAAACTGACTGCAAAATTATAACTTATATCCAACTCGGACAATTCTTTTCGCTACTTTTTTCGAATATTTTAACCAGACCTGTTTAAGTCCTTAAAATTGAACTAACTATTGTCACCAAAGTTTTTTCTGAAGTATACTTTTTTATAAATGCGCTTAACAATTTGAAACGAGACAAATTCCTCCACCTCTGAAAAGGGTGTAATATCCGTAACAAGTAAATCACGTTCATTAAGATCAATTCGGTAAATAAAATGCAGGTATTTTTCGTAATGTTTATTTAATAAAGTTCGAACAACCGATACCAAATCCAACCAAAAATCATCAAAACTCAAATCCAGATTAAATTCAAATCCCACATTCGACAAGGCTAAATCTTTATTCAATTGCACAATAATATCCTTCAGAATTTCTTGCTTATTGATATCTGTATTTAAAATGGTAAGTTCTTGCATTTCTTACACCGTTCGCTTCATCAAATCACGACTAAACTGCTCTAAAACTTCCTTCTTTTCTGAAGGCAAGTTCATAGCATGCAGCATTTCAAGCGCTTTTTCAGTATACGCCTCAATCTCTGCTAAAATAGCCGCAGGCGCACCACTATTATTGAAGATTTCTTTCACTTTTTCAACCTTATCTTCATCTGTGTACTTTTCTGAAAGTAACAATTTTAACCTTCGTGAATCTTCTTCTGTTCCTAATTCCTGAGATTTCAAAACTAAAAATGTCTTTTTATTTTCAATAATATCTCCTCCTACTTGTTTTCCAAAAGTGGAAGGGTCACCATAAGTGTCTAAATAATCATCCTGGAGCTGAAATGCCAATCCTAAATTCAATCCAAAATCATACATCAAATTCGCATCCTCTTTAGAAGCATTAGCAATGATAGCTCCCATTTTCATAGCTGCCGCTACCAAAACAGATGTTTTTAGCGCAATCATTTTTAAATACTCGTCAATAGTAACATCAGTCCGCATCTCAAAATCGATGTCGAATTGTTGTCCTTCACATACTTCAAGAGAGGTTCTATTCAACAATCTCACCAATGAACTGAATTGAGCACCTTCATACTTCTCCAGACACTGAAATGCCAAAATCATCATAGCATCACCTGACAAAACTCCAGTATTCAAATTCCACTTTTTATGAACCGTTTTTTTACCTCTTCGCAAAGGAGCACTATCCATGATATCATCATGAATCAATGTAAAATTATGAAACACTTCTACCGCCATAGCAGCATCCAGCGCTTTTTCAATAGCTCCACCAAACAAATCGCATACCAATAAGGTGAGAATAGGACGCATTCTTTTTCCTCCTAATTCTAAAATATAATTGATGGGTTCATACAAATTCACCGGATCAGAAGTATACTTGTTCTGTTCTAAATACTTCAAAAATTCCTCTCTATACGTAGCGATCATATTGCTGTAAATTTTTGTAAAAATACAAGATTATAATATCAAGTCGAAGTTCTGGAAATTATATTATTAATAAATTGTTAAAACTTTGGAAACTTCTACTGTTTCTAAAGTTTCCATTTGTATATTTGCCCCTCTAAGAATCAATAATGATGAAATCATCTATAACTAAATCGGCATGTGAATCTTTCTTAAAGCTTGGCTTTAAAAGCGTTACCATGGATGACATAGCTTCTAAATTAGCAATATCCAAAAAAACTCTTTACAAGTATTTTAAGAATAAAGAAGCTCTTGTTAAGGCTGCTTCAACAGAATTCCATCAGGAAATTTCAAAAGTAATTTGTGAAATCATGCAAGAGAATCACAACGCCATTGAAGAAATCTTTAGGATTAAACAGGCTGTAAATGCCCACCTTATGCAATCCAGAACTTCTCCAATGTTCCAATTACGCAAATACTATCCTAATATTTTTAGTGAATTATTCACCAAACAGTATGGCACTTTTGAAATGTGTGTTTTAAACAATTTAAATAAAGGAATTGAAGAGGGTTTGTACCGTGCAGAAATGGACAAAGAAAACGTTTTGAAATTCTATTATTTGCTGGTCAACGGAGTTCATGAAAATGAAATTTTTGATCGCCGTAAATATACCGCGGCTGATTTAGGTGAAAAGGCACTTGAATATCATATTAGAGCAATTGCCACAAAAAAAGGAATCAAAGAATTAGAAGAACAAATAGAAAAACTTAAAAATTAAAATGAAATTTAGACCACTATTTTTAATCATTCTTCTTGTAGCACTTACAGCAAAAGGTCAGGAGACTCTGAACCTATCATTACAAGAAGCCATAGATTTTGCCCTTGAAAATAGCTACGCTACCATCAATGCCGGTAGAGATGTCGATATAGCAAAAAGGAAAAATTGGGAAACCATTGCGACTGGTTTACCACAAATCGATGCTAATGTTGAATATTCAAACTGGATTCAGCAACAGGTCTCACTTGTCCCTTCTGAATTTTTTGGAGGTGAACCAGGAGAATTTATCGAGGTAGCTTTTGGAACGAAACAAAGTATGAATGCTACTGCAACCCTTCGTCAACTGATATTCGACGGCTCCTATATTGTAGGTGTACAATTTACGGATACATATCTTCAAATCTCGCGCAACGCAAAAGAAAAAACAGAACAGGGAGTACGAGAGGCTGTGATAAATGCTTATGGAAATGTTCTATTCAGTGAGGAGGGGCTTAAAATTGTAGACCGTAATATCGCTTCAGTACAAAAAACACTGAATGAAACGAAACAAATTTTTGAAAATGGACTTGCTGAAGAAGAAAGTGTTGAACAATTGGAAATCACGCTGGCACAACTAGAAATTTTACGTTCAAGAACGATTAAACTCAAAGATATAGCTTATAAAATGATGAACCTTACTCTTGGAACAGAAATCAATACTCCACTTATTTTAAAAGATAAATTGGAAGATTTGGCTACGTCGTATATGGGAATCGCACTTATGGCAGACACTTTTACTGTTGAAGAGCACATAGACTATCAAATCGCTTTAAACCAAGAAGAAGGTAAGCGCGCGCTCTTGAAGTTGGAAAAAGCAACATTCCTTCCTACTATTTCAGGATTTGTAAACTTTGCATACTCCGGGTTTGGAAATGAATTTGACTTCTTCAAAAAAGAACAGGACTGGTTCGATTCCTCATTAGTAGGTGTAAGTTTAAACCTTCCTCTTTTCTCAAGTATGGGAAGAAACTCCAGAAAACAACAAGCTAAAATTGAACTAGATAAAGCTCAGACGAATGTAGATGAAACTGAACAGCGTTTATATCTCGAACTTGAACGGGCAAAAACCGAATACAACTACAGTGTTGAGGAATACGAAACCTTTAAAAGAAACCTTAAACTGGCTGAGCGTATCGAAGCAAAACAACAGGTAAAATTCTTTGAAGGGATTTCAACGAGCTTCGAGCTGAATGAAGCACAATCACAATTGTACCGCACACAACAAGAATACCTGCAATCAATGTTGAATGTAATTTCGACAAAGGCAGCATTAGATAAAGCATTGAACACACCAATTAACTAGATAATTACAAAAAATGAAACACCTATATATCACAGTAATTAGCGCCCTGCTATTAATTTCATGCGGAGGTGCAGAAAAAAAACAAAGTATCGAGACCCTCATTGAATCAGGAAATCTTGAAACGATTAGAGCTAAAAAAACGGAATTAGAAACAACACAAAAAGAGCTTGTTGCTCAAATTTCACAATTGGATGCGAAAATTGCAGAATTGCAGCCAGCCACGAAAATCCCTTTAACGACTTCATTTATTGTTCAACAATCAGTGTTCAAGCACTATTTAGAGTTGCAGGGAAACGTCACTACGAAAAGCAATCTTGTTATTTATCCTGAATTCTCAGGAATTTTAGAACAAGTTTTAGTGAAGGAAGGTCAGGTAGTTTCAAAGGGACAGGTTTTGGCCAAAATCTCTGACGGCGGATTGAGTCAGCAATTAGCTCAATTGGAAATCCAAACTGAATTAGCAAAAACGACTTTTGAACGTCAAGAACGTTTATGGAATCAAAAAATTGGTTCGGAAATGCAGTATTTACAAGCTAAATCTGCTTACGAAGCACAACAAAAAGCAGTGGTACAACTTCAAAAGCAAATCGCGAAAACAATTGTTACTGCCCCGTTCAGCGGGACTATTGACGACGTAATTACTGATCAAGGAAGTGTAGTTGCTCCAGGACAATCACAGCTATTTAGAATCATCAACCTAAACAATATGTACATTGAAACAGATGTTCCTGAAAGTCATATTAAAAACGTAGTGAAAGGAAAAGAAGTTATCGTGAGCTTCCCAATTTTGGGTGAGAGTACTACTACTAAAATCCGTCAGGCAGGGAATTTTATTAATCCTGCCAACCGTACGTTTAAAATTGAAGTAGCCGTTAGTAATAAAAACAAAGTGATTAAACCTAACTTAACAGCAAAACTTCAGATTAATGACTACACAAATGAAGCCGCAATTCTAATTCCACAAAGCATCATTTCAGAAAACGCACAGGGACAACAGTACATCTATAAAGTTTCAGAAAAAAATGATTCAGGTGAAGGTATAGCGCAGCGTGTAATTATAGAAACAGGACTGACTCAAGGTGATAATATTGAAATCTTAGCCGGAATTAATTCAGGAGATGAAATCATTCTTGAAGGTGCAAGAAGCGTTAAGAACAACCAAACTGTGAAGGTTATAAAAGTAGATGAAAACTAATGGAAGCTAACTACAAAAAAGTAAATAAAGAATTCAAATTATCGTCCTGGGCCATCGACAATAAAAATACGGCTTATGTGATGATGATTGTGATTCTTTTCTTGGGAATTTCTGCATACTATTCCATGCCGCGAGAGAACTTTCCAGAAGTAAAAGACACGAAAATATATATAAGCACTGTTTTTCCTGGGAATACAGCTGAAGACATAGAAAAATTAATTACAGATCCACTTGAAGACAAGCTGGAAACTGTGAGTAATGTGGTTGAAATTCTTTCAACCTCATCAGAAGATTATTCGATGATTACGGTTGAATTCGATGAAAACATTACAATTGATGCTGCAAAACAAAAGGTAAAGGATGAAGTAGATTCTGAAACTGCTGGAGAAGACTGGCCAACCTTTAATGGAGCTAAGGTTGAACCTAATGTTTTTGAATTGAGTATTTCTGAAGAGTTCCCTATTCTCAACATCAACATTTCGGGTGATTACCCTGTTGAAAAGTTAAAGGAGTTTGGAGAATATTTAGAAATGGAAATCGAAAACTTACCACAAATTAAGCAAGTCGATATTCGTGGAGCTCAGGAAAAGGAGGTTGAAGTAGCTGTCGATATTTACAAAATGATGGCTGCTAAAGTAAACTTCGATGATATTCTGCAAACTATTGGAGGTGGAAACGTAACTATGTCGGCCGGAAACTTTATTGTAAGTGATCAACGAAGAACAATTCGCGTTTTAGGAGAAATTGAAAGTCCTAAACAACTTGAAAACTTTGTAGTCAAATCGGAACATAATAACCCCATTTACCTTAAAGATATTGCTGATATTTCGTTCAGAGAACAGGATAAAACTACCTACGCTCGTGAGTTTGGAAATCCTGTTGTGATGCTGGATGTAAAAAAACGTGCAGGTAAAAATATGGTAATGGCTGCGGAAGCTATTCACAAAATTGTAAAAGATGCAAAGGCTAATGTATTCCCAACAAATTTAAAAGTAACAATAGCCAACGATCAGTCTTCAGTGACAGTCGGACAAGTTGACGATCTTGTAAACAACATCATTTTTGGGGTAATTCTGGTAGTAACAGTATTAATGTTCTTCCTCGGGTTTAGAAATGCATTGTTTGTTGGATTCGCAATCCCTATGTCTATGTTTATGTCGTTGATGCTATTGAACAGCTTAGGATACACCTTGAACACAATGATCTTATTTGGATTAATCATGGGACTGGGAATGTTAGTAGACAATGGTATTGTAGTTGTTGAAAACGTATACCGACTCATGGATGAAGAAGGTATGACACGTTTACAAGCGGCGAAAAAAGGTATTGGTGAGATTGCTTTTCCAATCATCATTTCAACAGCAACAACCGTTGCTGCATTTATACCACTTGGGCTATGGCCTGGAGTGATGGGACAGTTCATGAAATTCTTCCCGATTACTTTATCTGTGGTGCTTGGTTCTTCGTTATTCGTAGCCATATTCTTTAACTCTGTAATGGTATCAGAATTTATGTCGATTGAGGACAAAGAAATGCCGGCAAAGAAGATTTACCGAATCACCGCTATCTTCGGCAGTATTGGTATGTTAATCACCATTTTTGGAGGTGAATTCCGTTCGTTAGGAGTCATCATGTTAATCACAACTCTTCTATTATGGCTGTATCGCTTATTCCTAAGAAAAGCTGCACATTATTTCCAAAAAAATATTTTATCCTATATAGAAAACCTTTATGAAGCTCAATTGCGTAAAGCTTTGGTTGGATGGAGAGCCTATGGATATGTTATTGGAACGGTATTGGTATTAATTATTTCCTTTATGGCTTTTGGAGCCTCTCTAGCTTCTCAAAGAACAAAAGTCGAATTCTTCCCAGACAATAAACCGAATCAGATTATTGTCTATATCGAATACCCGGAAGGAACAGATATTAAAAAGACCAATGAAATCACAAAACAGATTGAGCAACGTGTTTATACGGTTTTAAATGATCCTTTGTATTTGGATGAAGGATATAACTTTATGGTAGAAAGTGCGGTTTCACAAGTTGGAGAAGGTGCTGGAAATCCAAATACTGATGGAGGTTCAGCTGCTGAAATGCCACATAGAGCAAAAATTACAGCTTCTATGCGTGAATACAAATACCGTCGCGGAATGGATTCAGAAGAGCTTCGCCAAAAAGTGCAAACAGCATTGGTTGGAATTTATCCTGGTATTTTAATCTCGGTTGAGAAAGATGCCAATGGACCACCTGCAGGAGCGCCGATTAATATTGAAATAGAAGGGCCAGATTACAATGAACTCATCTCTACTGCTGAAAATATGCGTGATTTTATCAATTCAAAAAACATTGCAGGAATTGATGAATTGAAAATCGATGTGAACAAGGACAAACCATCAATGGAAGTGATTGTAGATCGTAAAAAAGCAGGGGAATTAGGTGTAAATACCGCCACTGTTGGTAGCACATTGCGCAACTCCATTTTTGGAGCGAAAGCTGGTGTTTATAAAGAAGACGGAGAAGATTATGATATCAATGTTCGCTTCAATGAAGAAAACAGATATAACAAAAGTGCCATCTTCAATCAAAATATCACATTTAGGGACATGGCTTCTGGAAAAATAAAAGAAGTTCCTGTTTCAACTATCGCGTCTCAGAAAAACACTTCAGGGTTCAGTGCTATCAAGCACAAAGATGTAAAACGTGTAGTTACAGTATACTCTGCTTTATCGCCGGGTTATACGGACGCTGCCGCAATTGTGGCTCAAATTCAAGAAGAAATGGAAAGCTACAATGGTCTGCCTGCAAATATCAAAATTGATTATACAGGACAGATTGAAGAACAAAACAAGCAAATGGCTTTTTTAATGGGAGCATTCTTTACAGGTCTTGGACTAATTTTCTTCATCTTAATTTTTCAATTCAACTCAGTCATCAAACCTGGTATTATCATGGCTGCAATCTCATTGAGTCTAATTGGAGTTTTCGGAGGAATTGTAATTACCGGAAGTCCATTTGTTATTATGATGACCATGATGGGAATTATCTCATTGGCTGGTATTGTAGTAAACAACGGTGTGGTACTACTAGATTATGCCCAGTTATTAATTGACAGAAAGAAAGTCGACAAAAATGTTGACACTAGCACATTTTTAGCTATTGAAGACACGTATGAAAGCATTGTAAAAGCTGGTAAAGCCCGTTTAAGACCGGTATTACTAACAGCAATTACAACTATTTTAGGATTGATTCCTTTAGCTATTGGATTAAATATCAATTTCTTTAGCCTGGTAAGTGAATTTGACCCAAAAATATATATTGGAGGTGACAATGTTGTTTTCTGGGGGCCATTAGCATGGACGGTAATTTATGGATTAATTATTGCCACATTCCTGACCCTAATTATTGTTCCAATCTTGTTTTTTACTTCAATTAAACTTCAAATGAAATTTAAAATGAGAGCATAAGCCTGAATAAAATGCATTATAACGGATTTTATTCCATGTTATGAAAAATGACGTATTTCAAATGAAGAATACATAACACTTAATTTAATTACGATAAAAAAAGGTATTTCGAAACCGTTCAGAAATACCTTTTTTTTATTTTTGAAACCAATGCAATCAAAAAAATCCTACACCGTCGACCAAGCGACAAGAGCTTTGGAGCACTTTTGTGTCTATCGCGAACGCTGTCATAAAGAGGTAGAAACCAAACTCCGTGAAATGAAGATGATTCCGGAAGCCCGGGAAGTGATTCTAATGCATTTGATGGAACATAACTTTTTAAATGAAGAACGTTTCGCTAAAGCGTTTGCAAGAGGCAAGTTCAACATTAAAAAATGGGGGCGCATACGAATTAAAAAAGAATTGCAGTTCAGAGCTATTTCAAGCTACAACATCAAAATGGCCATGAAGGAAATAGATGAAGAGATCTATTTGAAAACCCTTGAACAAATAGCTGCAAAAAAAGCCGCTCTCATAAAAGAAAGCGACCCGTTTAAGAAAAGGCATAAACTAGCCCAATATTTAATCTCCAGAGGATATGAATCAAACCTGGTTTTCGAACAAGTCAAAAACTTCTAATTCGAAATTTTAAACTCAAAAACTCCTGAATCAGAAGAATTTCCTTCTTCGTCAATACTTTTAACCATCCAGTAGTAGGTGTTTGGTGTTACGGCAACATCATTGATAAACATATCGGTAACCTCCCCAATTAAATCAACTGGAGGATTTACTGTTCCAAAATACACTTCATACGATTCTAAATCACCATCTACATCACTCGTCTGCCATGAGAGATTTACAGTTGACGCGTTCAAATTGACACCCATTTCTGGAGAAATAACTTCAGCAGGAAATGGTGCATAAGTGGTAACGGCAGGACCTGAATTATAAAACTTCCAGTTATCACTGGTCGCTGTAACGGCAGAAGAACTTGATCTGGAAATCACAGACCATCTATATGGTGTATTCATTTTAATAACCATGTCTACATTTGTTGTACTCACCACCTGCGACAATTGAGAACCGCTAACTAAATTCACAACAATTAGTTGATACGACGTGGCGTTTGTAGCTGCTGACCAGCTAAAATTAACAATACTTTGTGTATCACTTGTTTGAATCCCGGTATTACATTCTTCATTGTTATTTGGGAAAACTAATGATGCTTTTTCAGGTATTTTTTCTTCGTTCGAAGTAGATCCTGAATCATCACTATCACCTCCACAACCAATAATTGCTAAAATTCCAATAAAAGCTATAAACTTCACTATTTTCATACTAATCAATAATTAGATTAAAACTTTTGCTAAACTCCTGAGACGACATTCTTAAGACATACACACCTTTTGCTAAGTGATCAATATCAACAGTCAGCCTCTTTTCTATAGTATTTGTCATTGATTTTTGATACACCAATGTTCCTAAAGTTGAATAAATTTCAACTGCTATTTTTTCATCTTCTATTCCGCCGGTAGTCAGGAATAAACTCTTCCCTTTAGAAACAGGGTTAGGATACATCTTTACACCTTCAAAGGCAACAACAAAGGTATCTTTGTAAACGCCCTGACAAAGTATTCCAGTGGACACTTCAACAGTATTTACACCAGGCTTTAAATTTAACCTTACGTCTTTATCTGATGTCACAAATGTTTCTCCATTCAGATTAATGATGTACTGCTCTCCTCCGTCTAACTTCAGGGCGACTTGCGTTCCTTGGTTTTCTACTTTTGAGAATACCGATAAAGATTCTGGTTCTGAAATCACAACATCAAAACACGCCTTGTAATCAGGTTGCCCTTCAACAGTGATGCACACCACGTATGCTCCCGCACTAAGATCAGTAAATGAAACTGTGTTTGTAAACACTTTGGTTTCTTTACCTGAACCATTAGACAATTCTGCAGTATAATTCAATGCTTCCACAGCCGAGACGACTATAGAACCATTATTACTGGCTCTACAAGTTTCTGAATTCAGAGCAATTTGGAAATTCGTAGCAGGTAAAGAGAATACGACACATCCATCAACATTCACCACTGCTCCAGGTTCAGAACCAGGACATATGTCGGAATCATTTGGAACTCCATCGTTATCATTGTCTTCATCACAAACATCTCCAATACCATCTCCATCAAAATCGGCCTGATCCGGGTTGGCCACAGTTGGGCAATTATCTAACCCGTTAATAATATCATCTCCATCAATATCACCATCACAAATATCTCCTAACCCATCGTTATCAGTATCCGCCTGATCTGCATTTGTAATCAATGGACAATTATCTTCAGCATCATTTACTCCATCATTATCGTCATCAGTGTCACAAATATCTCCAATTCCATCATTGTCATTATCGGACTGATCTGGGTTTGGAGTAGCAGGACAGTTATCAACATCGTCAAAAATACCATCATTATCAGTATCCTGACACACATCTCCTTGTCCGTCGTTATTCGCGTCTGCCTGATCAGGATTCGGATTAAATTGACAGTTATCGTTTATATCTAAAACACCGTCATTGTCATCGTCATCGTCACATACATCACCAATTCCGTCATTATCGTTATCCAATTGATCTGGGTTTGGTGTGGTAGGACAGTTATCTTCAGCATCTCTAACACCATCGCTATCCGTATCAGAACAAACATCTCCTACTCCATCATTATCGGTATCTTCTTGTCCAGGATTCACAACTAAATCACAATTGTCATCTACATCCAATACTCCGTCGTTGTCATCATCGTCATCACACGCATTTCCAATGCCGTCGCCATCAGTATCCAACTGATCTGGATTTGCTACCATAGGGCAATTATCCACGTCGTTTAGAACTCCATCGTTATCAAAATCTTCATCACACACATCTCCAATACCATCACCATCAACATCTGCCTGATCAGGGTTCGGAATTGTTGGACAATTATCAATCACGTCTAATACTCCGTCATTATCATCATCATCATCATCAGCTACTGTCTGAATTACTAGCAAGTCATCAATAACAACGCCTTCTTCATTAACTGCGGGGTCCGAATGAAACACAAAACGGAATAATACATTCTTTTTTGAAGCAATCTCCGACAGATCTCTACTATAAGTTGTCATTTGCGTATTTAATCCGGTCCATTGCGCACCAGGGCAATTTTGACAATCGTTTGCGCTTCCTGACGTTGCATTTGTTCGGTTTGAATTGTACCAGTTTGGATCTTCACTTGTTCCTAAAACAGACCAATTAGCTCCATTATCTATGGAATATTCAACGTATATAATATCAAAGTTTAGTTCCAGGTCAAATGCCATATCAAACTGCAAGGCAGGAAAAGCTATTTCCGATAAATCATAAAATTTCGAAATCAGATAACTCTTTTTAAGATCTCCATGATTCCCATTTGGATTTGTAGTATATGCTCTTTCACCTGAAGAGGTTTCATTTAGCAAAGTCCCATTAGGTATTCCTATAGACCATTCCGTACTTTCAAAATCATCTTGGTTAAACGTCAGCAATCTTGTTGCGCCCGATTCAAATTCATTCACAACATTGGTCGGTGCACTGCCATTGGTTACAAATTGAGCTGAAGACATGTTATTTTCAGGGTAGGCATCATTTTCAATCTGAATTGTCACTTCCACCGTATGAATACCCTCTCCAACAACAAGGTTTGGAACTTGAATTATTCCTGTTTCTTCTGAAGGTATATTTCCGTTCCATGTATAGTTGATAGCATCTCCACCATCAATTGTATAACTAACTTCAATTTGATTCACTGTATTAATCCCTCCATTTTCTACTTCCAGATCCATGCCCAACGCAGTTCCATCCAGGTTGTAAATTTTTGAATTGTCAGGAGACTTGATTTCAATTAATCGCACCTCATTATTTGGTAATTCCACAGGAATGTCTGTCTGCCAAACACCTCTTCCATATGTCCCGACCATTAATTTGGCATCCTCTAAAGAAATTTCAATATCACGGATAGGAACATTTGGCAGGTTATTCGAAAACGGCTCCCAGATATCATCTGCATCGTCAAATCTGAACACCGCAAGACTGGTTCCTACATACAGCGGATTTAAAGAATGTCGGTCCTGATGCACTACATCAAAATAGGGTTGTCCCAGGGGAAGGTTGAAGGTTATATTTTCAAAATTATTTCCACCATCAAAAGACCTAAAAACTCCTCTTGTTCCACCACCGGCAGTTGTTACATAAACAATTTCACTGTTTGTTTTATGTATTTCAATGGCATTAATATTCGATTCAAAACTACTTATTTGCGTAAATGTCAGACCACGATCAATCGATTTAAACAAAGCTTGTCGTTCTGAAACATAAATGACATCATCATTATTTGGGTCTATAGTTAGCTCGTCTATATCATCTCCGGAAATGGTATTGGAAAGCTTCGTAAAAACACCATTAGAAAAACTATAGACGCTCGCGTATCCAATAAATACCACTCCTTCAGAATTTATATCCATCGGCGTAATCCATTCTCCATCTTCAGGGCCTTCCCAAGATTGTCCGCGAGAATTTCCAGAATCGTCCGACATATTCAGCGTCCCTCCATTTTGAGTCAATCCGAAATATCTGTTTTCATCATTCGGATCAATAGCATTGTCCATTCCATCTCCACCGTGATAACTCTTCCAGTTATCTTCATTGGTAAACCCGAACCCACCATTATCTTGGAGACCTCCGGCGATTCTCTTTGCGCTTTTATTACCTACTGAAATTCGATAAAACTGCCCTATCTGCATCCCTTGAGTTAAGTCCTCAAAACTCAACCCTTTGTCGGTCGATTTATAAAATCCGCCATCGGTTCCGGCATAAAGTTGGTTGTTATAAAATCTCAAAAAGTGAATATCGGCATGTGTAAATGCTTGATCATGCACAAACCAGCTATTGAGTTTAGTGAAGAAATCACCTCCATTGACTGACCTCCATATATTCAAAACTCCGACATATATCTCCTCCGGGTCTGTATCTGAAACTCCAAGAGCCAAGTCGAACCATGCCTGGTCCGATTCAAATATATCAGCTGTATTCTCCGTCTTTGTAAATGTCGAACCACTATCGACCGATTTATAAACTCCCTGAAACCCGTTCTCCTCATCAGAACTGACTAAATAAACATACGCTGAATTTGCAGGAGTTACATCTATAACGAATCTGTTGGATACTGTAGGTAATCCTGAACTAATTGTTTCAAAAAAGTCTCCTCCATTTGTACTTTTATGAAAACGGTTGTTAGTTACCGCATAAATCGTATTCGAATCGCCAGGTTTCAACTTCACATCCTTAATATTTCCAGATAAAACATTCTCCCAGCTTGCACCTGCATTTTCCGATTTGAACAAACCGCTATTTGTAGCAACGAACAACACATTTTTGTTTGTTGGATCCATATAAATATCGTTCATGGAATTCGGTGAATTATTCGGATTCAGTCCTGTTTGATTCCAAGTTAATCCTCCATCGGCTGATTTGAAAACACCAGCACTAAATGTATCACCAGCATCATCATCTCCAGTAGCAATATAAATTGTATTTGAATCATCTGGGTGAATTGCAATTCCAGAAACACCAATTTGAGGCAAGTTATCTGATATAGGGCTCCAGTTAGCGCCTCCGTCTACTGATTTCCATAACCCTCCAGAAGGTGCTCCTGCATAAATAATCTGATCGTTATTCGGATCAGGCAATATTACATTGATTCTTCCTAGGTTCGAAGTAGAAGTTTTTGAATTTGCCAACATAAACGGTCCGACCGACTCCCAATTAGAATCTTCGTTTTCAAATTTTGAAACAAATTCCTGGTGAACTTTCCAGTCGTTCCACAATTCACCAGCCGTAGGCAAGTACCCTTGTTCATCTGTAAAATGTTGCCAAAAAGCTTCCCAGCGTTTGAAAGGCTTATACCCACTTCCCTTTTTTAAGTGATCACGGGTCTTCCAATACGCTTCGAATCTCTCTGAAACTTCTGTCAAATTGAATCGTTCGTTTTGTTTTTGTTGAAGCGAAATTTTTTCATCACTTTTCATCCATGGCGCATCTTGATTGAATTGGGCCGAAGCAAATGAAAAAGAGAATAAAATATAAAGGATTAGGGTATTTTTGCTCATATAAATCAGTTAATAGCTATCGAAAATAAGAAAATACACTAGAACTCAATAACTCATTTTCATTAAATATTCGTTTTAAAGTATCTATAACAAATCTCCAATAAATCGAGAATCATTCATCTATTTTAACATAATGAGGGAGTTCCACTGATAATATTTCAATCGATTTTAAAATTCTTTGCCGTTTTAGTCTCAAACCTGACAATTATATTACAAGTTTCTACACTTTTTTGTTCTTTTTAAATCAAACTGCAAAACTTACGCCCTCAACTCTTTACTGACCGAAATCATATTTAACAGGTCAAAAATCAAATAACTTAGAGGTAATAAAACTATTAAACGATGAAACAGATATTTACCCTATTTTTTCTTTTCGCATTTGTATTTACGGCTCAGGCTCAGGAAGAAAAATTAAAGAAAACTGAAATAAAAGGTGATTTAGTTGAAGTTAGCCTTTATTATGAAACTGGAGAACTAATGCAACACGGTTTCTACAATAAAGCAGGTGATTTACATGGTGGATGGGAAAGTTATAACAAAAATGGAGAAATGACATGTTATGCAACTTATGACCGAGGTGTAAAAGTAGGAACATGGATCTATTGGAACAAAACTGAAGTCACAAAGGTAACGTACGACAGGAATAAGATTGTTGATTTAAAAGTATTTGATAAGGATACGTTTATTAAAAACGAATTCTAATCAATTTTTGGTCCCAAGAGAAGTTCTTCTTCTCGGAGGAACGTTAGATTTTTTTTGTGTATTAGAAGGAACTTCAACTGGTGTCTCGGTATCAAATTCGAGAGCTTTTTGAAGTTCTTCTGCTTTATAAATGGTATTAATTCTTGACAAAAATGAATCATACACCTCTAAAATACTGTGTACCTCTTTTTCTACCTCACCTGAAGTAATTGAATTTATGGTAGACATATCTTTCAATCGCAACGTTTCATTTTGGAGAACATTCAGACGTGAGTTAATTGGAGCAATATTCAATTTTTTTACTCGAACAGAATCTTTCATCAACATCACCAAATCGTTCAATTCGCTCGACAAACTCAATGCATCTGAAACAGTAATATTGTAATAATTCAGAATAAAATCATCAACCTCTTCAAATTCAGGCCATTCCTTTATAGCTTCTCTTGAAACTTTACTAAGTGTAATATTGATTTTACTTTGAATTTTTTCTTCACTGTTCTGAATACTATCGTTTACGGTGGATGAATTCTCTTTCCTTTCTCCCATTCCACAAGAAATTATAAAGAAAAAAATCGATAAAATAAACCAAAAATTATATCTCATAGTTCTATTAATCTTTGCCAAAAATAGTAATAATTAAAGTGATTTAACTAAAAACTTAATAATTTCACAATAGTACACCTGCTATTTTTTCAGCCTCTAAAAACTGTATATTTGTGTACAAACTAGAACCACCTATATAATGCATAAAAATATATTAATCATTGGTGCTTGTGGACAAATTGGTACCGAACTCACCCTGAAGTTACGAGAGATGTTCGAACGTGACCATGTAATTGCTTCAGATATCCGAGAAGGCTCTGAAGAACTGATGCAGTCTGGCCCTTTTGAAATTGTCAATGCTATGGAATACGACTCAATTTTAAGTGTAATTGAGCGCTACCAAATTGACGAGGTATATTTAATGGCTGCCATGCTTTCTGCAACTGGAGAAAAATTTCCAGCCAAAGCTTGGGAGTTGAATATGGAATCTCTTTTCAATTTATTAAACCTTGCAAAAGCAAAAAAAATAAAGAAGTTATTCTGGCCTTCTTCTATTGCTGTTTTTGGACCAAGCACTCCAAAGGTAAATACGCCTCAGGAAACGATTATGGAACCATCTACCGTTTATGGAATAAGCAAACAAGCCGGGGAACGCTGGTGTGAATATTACTTCAACAAATATGGTGTTGATGTGCGAAGTATTCGCTATCCAGGAATCATTAGCTGGAAAACAAAACCAGGTGGAGGGACTACTGACTACGCAGTTGAAATCTATCATGAAGCTCTATTAGAAGGAACCTATACGAGTTTTTTAAATGAAGCAACTGAACTTCCAATGATGTACATGGACGATGCTATCAAAGCTACAATCCAAATTATGGAGGCCCCTGCTGAATCAATTAAAGTTCGTTCTTCATACAACTTAGCCGCTATGAGTTTTACTCCGGAAGAAATCGCTGAAGAGATTAGAAAATCAATTCCTAAATTCACCATTTCCTATCAAGAAGATTTCCGTCAGGAAATAGCCAATAGCTGGCCGAAAAGCATCGACGACTCAAGAGCCAGAGATGACTGGGGATGGCAACACCGATTCGATTTAAAAGCGATGTCTAAAGACATGCTGGAAAGTCTCAACACAGTATATGATAAGATTTAGAACTCGGATTTCCTCCGAGTTTTTTATGCTTGTAAGTTTCACAATTCAAATGCGTCCATTCTATGGATTCTAAAAATTAGTTCATGAAGAAACTCATTTCGAAAAGCCTCAATCAGGCCATCGACTATAAATCATATCGCAAAAATGTCAAATCTTTACTAGCTGAAGGCAAATCGACTGGAGCTACCCAATCGGAAAGTTTATTACACTACAGTAAATTAAACGACACCCGAATGAATCGACTGGATAAGACAACACAACTGGACGAAGAACTTGTTAAAATTGTCTCTAATCTCCCAAGAAAATTCACATTACTTACTATTTCAGAAGGTTGGTGTGGTGATGCGGCCCATGTACTCCCTGTTTTAAATAAAATAAGTGAAAACACGGAAAAACTTGATTTAAAAATTGTTGGTAGAGATGAAAATGACATCTTGATGAATCAGTTTTTGACTAACGGAAGTAAATCTATTCCGAAGGTAATTGTTTTGGATGAAGCTAACGAAGTACATTCAACATGGGGACCAAGACCTTCGACTGCGACCAAAATGGTGAACCACTTCAAAGAAACACACGGGAAAATAGATGCTGATTTCAAAAAAGACCTGCAACTTTGGTATAATAAAGACAAAGGAAAAACCATTCAAAAGGATCTCAAGGGGTTATTTTTAGTTTCTTAAGGCTCATAATTCATACCTTTACAAAAAAAATAAAATGAGTGTTTCATTTTCCGAGTTGCCTGATGGTGCTAAAATCTGGATTTTCCCGTCTAGTCGTAAATTCTACGAAACTGAATTACCAAAGGTTTTGATCGAAGTTGAATCCTTTTTGGATCAATGGACGCAATTGCCTTGTGGGTTTGAACTGCAATACGATCGCTTTATCATCATCGGAGTAGATACCAGCAAAGAAAATTTAGCGCTGAAACAACATGATGAATTAACTCTTTTTATTCAAAAATTGGAAGCAAATTATGATGTGACGCTATTGGATCGAATCAATGTTTGTTATAAGCAAGGTAAGTTTGTACAGTATAAAGACCTTATCGAATTTAAAAAAATGCTCAAAGCAGGTTCGGTTTCAAAAAAGACCCTCATTTTCGATAATATGATTACAGAAAAAAAATATTTGGAATACGACTGGGAAATCCCAATTTCAGAAAGCTGGATGCATCGTTTTTTTAAATAGACTTAGAGTTTCTTTTCAATAAATTCAAGAGGTCCCATGGCATTATGAACACTAAAATCTCCAATTTTAGTCCTGCGGAGGTCTGATAAATACCCACCCGAATTCAACGCTTTTCCAAAGTCGTATGCCAAAGAACGGATGTAAGTTCCTTTACTGCACACCACTCTGAATTGTACTTTATTACCTTCAATTTTTGTGATTTCAAACTCGTGTATCTGAATATTTCTAGCTTTAATTTCCGTCTCTTTTCCCTCGCGGGCAAGTTCATAAAGACGCTTTCCATCTTTCTTTAAAGCTGAAAAAATTGGTGGTTTCTGAGCAATCTCACCAATGAATTGTTGTGTAGTTTTATGAATTACTTCTGAAGTAATATGTTCTGTTGGAAAGGTCTCATTAATTTCAGTCTCCATATCATAGCTCGGTGTTGCAGCTCCCAAGGTGATTTCTCCTGTATATTCCTTTACCTGACCCTGGTAGGTTTCAATTTTCTTCGTGAATTTCCCAGTACATAAAATGAGCAATCCTGAAGCTAAAGGGTCTAATGTTCCGGCATGTCCGACTTTAATTTTCTTAATATTGAATTTCTTTCGAATGTGCCAACGAATCTTATTCACCACTTGAAATGAAGTCCATTCCAAAGGTTTATCGATTAACAATACCTGACCTTCTTTAATTTCTTCTAACGTCATCTTAATTTGTTAATGCAAACGCAATTGCGATTACTCCAACTACGAAACAATATATTGAAAAATAGGAAAGTTTACTTTTCTTAACTAAAGCAATCATCCATTTACAGGCAAACAACCCTGAAACAAATGCAGCTATAAATCCTGCCGCCAGTGGCAAAAACTCTCCGCTTTCATAGCTAATTGCACCAGACAAAACATCTTTCCCAATCTTTCCAAAAATCAAAGGCACTACCATTAAAAAAGAAAACTTCGCAGCTTTAGTTCTGTCGATTCCCAACAAAACTGCGGAAGATATTGTGGCTCCTGAACGTGAAACTCCAGGAAGTATAGCTATCGCCTGAGAAATACCAATAACAATTGCACTAAAATAAGAAACGCCTTTATCTGTATGCTTCGCTCTATCAGCAAACAACAGCAATAACGAAGTAATGATTAGCATAAATCCTACAAGCAATATTTGTCCGCCAAAAAACTGCTCAAAATGTTCTTCAAAAAGTACTCCGACAAATGCAGCAGGAACCATTGACAAAATGATTTTCAACGAAAATTGCAGTTCTTCATTCCATTTGAACTGGAACAATCCTTTTACAATTTGAATGATTTCTTCACGGAAAACCACCATCGTACTCAAGGCTGTAGCGAAGTGTAAAACAACAGTAAACGTCAAACTTTCCTGCGGTACTGAGGCATCACCCAAAATAGCTTTACCCAATTCCAGATGTCCGCTTGAAGACACCGGTAAAAATTCCGTCAATCCCTGAATTATTCCAAGGATAATAGCATCCAGTAATTCCATAGTTATTTTTTAGATTTCGCAAGAATCGCGTAAATCTCTATTCCCAATCCGAGCAGCACTAGGGTTGGGGCTAATCTTATTCTTCTAAAGTTGTAAATCTCTTCATTAAAAACCTGGGGATCATCACTTCCTCCTCCAGCCATCAGGATAAACCCAAGACCAATTACTGCCAATCCAATAAGCATTAATACATAGTTCTTTCTCCCAAAAAGAAAGGTTCCTGTTACTTCTTCTTTTTTCTTCTTGCTCATGTCTTAATAATAAAGTTCGTCCGTTCTCAAATTTAAAAAACGCTGTGTCGCAAAATACGTGCTAATCCAGGTTATAAAAATTCCAAGTGCAATAATAAATCCAAATAGAATACCGTACAAATTAAGATCTGTCAACAATTCAATTTCCGGAATTACTCGACTGATATAAGCTGCAAATGCAACAACGCAAATGATTGCTACTAAAGCGCCAGCTATTCCTAATTTTATAAATTTCCAAATAAATGGTCTTCGGATAAAACCTTTGGTTGCCCCTACCATCTGCATCGTCTTGATTGTAAAACGCTTTGAATACACCGATAGTCGAATCGATGAATTAATTAATACGACCGCAATTAATGTAAATACTGCACTAATTAACAGCATCCAGAAACTGAATTTGTTTACATTTTTAGTAATTAATTCAATTAAGGGCTTGTCGTATACCACTTCAGCGACTATAGAGCGGATTAATAAATTCTGTTCAATTTTTTCCATTTCTTCAGGAGTCACGAAATCCGATTTCAATGAAATTTCGATTGAATTTTTTAATGGATTTTCACCCAAAAACTCCATGAAATTTTCTCCTACCTCTTCACTGTAGATCTTTGCAGCCTCATCTTTAGAAACATATTTAACCGATTTGGTGTACTCGGCTTTCTTTAATTCCGCCTGAAAAATTTCAAGGTCATTGTTTTTAATATTGTCTTTTAAGAAAATAGAAATTGCCACCTTTTCTTTAAAGTGACTGGTAATACTTTTGGTTTTCAAGACTATGAGTCCTAAAACTCCGACTAAAAACAAGACTAGAGCGATACTTACAATCACAGAAAAGTAAGAAGAACGCAGTCTTCTTTTTTGATATTTTTCGAAAGAGGAATTCAATTGAATGCTACATTTAGAGTGTGCAATATACAAATAGTTGTGAAATGAAAATCCATGAAAAAAATAGAATTTTCAGCTTGTTGTTGCACGTTTGAAAAAATGTGCTACAACAACTAAATAAAATGCGTTTTAATGCATTTTATTCTACAATTAGTTACAAGAAATCATACAGCTACTCAGCGTCTTGACAAAGCTCAATGAGAACCCCATTTGTAGATTTCGGATGTAAAAAAGCAATGATTTTACCATCTGCTCCTGCTTTTGGCTGTTCGTGAATCATTCTAAATCCCTCTCCCTTTAATCGTTCAATCTCTGAATAAATATCGTTTACTGCAAAAGCGATATGATGGATGCCTTCGCCTTTCTTTTCAATGAATTTTGAAATTGGACTTTCAGGAGTTGTACCTTCGAGCAATTCAATTTTATTAGGACCAGCTTCAAAAAAGGAAGTCTTGACGCCTTCGCTTTCCACAGCTTCAATTTTATAATGTGGTTTACCAAATAACGCTGCAAATAGTTTATTGGATTCGTCAAGGTTCTTCACTGCTATTCCTATGTGTTCTATTTTTTCCATGTCGAAAATCTAATTGAGTACCAAATTAAATTTTTCTCTGCAGGAAATGACTAAAAAAAATCAGTTTTTATTAATTTTAATACAAATCGAAACCCATCAAATTTATGTTGGTGTTTATATAAACCCTATTTTTGCCACATGGAAACGAACAGACAGAAAAAAATCGCAGGAGTTTTGCAAAAAGACCTTGCTGAAGTATTACAAGGAGCTGCCAGAGACGGAATGAAAGGAGTGATTATTTCAGTTACCAAAGTTCAGGTCACAACCGATTTGGGCATGGCTAAAGTCTACCTAAGTGTTTTCCCTCAGTTAAAACGTGAAATTATTTTAAAAGGAGTACAGGAAAATGCTTCGTCTATTCGCTATGAGATGGCAAAACGTGTTAAAAATCAATTGAGACGTATGCCTGAGCTTTCATTTTATATTGACGACAGTTTGGACTACATTGAAGATATTGATAATGCTTTACAAGGCAAAAAAGAAAATCCGATTAAAAATCCAGAAATTTTAGACAAACGTCAGAAACGATAAATTGCAGTTCCCTTTTTACATAGCCCGAAGGTATTTATTTTCGAAGAGCGCTAACAACACCATTAATATTATCACCCTCATTGCAGGAATTGGTGTGGTGATTGGAACGTTGGCCTTGTTTATCGTACTGTCTGGTTTTTCAGGACTTCGAACCTTTAGTTTGAGCTTTTTAGACACCACAGATCCTGATTTAAAAATCTCGTCTGCAAAGGGGAAATCATTTTTATTTACGGAAAACATTGAGAAAATTCTTCAGGAAGATTCGAAAATCACTTCCTATTCAAAAGTTATTGAAGAACGCGCCTTCTTTGAGTTTAACGATAAGAGTCACATCGCCTTTTTAAAAGGTGTTGATGCAAATTACACCCGTGTTAATCGAATGGATACTACAGTTTATATTGGCTCTTGGTTACAGGAAGAAATACCTATAGGAACTGTAGTTGGAAATGGAATTTCAAATACTCTTGGAGTCGGTGTATTTAATTTTTTAGAACGACTTACAATTTATGTCCCAAAACCGGGAAAAGGCTATATTAACAATCCAAATAACGCTTTCAACAAAATTGAAACCCAACCTATTGGTGTCTTTTCAATTACGGAGGAAATGGATAAGAAATTTACGTTTATCAGTTTAGAATTCGCTCAGATATTATTGAATTATTCAGGAAATCAGATTTCAGCTGTGGAACTAAAAATCGAAAATCCGGAAGACATTCCATTAGTGATAGATAATTTGAATCATCAATTAGGATCCGATTTCAAACTTGAAACTCGAGAGCAGTTAAATGCTTTATTCTATAAAATGCTGAATACTGAGAATCTCGCATCTTACCTTATTTTCACACTTATTTTGATTATTGCATTATTCAACGTAATTGGAGCAATTATCATGATGATACTCGACAAACGTGACAATCTGAAAACCCTGCACAGTATGGGGGCAACTGTAAATGAAATCAAACGAATTTTTGTCATTCAAGGATTCTTACTTTCATTAGTTGGATTAGTTATTGGACTTTCGCTTGGGAGTATACTGGTATTTCTGCAAAAGAAATACAGTCTTTTTATGATTACTCAACACTTACCTTACCCTGTTGAATTTACACTTGAAAATGTTTTAACAGTATTTGTAACGATCCTAGTTTTAGGTTATTTAGCCTCTAAAATTGCAAGTAGTCGCATTAATAAAAGTCTGTTTGAAGCCTAGTTCGGCTTCTGAAACACTACCAAGACTTCCACTGCGTCACTTACAACATACAATTTGTTCTTATAATGTGTAATGCCTTCCATTTGCTTTAAATTGAAAGGATATGCAGCAATCAATTCACCTTTGGTAGTGACCTTAAAAATGCTTCGGGATTCATCGCTTACGACCCAAAAAATGTCTAGTCTTTCGTCATATGAAAGCCCTGAAATGTCATCCAGAAAATCGAGCTTGAATTTTGAAACTACCTTGAACTCATCATCCAGTTGCAGAATTTGTCTCGGCTTTTTCTCATTAACAACATAATAAGAATTATTTGAGGTATTGAATGTCACACCCTCGAGTCCGCTGTTCTTCCGATCCTGCTTTCCTGAAATTTTAGCATCCTTTTTTTTAACCCCTCCCCGTCCGAAAATATAAATCTTGCGTTTTTCTTCTGAAATAATTGCAAATTCATCATTGATTGGATTGTATGCAATACCCTCAAGATCTTTTTTTTCTGAATCGAAAGTCCCTAAAATTTCACCTTTAAAATTTGTTTTAAAAACCTTGCCATTTTGATCACTTACGATGTACAGGTATGAGCCATCAGTTGTGATACCAGACGGTTCATCAATTTCCAAAATATACCGACCTACTTCCTTTAACTCACTTTGAGAAGCAGCATTACAAGAATTAAATAAAGTAAAAAAGCTAAGAATTAAATATTGAATTCGCACTCAGTGAAATTACGCAAATTTCTCAAGCACCTCATCAAAAACATTATAAACATCTGATGCAGCATCTGAGGTTACCATTTTTAAACGGTACTCTTTAAAATGAGGAATTCCCTTGAAGTAATTTGTATAATGACGACGCGTTTCCATTACACCAACGATTTCACTTTCCTTCCAGTCGATTTCCATCTGAAGATGACGGCGTGCCATAGCTACACGGTCTTCGATAGTGATTTCAGGTAAATGTTCTCCGGTTTCCATAAAATGCTTTACTTGCTTAAAGAACCAAGGGTTTCCAATACTAGCTCTACCAATCATAGCACCATCCAATCCGTACTGATTGCGCATTTCAACAGCACGCTCAGGAGAATTCACATCTCCATTTCCAAATACAGGAATATGCATACGCTGGTTGTTCTTTACTTGAGCAATTGGGCTCCAATCGGCTTCACCTTTATACATCTGAGCTCTGGTTCTACCATGAATTGAAATAGCAGCACAGCCAACATCCTGAAGACGTTCCGCCACTTCTACAATTTTAATGGAACCGTGGTCCCAACCCAACCGTGTTTTAACAGTCACAGGTAAATCAGTATGTTTGACCATAGCATCTGTTAATTTCACCATTAAATCAATATCCTTCAAAATTCCGGCACCGGCTCCTTTGCTTACCACTTTTTTCACAGGGCAACCAAAATTGATATCGATAATATCTGGTTTTGATTTTTCTACAATCTCAACGGTTTTCAGCATCGAATCCAGGTTTGCACCGAAGATTTGGATTCCTACCGGACGTTCTTTCTCGTAGATGTCGAGTTTTTTAATACTTTTAGCGGCATCACGAATCAATCCTTCCGAAGAAATAAATTCTGTATAAACTACATCGGCACCCTGTTCTTTGCACAATGCTCTGAATGGAGGATCACTGACATCTTCCATCGGGGCCAATAATAATGGAAAATCATTTAATTCTATGTCGCCTATTTTTACCAAACTAACTCAATTTTAAACCGCTGCAAAAATACATTTTTTTAGGATATTTTTAAAATCATATAAAATTGTATTTTTATCTCGAAATCAAACTAAATCAAATGAAAATAAAACTTCTTATACTTTTTGTATTAGCAGGGCTCGTTAGTTGTAAAACTAAC
This sequence comes from Flavobacteriaceae bacterium, assembly GCA_964227255.1. Classification (GTDB taxonomy): domain Bacteria; phylum Bacteroidota; class Bacteroidia; order Flavobacteriales; family Flavobacteriaceae; genus Lutibacter. The sequence continues at coordinate 86,651 of CAXQVI010000043.1, forward strand.
ACGAAAAAAGAAAATGGCTATGATTCAGATTCTGAATCTGGTGCAACGAAAGTCGCAAACACCGTTCACTACCCACAAGAAAAACATTTAAAAAATATTCGTCAGCTGACTTTTGGAGGTGACAATGCTGAGGCCTACTGGAGTAATGACAGTAAGTCTTTGGTATTCCAATCCAATAATGTAAAATGGGGATTGGAATGTGATCAGATATTTACAATGAGTGCTTCAAAGCCTCTTGACAGTATTGAAATTCCACAATTGGTAAGTACAGGACTGGGAAGAACTACGTGCAGTTACTTCTTGCCTGGAGACTCTACTATTGTCTACTCAAGTACACATTTAGCAGCAGATACTTGTCCGGTTCCTCCTAAAAAGGAAGACTACGGGAACAAATATGTATGGCCAATTTCTCCTGGATACGACATTTTTGTTGCTGACACAAAAGGAAATCAGCTCAAGCAATTGACTTTTGAAGATGGTTATGATGCGGAACCAACTGTATCTCCAAAAGGAGATAAAATTGTTTTCACTTCAACCAGAACAGGTGACCTGGAATTGTTCACTATGAATATTGATGGTTCAGATGTGAAGCAGGTGACTCATGAATTAGGATATGATGGAGGTGCATTCTTCTCGCCGGATGGAGAAAAACTAATTTTCAGAGCATCAAGACCAAAGACAGAAGAAGCAATTTCAGAATACAAAGGATTGTTAGAAATCGGACTGGTGCAACCTACAAACATGGAATTGTATGTTTGTAATGTGGATGGATCTGAATTGAGAAAGATTACCGATTTAGGAAGTGCTAACTGGGCACCTTTCTTCCACCCTTCTGGGGAAAAAATCATCTTCTCTTCAAACCATGTTTCAAAAAGAAGTTTCAACTTATTTATGATTAATATAGATGGAACTGGATTGGAACAAATCACCTTTGACACTGTATTTGATGCCTTTCCAATGTTCTCTCCTGACGGTAAAAAAATAGTATTCTCTTCAAACAGAAATAACTGGGGAACAAGAGATACAAATCTATTTGTAGCTGATTGGGTAGACTAATTAAATAAACCGCATTAAAACGCATTTTATTTAGTTGTTGTAAATAATGCTTATTGCATTCGCACAATTAACAACAAGACAATGAAAAAATACAATTGGGCAGTTTTAGGATGTGGAAACATCGCTGAAAAGTTTAGCAAGGAACTGGCATATTTGCCAAACGCTAATCGTTATGCAGCAGGTTCTCGCTCTCTTCAAACTGCCCAATCTTTTGCAAAAAAATCAGGCTTTGAAAAAGCATATGGAAGTTATGAAGATTTAGTAAAAGATGACAATATAGATATCATTTATGTGGCTACACCTCATAGCTTTCATAAAGAACACACCCTACTTTGCCTCAATCATAAAAAAGCAGTCCTTTGCGAAAAAGCATTCGCTATGAACACTAAAGAAGTTCAGGAAATGATTGCTGCATCAAAAAGTAATGACACCTTTTTAATGGAAGCCTTCTGGCAGGCATTCCGACCAAAATTTTTAAAAGTTCAGGAAATCATTCAAAATCACGACCTCGGAAAACTTAAACTTGTAAAATCGGATTTTACATTCAAAGGAGAATTCAATCCAAACAACCGATTGTACAACCTGGATTTAGGTGGGGGTTCATTACTTGATATTGGAATTTACCCGGTGTTTACAGCGTTGTCGTTCCTTGGAGTCCCTGATGGAATAAAAACACAGGCCGATTTTAGTACAACGGGTTCCGAAGAAAGTATAAGCATCGCTTTCAACTATAGAAATGGCGCCATGGCGCAGTTATATTCAAGTTTCGCCGTTGCCTATAAGAATGATGTTGAATTGTGTTTTGAAAATGGTATAATCTCATACAACCGATTTTCAAATGATCCAATCAGTTTACAATTCAACCAAAATACAGACTACTTTAGCTTTGACCATGGACCGGAATTAGGTTACCAATTTGAAGCCAAGCACGTAATGGAATGCCTTGACAATGAACTGCTTGAAAGTCCTAAAATGACTTTCCGCCGAAGTTTGGATTTGATAAAAACCTTAGATCGAATCAGAAAAGATGCAGGCATTATTTTCCCAAATCACGACGCTTAGATTTTATGTTTTCAGAATAAATATTTAGTTATCTTTGCCGCAAGAACGAAGTTAGGTAAACGAACGAATGAAAAACATACGAAACTTTTGCATTATTGCACATATTGACCACGGAAAAAGCACGCTGGCCGATCGATTATTAGGACATACTGGAACTGTGTCGGCTCGAGAAGAGCAAGACCAGTTGCTGGATAATATGGATTTGGAGCGTGAACGTGGAATTACCATTAAGAGCCATGCCATTCAAATGGAATACGAGTATGAAGGTGAGCAATATGTGTTGAATCTTATTGACACTCCAGGTCACGTAGATTTCTCTTATGAAGTTTCTCGTTCTATTGCTGCTTGTGAAGGAGCGTTATTAATTGTTGATGCTGCTCAAAGTATTCAGGCACAAACTATTTCTAATTTATACCTTGCCTTGGAAAACGATCTTGAAATTATTCCTGTATTGAATAAGGTAGATCTTCCAAGTGCCAATCCAGAAGAGGTCACCGATGATATTGTTGACCTACTAGGCTGTGAACCTGAGGAAATAATTCACGCAAGTGGAAAAACAGGTTTCGGTGTTGATAATATTTTAAAGGCCATTATTGAAAGAGTTCCAGCTCCAAAAGGAGATGTGAACGAACCACTTCAAGCCCTAATTTTCGATTCAGTGTACAATTCGTATCGCGGAGTTGAAACCTACTTTAGAGTTTTAAATGGAGAAATTAAAAAAGGACAGCGCATTAAATTTATGGCGACAGGCAATGAATATTTTGCAGATGAAGTTGGAACCTTAAAATTGAATCAGGTCAAAAAGCCGAGCATCAAGGCTGGGGATGTAGGATATCTGATTACAGGTATAAAAGCCGCTAGTGAAATTAAAGTAGGGGACACCATTACAGATGCTGTAAATCCGACAACTAATATAATTGAAGGATTTGAGGATGTAAAACCAATGGTATTCGCAGGAATTTATCCGGTTGACACAGAAGATTATGAGGAATTACGTGCCTCCATGGAGAAATTACAGTTGAATGACGCCAGTTTGGTTTTTATTCCTGAAAGTTCTGCAGCCTTAGGTTTTGGTTTCCGTTGTGGATTCTTAGGAATGTTGCACCTGGAAATTATTCAAGAACGTCTAGAACGTGAATTTGATATGACGGTTATTACAACCGTTCCTAACGTATCGTATCACGCATACGTGCACAAAAATCCGGATGAAATTATTTTAGTTAACAATCCGTCTGACCTACCAGAACCATCGAAATTAAATCGTGTTGAAGAGCCGTTTATTAAAGCGACTATTATTACCAAAGCAGACTTTGTTGGACCGGTTATGAGTTTGTGTATTGAAAAAAGAGGGCAGATTACCAATCAGACGTACCTAACTCCTGAAAGAGTTGAGTTGACTTTCGATATGCCACTTGCTGAGATTGTTTTCGATTTCTACGACCGATTAAAAACGGTTTCAAAAGGATATGCTTCTTTCGATTACCACCCAATTGGAATGAAAGAATCTAAACTGGTAAGAGTTGACATTTTACTAAACGGACAATCAGTTGATGCACTTTCAGCATTAATTCACGCCGACAATGCGTATAGTATTGGTAAAAAGATGTGTGAAAAACTGCGACAGCTAATCCCACGCCAACAATTTGACATTCCAATTCAGGCAGCCATTGGAGCAAAAATTATTTCTAGAGAAACTGTAAAAGCTTTACGTAAAGACGTAACAGCGAAATGTTACGGGGGAGATATTTCCAGAAAGCGTAAATTATTAGAAAAGCAAAAGAAAGGTAAGAAACGTATGCGTCAGGTGGGGAATGTAGAAATTCCGCAACAAGCATTTATGGCCGTTCTTAAACTAAATGACTAGATGCAATTTTAATTGGTTTTGTGTATTCACCTTTTTTTGGTAATCCGAATTGATCGTTATACGCGACATTTCAAAGCAACGCGTTGATAGACTCCTTTTATAAATCTTTACGAAGAACAATTGTTCATATCTAAAAAAGTACAGGTATAAAATTCACAATAAACTTCAGTTCAGTTTCTGCATATTTCTGAATGAACTTTTTGAAATACTATACTTACAAAAAAAAAGCACCCGATAAGGTGCTTTTGATTCTAACTTGTTTCAACTATTCGTTGTGCAACCAAGCTTTTTTCGCTAATAATTGCTCTTCAGTTTCTTCGTTATCTTCATCAGGTACACAACAGTCTACCGGACAAACAGAAGCACATTGTGGCTCATCGTGGAAGCCTTTACATTCAGTACACTTGTCAGTAACTATAAAATAAAATTCATCAGACACTGCTTCGTTCATTTCGTCTGCATCTGCTTCTGAACCATTAGGTAGGGTTATTGTTCCACTAAGTGCCGTTTCGTCAGCATATGCCCATTCTGCATCTGGTTCGTAAATAGCATTGTTTGGACATTCTGAAATACATGCATCACAATTGATACATTCATCTGTAATAATTATAGCCATCTTGAGTTAAATTTATTGGTTTACAGCAAAATTACTGATTTTTAACATACTGAATGTGATATAAATCACTTACCAAAAAAAACTAATAATTTAATTTTATTCCCTTAAACAAACCAAATTTTTTATCTAATTTTAATTTATAATAATTCTAAATAAAATGACACTAATGGATGTTGAAAAAACCAGCGCAAAGTCTGAGGTAATAGAAGCGGTTATCATCCGATTTGTGGGAGATTCCGGAGACGGAATGCAGCTGACAGGAACTCAATTTTCGGACACGTCAGCGATGTTCGGAAATGATATTGCTACCTTCCCAAATTACCCATCAGAAATTAGAGCTCCGCAAGGAAGTTTGTACGGAGTATCTGGATTTCAGGTTCATATTGGAAGTGTACAAATTACAACTCCAGGAGACAATGTGGACCTACTAGTTGCAATGAACCCGGCAGGACTAAAAACAAATTTAGATGCCCTGAAACCTGGTCACACAATTATAGTTGACACTGATGCTTTCACGAAGAAAAATATCGAAAAAGCACAGTATACTTCAAACCCATTAGAAGACGGAAGTTTAGAAAACTATCGGGTAATTGAAGTTTCAATGACATCTTTAACAAAAGAAACTTTGAAAGATGTTGAAGGACTCGACAATAAGTCGATAACACGAAGTAAAAATATGTTCGCTTTAGGTATGGTGTACTGGATGTATAACCGTTCTACTGAGCATACTATTGAATTCTTTAAAAAGAAATTTCAATCTAAGCCTCATTTAATTGAAGCAAACACTAAAGTATTGAGTGCAGGATATAATTTTGCCAATACTTTGGAGTTAATTCCAAATGCTTATTCGGTTTCTCCAGCAAAAATGGATGCCGGAAAGTACAGAATTATCATGGGAAACCAGGCAACGGCATGGGGATTTTTAGCTGCTGCTGAAAAGACTGAAATGGAACTTTTCTTAGGTTCTTATCCTATTACTCCTGCTTCAGATATTTTACATGAACTTGTAAAACACAAGCATTTTGGAGTGAAAGCCCTTCAGGCTGAAGATGAAATTGCTGGAATCGCTTCAGCGATTGGAGCTTCCTTCGCTGGAAGCTTGGCAATTACAACCACTTCAGGACCTGGATTGGCATTGAAAGGTGAAGCTTTAGGATTGGCTATGATGATTGAATTACCACTTGTTGTTGTGAATGTTCAACGTGGTGGACCATCAACGGGGTTACCAACTAAAACGGAACAATCTGATTTATTGCAGGCCATGTATGGTAGAAACGGAGAAAGCCCTGTGATTGTAATTGCAGCCAGCACTCCTGCGAACTGCTTCGATTATGCATACGAGGCGGCCAGATTAACTTTAGAACACATGACTCCGGTTATTTTATTAACTGATGGTTATATCGCTAATGGATCTGCTCCTTGGAAGATTAAAACTATCGATGAAATGGCAGATATCAATCCGACATTGATTGGAGCTGACAAGGAAGATTTCCATCCTTATGATAGAAATGAAAAACTGGCACGAAACTGGGCAATCCCGGGAACTCCAGGTTTAGAGCACCGTGTTGGAGGACTAGAAAAAGACAGTATTTCAGGTGACGTATCTTACGTTCCGGAGAATCACGAGAGCATGACAAAAATTAGAGCAGAAAAAATTGAAAGAGTTGCCGATAATATTCCAAATATCGAACCTGAATTCTGCGATGAAGGAGACGTATTAGTTGTTGGTTGGGGAGGAACTTATGGTTCACTTCAAACAGCTGTTAAAGAAATGCATCAACATGGAGTTGACAGTATTGGATTAGCACATTTTAACTACATCAACCCGCTTCCAAAGAACACTGAAGAAGTATTTAGTAGATTTAAAAAAATTGTTGTGTGTGAATTGAATAACGGACAGTTTATTTCAATATTAAGAAATCACTTCCCGCAATTCCACTATGAACAACACAACAAAATCCAAGGGTTGCCATTTGCCAACGCAGAACTTATTCAAAAATTTAATGAATTACTAGACTAATTATGGAAACTGCTAAAAAATACACTTACAAAGATTTCGCCAGCAACCAAGAGGTACGCTGGTGTCCGGGATGTGACGATTATGTAATCCTAAGATCGATGCAAAAGGCACTTCCGGAAATGAATGTGAAAAAAGAAGATGTGGTATTTATTTCAGGTATCGGATGTTCTTCCAGATTTCCATATTATATGAACACCTATGGTATGCACTCTATCCACGGTCGAGCACCTGGAATTGCAACGGGTGTGAAACTCGCTAACCCAGACTTAAGTGTTTGGATTATTACTGGTGACGGTGATGCAATGGCTATTGGAGGAAACCACTTTATTCACTTACTAAGAAGAAACGTAGATTTAAATATCATTCTTTTCAATAATGAGATTTATGGCTTGACGAAAGGTCAGTTTTCTCCAACATCCTTAGTTGGGCAAAAAACGAAGTCTTCTCCATATGGAAACACACAACCTCCATTTACACCAGGGGAATTAGCTCTGGGTGCACAGGCAAGATTCTTTGCGCGCGTTGGTGGAAACACTCCTAAAGACATGTCGGACATCTTTACTGAATGTCATAAATTCAAAGGGACTTCGCTCGTAGAAGTATTGCAAAACTGTGTGATTTTTAACGATGGTTGTTTTACACATTTGACCGATAAAAAAGTTAAAGAGGACAAACAACTGTTTGTTGAACATGGAAAGCCAATGATTTTTGGTAAAGAAAAGGACAAAGGTCTTGTGCTTAATGGTCTAAAATTAGAAGTTGTTACTATTGGAGAAAATGGAATCACTGAAGATGACATTTTAGTACACGATGCTCATGATCCTGATGTTACTTTACATCAAATGCTTGTTCGAATGCAATATCCTCTTATAACCGGAATTATCCGTGCTGTTGAAGATGAAACACTTGAAGAAAGCGAAGCTCAATTGATGAGCGATGTAAAAGAACGTTCTAAATTCACAAAAACGGCAGATCTCTTCTATTCGGGAGAGACCTACGAAGTAGAATAATAAAAAGAGGCACCAAGTTGGTGCCTTTTTCTTTTTATATTTTTTGCTGCTAATTACATAATCGTTTTTCCAAGGTACATAATTTTACAACCGTCAGAAACATCGAGATAATCATCGTCAACAGCCGCTAAAATATGAATCTCCCCTTCTCCTTCCTTCAAGAATAAAGGCACGGTAAAATCATTTGAAATCAGTTTAGACATAATTTCGTTATAAGCCTCTTTTGAATCGACTTCCACTTCATTTACAATTGGGAAATCCCGAACAATTTCAGATAAATTAATAAAGTCATCCCTGTCAGTAAACAGTTCAGTACTGTTGACATTAATTCCGCTTTTCATTTCTTCAGAAGAAACCAAACGATATGCTCCCTGTTCCCCAAACATTGGTTTAAACTTGTCAATTACATAATTATTTACAGAAGTACTTCCGGTTAACGATAGCAGGAATCCAACATCATTCAATTCAATATCAGCCAACAATTCATCGGAATACACATTGCCTTCTATTGCTTCTAGACCCATACTTTTTGCATTATTAATATGCTCTACATTACTATCAATAAGCACTACACGTCTATCGTTCTTTTGCAGATAATCAGCTATAAGACGCGATATCTTTGACGCTCCAACAATTATAATACCGTCACTTTTAGTTAAGAAAACCCCTAATAATTTCGCCATAAATCGCGCCGTGGTCGCATTCAGTAATACAGTCCCTAAAACTATCATAAACACCAGAGGCGTAATGTATTCAGCTCCGGGCTCCCCTTTAGCAGCTAACTTCAACCCAAACAGCGAAGCAATTCCCGCTGCTACAATTCCTCTTGGACCTACCCAACTGATAAAGGATTTTTCACGTTTTGATAAATTCGATCCATGTGTGCTGACAAATACTGATAATGGTCGTAATACGAATACCACAATTAAGAAAATATAAACGGTTTCCCAACGGTATAACAACATCATATCTTCCATATTAATATTCGCAGCCAATAATATGAAAAGAATGGAAATTAAAAGGATACTAATTGACTCCTTAAAATAGAGAATTTCTTTCAGTTCTTTTACTTGCAGGTTTCCCAATACCATTCCCATCACAACTACGGTAAGAAGTCCTGATTCATGCGCAAATGCATCAGACAGCACAAACACAAACAGCACTGAAGCCAGCGTTATTACATTCAATAAATAATGTGGAACCAGTTTAAATTTTAACGAATAATACAAAGCATACACCGATGTGAATCCGATAGAAAGCCCTATTATAACAATCTTCCCAAATTCAACTAACGCCTCTCTTGTATAATCATATCCCTGCCCAATGCTAATAAACTCGTACACCAAAACGGCTACAAGTGCCCCTATAGGATCAATAAGAATTCCTTCCCATTTCAAGACTGTGGAAACATCTTTTTTCAAGGGTATATTCCTCAAAATTGGCGCAATAACTGTTGGACCCGTTACTATTATCAGTGCTGAAAATAAAAATGACATCTCCCAAGATAAATCGAAAAAGTAATGTGCAGCAATTCCGCCTCCTAAAAACGTAATGGTCGCCCCCAAAGTAATAAGTTTCCCAATGGACGGGCCTACATTCAAAATTTCTTCTTTCTTTAGTGTCAATCCCCCTTCGAATAAAATCACCGCAATGGCGAGTGACACAAAATTGAAAAGTCGCTCACCAGGAAAAAGTCCTTCCTGGCCATTCCAAACAGGCTCCAGCCATTTGGTTCCGTCGGCAGTGTACAAGGTTGACAAGGGACCAACCAATAACCCGATTAAAATCAATGGCAGAATGGCAGGAAGCTTGGTTTTCCAAGCAATCCAAAATGCAAAAACTCCTAAAATTATAATCAGTGCTAATTCGAGCATAGTGTTCCTATAAAATCTTTTGTATTCGCAATATAAATATTATTTACCATTTGCTGAACGGCTTTTTCGACAACATAGAATTATAATATTTGATATCACCAGTAACCTCTTCTCCAAGCCATTCAGGTTTATGAAATTCAAGATCCTCATCAGGCAATTCAATCTCAGCTAATACAAGCCCTTTATTAGCACCGTGAAACTCATCTACCTCAAAAAACATGTCACTTTCTGCAGGAATAATGTATCGTGTCTTTTTTACAACTGTCGGTTCACATAAATCTAACAAACGCTCCGCATCCTTTAAAAAAATCTCTTTTTCCCATTCGAACCTTGATGTTCCAGACTCATTACTTTTACCCTTAACCGTTATAAAACCTTTAGCGTCTTTTAACCGAATTCTAACGGTGCGTTCAGGATCTGTATTCAAAAACCCCTGAGCAATGAATGAACTGCTTGTTGCCAGTGATTTAAATGCTCCTTTTACAAGATACTTTCTTTCTATCTCAATAGTCATAAACTAGTCTTTCCACAAACATACTAATGATATTTCAAAGATTTTTATATTTTTAAGCTCATTAAAACCAACAATAATGAAAATCAACTCTCTTTTACTGCTAATTGCAGTACTAACGCTTTCGTGTAATGAACAGAAAAAAGCGAATCAAAGCACATCCTTAACTGAAAAAGAACTCATTGCCAAAGCAACAGAAATTCATGATCGTGTTCTGACTCTGGATACACACAACGACATTAATGTTAAAAATTTCACAGATACTATCAACTACACTCAAGAATTAGACAATCAAGTGAACCTTCCTAAAATGAAAAAAGGAGGATTAGATGTTTCGTGGTTTATTGTATATACGGGACAAGGAGAATTAACTGAAGAAGGATATGAAAAAGCTTATGAGAATGCTATGTCAAAATTCAATGCAATTCACAAACTAACCAATGAAATTGCTCCAGAAGAAATTGAATTAGCTGTTACTTCAGCTCAAGCAAGAGAAATCAATTCAAGAGGTAAAAAGGTTGCCATGATAGGGATTGAAAATGGGTATCCTGTTGGAACCGATATAAATAGAGTAAAAGAATTTTACGATTTAGGAGCGAGATATATGTCGTTATCGCATAATGGCCACAGTCAATTGTGCGACTCAAATACTGGTGAAGCCGATAATATATGGCTCCACAATGGAGTAAGTGAATTAGGAGCGGAAGTCATTAAAGAAATGAACAAATGGGGGATGATGATTGATGTTTCTCACCCTTCAAAAGAGGCGATTAGAGATATGATTGAATTGACTAAAGCTCCAATTATTGCTTCTCACTCATCTTGTAGAGCGCTTTGCGATCACAGTAGAAATCTAGATGATGAGCAGTTGCAATGGATGAAAGAAAATGGTGGAGTTGTTCAAACTGTTGCTTTTAGCTCCTATGTAAATACTGAAAAAGACAAAGCGTACAGCGATGCATCTCGAGCAATTTTAAATGCTGTTGCCGATGAGAACAACTTCGAAATGAAAAGTTGGAATGAGGTTCGCAAAATGGAAAAAGACGAACAGGATGCTTATATCGCTAAATACTTTGAAATCAGAAAACTTGCTAAGCCAAGAATTGAATCAAGTACCGATATGCCAGAACCTGTTAATGTTGCAGATTTTGTTGATCACATTGATTACCTGGTTGAAAAAATTGGCTTGGAACACGTAGGAATTTCATCGGATTTCGACGGTGGTGGCGGAGTAGACGGATGGAATGATGCTTCTGAAACTTTAAATGTTACCATTGAATTGGTGCGCAGAGGATATACGGAAGCTCAAATTGACCAATTATGGAGCGGAAACCTTCTAAGAGTGCTTGACGAAGTGGACGCCATAGCAAAAAAAATACAGGCTGAAGAAAGCTAATATTTGATAAAATAGGTATAAAATGAACAGGTATCAATGGTACCTGTTTTTTTATACCTTATTTTTGCCTTAATTTAGATTCCATCAAATTTATCCCTTGTGACAAAAAAACTCCTTTTTCTAAACATCTTTTTGTTCCTTTCAATTCTTGTTAAGGCACAGGAACTTCCTCCTATTCAAAATTTCAGACCTTCAGATTATCAGGCTGAAACTCAAAACTGGGACATCACTCAGGGAGAAAATGGGGTTATATATGTGGCTAATAACAATGGACTTCTAGAGTACAATGGTGCTCATTGGCAATTGTACTATTCTCCTAACAATACCATCCTTAGATCTGTTGAATACATTGACGGAAAGGTTTATTCTGGAGCCTATATGGAATTTGGATATTGGACCAGAGATGAAGTAGGAATGCTAGAATACACTTCGTTAAGCGATAATATAAAGGAAAAAATTCTAGAAGAAGATTTTTGGAATATTATTGAAATTGACAACCATATTCTATTCCAGTCGTTAAGCCGTATTTATATCTACAACATTCTTGAAGATTCCTATACTATTATTGAGACTGAAACCAGACTACCAAAGATGTTCATTTTTGAAAACCAGATTTTCTTCCAGAAAATGGGTGAAGGTATTTTCAAAATTGAAAATGGTCGAGAGACTTTGGTTGCCGATAGCCCAGCAATAAAGTCGAATATCATTGCAAATATTTTTAGAAGTGAAGAGTCATTTATTATTCAAACTCAGGAAGCCGGAGCTTTTATTTTTAAGGATGGAATCACTTCAATTTGGGATGTACCTGCAAATAATGTGCTTTCAAAAAACAGTATTTACAGTAGTATTCAACTTGAAGATGGAAGTTTGATATTCGGAACTATTTCAGACGGAATTTATCATGTTAGTGAAAATGGCAACGTCTTGCTTCATATGAATCAAAGGAACGGTTTGTTGAATAACACAGTTCTTTCTGTGTTTCAAGACAAAGACAGAAATATTTGGATCGCACAAGATAACGGTATAAGTGTATTAAATCTTTATGCTCCTTTTATAGTTTTTAGTGATAGTTTTGGTGAAATAGGCTCTGTTTATGCATCTGCAGTCCACCAAGGAAACTTATACGTTGGAAGTAATCAAGGCTTATTTTTTAAGAAACTAGGAAGTAGCAACGTATTCGAATTTATTGAAGGTACTAAAGGGCAAGTTTGGTGCCTGGAAGTAATGGACAATGAATTATTTTGTGGACATAACAATGGAACTTTTCTTGTTGATGATGCGAAAATTGAAAAAATTTCTGATGAGATGGGTACATGGACCATTCGAAAAATTCTAAATAATGACAACTTATTAATTCAAGGTCAATATGCAGGATTAACCATTTTGGAAAAAGTAAATGGCACATGGAAATTTAGAAATAAAATTACGAATTATGATATTTCGAGTAAATCTCTAGAGTTTATATCTCCTACACGATTAATTGTCAACCATGAAAATAAAGGAGTTTTAAAACTGGATTTAAGCTCCGATTTTTCAAAAGTGAATAATTTTGAAACTATCAAGAGTGCTCCTACTAGTTTGAAATCAGATATTGCATTGTTCGACAATAACCTCTATTATTTTTCGAAGCATGGATTTTTTAAATATGACTTTGCTGATGAAAAATTTGTTTATGATTCAATAAGCGACAATATTTTCTCTCAATACGACAGTTACGAATCTGGTAAACTCATAGTTAAACTTGAAAATAACACGCTTTGGGGTTTCACAAACAAAAATATTTTCACACTGTCGCCAGGTAAAATGAGTCGTGAACTGGATTTGAAAAAAATCTCAGTCCCTTCAAACAAAAGACTATTTATTTCGGGCTATGAAAACTTATCCTTTTTCGACAAACAACATTTGCTGTTTGGAACAACAAGAGGTTATTTGATAATTAATCAGGATAATTTCCAAAAAAGCCCTATTGAAATATCATTAGATCTAATCGAAAACTACGCTATTGATAAAGAATTCCATTTTATTTCTCAAACAGCTAAAAAATTGTTCAGATCAAACCAGAATAATTTTAGTTTTTTCTTTAGTGTGCCGGAGTTTGGGGTATTAGATGAAGTTTATTACCAATACAGATTAAAAGGATTGTCAAATAACTGGAGCGACTGGAACACAAAGGCTGAAGTGACATTTGAAAATTTACGTCATGGCAACTACACGTTTGAAGTTAGAGCCAGAAAAGGGAACGCTTTATCAAATAATACAGCGACATATACTTTCAAAATAGATCGACCATGGTTTATTTCAAATGAGTTTCTGGCAATTTACTTTATCCTATTCATCATAATGTTATTCATTATTCATATTTCTAATAAACGCTATTACAAAAATCAAAAGGTAAAACAGTTAAAAAAGCAGGAACAGGAATTTACAATGACTCAGCTTGAAAATGAGCAACAAATCATGAAATTGCGCAACGACAAGCTCAGAAATGAAATAGAAAGCAAAACTCGTGAATTATCGACCTCAACAATGAGTGTTGTGAAAAAAAATGAATTGTTGAATGAAATCAAATCAGAACTCAAATCCACTCCAAAGAATGAAAAAATTACAAAGGTTCTAAAGATTATTGAGAAGAACCTTTCTGAAGGGTCCGATTGGAAAATGTTCGAAAAAGCATTCAATGATGCTGACAGTGATTTCTTGAAGAAAATCAAATCCTTACACCCAAATCTGACTCCTAGTGACTTAAAATTATGTGCCTATCTGAGATTAAACTTATCGTCTAAAGAGATCGCTCCTCTTTTACATATTTCAAGCAGAAGTGTAGAAATAAAACGATATCGATTGCGTAAAAAAATGGATTTATCCCACGAAAAGAGCCTTGTTGAATACATTCTTGAAATATAGTAATCCTCTACAACTTCAATTTAAAACTATACATTACCTATACAATGTCTTAATTTTAGCAAATTACCCTGTATAGGAGGGTCTTATTTTCAAATTTTAACATTTATCGGTCAAAAATTAACAAATCCTTTACTATTCAAGGGATTGTGAAATAAATTACCTTATAAATATGTTTATTTAACTTCCCATTTTACAAAATTTTAACATCGTATGTTTTTTGTATAGGTTCATTTCTATGTATAAACACCATTACATCCTAAATTTGGTAGAAATTAACTTAAATACAATTTATGAGACCACTATTATTATCATTACTCTTATGTTTTGTTGGCTTTCAAATGTCAGCCCAAACATTAGAAGTAAAAGGAAATGTAGTCGATTCTTCTGGAGGCCCCTTACCAGGAGTTTCAATTGTTGTTGAAAATTCAACAATAGGAGCATCGACGGATTTTGAAGGTAATTTTACAATTACTGGAGTAGAGCAAGGACAAACTTTAGTTTTTTCTTACTTAGGTTTTATTACTCAGCGAGTTGTAGTTTCAAACGCCGATTTCTTAAATATAACTTTAGCGGAAGACACTCAAAGTCTTGATGAAGTTGTTGTAATCGGATACGGAACACAAAAAGTGAGTAATATTTCTGGTGCCGTTTCAACGGTAAAAGCTGAAAGCATTGAAAAACTTTCAACCACTCGTGCGGAAGATGCCTTACAAGGGCAAGCTGCAGGGGTTAACGTAATTGCAAATGGTTCTCCAGGAGCAAAACCAACAGTTTTAATTAGAGGTATTCCTTCTTACACAGGAACGGATCCTTTAGTTGTAATTGATGGGGTAACTTTAACATTGGATGACTTAAATGCATTAAACCCATCTGACATTGAGTCGATGAACGTATTAAAAGATGCTGCCCTTACTGCTATTTATGGTGTAAGTGGAGGTAACGGAGTTATCGTAGTTAAAACTAAAGGAGGTAGAAGAAATGTGAAACCTACTTTCTCTTTTGACACATCTTACGGAACACAGCAAGTAATCAAAACGATTAATGTATTAAACGCATCAGAATACGCAGCTATTTTAAATGAAGCAAGTTCTAATGCAGGTGAAGGTTTAATCTTCCCTGATATTTCTGGTTTTGGTCGCGGAACTGACTGGCAAAATGAAGTTATAAAAGATGCGCCAATCATTACAAATACATTTACAGCTTCAGGTGGTGGTGAAAATTCATCATACTACTTCTCTGCTGGATACTTGTCTCAAGAAGGTATTGTAGGTGGTGGAGATAAGTCGTACTTCGACAGAACAAACGTTACTGCAAATTACGACACAGATTTCTCAGACAAAGTGAAATTCATCATGAATACTCAATATGCAAATATTAAGTCTAGAGGATTGTCTGAAAACAACATTGGTAGTGTTTTATCAAACGCCTTAAACTTTGACCCAACCGTTTCTCCATATGATGAGAATGGACGTTTTGGAATAAGTGAAACAATTACTCAAGAAATTATTAACCCTCTTGCTCAAGTAGATGATACCTATAACTATGGTAACACCAATAAAGTTAATGGTAAAATGGAATTGCAATGGGAAATTATAGACGGACTTAAATTAAGTTCTCGTTTAGGTTATGCATATACAGATGTATATGGTAAAAACTTTACACCGTTCAAATTTTACGGGGCAGGTCACAATGCAACAAATGCAAAC
Source organism: Flavobacteriaceae bacterium (assembly GCA_964227255.1). GTDB lineage: Bacteria > Bacteroidota > Bacteroidia > Flavobacteriales > Flavobacteriaceae > Lutibacter. Next base: position 102,670 of record CAXQVI010000043.1, read on the forward strand.
CCTGATCTTTCTCCTATTATTACTGTTGGTGAAGATGGAGAAATCACTTCAACACATAACCGTGTTTCTGAAAGTTATACAAATTACTTTACCTACACGTATGAAATGTTTGCGAATTACGACTTTAAACTTAATGACGTACATACATTCGAAACAGTATTTGGTATGGCTATAGGAAAGAATTCTGGAGAAAATATAACTGCGAATGCTGAAGACATTCCTTTCAACTCATGGAAATATGCAGATGTTAGTTCTGCTACTGGAGATGCTGCATCTCAAACTTCAGGATCTTGGCAGTATGAGAATAGAAACTTATCTTATTTTGCCAGAATTAACTATGACTACTCTGATAAATATCTAGTGTCATTCACAATTAGAAGAGATGGTTCTACTAGTTTTGGTGCAAATAACAAATTTGCTTACTTCCCTTCAGCTTCTGTTGGATGGGTAGCTTCTAACGAAGATTTCTGGAGTTCAGAAACTATTGATTTCTTAAAGATTAGAGCTTCTTATGGTACTGTTGGTAGTGATAACATTAGCCCACAGTTCTCAAGAATATCAACATTCCCTAAATATACATACGACGGAACGATTATCGCAGGTTCTGCATTACAATCAATTCCTAACGACGATGTAACATGGGAAAACCAAGTACAAATCAATGCTGGTATTGATTTTAGAATGTTTGATAACAAGTTGAGCGTAACTGCAGATTACTTTAACAAAACTGTAGACGACTTATTATTTAACCCTACACTATCACTTTATATTGGTACTCCAGTATATCCAGCAGCAAACATTGGTAAAACAAGCTCTCAAGGTTTAGATTTATCTATTGGATTTAGAGATACGTTTGGAGATGACTTCAACTTTAATACGAATGTAAACTTTACAACTTCGAAAAACAAAGTAGAGGAAATTAACAATGGAGATAAATTTATCTGGGGATCTGGTTATGGTATTCCTTATACAAATCTTACAAGATTTGAAGAAGGATTCTCTCCGTTCTATTTCTACGCTTACAAAACGGATGGAATTTTCCAAAGTCAGGCTGAGATAGATGCACATGCAACTCAAAACGGTGCACAACCTGGAGATATTAGATACGTTGACGTAAATGGTGACGGAACTATTGATGACAATGACAGAACTGAAATTGGAGATCCATTCCCTGACTTTACTTTAGGTTGGAATATTGGATTTGACGTAAAAGGATTCGATTTCTCTATGTTTACATATGCTTCTGTAGGTCAAGACATTTACCGCGCATATGAAAGAAACTTAAACTATACAAACCGTTTCGCTTCAACATTAGATCGTTGGACTGGTCCTGGAACTAGTAATTCAGAACCTCGTGTAACTTTCGTTGACTCAAACAACAACAGAAGAGCATCTGACAGATACATAGAAGATGGAAGTTTTGTAAAGATTAAGAATATTCAATTAGGATACACCCTTCCAGATTCAGTAAACGAGTCTATAGGGTTCACACAAATCCGTTTCTTCGGTCAAGTGAAGAACGCATTTGTTTTCACAGATTACTCCGGATATGATCCTGAAATTTCAACAGGAATTGGAGATACGGGAATTGATAGAGGGTCTTACCCACAACCACGTATTTGGACCCTTGGATTAAACCTTAAATTTTAAAAATGAGAACGATGAAATTATTTAAAAATATATCATTAGCAGGGGTATTATGTTTCCTTGCTGTTAGTTGCTCAGATTATGTAGATTTCGAAGCTTCGGAAAACTATGAAATTGTTGCTGACGTTTATTTCCAATCACAAGATGATTATCAAGCTGCAGTAGTTGGTGTTTATGACCCACTTCAATGGATGTATATGACTACTTTAATTGGAGATATCGCATCTGACAACTCTTTAAGTGGTGGTGAAAGTGCTACCGACGTTATTGGTGTTCAAGAAATTGATCAGATGACACATAACCCAAATAACGATAATTTAACTTCAATCTGGAAATTCCTTTATGAAGGTATTAACAGAGCAAACTATCTTGAAGAAAATAAAGACAAATTAGAATTTGATGGAAAAGCAGCTCTTTACGGAGAGGTATATTTCCTAAGAGCAATGTACTACTTCGACCTTGTTAGAATGTTTGGAGATGTGCCTTTATTTGTTGACAAACGTTTGGATGCTAGTGCTTCTGGAACTTTGGAAAGAGCTCCTAAGACTGAAGTATACGCTCAAATTGAGAATGATTTACAAGCGGCAATTGCTGTTTTACCAAATTCAAATTCTCAAAAGGGTAGAGCAACTAAATCGGCAGCCTATGCCCTTTTAGGAAAAGTTTTGTTATACCAAGAAAAATTTCAACAAGCGGCTACCGCTTTTGACAATGTAATTGGATTCTACAGCTTGGTAAACGATTACCAAAGTCAATTCTTGAAAACTGGTGAAAACGGAGTTGAATCTGTATTTGAAGTACAGTTCTCTAATGAGTCTAACTGGTACGACTGGGGATTTGTTCCTCAAGGATCAGAAGGTAACTTTGGAATTATTCACAACGGGCCAAGAGCCTATAGTGGACCTGCTTTTGCATCTGGTTGGAGTTTTAATGTTCCTACTCAGAAGTTAGTAGATTCTTATGAAGATGGTGACCTTAGAAAAGATGCAACAATCTTGGATATCGTAGCTTGGGCTGACGATACAGGAGCATCTTATGCTGAAGGATACAAGCACACTGGATACTTTAACCTAAAGTACATTCCAAGGGCTGGAGAAAGTGGTGCTCAAACTGAGTTAAACTATCTTACAAATTACCGCTCAATTAGATATGCTGATGTGCTTTTGATGGCTGCAGAAGCTTATAACAGAGGTGGTATTTCAGATGCTACTGCACAATCTTTCTTGAATCAAGTTAGAAGAAGAGCATTCGGCGACTCAACTCACGACATCTCTTCTACAGGATCTAATTTGACAGCAGCAATCTTTGCTGAAAGAAATTTTGAATTAGCTATGGAAGGTCACAGATTCTTTGATTTAGTAAGAACAGGTGAAGCTGCAGCTAATATTGATGGATTTGTAACTGGGAAACATGAATTATTCCCTATTCCTCAACAAGAGATTGATATTTCAGGTTTAACTCAAAACCCAGGTTACTAATAAAAAACGATTAAAATGAAAGCAATAAAATATTTATTAAGTGCTGTTTTACTTTTCTCTGTAATCTGGAGTTGTGACGACGACGATTTTGGAAGTATAGATTTTGTAAATACAGCAGTTACACCTTCTAACTTGAATGCGGCCTTTGAGCCGACTCAGGACAATTCAGGAGTTGTAACAATAACACCAAACGGAGAAGGTGTAGTATCCTACTCTGTTGATTTCGGTGATGGATCATCACCTGAAACTGTGCAGCAAGGTGAAAGCATTGCACATACCTTTGCTGAAGGAACTTACGACATAAAACTTGTAGGAACAGGAATTACTGGATTAAAAGGTGAAGCAACAGTTCCTTTAAATGTTTCTTTCCAAGCTCCAATTATTAATACTGAAGAAACAATGATTGTAAACAGTTCTTCTGTATCAAAAGGAGTAGAAGTAACTGTAAATGCAGAATTTGCAATTTCTTATGATGTGTACTTTGGAGAGCCAGGAATGGATGATCCAGTTTCAGCAAACATCGGAGAAACTATTTACTATGCTTACGCTGAGCCAGGAACCTACACTATTACAGTAGTTGTAAAAGGAACAGCTATTGAAACTACTGATTTTACAGAAGAGTTTGAAGCAATTGCAATTGTGCAACCTATTAACTCTGCGCCTGCACCAGGATTCAGAGCTCCACAGGATGTAATCTCAGTTTACACATCTGTTTATGAAAACGTTCCTGGATCTGATTTCTTCCCTAACTGGGGTCAAGGAGATTGCTGTGGCAGTAGCTGGGCTACATTCGATTTAAACGGTGACGAAATGTTGAACTATATCAACTTAAGCTACCAAGGAATTCAAATCGGAAGCGTTCAAGATGTAACTGGTATGGAAATGCTTCATATCGATATCTGGACAGCGGATGATATGTCAATCGACATCTACCCTCTCCAGGTTGGAGTGCCTGCTGAAGATGAAAAATTCGTTACCAAGCAATTAGTGAAAGATGAATGGAATAGCTTTGATATCCCATTATCAGAATTTACTGATCAAGGTTTAGATATTGACCAAATTCACCAATTTAAATTTGTTGGAAGCCCTTGGGCTGAAGGAACAGTATTTATTGATAATATCTACTTCTGGAAAGAATCAACTGGAGTAATTCCTAATGGACTCCCAATTAATTTTGAAGATGAATATGCATTCCGTTCTTTCGATGGTGGTGATATTTCAGTAATTGCGAATCCAGATACTAATGGAAACAGCTCTTCAATGGTTGCTCAATTAGTTAAAGGAGCTGGACAGCCTTGGGCTGGATCAGTAATTTCTTCTACAGGAGCACCTTACGCTTTGTCAGAAGGAATGACTGTAACTGCAAATGTTTGGTCTCCAAGAGCAGGACTTAATTTGTTAATGAAATTTGAAGACGCTACGCCTTGGCCAGATACAAAAGCAACTGCTGACCTAATTGCCACTACTACTGTTGCAAACGGTTGGGAAGAATTAACCTGGACTGTTACTGGAGTAGATCCTGCGCTTGATTACTATAACATGGTTCTTATTATGGATAATGGAACAAATGGTGACGGATCAGCGAATTTCACAGTGTACTTAGATGATTTCTCTGTTGCATCATATTTGGACTTTGAATCTCCATATTCTTTAAGTTCATTCGATGGAGGTGATATTTCTGTTATCGATAACCCAGATTCTAATGGAAACCCTTCAGCAAAAGTTGCACAAGTTGTAAAAGGAGCTGGACAACCTTGGGCTGGGTCAAAAATCACTACAGACCTACCAGTTTTAATTAGTGAAAATATGGAAATAACAGTTAAAGTTTGGTCTCCAAGAGCAGGACTTAATTTGTTAATGAAATTTGAAGACGCTACGCCTTGGCCAGATACAAAAGCAACTGCTGACCTAATTGCCACTACTACTGTTGCAAACGGTTGGGAAGAGCTTACGTATACGGTAACAGGAGTAGACTCTAACCTTGATTACTACAATATTGTATTAATTATGGATAATGGAACTAACGGAGATGGTTCTGCGAATTATACAATTTATGTGGATGATATTTCCAGTAATTAAAAACATTAAAAAATGAAAAATTTCAAATATATATTTGCTTCAATTTTCGCACTTAGTCTTTTATTTATTGGGTGTGAAGAACAGGAGTATGAGTTTGGAGATATTACAACTCCTTCAAACTTACAAATTACGGCGGAAGTCGTTGGTCAAGATGCATCTAATCCTTACGGTGACGGTAGCGGTGAAGTAATTTTCACTGCCAATGCAACTGGTGCCATTACATATAAATTCATCCATAATGGAAGTGAGAAAATGGCTCCAAATGGAACAACTAAATACAGTTTTTCTAAAACAGGAACACACAAATATGTAGTTACTGTTGAGGCATTAGGTACAGCAGGTGTTAGCTCAACACAATCAATTGAGGTTGAAGTTTTAGCACTTTACGAACCACCAGCAGATTTATTACAAATGTTATATGGTGACGGTGAAAGAACTTGGAGATTGAAAGCTGAAGCTGCTGGACACTTTGGAGTTGGACCTTCTGATTCTGAAGATCCAATCTGGTGGGCTGCTAATCCTTTTGATAAAGCAGACTGGGAATGTTACGATGATAGATTTATTTTCAGAGCTGATGGATCATTTTCACATTTCACAAATGGTTTAACATTTGGTAAATTAGATGCTATGGCTGCTGATTTAGATGGAGATCAAGGATTAACTCCTGATAACAACGGTGAAGCTGTTTATGCTTGGGGAGATTATGATGATTCTTGGTCATTATCAGCTCCTGGTGGAGTTGAAACTCTGACATTCGCTAACATCGGTTATCATGGATTCTATGTAGGTGGAGATCATGCCTATACTATTCTTGCAAGAAGTGAGAATGAAATGGAATTAAGAACTGTTGGAGCAGACGGACTAGGATGGTGGGCAATTTTAATTGCCGACGAATAAATAGTGGTCAATCAAAGGAAGAAGTTCGCTTCTTCCTTTGATTTAACCTTAATTAAGAATAAAAATAATTTGATTTTGATGAATTGTAATTTCACACACAATTACAAAGTGATATTGGTGCTATTTCTAACTGCTTTCATATCATGTTCAGACGGTGGAAGTGATACGCCTACTCCAACACCAGACCCGGGACCAGTTGAAATATTCCCATCTAACTTAAGCTTAAATGTAACTTTAGTTGGACAGGATGCTTCAAACCCAAATGGGGATGGATCTGGAAAGGTAATTTGTACTGCATCTGCAACAAATGCCATTAAATATGGATTTGTTTTTGGAACTGGTTCAGAAATTGAAAGTACAAGTGGAAATATTGAATATGCCTATGAAGATGAAGGGACGAAAAATTACACGATTCGTGTTTATGCCTATTCTTCTACAAATAACTCAATTTCAGCGTCTCAAGGCATTACAATCTATGTTGAACCTGTTGATTATTCAACGCTAATCTTCGCTGATGAATTTGATTCAGATGGAGCTCCAAATTCACAAAACTGGGGCTACGACATAGGAAGTGGCGGTTGGGGCAACGGAGAAAGTCAGTACTATACAAGTAGAACTGACAATGTTGAAGTAAAAGATGGAACCCTTAGAATTACGGCTAAAAAAGAAAATTATAACGGATCGGAATATACGTCAACTAGGATGCTTTCTCAAGATAAATTTGAATTTACCTACGGAAAGATAGAGGTTAAAGCAAAACTTCCAAAAGGAGGTGGAACCTGGCCTGCAATCTGGATGCTTGGCGCAAACTTCAGTACTGTTGGATGGCCGGAGTGCGGCGAAATTGACATTATGGAACACGTAGGAAACAATCAAAATGTTGTATCTAGTGCTATGCATACTCCTTCAAGTTATGGAGGAACCATTAATAAGGGAGAACAATATGTTGATGGTGTTTCAGATGAATTCCATGTTTATGAATGCCTTTGGACTAAACATGAAATAATTTTTTCAGTTGATGGTACTGAACATTACAGATACAATCCGTCAAATAAAAACAGTTCAACTTGGCCATACGACGCACCGCAATTTATTATTCTTAACATAGCAATGGGAGGTTCTTTTGGAGGAACAATTGATCCTGCTTTCACAGAATCTACCATGGAAATAGATTATGTACGTGTTTATCAATAAAAAAACATTAAATATTCATAATAATAGGTTTGTATTTTATTGGTTGGCAGCAAATTGCTGCCAGCCTTTAAATTAAATCTTTCTAAATGTTTACAGACAATTTTTGGGGCAAATTTTGCTATCAAAACCTTTTTAAATAATCGATTTTTAATTTAAATATTTTCAATCATTCATTGAAAAAATAGTACAAATAACTCCTATTTATTCAGATTAACTTTGAGAGGTAAAAATTCCAAAAAAAAATGAAATCTATCTTATTATTAACTAGAAATGCAATTCTAGTATCATTGGGTGTTATGGCTTTGAACAGCTGTAGTAATGCAGAAGAAACTTCGAAGAAGTTAGAAGAAAAAACGGCTACAAAAGTATTTGAAATTAAATCGAATAAGATTTATACTACTGCACACGGAAGGGATTTAAATCTTTCCGAATCTGGCAGTACACTATTTGAAGCTTTTCAACAACCTTTAGAAACCCAAGCTTCAATTTTTGTAAATACAACAAAACAACATCAGTCTCTATTAGGAATAGGCGCTGCTCTAACTGATGCGGCTGCTGAAACTTTTTACAAATTAAATCCTGATCAACAGGAATTATTTATGAAGGCCTATTTCGATAAGGACGAAGGAATTGGATACACTTTAGCAAGAACAATCATACATAGTTGTGACTTCTCTTCCGGTAGCTATACATACATTGAAGAAGGAGATGCTGAATTAAAAACGTTCAATATCGATCACGACAGAGAATTTAGACTTCCATTTACTAAAAAAGCAATTGAAGCAGCAGGAGGAACTCTGGTTATGTACGCAAGTCCATGGAGTCCGCCAGCATTCATGAAAACTAATAACAATATGCTTCAAGGTGGAAAATTAAAACCTGAATTTTACCAACCTTGGGCAAACTACTACGCAAAATTCATCAAGGCTTATGAGGCTGAAGGAATTCCTCTTTGGGGATTATCAATTCAAAATGAGCCAATGGCAGTACAACGATGGGAATCTTGTATTTACACTGCTGAAGAAGAAAGAGACTTCTTGAAAAACTTCTTAGGACCTACTTTAGAAAAAGAAGGCCTGGGAGATAAAAAAATTATTGTCTGGGATCATAACAGAGACCTGCTTTTTGAAAGAGGTAATGTGATCCTGAGTGATCCTGAAGCAAATAAATACGTTTGGGGAACTGGTTTCCATTGGTATGAAGACTGGAAAGATGGAACTCCAATGTATAAAAATGTTGATTTGCTCAAAGATGCTTACCCAGACAAACAATTGATTTTTACCGAAGGATGTAACGAAGGTTATGACATCGCTCGTCTTGAAAACGACGACCCTAAACTAGCTGAGCGTTACGGTAAATCTATGATTAACGACTTTAATAATGGAACAGTTGCATGGACGGACTGGAATATTCTTTTAAATGAAACCGGAGGGCCAAATCACGTAGGAAACTTGTGTTTTGCTCCTGTACATGGTAATACAAATACCGGAGAATTACTCTTCACCAGAACGTACTACTATATTGGACATTTCTCAAAATTTATACGTCCAGGAGCTAAAAGATTGTCTACTGGTACAACTGCCAATCACATTAGTGCAACGGCATTCTTAAACGAAGATAACAGCCTTGTTGTAGTTGCTTTAAATGAAAGTGATAACGACAGTGAATGCATGTTAACAATCGATGGTAAAACTGCTGCATTAAACATTCCAGCGCATGGAATTCAAACAATCAAAATAAACTAACGACCAAAAGTAACCCAATATGAACAAAGCATACATCATTTTTATCAGTCTAATCGTCGCGATGGGAGGATTCCTACTAGGATTCGACAGCGCCGTAATTTCCGGAGCCATTAACGGTATCCGAGTCTATTTTGAAATGTCAGATTGGGAGCTTGGGTTTGCTGTAGGATGCGTCATTTTTGGGGCCATGGCAGGTAATATGCTCGCAGGTCCAATGAGCGACAAATATGGTCGTAAATCAATACTGATCATTACAGCATTGCTATTTACAATTTCAGCAATATGGTCTGCATCTGCTACAACATACACAACATTTGTACTAGCGAGAATTATCGGTGGTATTGGAGTTGGTGGAGCAATCTTAATTGCCCCAATTTACATTGCGGAAATTGCGCCGCCAAAATACAGAGGAAGTTTGGTTTCGTTGAATCAATTAAATATCGTTCTAGGTATTTCTGTTGCGTATTTTTCGAATTATGTAATAAAAGACTGGGATGGTGAAAACTGGAGATGGATGCTTGGAGTTGAGGCAATCCCTGCTTTTCTTTATTTCGCATTATTATTCATTGTACCAAAAAGTCCGAGATGGATTATTCAAAAGTTTGGAGATGTTGCCAAAGCGAAAAAAATTCTCATAAAAATAAGTGGAACGAAAATCGCTGACGAAACGATTCAAAACATAGAATCCGGGCTTCAGAAAAAAGAAAAACAAGGAACACTTAAAGACTTCTTCCAAAGCAAATACGGGACAATCCTTATCATTGCCTTTGGATTGGCTTTCTTCCAACAAATCACTGGAATTAACGCAATTTTCTACTATGCTCCTACTATTTTCGAACAAGCCGGAGGAAGCACAGATTCTTCTTTCTTACAAGCTATTGTAGTTGGATTAACGAACCTTCTTTTCACTTTTGTTGCTATTTACCTTATCGATAAACTTGGACGAAAACCTTTGTTATTAATCGGAACGGGAACAATGGCAATTGCATTAACAATGGCGACTTATGCTTTTTACAATGCAACCTATGATATCAACGATGATACTTTAGCAAAAATTGAAAATGTAGATATTCAATCTAAATTGAGCCAATTTAAAGGTGAAACATACCACTCTCAAGGAGAATTCTTTGATACAGTGGACCCTGTTTTAACTGATAGTGAATTTAGATTGTTTAAGCAAAACGATGTTAAACACTTTATTCATATTAATGCGACATTAGTGCTTATTGCAATTTTGCTTTATGTAGCTGCCTTTGCCGTATCCTTAGGACCTGTAATGTGGACAATGCTATCAGAAATCTTCCCTTCAACCGTAAAAGGAGTCGGAATTTCTATTGTTGGATTCTTCAACTCTTTGGTAAGTTACTCTGTTACACAGTTCTTCCCATGGGAGTTGAGTACTATTGGTCCATCGGGAACATTCGCAATTTATGCTATCATGGCTCTCTTAGCATTCTTCTTCGTTCAGAAGTATGTGATAGAAACCAAAGGAAAATCGCTTGAAGAAGTTGAAGAACTTTTAATAAAAGCAGGATAATGAAAAAACTACTAACTCTTGTACTTGGAATGCTAGTTCTAATCAGTTGTGGTGAAAAATCATCTGAAAAGAACGAGGTTGTTTCTGAATCAAAGAAGACATCTACAGTTGTTTTAAACCAAGAAGATGGGAAATTTCAGCTGTATGTAAATAGTGAGCCTTATTATATTAAGGGCGCAGGTCTGGAGTTTGGAGACATCCCTTCTGTTAAAGCCCATGGAGGAAATTCATTCAGAACCTGGCGCACCGACAACGGTCAGCGTCCGGCTAAGGATATTTTAGATGAAGCGCATACCAATGGTCTAACCGTAACAATGGGCATTGAAGTCGCTCGTGAACGTCACGGCTTTGATTATGACGATGAAGTGGCTGTTAAAGCGCAATTGGAACGCATCAAAAAAGAAGTTTTAGATATAAAAGACCATCCTGCACTTATTATCTGGGCAGTTGGAAATGAGTTGAACCTCAATTACACCAACCCAAAAGTATGGGATGCCGTGAATGATATTTCTAAAATGATTCATGAAATAGATCCAAATCATTTAACAACCACTACCCTTGCAGGTATTACGAAAAAAGAAATTGATTTGATCAAAGAACGCTGCTCTGACATTGATATCCTTTCAGTTCAAATGTATGGTGACCTTCCAAATGTTCCAAAACTCATCAAGGAATATGGATGGGAAGGTGCTTATATGGTAACTGAATGGGGAGCAACCGGACATTGGGAAGTTCCTAAAACTGAATGGGGCGCTCCGATTGAAGAGCACAGTTCACTGAAAGCTTCAAATTATTTGAAACGTTATAAAATGGGAATTGAAGCTGATAAAATACAATGCATCGGCTCATATGTATTCCTCTGGGGAAACAAGCAGGAAAGAACACCAACTTGGTATGGTATATTTCTACCAAACGGACAAGAAACAGAATCTGTTGATGTTATGCATTACATCTGGAACGGAACATGGCCTGCAAACAGAACACCACAAATTGAATCGTTTACCCTTAATGGAAAAACAGCTTACGATATTGTAAAATTCGATGGTAAAACAACTCAGATTGCTGAAATTAAATGTATTGACCATGAAAATGACAATCTTAGCTACTCTTGGGAGATTCTTCCGGAAAGTACAGACCTACAGCATGGAGGTGATTACGAAGAAAAACCAGCATCAGAAAAATTAACGATCATTTCAGAACAAAATGGTCGCATAGAATTTGTAAGTCCAGAAAAAAAAGGTGCTTACAGAATATTTGTATATGTAGACGACGGGAATAAACATGCCGCGACGGCAAATATCCCTTTTTGGATTAATTAAAAACTTTAAAAAACCTCTTCAAATTTATTTAAGAGGTTTTTTATTAAACATTGAAGTATGAGATTAGGAAGTCAAGTAGTGAACTTCTCAGAGAAGAAAATTGAAGGAACGTATGTTTCCCTTAATAACGAACGTTTTTATAAAATTGAAAACAGCGACGCCATGCGTCCGTTTTTTATGAGTGTGGTAAGTGATTCTAACCATTGGATGTTTATTGCAAGTAATGGAGGACTAACAGCGGGAAGAAAAGATGCTGAGAGTTCATTATTCCCTTATTACACCGATGATAAGATTTCTGAATCAACAGCTATTACAGGTCCAAAAAGTATTTTCAGAATAACGAAAAACGGACAAACATACCTTTGGGAGCCATTTTCCGATAACTATGTTGGAATTTACATCACACAAAGAAACCTTTATAAAAATGCACTTGGAAACAAAATCATTTTTGAAGAAATTAACAAGGATCTCGGTGTTGCTTTTCAATATGAATGGAATTCAAGTAACAAATTCGGATTTGTTCGCAAATCCAAATTATCAAATATCTCAAAGGATGATTTAGACATCGCTTTACTCGATGGAATTCAGAATATTTTGCCTTACGGTGTAAATTCAAATATCCAGAATACGCGAAGTAATTTGGTAGATGCTTACAAAAAAAATGAATTAGAAAAAGATACAGGACTAGGTATTTACTCCTTGAGCTCTGTAATTGTCGATAAGGCAGAACCTAGCGAGGCTCTGAAAAGCACCCTGGTTTGGTCTATCGGTATTGACAATCCTACGATTCTGATTTCCTCGCTACAACTTTCGAATTTCAGAAAAGGATTTGATATACAGACAGAAGAAGATGTGCGCGCTGAAAAAGGAGCCTTTTTACTACAAACAACTATAACGTTAAATGCTCAATCAAACAAGGAATGGTTGCTTGTTGCAAATGTGAATCAGGATGCCAGTGCCGTAGCTTACATAAAAAATGCATTGCAAAATCCAGCTGAATTAAAAAAATTCTTGTTAGATGATGTGGAATTAGGATCTTCAAATCTTCAAGAAATTGCAGCTGCCGCCGATGGATTCCAAAAATCTGAAGACGAGCTTCAAAATACTCGACATTACGCAAATGTATTGTTTAACATCATGCGTGGAGGGATTTTTGATTCGAACTACACTATTGAAAAAAATGACTTTCTACCTTATTTAGAGAAAGCAAATAAAGAAGTTTATAAAAATAACCAAGAACTGTTAGCCGGACTGAAAGCTATTTTCACAGTTCAGGAATTAAGAGCTTTGGCTGCTGAAAATGGAGATGCGAATTTTAAACGACTGTGTTTAGAATATATGCCATTGAAATTTAGTCGAAGACATGGGGACCCAAGTAGACCATGGAACAAATTTTCCATCAACACGAGAAGTGAAATCGATGGTTCAAAAATTTTGGATTACGAAGGAAACTGGAGAGATATTTTCCAAAATTGGGAATCTCTGGCACACTCCTACCCGCTTTTCATTGAAAGCATGATTCAAAAATTCTTGAATACCTCAACATTTGATGGTTATAACCCTTACCGAGTTACTAAAGGAGGATTCGATTGGGAGGTAATTGAACCAGACGACCCATGGTCGTTTATTGGCTACTGGGGAGACCACCAAATCATTTACCTGTTAAAATTCTTGGAATTTAGCGAAGACTTCTTCCCTGGAGCATTGAATGAATATTTTAATAAAGATGTTTTTGTTTATGCGAATGTTCCTTACAAAATCAAATCATATCAAGACTTACTAAAAGATCCAAAAGATACCATTGATTTCGACCATGAGGCTCACGATCAAATTGAAGCCCGAAGAGAAATTTTAGGCGCCGATGGAGCGCTACTCGAAAATCAGGATGCGAAAATTCACAAAGTAAACCTGATTGAGAAATTATTAGCAACAGTTCTTGCAAAATGCTCAAACTTTATTCCAGAAGCTGGAATTTGGATGAACACGCAACGTCCGGAATGGAACGATGCAAATAATGCTTTAGTCGGAAACGGAGTTTCTATGGTAACTTTATGCTACCTGAGAAGATTCTTCACACAGTTCCAAACATTAATTGAAAATTCAGATTTAAATGAATTTGAATTATCTCAGGAAATGAAAGCTTTCTTTGATGGAGTGACTGTCGGATTTGAAACCCTACAGTACAAAATTGACAAAGAAATTACTGATGCCGATAGAAAAGATGTTCTCGATGTATTCGGTAATGCTGGTTCAGATTATAGAACTAAAATTTATTCTGATAAATTCTCAGGAGAAAAAGCTACAATTTCAAAAGATGCTTTACTAGAATTTATACATATTGGAATTGAATGTTTTGATCATACCATTCAAGCCAATAAACGTACAGATAATTTATACCATTCTTATAATTTAATGAGTGTTGACAACGACGATGTGAACGTTGATTATTTAGCTGAAATGTTGGAAGGTCAGGTTGCTGTATTAAGTGCGGGAACATTGAAATCGGATGAAGTTCTTGAGTTATTAACGGCTTTGAGAAACAGTAATCTTTACAGAGAAAATCAACATAGTTATTTGCTATACCCAGACAGAAACTTAGCGCGATTCGTTGATCGAAATAATATTTCTAAAGTTCAGTTTGAAAGTTCTCAATTGCTACAGCAATTAGTAGCAGACAATAATCAGCAAATAATTTTACAAGATATTGATGGAGCATATCATTTCAATGGAAACTTCAACAATGCAAATGATTTAACTCCAGCTTTTGAAGCGTTACCTGAGCAATATCAAAAGTTAGTACAACAGGATTCAGAGCAAATTCACAAAATATTTGAAGAAATTTTTAACCATAAAGCCTTTACGGGTCGTTCAGGAACCTTCTATGGTTATGAAGGTCTGGGTTCTATATACTGGCACATGGTTTCAAAGTTGGTGTTGGCTGTTCAGGAAAACTGTCAGACTGCCCTTAAAAACAAGGAATCCAAAGAAACAGTTGATGCCCTTGTGGAGCACTTCCATGATTTAAATGAAGGTATTGGAGTGCATAAATCTCCGGAAGTATATGGAGCAATTCCAACCGATCCATATTCACACACTCCAGGAGGTAAAGGAGCACAGCAACCAGGAATGACTGGACAGGTGAAGGAAGATATATTAAGCCGTTTTGGTGAGCTTGGACTATTTGTGAAAGATGGAAGTATTGTTTTCAATCCAAAAATTTTAAAGATTGAAGAATTCTTGCAAGAAGATACAACATTCACTTATTGGGATATTCATTCGAACAAAATCACAATTGACCTTCCAAAAAACAGTTTGGCGTTCACGTATTGTCAGGTTCCTATCATCTATCGTTTGGCTGATGAAAATAATATCTCAGTTAAAACAAAAGATCACGGAGTAATTGAACCTGGTCACGGACATTTGAGCAATATTGTGAGTTCGAAGATTTTCAACAGAACAGATGAAATTGAATCAATAACAGTGTCATTCAAACATTAAGATGAAACAACTTTTCACTTTCCTATTTATCTGCACTATTGCAGGTCTCAATGCACAAAATTTTTCTGCAATGACCTACAATATTCGTGTAGATGTACAAGAAGATGGTGAAAATGCATGGCCGGAAAGAAAAGCGGCTCTTGTTAATCAAATTCATTTTTTTGAACCTGCTATTTTAGGTACGCAAGAAGGCACTCCACAGCAAATAAAATACCTGCGAAAGAATCTTAATGGGTACAATTATATTGGAAAAGGTAGAAACGGTGGTAGAAAAGGTGAGTTTTCAGCCATATTTTACAATTCAAAAAAACTGGAAGTCTTAAAAAAAGACACATTCTGGTTGTCTGATACTCCAGATGTATTTTCAACTGGCTGGGATGCAGCTTTGCCAAGAATTTGCACTTACGGGAAGTTCCGCGATAAAAATTCGGGTACTGAATTTTGGGTTTTCAATACACATTTTGATCATTTGGGCGAAAAAGCAAGGTCTAACAGTGCCCAACTCATCCTTCAAAAAATTAAAAGCCTAACCAACAAGGAAGATCTGGTTATACTAATGGGAGATTTAAACGCAACACCTGAAAGCAATCCTATTGCTATTCTAGCAAAATCCATGATGGATAGCGCTAATAAAGCTAACGTTACTTTCGGACCTGAAAATACCTTCAATGGTTTCAAATACCATGAGCCGACAAAAAATAGAATTGATTACATTTTTGTTTCGAAATCAAAAAAAATAAACATTAAAAAATACGCTGTTCTAAATAACAGCCTGGAACAACGATTTATTTCTGATCATTTTCCAGTAATTATAGAATTTCAAATTAAATAAAGTATGAAAAACTACTTGTACATATTTGTACTGCTTATCACAATTGGCTGCAGTACACCTGAACAAAAACCACAACATACCGCAGGTTTAGACCCTGCTACTGAAGAAAAAATAGAAGCTTTATTAAGTCAGATGACCTTAAAGGAAAAAGCTGGACAGATGCTAAATATAGGACTGCCATCTATTCTGAAAGGTGATTATTGGGACGCCAGAGATACGGCCGATTTTGACGCTGAGAAGTTTGAAAAATTTATTGTCGAATACGGAACTGGTTCTATACACAATACTCCTGGTTTTTTAGCGAATAACCAACAGTGGTTCGAGATTGTTAAAAAGATTCAGGACAAGGCAATGAATGATACACGGCTCGGGATTCCAATTCTCTATGGAATCGACAATATCCACGGTGCTAACTATATCGCTGGATCTGTAATGTTTCCGCATCAAATTGCTATGGCCGCGACTTGGAATCGCGAATTAAACAGAATTGGAGGTCAAATTACTTCCTATGAATCACGTTCTGCTTCTTTACCTTGGAACTTCAACCCGAATGCCGATGTAGCTATGAGTCCGCTTTGGGGAAGAATTTCTGAAAGTAGTGGTGAAGACCCATATCTGATTTCAGAAATGACAAATGCTTACATTAAAGGTTCTCAGGAACTTGGATTTGACCACAAAGAGAGCTCTGCTGTTTGCTTAAAACACTTTATCGGATATGGAGCAGGAAGAAATGGTAAAGACCGTGCAAATGCCTTAATTCCGGAGAACAGTCTGCAGAACTATTTCCTCCCTCCTTTTGAAGAAGCTGTTAAAGCTGGAGCTATGGGAGTAATGATTAGTTCAAACTCTGTTAACGGAATTCCTTGCCATATTAACAAAAGATACATCACAGACATTCTTAAAAATGAATTAGGATTTCAGGGAGTTGTTATATCCGACTTCAGTGATGTGGAATTTTTGATGGCCGCACATCATTCAGTTTCTGACATGAGAGAAGCAACTAAAATGGCTGTAAATGCAGGATTGGATTTATTGATGAATCCTTATGATGCCGATGTAGTTGATATTATTGTTGAATTGGTGGAAGCTGGAGAAATTTCAAATGAACGTATCGATGATGCGGTTAGAAGAAATCTGCGATTGAAATATGCGTTAAACTTATTTGATCAACCCTATAACAATCCAACCGAGTACCCTGATTTTGGAAGTGAAAAACACATAGCCGCAAATTATCAGGCTGCTAGTGAAGCTATTACTTTATTGAAAAATGAAGACAATGTTTTACCATTACAAAAAGGGAAAAAAGTATTGGTAACGGGTTACGCAGCAAACTCTATGAACTTGTTAAACGGCGCCTGGTCACGAACATTTTTAGGTCAGGACCCTAAGTACAATGACCCAACAAAACTTACAATTTTAAAAGCCATTGAAAAGGAAGTTGGAGAAAAAAATGTCATGTATACTGAAGGAACGGATTATACAAATGACATTAACACTTCAAAAGCTGTTTCATTAGGACGAAACGCTGATTATATTGTGGTTTGCACAGGCGAACTTCCTGCGACGGAGAAACCATCCGACATCAATGAGCTTGACTTACCAGAGGCACAGCAAAATTTGGTAAAGGAGTTGTCAAAATTGAACAAGCCCATCATTTTAGTAATGGCTCAAGGCAGACCAAGAATTATTAAAGACATTGAACCATTAGCAAAAGGAATTCTAATGGCATACTACCCAGGACAAGAAGGTGGTCGTGCGGTCTCTGATATTTTATATGGCAACGTGAATCCAAGTGGAAAATTACCTTACACCTACCCAATGTATACCGGGAATTTTGTGACTTATTATCACAAAAAAACTGACATCAGAGATACAAATTGGGCCTATGAAGGGTTCTATCCACAGTTTGAATTTGGGTTCGGATTATCCTATACTGAATTTAACTATACTAACTATAAAATCTCAAATGAGACCATTTCCAATGGTGAAACAGTTACAGTTTCTGCAGATGTGACAAACTCAGGTGCTGAATCAGGAAAAGAAACTGTTCAATTGTATTTGAAAGATTTGGTTTCATTAGTAGCACCAGACTCAAAGAGATTAATTCGTTTTGAAAAAATTGCATTAAACCCAGGAGAGACCAAAACTGTTGCATTTGAATTAAATTCAGACGATTTCAAAACATTATCTATGGAAAATGAATGGCATTTGGATCCAGGAGGTTTCGAATTACAAATCGGATCTAGTTCCCTAAAAGTAGAAACAAAAGCAATTACTTTAAAATAACCCCACATACCCCTTAAAATGGTAATAAATAAACAATATTTCGTCTATTCTAAGAGCATCTTAGTATTTCTTCTGACAGTCCTTTTAACTGGATGTTCTGAAGAATCGAATACCCCAATTGTGAATGAGGAAGATCCTGTAATGACTTCATTTTCTTTCTTGTCATCAAAAAACAATAGCATTGCTTCAGATATTTATTTAGATATCGAAGGTCAAAATATTACTGGTTATGTACCTCTCGAAGGTGACATTCAGAATTTAGTAGCAAGTTTTGAGCACGAAGGATCAGAAGTAATGGTTCAGAGTCAGGTGCAAGTGAGCGGACAAACGTACAACGACTTCAGAAAGACTACAACTTACACCGTTAAAACTTCTGAAGGCACAACACAAAACTATTCGGTAAACATTACGTATTTCACAGGTTTACCAATCATATACTTAGATACTAATGGAGTTCCTATTGATTCTAAAGAAGAATATAGAGAAGGAAATGTGTCTATTCAAGGAAACAATAATTACGACCATGTTTATGGTACAGAAATGAAAATCAAAGGTCGTGGAAATTCCACTTGGTATTTTCATGAGAAAAAACCATTTCAACTAAAATTTGGAGAGGAAACTTCATTTTTAGGAATGCCTGAAGATAAAAAATGGATTTTCCTTGCTGAACATTCCGACAAGTCGTTATTGAGAAACAAAATTGCCTTTGAATTGGGGTATATGAGTAATCTAGATTGGACACCTGAAAGTCATTTCGCTGAAGTTTTCGTGAACGATGAATACAACGGAACTTATAATATTTCACAAAAGGTGGAAGAAAGTGACCATCGTGTAGCATTAGGAAATACCGGTTATTTAATGGAGATTGACCAATTGGAACGAATGGAATCAGACGATGTTTACTTCTATACTGATCAATTTCTAATCAACATTAAAGAACCTGAAATCGATTGGGATGGTGATGAATATAATTATGCCAAAAACCTCTTGAATGAATTTGAAACTGCTTTATTCAGTGAAAATTTCAAAGATCCTCTGGAAGGCTATCAAAAGTACATCGATATGGACAGCTTCATCGACTGGTACCTGATTAGTGAAATCACAAAAAATCAGGATTCGAAGAGATGGTCTAGTATTTTCTTAAATGTCATACCAGGTGAAAAAATAAAGATGGGACCATTATGGGATTTCGATCTGGCCTTTGGTAATGTGAATTATTCTGAATGTGAATTTCCAGAAGGATTCTGGGTGAAAGAAAATGCCTGGTACAAACAACTTTTTAACGATCCCTATTTTGTTGGCTTAGTAAAAGAGCGATTTAACTATTTCAAACAAAATCAAACCCTGATATTGGAAAAAATTGACACCTATGCCAACTATTTAAGTATGTCTCAATCGGAAAACGATTTAAGATGGGACACCATTGGGAATCCAGTATGGCCAAATCCAATTGTATTTCCAACATATGAACAAGAAGTAGAACATTTAAAATCATGGTACAGCCAAAGAATGAATTGGTTGGACGCAGCCATAAATCAATTATAAACTACAAAAAAATGAAACTAAATACGATTTTTAAAAGTACATTACTGCTCGTTGGACTGGCAGCAGTTGTGTCATGTAAACAAGAAGTAAAAGGGGAAGCTGTAAAAGAAATTTCAGAAAACATTATTGTGATTGAAGCTGAAAATTTCTATGAAAGCAGCGCTGAAATGGTTAAAGAAACAATAGGTGAACAAACATTTGTAAGTGCTGCCTCTGAGGGTTGGATTGCGGTAGAAGTTCCAGTTAAAATTGCAGGAAGATATACAACTTCTCTTGTTGTTGCTTCTGAAGGAGAATCTACATTATGGGTTGAAGATTACATCGACAACACAGACGAAAGAACCTACAACATTACAAGTAATATAGTTTCGAACTCTTCGGAATTCCAAACGATCTCTAAGGATGGAACTCCGATGAATGCAACGAACAGAAAAATGAAGATTCATTTTAACGGACCTGTTAAAATTGACCAATTGAAATTCGAATTGATGAAAAAACACGACGTTACTCCTAACTTTATGACTCAAAGTACAACTGGAAAAGAATGGAAAGTTGTTTGGTCTGATGAGTTTGAAGGAACTGAAGTTGACACTACAAAATGGACCTATGACATCGGAGACTGGGGATGGGGTAACTACGAATTACAGTATTACACTGCAAACAGAAAAGAAAATGCTAGAGTTGAAGATGGAGCGCTTATTATTGAAGCTCGAAAAAATGATATGGGATCACCATGGACTTCTGCACGTTTAACCACTCGTGGTAAAACTGCTTTTACTTATGGAAGAATGGAAATCATGGCCAAAGTTCCAAAAGAAAAAGGAAACTGGGCTGCAGGGTGGACTCTAGGAGATTCTTATGTAGATGAATTGTCTTGGCCATACTGTGGTGAATTAGACATTATGGAAAGTGTAGGTTATGAAATGGATGATGAAACTGAAAGCGGAATTGCGCATGCTTCTGTGCACTGCGAAGCTTACTATTTCAAACTTGGAAACCAAAAAACATATGTAGTTCCTGTTGAGAAAATGGAATCTGAATTTCATTCTTATATGATAGAATGGACTCCAGAATACATCAAAGCTTTTGTTGATGGCAACGAATACTTCCATTACGACAATTCAGGGGAACCAGGAACATGGCCTTTTGATGAACCTCAAAACCTTATCATAAACTTAGCCATGGGTGGTGGCTGGGGAGGTGCCCAAGGAATGCATGAAGAGGTTACTTCTCAAAAAATGATTATTGACTACGTTCGTGTATATGAATTGCAATAAATTGATTAAATTATAATCATGAAAAATATACTGCTTCTTTGTTTCTCTATTCTCACAGTTAATTCATTTGCACAAAAAGGAAAACTCATCTGGGAAGAAAATTTCGACGGTACAGAACTCAATGAGAACTATTGGAATTTCGAATTAGGTGACGGTTGCCCTAATCTTTGCGGATGGGGAAACAATGAAGCACAAATTTATACTAAGGACAACCATCAAGTCAAGGATGGTAATCTTATAATTACTGCCAAACTTGAAAACGGTATTTATTCTTCAACCCGCATTACTACTAAAGGGAAAAAAGAATTTAAATATGGGAGAATTGAAGCCCGCGGAAAACTGCCTTTGGGAGAAGGATTGTGGCCTGCCTTCTGGATGTTGGGATCAAATATTTTAGAAGTTGGATGGCCAACTTGTGGTGAAATTGACATTCTTGAATACGTCGGAAGAGAACGTGAGAATATTTTTACTTCAGTACATACAGCTGACAGTCATGGGATGACTAAAAATACCAGAAAAGATGTCATAAAAGGCATTGAAGAAGGATTCCATACCTATGCAATCGAATGGACTGAGGACAACATTGATTTTCTAATTGATGGAGAATTGTTTTACACCTTTATTCCTGAAAACAAGTCAACTGAAGTTTGGCCATTTAACCAACCGTTTTTCATTATTGTAAACATGGCTATTGGAGGAAACTTTGGAGGACCTGATATTGATGATTCCATTTTTCCTCAAGAATTCGTGTTAGATTATATTAAGGTATACGAGTACTAAAGCATTGTGGTAATTAGGTAAACACCTAATCCTGCTAATAAAACCCCAAAAATTGTATTTCTGGCAGCAGATCCTTTGTTTTGTTTTTCTACTTGAATAACTTCTTCTTCTTTTAATTCGGTTTTTGGAATGTTATTTTTTTTAGAATTGATGCCATAAACGGTTCCATCTTCAACTACGAGCTCTTCAAAAACATCCTGATCTCCATTTTTATAGGTAACCTTTACATATCCTTTTTTTGCGTCTTGTGAAGCATTATGCAAGGATACAGGCTTTTTATAAGAGTTACAACTCATAAAAAAAAGGCTGACAATTAAAGCTGTTAATACATTAATTGTAAACTTGTTTAATCTCAATTCTATCTTCATGTTATACGAGTTTGATATTAGCAATTTACATTTTAAATCTCTATTACCCAACTGCTCTGAACAAAGTGACGTGTTTGTAAGTATTATTCAATAATGATTTTAGCATTTTTAATTCCGTCTGATGTCTCCACCTTGACAAAATAAACACCGGTAGATGTATGCACAGGGAACGATAATTTAGACCTTTCTAATCCCTTTTCCCACGAATTTTCAATCTTACCAATTGCATCGTATAAAACAACTTTTCTGATTTCAGTATCAACTATTTTCTCAAGCTTCAATAAGGATTGATCATTATCCATATAAACCTTAATTCCTATATCTAAACCTATTTTCTCAACAGGTTTTAACCAAGGCTCAAATACAATTGAGAATCGTTCATGATATTCACCTGACTCCATTTCTAATTCATATGGCTCTTCAGATAAATTGAATGTCTCTCTCAGTTCTTTATCTTTCAAATAAACTTCAAGTTCATTTTCATTATTTTGAATAGTGTCTAAACTAAAAGTTACAGGCCCCGCTTCTCTTAAAGATATTCCTATTGGATATTCTTGTCCTTCAACAATATCTGGCACACCTTGAATCAGAAATTTATCACCTTCAAGCAGCCAATACATGTCCTCTCTAATTTCATCCGCCAACGGACCATCATAAGCAACATCAAACCCCATTGTAGCATTATCATCTACTCCTAACAGCACTTCCCTTCTAAACCCTTGAGGTGAATGGAAGTCAATTCTTACTTTGGTTCTCACATCTTTTCCTACAGTAGGTCTGATGGTACGGTTCGAAGATTTTTTCGAAGTTTCCTTAAAGAATATAGAACCAAACTCTGATTCAATATCTGGCAACCTCCAAAAGTATCGTTGATTATTCTTAAATTGAATAGCTCCTCCCGAGCTAGGAAACTCACTATATTGATCGTGCATGGTATTCACAAAGAATCCTTGACCAACAGGTATAAATATATTTGGATCTATATTTCCTTCAGAGTTATTTGAATTAATCCTGTAATCACTAGAAATTGCTTCAACACCACCTGTTAGATTATAGGTTGCATACCCTCCAATATATTCCGCTAAATTGTGGTTTACAATAGTAAAGTGATGCCAGAAATACAGCGTTCCATTAATAATGTTTGTAGTTCTTCGACCACCTTCTGTTGTACTGATATTATCCTTAATAAACTCATCAGCACTCATAGCAGATGGGTATGGATTTCCTAACAGCCTGTTATTACCTGCCGAAATACTCCTTGTAATTGAACCATTATGAGGTTTTCCTTTAAAAACATAGTTCTGAGTCAACGTTGGGTCAGATGTAGTTCCTGTAGTCCCTTTCATTGTATAACCATCACCTACCTGGAGTGTTCCTGTATGGCCAATCCATTGCCACGACCAATAATCACCTGCTGTTCCATTAAATTTCCACATCCAATAGGTACTTAGCTTAATTGGAGATGTTAAGGCTCCATCTGCGTGCCAGTGTGGATATTGATAATCAATTTCTGACAACGGATTACTCGAATTTGTACCATCGAGTAGCACTTGAGAAATTGAGTAATCGGCGTTATTTGAAGTTCCTCTTAAACTAACTGGCGATGACCAATAATTATAAATAAAAGAGCTCAATCTACCTCTACCGTCCCTTTCAATAAACCCGGTACTACTTTCTAATAATTCACTGTCCTCAAATTGTTCTGTTATGAAACTTGTTGTACCGTTATTCAATTCTTCAGTACCATATCGCTTTTGAACTAATTGAGAATAGCCCACTAAATCGATACTTCCGTTAAGTTGTAAATATTTTGATATCCAGAGAGACTGTCCCCAGTTATTCTCATCCAAGGCTTCAGATGGGTCAGCCATGGTAAGTTCGCCTGAATTTTGAATTAACCCTAATAAAACGATGTCTCTAGCACCTGAACGAATTGAATGGTCTAATTGGACTATGTTCCAATCAATATAAGTAGAACCATCAATTCCAATGGAATTCGGAATATCATTGACATTCCAGTTCACCCATGCATCATCTGTATCCCAGCTTTGTCCACTAACCCTTGAATAATAAGGCAGAGGTGCTGTTTCTTGTTGGCTTGTGGTAATATTTCTTAAGCGACCTGCAACACCATGCTTGAATGGCTCCAAATCTCCACAAGCAAGATTCATTCTGTAATACCCTTCCAGATTACTCCAGGTTAAACTCATATCCTCTACTCCATTGTTATCGGCATCCGGACCATAAATTTTACGTGGAATCACTTCTCCAAAGACATCAACTCCATTTTCATCAATCTCCTGATTCATCATCTGTTGAATGTGCCGTTGTGAAATACCCACATTCCATAGCCTAAACTCATCAATCCATCCATGGAAATAATTCGTCGGATCGTTAGGCGGACTTTGATCCATTGCTCCAAGCATTGCTTCAATATTCACATCTGATGTTGCCGGTGGATTGCTATTATTAACAACACCTAGTTCAATTCCATCGACGTACAACTTGTATTGGGCACCATCAAAAGTTACTGCTAAATGATACCATCTCGATGTATCAATTACATGTACTCCAGAAGTAACAGAACCTGAACCTGAACCGTAATACCAATTGAATTGAACTTGACCATTAACTATACACAGATTATATCCGCTTGTGTTATCATTGGCATCCTTTCTTGAATAGACTGTTGTATTTCCACTAACTGAATTTGGTTTCACCCATGCTTCAATACTAAATTCATTATTAAAATTATAATTATTTTTAAAGGTTATATAGTCATTTTGCCCATCAAAGTCAATTACGGAACATTCAGTGATTTCAACCATGACATCGTCTGAACATCCATTGGCATCATTCAAAGTCCATCGTAAAGTATAAATTCCTGGCGTTCCCGTAAATGTAGCCCTTGGGTCATTAGCATCTGAAAAAGTTCCTGGATTACCACAAGGAGAGGTGACCGTTGAATCGACAATAGACCAGGTTCCGGTAACACCAGTTCCATTGTAATTATTGCTTGCACTGGTTGGCACTACATATAAGTTAGTTTCATAAGATCCATTGTTGAAATTTTCAAGAGCTGTAATTGTATTATCATAAGCCTTTAATTGGATATTTGACTCACCGCACTGACTAGCCAAAGGAGTAAAATCTTGTCCTGCATAAGCTAGACTGGTTCGAATATCAAGGAATTCTGTTCCTGCATCGTTGTCTGTTCTACATCCATTTACAAGGTTTGTTACACCATAAGTTCTTATTCCTGGAGTTTGTGGAGTTACAGAAGCCGTTGTACCGATAGCAATAACGGTTCCTTCTTCATC
>CAXQVI010000044.1:0-98075 GCA_964227255.1 Flavobacteriaceae bacterium
CCCGAACAGAGAAGTTAAGCCTATCAGCGCAGATGGTACTGCCACTGGTGGGAGAGTATGTCACCGCCTTTCTTTTGAAAAACCTTCAACTACAACGTTGAAGGTTTTTTTTTGGATGAAACTGAAGTAGATTCTTATTAAAATAGGTACTTTTGTAGCCTACAAAATTGATCGTAAAAATTAATATGAAACATATCATAATCGCAATAGATGGACATTCATCAACAGGTAAAAGCACCATAGCTAAACAACTTGCAAAGAAATTTCAATTTGTATACGTAGATACTGGTGCAATGTACCGTGCAGTGACCTTATTTGCTATGCGAAATAATTTTGTTTCAAAGGACGGAGTAGTATCAGATGAACTTTTAAAACGGCTGGATGAAATTCGCTTAGAATTCAAGTTCAATAAAGAACTTGGGTTTGGAGAAATGTTCTTAAATGGTGAGAATGTAGAACGGGAGATTCGTACAATTGAAGTTTCAAATAAAGTGAGTTTTGTTTCTGAAATATCAGAAGTCCGTAAAAAATTAGTACAACAGCAACAAGAAATGGGTGTCAGAGCCAGTCTTGTTATGGACGGCAGAGATATTGGGACTGTAGTTTACCCAAATGCTGATATCAAACTATTTGTTACAGCTTCTGCAGAAGTTAGAGCAGATAGACGATATAAAGAACTTACCGCAAAAGGTGATCAGGTGTCGTATGATGAAATCCTTGACAATGTTATCACAAGAGATCGTATAGATTCTACTCGAAAAGATTCACCGTTAGTCAAAGCAGGTGATGCTATTGAAATCAATAATTCCGATTTGACGATGGACGAACAGTTTGAATTGATTTCAAATTTAGTAAGAGAAAAGCTTTCTAATTCCTAAGGGATATTCAGATACTTATGAGTTTGTAATGAAATATTCCATTGTGGATTATTCATAACATAATCAATGATTAATGGCGTCATTTTGTCGCGATTGCTCCATTCTGGCTGTAGGTATAATTTGCATTCTGATCCTACCTTACTAGCTTGTTCTTCTGCAAACTTAAAATCACTTTTATTGTATACAATGACTTTTAATTCATGTGCAGCTGCATGAACTTCAGGTAATGGAAGTTTTGTTTTTTTAGGAGAAAGACAAATCCAATCCCAGGTTCCTGATAACTTATAAGCTCCGGAAGTTTCAATATGGGTCTTGACTCCTTGTGATTGCAATGATTCAGTTAGAAAATCTAAATTCCACATTAAGGGTTCACCTCCTGTAATAACAGCAGTTTTAGCATATGAGACAGCATTAGAAATAATCGATTTGGTTTTAGTAGCAGGATGTAAATTAGCATCCCAGCTTTCTTTTACGTCGCACCAATGACAGCCAACATCACAACCGCCAATTCGAATGAAATAAGCGGCTTTTCCTGTATGGGAACCTTCACCTTGAATGGTGTAAAATTCTTCCATTAGAGGAAGCATTTCCCCTTTATCAATTAACTCTTGTGTCTCTTTTTGAATCATTTTGCAAATATACACATACTTAATGAATAGAAATTTTAAATGTCAGGATTATAGTTTATTTTTATGTAAAATCCTTCAAATGAATACTTCTCAAGAATTTTTTGATCATATAGAAAATGGTTATAAAACAAAAGGTCCTTTTATAACGCTAGGGGCTGCCATGGTGAATGGAGCAACTCAAAACAAAGCATTTGTAAAAATTCCATTAAAGACGTTGAACCGACATGGATTAATTGCTGGTGCTACCGGTACTGGCAAGACTAAAACTCTTCAAGTAATGGCTGAGAATTTATCAGAAAATGGTATTCCTGTTTTTCTAATGGATTTAAAAGGGGATTTGAGTGGACTGGCGAAGGCAAGTCCGGGACATCCGAAAATTGATGAACGCCATGAATTAATTGGATTGCCTTTTGAAGCAAAGGGTTTCCCTGTTGAGATGCTTACCATATCCGAACAAGATGGTATTCGCTTACGTGCGACTATTTCTGAATTCGGACCAGTATTACTATCAAGAATTTTAGATTTAACAGATGTTCAGAGAGGAATTGTTGCCATTATTTTTGATTATTGTGACGATAAGAAATTGCCCTTGATCGATTTGGAAGATTTTAAAAAGGTCCTGCAATTTGCAACTCATGAAGGTAAAGAAGAAATTCAGAAGGAATATGGAAGGATATCAACGGCGAGCGCTGGAGCGATTTTAAGAAAACTGATTGAAATTGAAAATCAGGGCGGGGATATCTTTTTTGGTGAACGTTCCTTTGATGTGGATGATTTGGTGAGAGTTGACGACGATGGTAAAGGGATAATTTCAATCTTGAGATTAACTGATATTCAAGATAAACCAAAGTTGTTTTCAACCTTTATGCTGCAATTACTTGCGGAAGTTTATTCATATTTTCCGGAACAAGGGGATAGTGACAGACCAGAATTGGTAATTTTTATTGATGAAGCACATCTTATTTTTAAAGAGGCTTCAAAAGAATTAATTGGTCAGATTGAAAGCATTGTTAAGCTAATCAGGTCAAAGGGTGTTGGAATATATTTTGTAACTCAGAACCCTAAGGATGTGCCCGAAGACGTAC
This sequence comes from Flavobacteriaceae bacterium, assembly GCA_964227255.1. Lineage (GTDB taxonomy): Bacteria > Bacteroidota > Bacteroidia > Flavobacteriales > Flavobacteriaceae > Lutibacter. The sequence goes on from CAXQVI010000044.1 coordinate 2,593, forward strand.
TTGCTCAGCTCGGGTTGAAAGTGCAGCATGCACTTAGAGCATTCACAGCCAAGGATCGCAAGGCGATAAAACTGGCGAGTGAAAATTATCCGGATTCACCTTATTATGATGTCGATAATGATTTAACACAATTGGGTATTGGAGAGGCCTTTGTTACGGTCTTGGATGAAAAGGGAAGGCCAACACCTTTGGCTGCTACCATGCTTAGAGCTCCCATGAGTAGAATGGATATTTTAACAAAACCAGAATTGAAAGACATCATCAAGAAGTCATCGTTATATTACAAATATCATGAACGACTGGATCGTGAAAGTGCTTTTGAGATACTGTCAGAAAAAATTCAAAAAATTCACGATAAGGCAAAGCAAGAGGAATTAAAAGAATCTAGAAGAACTACTTCACGAAGAACCTCAAAAAGATCTTCAACTTCCAGAATGAATCCTGTGGTGAAAGTAGTAACCAGTGCGACCTTTATTAGAGGGGTTCTGGGAATTTTAAAACGCCTGATTTAATTTTGATTTCAGCTAAATAAAACTATTTTTGTTTCGTTATAAACAAGGATATCTAAAAGAAACACTATGTCGATTATTAAAAAACTCATCTTAATTGTTGTGGCAATTGCATTTGTCCAATGCTCAAACAACGATAAATACCTAATAGCCAAGGGACAAGTTGGTTTTTTAACAAATGAAACAACATTAAATACCATAGGGGATTTATATGAAGATGATTCTTTGGTCAATTTAAATATAGATACTACGAAGACATATTTAGCAAATTCAAATCGTGAATTGATTGTTTATGCAAAGGGAGGTAAAAAAATGCTTGAAATTATTCCTGAAGATGGAAATGATGAAAATTCAAAAATAAAGAGTATACAGATATTCGATAAGAATTTTCATACGGATAAAGGAATTTCATTGAAATCTACGTTTAAAGATATCAATGAAAACTATATGGTTGATAAAGTTGAAACAACCCTGACTTCTGCAACTTTATTTATTGACGAATTGAATGCTACTATTGCGATTGATAAAAAAGAACTGGGATTGAATACTTTTAGTCGAGAAGAAATCAGATTAGAACAAATACCCGATATGGCTAAAATTAAATTTTTTACAATTTGGTTGAATTAAGATGGAACCATCAAAAAAAATTAAAGTAAAAAGAGCCCCGCAAAGGGGCTTTTATGATAAAGAAACTGTCTATTCTATTTTAGATAATGACTTTGTTTGTCAGATTGCCTTTGTGCATGAAGGCTATCCTGTAATTATTCCAACAATTTATGGAAGAAAAGATGATGTGTTATACGTTCATGGAGCAACTGTGAGTAGAATGTTAGTCGACTTGGAAAAAGGAATTCCTATTTCAATAAATGTTACAAACACCAAGGGAATCGTTTTAGCACGTTCAGCTTTTCACCATTCATTAAATTATGAATCGGTGACCATTTTTGGTAAAGCCGAATTAGTGGAAGCAGATGATGAACGCATGGAGGCGCTTAAAATAGTTTCGGACCAAGTATTGGAGAACAGGTGGGAGGAAGTTCGACTTCCGACTGAAAAGGAAATGAAGGCTACAAAAATTTTGAAAATTGAAATTTCTGAAGCTTCAGCAAAAATCAGAACTGGTCCACCAAAGGATGATAAACCTGACTATGAATTGCCAATATGGGCAGGTGTGATTCCAATCCAAAAGACATATGGAGCACCTGTAAATGATCCAGAATTAAAAGAGGGAATTGAACTTCCAAAGAGTGTTAGAAATTTAAGTGAGTATGAGTAAAAAATATCACATTCAAAAAAAACCTTTTGTGGTTCCTACAACTGATGGAAAGTTGATTGAGGAGCACTTCGGAAATGCAAGTATCAAAGCTGATATCAGTGTAGCACATATGGTTGCTCCTCCAGGTTGGTCAGAGCCTTTCCAGACACCCGATTTTGATGAAATTACATATATCATTAAAGGAAAGAAACAATTTATTATAAACAATGAGACAATTGTCCTGGAAGCAGGACAATCCATTAAAATAGACAGAGGGGCTCGAATTCGTTATTCAAATCCTTTTAACGAGCCTTGTGAATATATTGCCATCTGTAATCCGCCCTTCTCGATGGATTCAGTTAATAGGGAAGAAGCATAAAAAAAGCCTCGAATTTACGAGGCTTTTTTATTAATTATTTCTTTCACATGCCAGAAGTGTATTCTTCAGAAGCATGGCTATGGTCATTGGCCCTACACCTCCAGGAACTGGAGTGATAAAACTCGATTTTGGAGCCACAGTTTCAAAATGTACATCACCCGCTAAGCGATATCCTCTTTTCTTTGAGGCATCTTCAATACGTGTAATTCCGACATCTACAATAACAACACCCTCTTTTACCATATCACCTGTTAAGAATTCAGGAATACCCAATGCAGCCACAATAATGTCAGCTTGAAGTGTTAACTCTTTTAAGTTGGAAGTTCTGCTGTGCGCAACTGTAACTGTAGCATTTCCAGCAGGACGTTTCTGGCTCATCAAAATACTCATAGGTCTACCTACGATGTGACTTCTGCCAATTACAACCACATGCATTCCGGAAGTCTGAACTTCATATCTTTCTAAAAGCTCCAATATTCCGAATGGAGTTGCCGGTAAAAAAGAAGGTAAGTCCAAGGTCATTCTACCCACATTCGTCGGGTGAAATCCGTCCACATCTTTATCAGGATTTACAGCCATCAATACTTTTTGTTCGTCTATGTGCTTTGGCAAAGGTAATTGTACAATGAATCCGTCGATATCGTTATTGGTGTTCAAACTTTCGATTTCAGAGAGTAATTTTTCTTCAGAAGTCGTTTCCGGTAATTCAATTAATGTAGAGTTGAATCCTACACGCTCACAAGCTTTTACTTTGCTGCTAACATAGGTCATGCTTGCACCATCTGTTCCGACTAATATAGCTGCTAAATGAGGAGCTTTGTGACCTTTTTCCTTTAATGATGTAACGCTTTCAGCAATTTCTAATTGGAGTTGTTTGGAAGTTTCTTTTCCATCGAGTATAGTCATATTGTAAAGAGTGTAAAATTTGATTAAAATTATAAAAAAAGGCAAACTAATCTTAGTTTGCCTTGTGAATTATCTTCCCATTCCTTTCATCATTTGCATCATTTGTCGGCCACCGCCTCCTTGCATCATCTTCATCATTTTGCTCATCTGACCAAATTGTTTCAGTAACTGATTTACTTCCTGAATGGTTGTTCCTGATCCTTTTGCGATTCGCTTCTTTCTAATCGCGTTAATGATTTTAGGTTCTGATCTTTCTGAAGGAGTCATTGAATTGATGATAGCCTCAATTCCTTTAAAAGCATCATCATCAATATCTACATCTTTCATCATTTTTCCGGCTCCTGGTAACATTCCAACCAAGTCCTTCATATTACCCATTTTCTTGATTTGCTGAATTTGCTCTAAGAAATCGTCAAATCCGAATTGGTTTTTAGCAATCTTCTTTTGAAGTTTTCTCGCTTCCTCTTCGTCGTATTGCTCTTGAGCACGCTCTACTAAGGAAACAACATCTCCCATTCCTAAGATTCTGTCGGCCATACGGTTTGGGTGGAAAACATCAATTGCTTCCATTTTCTCACCAGTACCAATGAATTTGATTGGTTTGTCGACAACAGACTTAATTGATAAAGCAGCTCCCCCACGTGTATCACCATCTAGCTTAGTCAATACAACCCCTTCAAAGTTTAGGATGTTGTTGAAGGCTTTGGCAGTATTCACGGCATCCTGACCCGTCATAGAATCCACAACGAATAAGGTCTCTTGAGGTTGAATTGCTTTGTGAATGTTTGAAATTTCTGTCATCATTTCATCATCCACAGCCAAACGACCCGCGGTATCAATAATAACGACATTCTTCCCATTCTCTTTAGCAAATTTTAAAGCATTCTGAGAAATTTCAACTGGGTTTTTGTTCCCTTCTTCAGCATATACTTCAACACCTATTTGTTCACCTACCACTTTCAGCTGGTTAATTGCTGCCGGACGATAAACGTCACAACCAACAAGTAAAACCTGCTTAGTCTTTTTAGTTTTGAGGTAATTTGCTAGTTTCCCGGAAAAGGTAGTCTTACCTGAACCTTGAAGACCTGACATTAAAATAATTGAAGGATTTCCAGATAAGTTAAGACCTACAGTTTCACCTCCCATCAATTCTGTCAATTCATCCTTCACAATCTTCACCATCAACTGGCTCGGATTCAAAGAAGTCAATACATCTTGACCAATTGCTTTCTCTTTTACTCTTTTTGTAAAATCCTTTGCAATCTTAAAGTTAACATCCGCATCTAAGAGCGCTCTTCGCACTTCTTTTAAAGTTTCTGCAACATTTACTTCGGTAATTTTACCGTGCCCTTTTAGTACGTGTAAGGCCTTATCTAATTTATCACTTAAGTTATTAAACATAGTTGTTCACTTCAATTTTTAAAAGTGCACAAAGATAATAAAATGTATTGATTCTAGAAGGAATTCCTGTGGGATATGCCCTCCAAATTATGAGCTATAAAGCTAATTTTTTAATAAATGACACAGGAAGTAACATTTGTCACCTTCAAAATCAATAAATGGAACGAACTTTGAAAAAAGTTTCCACATTTATTTATTACAATGAAAAGAATTATAGTTATTGGAGGATTATCGGCAGGACCTTCTGCTGCAGCTAAAGCAAGAAGACAAGATGAGCACGCCGAAATATTACTTTTTGAGAAAGGAGCAAATGTTAGTTATGCTACTTGTGGAATGCCATATGCATTTTCAGGAGTCATTGAAGATCGAAGTAATTTAATGGTGGTTAAGCCGGAATTATTGCAAAAACGCTTTAATATCGATGTACGCTTAAAAGAAAAAATTGTAAAAATTGATACTGAAAACAAAATTGTATACTCAAAATACGATGATTACGCATATGACAAACTAATTTTCGCAACGGGAGCGAAATCTATAGTTCCACCAATAGAGAATATTAATTTGGCAACAAATTGGTCTACTTGCAGATCTATGGTCGATTTCGATAAAATTACGAGCGAAGGATTAACAGAAGCTTCCAAGCACATTACTGTTGTAGGTGCTGGACTTATTGGAGTAGAAGTAGCTGAAAACTTGATTAAAGCCGGAAAGCAGGTAACACTAATTGAAGGAGATTCTCAAATTCTTAATATGTGGCAAAATAAATTTGGTGTTTTTGCCCAAAAAGTATTAGAAGATAAAGGAATTGAAGTGATAACTTCTGGGATGGTTTCCAAGTTTGATATAAATAAAGATGGAAGAATCAAAAGTGTCATCATCGACGCAAATGAAATAATTGAGACTGATTTTGTCATCTTGAGTGCAGGTATTAAACCAAATACGGATTTATTAATTCAAGAGGGTGCAGCGCATATTGAAAATGGTGCATTGTTGGTTAATGAAAATCTTGAAACTTCGATCCCCGATGTTTATGCAGCTGGAGATAATGTTGCACTTAGGAACCTTCAAACTAATGAATTTGATTATTTCCCTTTAGGAACCCACTCTAATAAAGGAGGTAGGGCTGCTGGAGCAAATGCAGTCGGAGGCAATTTGAAATTCAATGGAGCTTATAAAACAGCTATTATTAAATTGTTCGATTATACCATGGCGCGTACTGGAATGAATCCAAGACAGCTGAAGAAATTAAATATTAGATACGAAACAGTTTTATCCATCGCTGGAACAACTCCTGGATACTATCCAGGTCAGACCGATTTGATTTCTGAATTGTATTACAATCCGGTGACTAAGGAAATATTGGGAGCTGAATTGTTTGGAGAAATAGGGGTAGACAAGAGAATTGATGTCTTGAGTACAGCTATTTATGCGAAATTGAAAATTACGGATTTACCTCAGTTAGATTTGGCTTATGCGCCTCCGTTTTCACCTGCAAAAGATCCAGTAGTAGTGACAGGGTTTGTTGCTGAGAACATTTTAGAGGGAAGAAGTATTCAGGTTTCTGTAGAAGAAGTAGAAGCATACATTAAAAATCCGGTGAATAAGATCACATTAATTGATGTACGTACTCCAAAGGAATTCAATAAAGGAACTATTACTGGAGCCTTAAACATCCCTTTGGAAACAATCCGTGAAGAGCTCGATCAAATTAAGAATTTACCACAACCAATTGGTATTTTCTGTCAGAAAGGTTTGAGAGGGTATTTAGCAGAATTGATATTGAAAGCTAATGGAATTAGCAATGTAGTAAATATGGCAGGAGGATTTAAAATTTGGTCAATGTATTCGAACGACATTGAAATTCCGATGTAAGTCACTTCGCAACACAATAGGTATTATGACTGAAAAAGCGCTTCATCTGAAGCGCTTTTTTTATTTGTATTTTTCATACATTTTTATGTTTTGTTCTAGAAGGTAATAACTTTTTCTAATCTCCTCAATTTGGTTTTTTCTTGTTTGGGTTCTGAAATACGTTTTGCGTATTCTTTTCGGATTGTATAAGCCATTTCTTCATTTTTTCTTTGGCTACAGGGTTTTTGCTTAGTGCATTTTTAAGCAATTCCGAGAGTTCAAACGTTTCTTTCGTTTTTTTCTGAACTTTTGGTTTTGGGACTTCAGCCAACGCATGCCCCATTTACAATCTTCTACAATATTTGGTCGGCCAAACGAATTAATTCACGGAGTTTTGTATTAATCTCGTTTGCAAAAGGTTGCTTTCTAATGGAAAAGTATCGATAGATTGAGATGCGTTTTATTTAATTTTGGTCCTATTTCAAAATTTGACCTCAGGATAATTTATTTTTCCGCCTTCACAAATTTCAGTGATGATGTGTTTACGCAGTAGCGCTTGCCTGTAGTTTCCCTTGGTCCATCGTCAAAAACATGCCCTAAATGCCCATCACAACTGGTACAAATGATTTCAGTTCGAATCATTCCATGTGATTTGTCGAGTACATATTCCACCGCGCCATCAAGAGCATCATCAAATGAAGGCCAGCCACAGTGTGACTCATATTTTGAGTTTGAAGCAAACAATTGTGCATTACATCCTGCACAGAGATAGGTTCCTTTTTCAAAATGCTTTGTAAATCCTTCGTCGCCCGGTCGATCTGTTCCTTTTTTACGTAATACATAATACTGTTGCGGAGATAAGATTTCTTTCCACTCTTGTTCCGACTTCTCTACTTTTTTAGGCATGATTTTTTTTTGTGATTCTTGTGCAAAACTGTTTAGCGAAAATACAAATACTGCAATTATTAAAAATTTAATCTTCATGTTTCTGTGCGTTAATAAATGAAACCACACGATTCACTACGTTTTGGTCTTTTAAAATTCGGTTATGACCCAATTTATTTGTGATAAGCAGTGAACCCTGTTGCAGATTTTGACGAATATTATATGCGGAACTTACAGGAACTTCCTTATCCCCTGTGTCATGAACTACATATGTTGGTATTTTTACATCTCGGGCGGCCACACTTCCAGAGAAATTGTCCATGTCGTCATGAAGTTTTTGTCTGAATTTTTGCTTGATTCTAGTGGTATACAGTTGTTGCAATTCGACTCTATTTAAAAAATCTTTTAAGATTTCAGAAATGATATCGCCAGAACCTATAGTGACAAGTCTTTTCAGTTTCAATCCTCTTCTAACGGCATTAAGAAGGGCCATGCCTCCTAATGAATGTCCGATAGCTGCTTCAAAAGGTCCATACTCTTCATCGAGTCTTTGAATCGAATGAATAAACTCAATCATAGAAGTGTTTTTTCCATCAGATTTACCGTGAGCCGGAGCATCAAAACTTATGGTCATATAACCATTTTCCAGAAGTTTGTCGGCAATCTTATATAATTGAGTTCCGCGTCCTGCCCAACCATGGACTAAAAGAATTTTCTTTTTAGAGTATCCATAAGAATAAACATGGATTTCTTTTTGAATTTCAGAAACAAAAACACGTTGATTTTGGGCGCTTTTTGCCATTTGATTTTCGCGTTTCGGAGTTTTGAATTTCATGGGAGTAGTGAAAAGATAAACCGCGAATTTTGTAGTGAGTCGCTTTGAAATTTTTTTCAATACTTTTCCAGTAAATAGAATAATGCCTGGGACTTTACTAAAGTCTCTTTTCTTTTTTTTCATGAATATTCTCTTGAGCTTCGAAATTAGAATTTGTAAATTTATCATTTAGCACCCTTTAAAACCATTTATTTATGAAAAAAATAATCAGTTTAATCGTTTTAGTTCTATTTATATATTCTTGTAGTACAGTACCCATTTCTGGAAGAAAGCGTATGAATATGGTAAGCGATGAAGAGATTTTACCAGCTAGTTTTGCACAGTATGAAGGATTTTTAAAGGAGAATAAACTTTCATCAAGTGCTGATAAAACAGCAGAAGTCAGAGAGGTTGGGAAAAATATTTCTCGTGCAGTAGATCAGTTCATGAGAGCTAATGGCATGACAAAAGAAGCGGAAGCTTATCGCTGGGAGTTTAACTTAATTGAAGATGAAACAGTAAATGCCTGGTGCATGCCAGGGGGTAAAGTGGTTTTTTATACTGGAATATTACCGATTTGTGCAAATACAGATGGCATTGCAGGTGTAATGGGACACGAAGTGGCACATGCTTTTGCGAAACACGGACAAGAGCGTATGACGAATCAGATGTTACAGCAAGCTGGAGGAGCTGCAGTAATGTTAGGAACAAACAATATTGATCCAATTGCTAGGGATACATGGTACACCGTATTTGGTGTAGGTTCTCAACTTGGCATACTTGCTTATTCCCGAACTCATGAAACAGAAGCTGATAAATTAGGAATGGTATTTATGATTATGGCAGGATATCAACCAAAAGAAGCTATCAATGTATGGATTCGAATGAGTGAAAGAGCAGGAAGTGGTGAGGCACCTCCGGAGTTTTTGAGCACACACCCATCTAATGAAACTCGAATAAAAAATTTGACGGATTATTTACCGGAAGCTAAAAGATTGGCAGCTCAATTCATGGCTGTTGACACCGGGTCTAAATAAAAATGCTATATTGACAGGGATAATAAAAAGAATTCCCTAAACATGCTAACCAAAGGAAGTAAAAAATTAATCAATGCCTGGGCGTTCTACGATTGGGCAAATTCAGTGTATTCACTTGTAATTAGTACTGCAGTATTTCCAATTTATTACAGTAATTTAACTGATTCTTTCGCCAATATAGATGGTACAATAAATTTTCTGGGAACCGAATGGGATCCAACAACTTTATATGACTATACCTTAGCAATTTCTTTTTTTATAGTGGCTTTCTTTTCACCAATTCTTTCAGGTATTGCCGATTATTCGGGTGATAAATTGAAGTTCCTGAAAGGATTCTGTTGGTTGGGATCACTTTCAGTGATGAGTTTATTCTTTTTTGAAGGGGCCGATACCTTATGGATTGGTTTATTTGGAACTGTTATGGCTAGCATAGGATTCTGGGGAAGTATCGTTTTTTACAACGCCTATTTACCTGAAGTTGCTTTTCCAGAGCAACAGGATAAAGTAAGTGCAAAAGGATTTATTTTTGGGTATGCAGGTTCAATTTTTTTACTGTTATTTAGTTTATACATGGTTAACAATCCGGAATTGTTCGGATTGAAAAATGCAGGAATGGCTTCACGTGTGACTTTCTTAATTGTTGGAATTTGGTGGGTAGGTTTTGCCCAATTCACCTATGCTAAACTCCCTAAAAGTGAAGTCAAAAGAAAAATAACCAGAGGTATTTTAGGGAAGGGATTGCATGAGTTGAAAATTGTTTTTGATGAAGTTAAGCAGGCATATAATTTAAAAATGTTTTTGTCGTCTTTCTTCTTATATAGTGTGGGAGTGCAGACCATCATTTTAATGGCGGGAATATTTGGAAGTAAAGAATTAGGACTGCCTACAACAAACTTAATTCTCGCTATTTTACTCGTACAGTTTGTTGCAATTGCCGGAGCTTTTTTGTTTTCAAGAATATCAGATATAATAGGAAACTATGGAGCCCTGAAAATCACTATTGCAATATGGGGAATCGTTTGTTTTATTGCTTTTTCACTGGATAAATCTATGGAGGAAATTGAACTCTATTTTTATGGTTTAGGTGCATTAATCGGTTTAGTAATGGGAGCCATTCAATCTCTGTCACGTTCGACCTATTCGAAGTTGCTTCCGGAAACAGAAGATCATGCGACTTATTTTAGTTTCTATGATGTAACTGAAAAAATTGCCATCGTATTTGGAATGTTTACCTTCGGTTTATTGAATTCATTGACTGGATCTATGCAGTCTAGCGTGTTATTTTTAGCTGTTTTCTTCTTAATTTCATTTGTTTTGATGAGCTTTGTTAGAAAAACAAAGTATGTCCACTAACTATGATTTTACTATCGTAGGAGCAGGAGTTGTTGGTTTAGCAACAGCGTATAAGTTACAACTCAAGTATCCTGAGAAATTAATTTTAATCCTCGAAAAAGAGTCGGATGTAGGCATGCATCAAACTGGACGCAATTCTGGTGTGATTCATTCTGGAATTTATTACAAGCCGGGTTCCTACAAAGCAAAGAATTGTCGCGAAGGACGCGCGCAGTTGGTGGCCTATTGTGAGAAATATAACGTACCTCATGACATCTGCGGAAAATTGATCGTGGCAACGAAAAAAGAGGAATTACCCGGACTGGAAATCATTTTTCAAACTGGAAAAATTAACGGAACTAAAGGAATTAGATATGTGTCTTCCGAAGAAATAGAATCCATAGAACCTTTTGTAAAAGGAATAAAAGCCATTTATGTGCCTACGGCTGGAATTGTGGATTATGTAGCGCTATGTAAAAGTTTTATTGCAGAGATTCAGAATATAAATACCAATAGTATCTGTTTATTCAATACGAGTTATCAAGGAATTCAGAAAATCGCTGAGCGCTTTGAGTTAATCACAAATCAGGGTACATTTAATACAAAGAAAGTGGTTTACTGTGCAGGCTTGCAATCGGACAGGCTGGCAGAAAAGGATGCTTTGAAGTTGGATATGAAAATTGTTGGATTCCGAGGAGACTACTATGAATTTACTCCTCAGGCAAAGCATAAAATCAATCATTTAGTATACCCGGTTCCCGATCCAAAGTTTCCGTTTTTGGGAGTTCATTTTACAAGAATGATAGATGGAAGCATAGAATGTGGACCAAATGCTGTTTTTACATTTAAGCGGGAGGGATATAAACGTACTAGCTTTAGCTGGAAGGATTCTTATGAGGCACTGAGTTTTAAAGGTACCTGGAAATTGTTTGGTAAACATTGGAGAAAGGGAATAGATGAATACCGCCGTGCATTTTCAAAAGTTTTATTTGTGAAGGAACTGCGAAAAATGGTGCCTTCTGTTGAAATGAGCGATGTGGTTGCTACAAGATCGGGGGTGAGAGCTCAGGCCATAGATGCTGAAGGAACTATGATAAATGACTTCAAAATAGTTGAAAAAGATTCAAATATTCACGTATTAAATGCACCTTCACCGGCAGCGACTTCCTGTTTGGCTATTGCTGACGAAATTGTAAAAATGATTGACTAAGATGAAAATAATTCAAAGGCAATTTGTACTGCAACCAAAATCAAGAGGATTTCATTTAGTAACAAGCGAAGTTTTATCTCATTTAGATGAAATTCAACATGTAAAAACCGGCTTGTTAAAACTTTTCATTCAGCATACCTCTGCCAGTTTAACGATTAACGAAAATGCAGATGCCACCGTACGAACCGATTTTGAAAAACATTTGAATAAAATGGTTCCAGAGAACCTTCCTTATTTTGATCATACTTATGAAGGACCGGACGATATGCCTGCGCATATTAAAGCGTCTTTAATTGGGTTTTCTATTGAAGTCCCCATTACAAATGGAAGATTAAATCTAGGAACATGGCAAGGAATCTATCTTGGTGAACATAGAAATTATGGAGGTAGCAGAACGGTGATTGCTACAATTATATCTGCATAATTTTTGAACTGTTTTTCATGCTTCTTTTTGCGTGTTAATTATTAACATAAAGTCGTTAAAAAGTTTGTGTTGTATATGGCTTTAAATCAGATTATTTTGTCTTTTTATTGGTACTTTTGCGCTTTTAACAACACAAATTCAAAAAATGAAAAAATTTTTAACTGCTACAGTATTCTTTATCACTGTAGCCACAACTGCGCAAAATTTTCAATTCCACTACGATTTCGACCGTGAACATATTACAACAACGTTCGAATTGTTCAAGCCAGACAGCTATGGAAATACATTTACATTCATCGATTTTGATTACAATGCAGAATCAGGAATCAGTCAAGCCTATTACGAGATTGCTCGTGTTTTGAAAACGGAGAAGATGCCGGTAGGTTTGCACGTAGAATACAATGGAGGATTGGGAACTTTCGAAGCGGGTGAAACTTTAGGAGGATATACTATTAACGATGCATGGATATTTGGTGTAAACTACGGACAAGGGAATGCAAAATGGGGATTCTCAACATATGCCGGGTATAAAGCCTTTAATGATGCAGGTACAGGAAACTTTCAAATTACGGGAACCTGGTATGTGAACTTCGCAAATAACAAATTGACATTCTCAGGATTCGCAGATTTTTGGACGGAAAATGGATTGACTGACAAATCAGTATTGTTAGCAGAGCCTCAGCTTTGGTTCAACCTAAATAAGAGCTTTTCGCTTGGTGGAGAAGTTGAAATCTCTAATAACTTCGCTGGATTTGACTCTTTTGAGGTACGTCCTACACTAGGTTTAAAATGGAATATTTAATTATTTTTATGACATGTTAGATAAATTTTTTAAAATTTCAGAGAACGGTTCTACAATGAGAACTGAGGTTATTGCGGGAATTACCACGTTTATGACCATGGTATATATTTTAGCAGTAAACCCAGGAATCTTAAGTGAAACTGGAATGGATAAGGATGCTGTATTTACAGCAACGGCTTTGTCTGCAATTATTGCCACGCTTGTTATGGCTTTAGTGGCTAAATTGCCATTTGCTTTAGCTCCAGGTATGGGATTGAACGCCTTTTTTGCTTTTACTGTAGTATTAGGAATGGGGTACTCTTGGCAGTTTGCTTTAACAGCAGTATTCTTAGAAGGGATTATTTTCTTAATTCTTACAGCATTTAATATTCGTGAACTCATTGTGAATTCAATTCCAATGGCATTAAAACATGCTATTTCTGTTGGTATTGGATTGTTTATTGCATTTATAGGACTCCAGAGTGCTGGTATTATTGTTGACAATCCTGCAACTTTAGTCGGATTAGGAGCCATTAAAAGCGGACCTGCTTTAGTAGCTCTTGCTGGTGTTATTATCATAGCTGTTTTATTGAAAAAAAATGTAAAAGGAGCGATTTTAATTGGTATTCTGGCTTCGACAGTATTGGGAATATTTACAGGTGTGACCATCATTCCGGAGAACTTTTCAGCAGTGAGTCTGCCACCATCGGTGGAACCAATTTTCTTCCAATTTGACTTTTCACAAGTGTTTACAGTCGACATGGCGATTGTATTATTTACGTTTCTGTTTGTAGATATGTTCGATACCGTTGGTACGCTGATTGGCGTGACTTCCAAAGCGGATATGTTGGATAAGGATGGAAAAGTACCTCGTGTAAAGCAAGCCTTATTTGCAGATTCAATTGGTACCTTCTTTGGAGCAATCTTGGGGACTTCAACAGTTACAACTTATGTTGAAAGTGCATCAGGTGTAGCAGCAGGAGGTAAGACAGGTATGACTGCTTTAACGGTAGCTGGAATGTTTACTTTAGCATTGTTCTTTGCACCAATATTTATGATTATCCCAGGAGCAGCAACTGCACCAGCTTTGATTATTGTAGGGTTGTTTATGATTTCTCCAATAACTAAAATTGATTTTAATGATATTTCTGAAGCACTGCCAGCGTTTCTAACCATCATCATAATGCCTTTGACTTACAGCATTGCAGATGGTATTGTTTTTGGTATGCTGGCTTATGTAATTATAAATATTTTAACCGGAAAATTCAGGAAATTAAGTCCGATTATGTATGTAATTGCAGCGCTGTTCATATTTAAATTCTTTATGTAGTTTAATACTATTGTATATAAAAAAAGACCTTCGAATGAAGGTCTTTTTTTATGATTTGTATTTTGATTTTTTATGCTGTTTTTTCTCGAGGAAGTACCAGGTTTAAAAAAACTCCAACGACTGATGCCAATCCGATTCCGGCTAAAGAAAAGTTTCCGAAGTCTAAGGAGACACCACCAATACCAACAGTGAGGATGATAGATGCGATTACTTGGTTTCTGGTGATTGAGAAATCCGTTTTTGAAGTAATTAAGGTTTTTATTCCGACACTTGCAATCAATCCGAAAAGCATTAACATAATTCCACCTAAAACTGATGGAGGGATGGTTTTTAAAAAGGCGCTAATCTTACCAACTACCGAGAATATAACCGCTGTAACTGCAGCGATACGCAGCACTCTTGGATCTGTAATTTTAGTCAATGCCACAGCACCTGTAACTTCTGAATAAGTCGTATTCGGAGGTCCGCCAAAGAATCCAGCAAAGGCCGTAGCAACACCATCACCCAGCAAGGTTTTGTCTAATCCAGGATCTTTAACGAAGTTTTTGTCTGCTACGTTTCCAATAGCGTACATATCTCCTACATGTTCAATAATTGGAGCTACGGCGACAGGAATCATGTAAACGATAGCGCCCCAGTCGAATTTTGGAGTTGTAAATTCAGGAAAGGCCAACCATGCTGCTGATGAAATACTCGAAAAATCTACTATTCCAAAGAAAATGGCAGCGATATATCCGATAATAATTCCCATGAATATTGGAATCAATTTAATGAGTCCTTTGGTAAACATGATGATTACAATAGCGGTTACTAAAGAAATCACAGCAATTGTCCAGTGCGTTTTTGCCATGTCGACAGCCACTGGTGCTAATGACAAACCGATAATCATAATTACAGGTCCTACAACAATCGGCGGGAAAAGGCGCTCTACGAATTTCAAGCCCCAGATTTTTATAACCATGGAAACGATTCCATAAACAACACCTACGGCTATTAAACCTGAAAGCGTTCCTGCGTAACCGTATTTTTCAGTAGCAGCAACAATAGGCGCAATAAAAGCAAAACTTGACCCTAAAAAAACAGGTACTTTTCCTTTGGTAATTACATGGAAAATCAACGTACCAATACCCGCTGTAAATAGGGCAACAGAAGGATCGATGTTAATTAAGAGGGGAACTAAAACTGTCGCACCGAAGGCTACAAATAAAAACTGTATTCCTACGATTATACGTTTTGAAACATTCATAAAAAGATAATTTGGTCGCAAAAATACAGTTTTATTATGAAGTCTACTAGATGAATAGACTAATAAAAATAAAGAACGTTAAAAACGTTCTTTATTAAAATTTGTAATATGTTAAAATTGAATATTTTAGAAATTAAAGGCCACTTTTGTAACAAAATTTCTTCCCATATTTTGGATTCCTTCGTTTTTCAACCTAGACAAATGTGAAACATACGCTTTGTCGAATAAATTGTTCACATTTAGATTTAAATCCATTGAAAAAGTTTTAAATCCGAAAGTAGTACCAAATCCAAAATTAAAGATATCGTAAGCTGCTGAGGCAGTTTCAAACATACCAACTTTGTTTTGAGTAAAGGTACTTTCTAAACTGAAGTTTAAATATGGATTTTTTAACACTCCGGCATCTTGGAAATCAGTTCTGATTGTATTTGTCCATTTATTTGCCGGTATTAGCGGCAAGTAATCACCGTTATCTTGCTCTCCTACAACCAGTTCAAAATTTGAATAAAAGTGCAACCAGTCGGCTGGGTGAGGGTGTAAATGCAGTCCAAATTCACCTCCGTATAATTTTGCATCATCCTGAACATATTCAAATACATCATTTCCTTCTTCTACTTCTCCCGTTGGTGAAATAAAAATATAGTCGTTGATGTGGTTATAGAATCCGTTTGCGTATAATTCAACATGCCTAGATTGGTATTCAAGTGAAATATCAGCCTGAATATTTCTTTCACTGTTTAAATCTGCATTACCAATTTCAAAGCGGTTTGTTCCGTGATGCACGCCGTTAGAAGTCAATTCAGCTAAAGTAGGAGCTTTGAACCCTGAGGCAACATTAATACGCGTAGTTAAGGCTTTTCCTAATATTGTTTTATATCCGGCCGAAACAGAGAAGTTAGAAAAGGACCTTGAAATTGCTTCAAAATTATGTTCTTCTTCCTCTTCTTCATGTTCTTCTTCCGTCTCACCTTCGTGGTGCCCGTGATCTATTTCATGAAACTCGGTGTCTACATTTCTATTATCGAAACGGATCCCGGCCTGAAAACTGTTTTTTCCACTGGTATAGAAAGTTGTTGCTAAAACTCCGAAGTCATTTGTTGTAGCATTCGGAATTAAAATTTCTTCTCCGTAGTTTGTGTTCTTTTGACTGTTTCCCTGAATACCAAAAATTGTTTCCCAATTTCCTTTTTTAGGTAATTCCCATTTGATATCGTAGCTAAACGTTCTCAATTTCATGTCAAGGGCTGCCTCTTCTTCTCCGTGCTCTTCTTCTTCATGCTCTTCCTCTTCACCATGTTCGTCATGATGTTCTTCAAATTCCAAACGATTGTTTACTGTGTATCCAAATGCGGTAATCAATTTTGAGTCACCGAGAAAGAAAGTTGTATTCAAACTCAACAAATCCGTATCTAGGTCCTGGTATGGAACTTCAAGATCTTTTGTAGTCTCCTGATGGTCGATACCTTCCGTTATTCCAACCTCGCTCAAGGATTTGGAATATCTCAATTCACTTGATAATAGACTATTGCTATATCCAACTGCAGCGTTGAAATTCAATTCATTAAAACGTGTGTTTGTCACACGGTCTCCTGATGGAATTCTGTAATCGCTATGTGTATTGTAAAATCCAGTAGCCAGAATTTTCCATTGCTCCCATGATTTTTTTAGGCTCAGGGCCGTCTTAGAACCGTTGGTGTTACTGTAAAAAGTTTCATTTACATGAACATCAAATTCATTGGTGTTTGCAAATTTTATTGGGTTGAAATACAATACTCCTCCCAATGCATCTGAACCATATAACAGGGATGCAGGTCCTTTGATTACTTCTAAACTTTCGACACTGTTTTCGTCGATTCCCAATCCGTGCTCATCACCAAATTGTTGGTTTTCTAAACGAACACCTTGGGTGTAAACAAGTACTCTGTTTCCTCTAAGTCCACGAACCACAGGTTTCCCAATACCAGTTCCTGTAGACACAGATTCTACACCTGGAATCATATTCATTCCTTCTGATAGGGAAGTAGCTCCTGAAGACTGTAATTGAGCAATACTTGCTTTTTCCACTTTCATTACATTTTCACTTTGCAATTTTTGGAAGGGTGTTGCAATAATTACTTCATCCATATTAAATACACTTTCTTCTAAAGTGATGTTTAATGATACTGGAGTGTCAGTAACTTCAACAATTTTGTGTATCGTTTGATATCCAAGGAAACTAAAAGTGATATCAACAGTTGTTGATGGAAGATTTTTTAAGATATAGTATCCTTCTTCATTTGTTGCAGTACCAATTTTTAAGTCTTCAATAAAGACGTCTACGTTTGGTAAAGGCTTGTTTTGATTATCGGTAATATAACCAGAAATTTCTTGTGCGTATATAGCGCTGTTTACTCCTAATAAAAGGAGTAGTAATATTTTTTTCATCGTAATTGTTTTATTGTTTATAAGTATTGTGCTTAGGTAACAATAAAAAATGGGGGACCTCTTTTTCGAGTGTTTAGATGGGTGAAAGAAGTATTTTCTGATTGGTAGTGAAACGTTGGACCATCAATAAATTCGAAGTTCCGTTTTTCATTTTCAACAGAAAAATCAATAGCATTGACTTTTGATAGAAAGTGCAAATGTGAACAATCTTCATCGTGCGAATCGAAGTGCTCAGCAGTGATGTCACAGTGATTATGACCGTGATGTTCACTTGCATGTTGCAGTTCAATTCCTAGTGGCAGTAGCAATACTGCCAAAAACAGAAGAACAATGCTATGTTTAAATTTTGTATTTATAGTTGTAGTTTTTGGCGAAAATAAAGATTAATTCAATCTTTTATGCCAAATTTTTCCAAAATTCTTTCCAGCAAGCACCATTTTGTGATTGAAGACTGGAAAAGATTGGCCCCGACAAAGGCTGTAAACCACAACCAGTTTTGGTCGACTTTCAATGCGAGAATTAAGCTGATAAGGATAAATGAACCGGCTACAGCTCTAATAATTCTTTGTTTCATATAGTATTATTTTAAATGTTTCTCAATTGGAATTACAATCCCTTGGATTGGATTTACTGGCTTCATCTCTTTGTTGAAAATAGCTAGTTTATTCAGTACAGTTTCAATTTCAGTTTCAGGAGCAAAAGTGAAATACAATTTGGAATCAATGGTTTCCCTGCTGGAGGAAAACCAATTGTCCATTATTTCTGAAGGTATTTGCAACTTATGTCCATTTATTGGAAAGGTGCTGTATGTTTCAATGTTGGAATTTTTGAAAATAGTACAGACCTTTTTTTCATGTTCAACGATGGAAGTAACAATTAATAATTTCATTTTATTTGTTTGGGTGTTTGTGTTTTTCAGTCATATAATACATTAATGGAACTACCAAAAGAGTCAGAATAGTTGCTGTGATTGTTCCTCCCATTAATGAGATTGCAAGTCCCTGGAAAATTGGATCAAATAGAATAACAAAAGCACCGATTACCACAGTTCCTGCGGTTAAAAGAATAGGAGTTGTTCTTACCGCTCCAGCTTCAATAACTGCTTTTTTCAAAGGCACACCATCGGCGAGACGCAATTCAATAAAGTCGATGAGTAGTACCGAATTTCGAACCATTATACCCGCTAA
The DNA here is from genome assembly GCA_964227255.1 of Flavobacteriaceae bacterium. GTDB lineage: Bacteria > Bacteroidota > Bacteroidia > Flavobacteriales > Flavobacteriaceae > Lutibacter. The sequence goes on from CAXQVI010000044.1 coordinate 21,564, forward strand.
AGCAATCATTCCAATCATGGAGGTTGCAGTAAAAAAGGCTCCCAACCACCAATGTCCTACTATGATACCAACCAGTGATAGTGGGATTGAAACTAACATAACTAAGGGCGCCTTGAAATTTTGGAACCAACCAACAATTAATAGATATATCACGAAAACTGCAATGCTAAATGCAGCACCCAAATCTCTAAAAACTTCATATGTAATTTGCCATTCACCGTCCCATTTAACGGTATATTGATCTTCGTATTTAGGTTGCTCGTTAAAAGCTTCCTGTAAAACATGACCTTCGGGCATTTCTATTTCGCTCAGTCGGTCCGATACATTTAAAATTCCGTACACCGGACTTTCAAGTTCTCCTGCCATATCAGCTAGCACATAAACCACTCTTTTTTGGTTTTTACGATAGATAGGTTTAGGTCTTTTATTAGTGCTTGTTGTAATCAGTTCACCTAAAGGAATGGATTGTCCCAGCGCTGAAACTACAGGAATCTGTTTAAGGGCATCCACCGAAGATTTTTCAGCCTGTGGCAGACTTAAAATGATACCAATTGGCTCGTTAGATGTTGGACTATAGAATGAAGAAACTGCTTGTTCTTCCATAGCCATTTTCATAGTGCTTACTATTTGTTGCGTACTCACACCAAATATGCTTGCTTTTTCTTTTTGTACAGTAAAACTCAACTCTTCTTCATCGGTAGTAACCATATCATCTACATCAACAATGTCTTTAGTAGTTGAAAGGATTGATTGTAATTGTTTGCCAATAGTGATTTGCTTTTCATAATCAGGTCCGTAAATTTCCGCCACAATGGTTGAAAGTACCGGTGGACCAGGCGGGACTTCCACTAGCTTTACATTTGCGCTGTACCGATTTCCAATTTCCTGAATGGCGGCTCTGTATTGTTTTACAATGTCATGACTTTGTAAATCTCGTTCAGATTTGTCCACAAAATTTACCTGAATGTCTGCCACATTCGGTCCATGACGCAAGTCGTAATGACGCACTAATCCGTTAAACGTAATAGGGGCAGAGGTTCCGACAAAGCTTTGATAGTTTTCGATTAGTTCTTGCTGCGATAAATAATGTGCGATCTCTCGGGCAACACCATTGGTTTGTTCTAATGTTGTTCCTTCAGGCATGTCAATAACTACCTGAAACTCATTTTTGTTATCAAATGGTAACATTTTTACAGCTACAACTTTGAAGTAGAATAGTGAAAATGAAGCCAGAAGCAGTACTGATGTAAAACCTAAAAAGGCCCAGCGTTTCTTGCTGTTTTCAATCAGAGGTTTTTCGAACCTATTGTACAATTTGTAAATGAACGTAGTTTCTAATCCTTTGGCAGCTTTTTTATTTTGAGTTTCTTTTTCTCGAAGAATATGGTACCCTAAGTACGGTGTGATTGTCAATGCAACGAATAATGAAATGATCATGGCAAGTGACGCACCAATTGGCATAGGGCTCATGTATGGGCCCATAAGTCCCGAAACAAAAGCCATTGGTAATACAGAGGCAATCACTGTAAATGTTGCCAGAATTGTAGGGTTACCAACTTCATTAATTGCATAAAGAGCGGCTTGCTTGAAAGGCAAACGTTTCATCTTAAAATGCCGGTGCATGTTTTCAGCAATAATAATGGAGTCATCTACCACAATACCAGTCACAAAAACAAGAGCAAAAAGTGTAATTCGGTTGAGCGTATAGTCGAGCATGTAGTAGCTAAACATGGTCATAGCAAAGGTTATCGGAACCGATAAAAAAACAACTAATCCTCCTCGCCATCCCATGGCTAGCATTACTACAATGGTAACCGCTATAATAGAACCGAACAGATGTAACAACAATTCGGACACCTTATGTGAAGCAGTTTCTCCGTAATTTCGGGTCTCCGTAACAATAACATCTGAAGGAATCAGATTCTTTTTTAAGTGGTCAACTTTCTCTAATATTTCTTCCGAAATCAGCATCGCGTCAGCTCCTTTTCGTTTCCCAATGGAAATGGTGACTGCCGGATATTCTGAATTGTATTTGGTTTGTTCTTTTGAAGCTGCGCCATATCCAAATGACACATAGTTTTTCGGAATTTCTGGACCATCTAAAATGGTTGCAATCTGATGAAGATATACTGGTTTTCCATTTCGAACAGCAACAATCAACTGGTCTAAATCTTTTTTTGATTGAATAAAATCTCCGGTTTTTATGGTGTATTGCTGATTGTTTGCAATATAAGATCCAGAAGCAATTTGTGAATTACTCGCCTGAATTTGCTGAGCGATGGTTAAAAAGTCCAGATTACTCTCAGCAATCTTTTGCTTATCAAGCTCAATGCGAATTTGATGGGCTCTTCCTCCGATGGTTTTGGTGATAGCCACATCATTTACTTTTTCAATTTCATTTTTTACCTCGTCAGCAATTTTTTTCAACTGAAAGTCGTCGTAGTTTTCACTCCAAAGTGTCAGCGCCAGCATTGGTACATCATCAATTGCACGAGTTTTTATAAGTGGGAGCGAAACACCTGGAGGCATTTGATCCATATGTTTCATAATCTCATTGTACAATTTCACTACGGACCGCTCAATATCTTCACCCACATAGAACTGAACAATTAACATGGCCTGTTCATTCATGGATGTAGAATACACGTATTCGATACCAGTGATATTCGATATAATTTTTTCAAGTGGTTGTACTACTTTTGATTCTACAGTTTCAGGAGATGCTCCTGGATAGCTGATAAAAATATCTGCAATTGGAACATCTATCTGTGGTTCTTCTTCTCTAGGAATCAAGAACGAACTGTACACCCCAATTGCTGTAAACATTACCATTAGTAAAATGGTAAGTTTCGAGTTTATAAAGAGTTTTGCAATTTTGCTTGCTATTCCGTGTTGCATAATTAGTTAGTTGTTACGTGAGTACCGTTTTCGATCTGTGCACTTGGGACAATAATTTCATCGTTGGAAGAAATTCCAGATAAGACTTCTAGCATATCTCCATGAGATTGTCCAATTCGAATCCATCGTAAAAATGCCGTGTCGTTTGACAAGATATAAACACCAGTAAGACCTCCTTGTTGGATTAAGGTGTTCCTTGGAATGTAAATTTTCGAAGAGGTATTGTCTGATGCAGTTTCGAAAGAAACAGTTGTGAATAATCCAGATTTTAAAGCTTCATTAGATTCAGAAAACTGAACTTTTGCTTCAAATACACTAGCGTTATTCAGAGACGACGGACTCATTTCAGCTACTTTTCCTTTGAAAGTTTTGTTCAAATCTTTGATGTGGATATTCACTTCGTCATGTACTTTTACTGAATTGATCTTGTCTGAAGGAATCTGCGTTCTAACTTCATAATTTGTTACACCTTCAATTCCAAGTAGCGGAAGTCCCGGGCTTGCGAGGTCTCCCTCCTGAATATGCTTTGCAGTAATAACTCCTGAAAATGGAGCCCTGATTTGCAAATACGACCAATTAGATTTTACTTCCATGGCCATTTCCTTTGCAACCGTTAATTGAGACGCTGCTGCCTGAAATTGTAAGGTGATATTCTCAAATTCTTTTTGAGAAATACTCTGTTGTTTAAGTAGTTTTTCATAGCGTTCTTTATCTTTTTTTGCAATGTCATAAGCTACCTGAGCTGCAGTAATTCCACTAGTAGCTTGTGTTAATTTGGCTTGTAGCTCAGCACTATTAATAGAAATTAATAGCTGTCCTTTTGAAACCTGATCCCCAATTCCAACAAATATTTTGTTCACAAATCCTCCCAAACGCGTTTTAATAGTGGCGTTATTTTCTGCTACAACAGTCCCACTAGTTTCAAAAGAAGTAGTCGATGCCTGCTGTGGTTTTATAGTAGTGACCTCAAGAGGTGAGTTTTTAGTTTTTGTTTCTTTTTGACGATCACCGCAACTTGCAATGATGAGTGCGAAAAGTAAAATTGAAATAGTTCTCATCGTAGTTTATAGTTATTTTTTTAAAAATTGTAAGTAGGATTGTGTGAAATTGAACTCGAATATGACTTTTAAGTACTCAAGGTTTTTTTGAAGATTTAAGCTCTCCGATTGTAGTAAGTCACTCGTTTTTTCAAGTCCTTCTTCATATCGGTTTTTTCGAATGCGATAGGCTTCATTGGCTTGCTTAACGGCAAGTTCGGCAGTTTTCAGTTTACTTTTTGTAAGTTCTAAAGCATCTTGGGTTTTATGAAACTCGAGCGCAGCGTTTAATTTGTATTGCTCATATTCAGTTGAAGCCTTTTCAGCCAGTACTTTACTCTTTTTTATATTTCCAATGTTCTGATACCCGTTAAATAAATTCCAACTCATTGATATGCCCAGCGTATATCCGCTAGCTGAAGTTTGAAAAATGGAATCGTCGTACAATTCATAACTTCCAAATGCATTGATTTTTGGGACTAAGTTCATTTTTGAGGCACTGTACATATTGTCATAGGCCTGAGATTGAATTTCCATAGCTTGCACATCAGCGCGCTCCAGATTTAATTCAGTTGAAATAGGTTGCTCAACATTTAAGGATAAATCATCACTAGGTTTTAGCAAATTTTCGGAGGTCATCCCCATTAGATTGTATATGGCATCCGATTTTAACTTTATATTATTGGTAGCTTCTACAATCTGATCATTGATTTTCAGTGTCTCTATTTCTACTTCGAGTACATCTGCTTTTTGCAGGTAACCTGCTTCAAAATGATTTTTTGCTATTTGCAGATTTTCGTTCATTGTTTTTGAAGCATGTTCAAGAACAGATTTGTACTCGTAAGCAATTTGTAATTCCATATAAGCACGCTCCGCAGACAAGTCGATGTAATCTTTGGTGCGTTGCGACTGCAATTCTGTAGCGTCAAATTTGTTTTTTGCTGCTTTACGTTGCTGAATAGCATCTAAATTTAAAATCGGTTGTGCTACTGAAATCAATGTCTGAAAGTTGGTAGTTTTATCCGGATCGTTTAATAAGTTCGGGTTGAAGTCGTTTATAGAAATAATTTCCTGATTCAATTTCGAGCCAAAAGCCATTAGAGGGTTTGTAGTGGTGATTCCAGTATGTGAAACTGAAACTGAAGGCAGAAATACAGCATTGCTTTGTTGGTACTCTGCTTTGGAAATCTCAGTAGATTGGGATGCTATTTTAAGATCCAGATTGTTTTGAGAGACCTGCTGTTTGATTTCCGTAAGAGAAATAGATGTTGGCTCTTGAGCATAACTAGCATGGACTAAAAAGACCAAGAATAGGAAAACGATAGTTCGCATTGTTTTGTAATTTAATATCACAAAATTAGCTCAATAACCTTCCCTGGACTGTAATCTACATTACACAGCTATGTAACATTAATTACATAAAGAAAGATCCCTTTTAGTAAGGGATCTTTTAATTATTCTTTTGTTTTAAGGTCTTCTGGTAGGACCGTATGTTTTACCTCAATTTTAGTCTTGTTAGGATATGACTTTTTTCTGACTCGCATGTTGAGAGCTTCTACACCAAGTGAGAATGCAATGGCAAAATATAAATATCCTTTAGGAATTGCTCCAATGTGTTGGTCGAAAATGACAGTCCCTGATAAATGAGAAGCCTCTGTAATTAGCATAAACCCGATTAAGATTAAGAACGATAATGCCAGCATTTGTAACGTTGGATGTGCATTGATAAAGCGTCCAATTTTTGTTGCAAATACCATCATAACAATCATTGAAATCACCACAGCTGTAATCATAATTATCAAGGCACCATCAACACCGTTGGTCATACCTACAGCAGTTAATACTGAATCAAATGAGAATACGATGTCAATCATGATAATCTGGAATATAACCTTCGTCATGGAATTCGAGCCCTTCGATTTTCTTTTCTCAGCTTTGGCTTCATCCTCATTAACATGTTCTACCTTATCTCTGATTTCGCTAGTACTTTTGTACAATAAGAATAGCCCTCCTAAGAAAAGAATGACACTCTGACCAGTTATGGCTGAATGGAACCATGGTAAATCAAAGGTATAAATAGGATCTGTCATTGAAATTAGGTACGAAACTCCTAATAGCATGATAATTCTAAATATCATGGCAAAGATTAAACCAATGCGTGTCGCTTTTCCTTGCTGGTTTTTTTCTAGTTTTCCTGCTGTAATTGATATAAAAACAATATTGTCTATCCCGAGTACAACTTCCAAAAAAGTCAGGGTCAATAATGCAATCCATGCTTCACTGTGCAGAAATATTTCCATACTAATTGGATATTTTAATTAACTCGCCTTTTGAAACAAAATTGGAGCGTCCAATAACGGATTCAAATTCGTAAGAGTCATCTGTTACACTTGTGATTTTTACGTGAATCAATTCCTTGTCAATTGCATTTTTAGGACTCACCATTTTCAATGTGTAGTTGAAATTGTTTTTCCATTCGATAATCAAGGTATCGATTTTGTTTTCATACTGTTCAATTTGCAGGGAGTCAATTCTGGTTATCAAGGTCTTTGAATATCCCTTTCCTTCTGGAATCTCAAAAACACCAGTTTTGAATCGATCTGCATCAACCGCCTCATTTTTACAAGCAAAAAAGCTTACTAAAATTACAAGGAGTAAAAATAGTTTCTTCATTAGATTCCAGTGTAGTTGCTCGGAGTAATGACTTTTAATTCCGCTTTTACAGCTTCAGAAACATCTAAACCATCAATAAAATCGGCCATCGATTGGGCTGTGATTTTTTCATTGGTACGTGTCAAACCCTTTAACGCTTCGTATGGATTTGGATATTGTTCTCTTCTTAAGATTGTTTGAATTGCTTCAGCAACTACGGCCCAGTTGTTTTCGAGGTCCTGCGCAAATTTATCTTCGTTTAGCAGTAATTTGTTCAATCCTTTTAAAGTCGAAGTAAATCCGATGATTGTATGCGCTAAAGGAACTCCTACGTTTCTTAAGACAGTGGAGTCTGTTAAGTCTCTTTGCAATCTTGATATTGGTAATTTTGCTGCCAGATGCTCGAAAATAGCATTGGCAATTCCTAAGTTTCCTTCAGAATTTTCGAAGTCAATAGGATTTACCTTATGTGGCATTGCAGAACTTCCAACTTCCCCCTTTTTAATCTTTTGTTTGAAGTAGTCCATAGAAATGTACGTCCAAAAATCCCGATCTAAATCAATTAAAATTGTATTGATTCGTTTCAAGGCATCAAAAATTCCTGCAAGGTGGTCATAGTGCTCAATTTGAGTTGTAGGAAATGAGTGATGCAAGCCCAAAATATTTTCAACAAAATTAGTTCCGAAGACTTTCCAGTCGATATCCGGATACGCCACTTTATGTGCATTGAAATTACCTGTAGCACCCCCAAATTTTGCAGCATAAGGAGTATGTCTCAACATTTTGATTTGTTGCTCGATACGTTCAATAAAAACCTCAATTTCTTTTCCTAGGCGTGTAGGTGAAGCTGGCTGACCATGAGTTCTTGCCAACATTGGAATGTCTTTCCATTCGAGTGCTAACTCATTTAGTTTTTCCACTAAGGTTGCTAACTCTGGATAATAAACGATATCCAAGGCATCGTTAATTGATAATGGTACTGAAGTGTTGTTTATATCTTGTGAAGTTAATCCGAAGTGAATAAACTCCTTATATTGTTCTAATCCAAGTGCGTCAAATTTTTCTTTGATGAAGTATTCAACTGCCTTTACATCGTGGTTAGTAATTGATTCAATGTCTTTAATTTTTTGTGCGTCTTCCTCATTGAAATTTAAGTAAATGTCTCTTAAATCTTCGTTCCATTTTGCATCAAAATTCTCTAATTGTGGCAGCGGAATTTCACAAAGGGCGATAAAATATTCAATCTCTACTTTTACACGATATTTTATCAGTGCTTCTTCAGAAAAAAAAGGTGCTAAACCTCTGGTTTTACTTCTATATCTCCCGTCAACTGGAGAAACTGCATTAAGTGTTGTTAAGGCCATTTTTTTGATTTGTGTTGAAAAAGCGAAAATAGTGAAATTCGCTAATAATACCCTCATTTATTTTTGTTTATCAGAGCGATAATTTTTTTACCTCGAGCGCAATAGGCAGGACTCCCTTTTTGAATGTCCTTAATTAAGATAAGTAACAATTCTTCATGTATCCAGTCACTATCTTTTCCAAATAAATACAAGGCGCTCATGGCATAAGCTTTAGCGGCTACCTTATAGCCTCCAATAAGCCAATCGAAGCAAGATTCGATGATTGTTTCAATTTGGGGATCATTGAGTGCCTCCTTAATAATTGTTGGTTTTTTTGAATAATATGCTTTTGCAATCATTTCACAAATTTTGGATAATGGCCGAACTGCACTATCATTGCGAACATCCTTTAACTGTAGTGTGAAAAAATCCAGGTGGGGGGCAAGTGCATCCAGATTGTGGTCACAGACTAATTCAAACACCCATGCAGCCTTCACAGATGTTGTGTTCTCCACATCAAAAACTAAGTATAGCAGAGTTTCAAATAGTTCAGGATTCGATTTGACCTCATTTGCGACTTTCTGTCGAGAATTTCGAAGGGCGGACATATGATCCAGCTGGGTTTTTAATTCTTCCGAAGCCATTTTATTTTTGCTTTAGAATAAAATTATAGCATTAAATCAAATTTTTCAATTTATTTTCACGTTAAAATTGAATACAATTTGAATTCACATGAAAAAAGCAATTTTAGGAATACTCGCTATTTTAATTCTCATCCAGTTTATTCGGCCGGAGAAGAATTTATCCAAGGATTTTTCTAATGATATTTCGATAGAATACGATGTGCCAAATCAAGTACAGGAACTTATTAAAAACTCGTGTTCCGACTGCCATTCGAATTACACAAAGTATCCTTGGTATAGCAATATTGCTCCTGTTTCTTGGTATTTAGGACAACATGTTTGGAAAGGAAAAGAGCATTTGAATTTTTCAGAATGGACCCTTTATAATAAGAATCAGAAAGAACATATTTTAAAAGATTTGGAAGAGGTACTTCAAACGAAAGAAATGCCATTGGTTACCTACTTGAAAATGCACGAGGAAGCGATGCTTTCTGAAGAGGAATATGAAATATTTTATAATTGGGTAAAAACTTTAGAAGTAAAATGAAAGGATTGTTAGTAGCATTACTTGTTTTATCGATTCCTTTAAGTCTTATGGCTCAGGAAAAATTCAATCAGTTCAATAGCAAAGGGAAACGTCATGGGATATGGAAAAAGAACTACGACAATGGAAACCTTCGATATACAGGAACTTTCAATAACGGAAAAGAAGTAGGGGAGTTCAAATATTACAGTTCTACTAATTCAGAACATCCAATAATTGTTAAGAAATTTGATGCAAAAGGGATTGCTAAAGTATTTTTTTATTCAGAAAAAGGAATTCTGGAGAGTGAAGGAGTTATGAAAGGTAAGCATCGTATTGGCAAATGGATCTTTTTTGCAAAAGATGGAAAAACCTTGATTTCAGAAGAGAATTATAAAGAAGGAGAATTAGAAGGTCAGGTGATTACTTACTACCCCAATGGCCAGCCTACCGAAGTATTCAATTATAAAAATGGCAAAATTCATGGTTTAGTGAGGCGTTATTCAGATGAAGGAATTGTATTAGATGAGGTGATGTATGAACATGGTAAACGCAATGGTCTTGCAAAATACTACAATACAAAAGGCGAACTGTTGTATTCAGGACATTATGAAAATGATTTAAAAGTCGGAAATTGGGTGTATACTAAGGAAGGAAATCGCGATAAAATTTCTAACCGGTAATTTTTTAGACTAAATAATTAGATTTAATTTCACGGCTGTAAAAAATCATTATGCCTTATCATAAATTAATTCCACGGAATAGGACTTTATTGTTGAGCCTTGTCTTTGTTTTAAGCTCATTTATATATTCATGTAAAGATGTTCCAAAAGAGAATTATGAGGAAATTCACCCAGTGAATTTTTCTGATGCTAGTTTTGTGGGATCTGTCAGTTGTAAAGAATGTCATGAAGAAGAATACAATTTGTGGGAAGATTCACATCATGATTTGGCGATGAAATTAGCAGATTCGACGTCTGTTTTAGGAGATTTCAACAATACTGTTTTTGAACATAAAGGCGTAAAGCATACTTTCTTTATGAAGGATGGTGAATATTACATGAATACAGCTGATAAAAATGGGGAATACAAAGACTATAAAATTGTGTACACTTTTGGTTGGTATCCATTACAACAATATGTCGTAGCATTTCCAAATGGAGAATACCAATGTTCTATAGCAGCATGGGACTCTGAGCTGAATAAGTGGTTCCACTTACAACCAAATTTAGATTTAGCGCATGATGAATGGTTGAACTGGACAGGTAGAGCTATGAGCTGGAATACTATGTGTGTTGATTGTCACTCGACTGATTTGAGTAAAAATTACACGGATGCTACAAGTACATTTAATACTACTTACAGTGAAATCAATGTGAGTTGTGAAGCGTGTCACGGTCCTATGAGTGAGCATAATTCGTTTTATGAAAAGTATCAAGATGATTTAGAGGGAAGAACACCTCCTAAAACGTATATGCCGACGGGTTTAGCATCCAAAGAATTGGTTGATAAGTGTGCGCGTTGTCATTCACGAAGAGGTCAGTTGACAAACAACTTCGATTATGAAGGAACATTTATTGATCACTATAATCCGCGATTACTTGTCGCTCCGCAATACTTTTTAGATGGGCAAATTTTGGACGAGGATTATGTGTACGCGTCGTTTGTTCAAAGTAAGATGTATGCTAATGGTATTTCATGTAGAGATTGTCATGATGTACATTCATTAAAATTAAAGAAGGAAGGAAATGATTTGTGTATGCAGTGTCATGTTCCGAAATACAATACACCAGAACATCATTTTCACAATGTTAATGATACAGGAGGGAGTTGTATCAACTGCCATATGACGGGAAGATATTATATGGTTAATGATTTTAGAAATGATCATAGTTTTCGTGTGCCAAGGCCTGATCAATCGGCTAAATACGAACAGTATGGAATTGAACTTCCAAATGCATGTACAAGTTGTCACACTGATAAATCAGATGAATGGGCGGCTGACTGGATTGTCGAAAAATACGGCCCTGAGAGAGCAGACCATTTTTCGGACCATATGTTGAAAGGATATTTTGAAGACAATGCGGGCTTTTTGACTGTGATTGACTCACTACATAAGTATCCTGACTTTGTAAGAGCAACTGCTATGAATCAGTATAGTCAGAGCGGCTTAACCGAAACTGAAATCAATGCCATGGCGAAATATTTGAGAGATCCGTATGCTTTGGTAAGAAATGAAGCTGTGGAAGCATATCACAGAATGGGTAGATTAGATAAAGAACCATTGATTAGGCCATTACTGAATGATTCCTTGAGAATAGTACGTATAGCTGCTGCTCGATATTACAATATGAATAGCATGGACATCTCCGAGATTGGCAATTCAAAACGTGCTCAGGATGAGTTTTTGAATCAATTGGAGGTGAATGCGGATTTTGCTTCCGGACAACATCAAAAAGCCTTGTATTACCAAGCAAAAGGAGATACTGAAAGAGCGATTTTAGCCTATCAGAAATCCTTACAAATCGACAACAGGTATAATCAGTCTCGCATGAACCTAGCCTTGATTTATTACAACCAGGGATTGTTTGAGCAAAGTGAAGAATTGTATTTAAAAGTGGCCGAAATAGAACCGGAGTTTAGTTATAGTTTTTATATGCTTGGTTTGCTATACAATGAAATGGGGCGAAACGAAAATTCTTTGAAATATCTGAAAATGGCAACTCAGAAACAACCAAGAAATGAAAATGCTTTTTACAACTATGCTTTAAAATTGCAACAAGCAGAACACTATAAAGAAGCTTTAAAAGTAACTTCGGAAGCGACGCAATATTTCCCGTATAATGAACGAATTCTTTACGCTAAGTTAATTTCAGAAATGAATCTAAACATGACTTCTGAGGCGTCTTTAACTTGTTCTCAACTCATTCAAATTAATCCGCAAAATCAGAATTACAGACAAATATTAATGGGACTTCAACGTCCAAATATATAATCGATTAGAAATATTAAATTTCATTTTATGAAGAACACTTCACTTGTTTCTATAGCATGGTTAGATGAAAATTTTGAAAATAGGGACTTGATCATTTTAGATGCTAGTCCTACTTCTAATAAATCAGGTTTAACACCTGAATTTCCTGAGTTAAAAATAAAAGATGCACTGCCATTTGATATGGAGCGAATTTTTGTTGATAGCAACAACCCTGTTCCAAATATGTTTCCTTCAAAGGAAGTTTTTCAAACAGAAGTGCGAAAATTAGGAATATCAAATTCATCCGTCATTGTAGTATACGACAACCTTGGGATGTATACTTCTCCTCGTGCCAGATGGATGTTTAAAACCTTTGGACATAATTATGTTTATGTGCTCGACGGAGGATTGCCAGCCTGGAAAAAGGCCGGATTACCTTGTGAGCCAAGAGAATTTTCTCTGACAAATAGTTTGGGAGATTTTAAAGCCGAATTTGACGGGAATCTGGTAGTGAATGCGGATACCATTTTAAGGAATATTGAGACTAAGGATGCTCAGGTATGTGATGCCAGAGGGGCCATTCGTTTTAATGCTGAAGGGCCAGAACCAAGACCAGGCATGAAAAGCGGTCATATTCCAAATTCTAAAAATATTCCTTTTAAATCTGTTTTAACTGATGGTAAATTGAAACCAGCTTCAGAATTGAAAAGTCTGTTTAAAGAAGTGAACTTAAATTCAAATCTAATTTTTAGTTGTGGATCTGGAATTACAGCTTGTATTATTATGCTCGCGGCAGAACAAATTAGTTCAGGACAAAAAGCCTTGTATGATGGTTCATGGGTAGAATGGGGAAACGGAGAGTATCCGGTAGAAAAATAAAAAAAGCGCACTGTAGTCAGTGCGCTTTTTTTATGAATAAAGATTGCTGTTAATAATCTTTATTCAACGGATGCGGTGCATAGAAAACGCACCACATCCTCGAATAAAAGTAAGTAACTAACCAAACTTAAATTACTTCTTTTTGATGGGGTTATTATTTTTAGTTCAATGGAGGTAATATTACTTTATTTATTACATGTATTACTCCATTAGATGTTTGCACATCAGTTGCAATAATCATACTTTCTCTTCCGTTTGCATCTGTTAGTTTTGGTCCACCAGTTACGTCAGCAGTAATATTTCCACCAAGCGTTGAAACCGTCATATTATCTGTTAAATCAGCAGCGACTACATTTGCTCCGCCAATAACATGATGATTTAAAGTTGCAGTTAATGTTGCACCATCAATATCACCTAATCCACTTGCACCTAGTTCTGCTAATAGGGCAACAAAAGCATCGTCAGTTGGTGCGAATACCGTAAACGGTGCAGGGTCTTCACTAGAAGATAAAATACTAACAAAGTCAGGTTGGTCTTCTCTAGTGAGTGCTGCAACCAGATTTGAGAAGGCGCTATTGGAAGTTGCCATGGTTACTATGGTAGGTAGTCCGATTACAGCATCTACTAGGTGTACTACTCCGTTATCAACAACATTGTCTGCTCCAGTAACACTTGAGCTTCCGTTAATCATTACTCCTGTAGAAGTATCGATATACATACTCATGTTAGCTCCGTTTGGAGTTGCTGTTGATAATGAACTTACATATCCCGTACTTAAATCAGTTGAACGAACATCTCCCGCTACAACATGATTTAAAACGATTTGTGTTAAAATATCTGTTGGTACTTCGTCTAAATTGTTAAAACCAGCCGATTGTAAAAAGGCGTCAAAAGCCGCATTGTTTGGAGCAAATACTGTCAATTTAGTATCTCCCATTAATGTTTCTACGAGACCTGCTTTTTGAACAGCAGCTAATAAAGAACTGTAGTTAGCCTCGTTTGCAATTACAAAGTCTGCAATTGTATTTGATGGAGGTGCAATGTAAGGCAATACTACCTTATCTATCACATGGATTACACCATTGGAAGTTTGCACATCTGTTGCAATGATATTACTAACGCGACCATTTGCATCTGTTAAGGTTGCTCCTCCAGAAATATTTGCTGTAATATCTCCACCTAAAGTGGTTACCGTCATATTATCTGTTAAATCACCTGCCACCACATTTGCTCCGCCTACAACATGATTTTGTAGCGTTGCAGTTAAAGTTGCTGCGTCAATATCGTTCAATCCGCTTGCACCTAACTCTTCTAATAATGCTGCAAAAGCGTCATCAGTTGGTGCGAATACTGTAAACGGTGCAGGATCTTCACTAGAAGATAAAATACTCACGAAATCAGGTTGGTCATCTCTAGTGAGTGCTGCAACCAGATTCGAAAATGCGCCATTCGAAGTTGCCATTGTAACAACGGTAGGTAATCCGATTACAGCATCTACTAGGTGTACTACTCCGTTATCAACTACATTGTCAGCAGCTGTAACTATTGAAGTTCCATTAATGTTTACTCCGTTAGAAATATCTATATACATACTCATGTTAGCTCCATTAGGGGTAGCAGTTGATAGTGAACTCACATAACCTGTACTTAGGTCGGTCGAACGCACGTCGCCTGCAACAACATGATTTAATAATATCTGTGTTAATACATCAACTGGTACGTCGTCTAAACTTGCAAAACCAGCTGCGTCTAAAAATGCTGCGAAAGCATCGTTATTAGGAGCGAATACAGTTAATTTAGTATCCCCCATTAAAGTTTCTACCAGTCCTGCTTTCTGAACTGCTGCCAATAATGAACTGTAATCCGCCTGATTAGCAATTACAAAATCTGCAATTGTATTGCTGGCTGGTTCTATATAAGGTAATACAACCTTATCTATCACATGGATAACTCCATTTGAAGTCTGAACATCAGTAGCAATAATATTACTTACACGTCCGTTGGCATCGGTTAATCGAGCACCCCCTGATACGTTGGCTGTAATATCACCTCCTAAGGTTGCTATTGTCATATTATCTGTAAGATCACCAGCTACAACATTCGCTCCACCAACTACGTGATTCTGGAGTGTAGCAGTTAACGTTGCTCCATCAATATCAGCTAGCCCAGAAGCACCTAGTTCAGTGAGTAGACTTGCAAAGGCATCATCTGTTGGAGCAAATACGGTAAAAGGAGCAGGATCTGATGTTGCAGAAAGTATTCCTACAAAATCGGGTTGATCATCTCTCGTTAAAGCGGCTACTAAATTCGTGAAATTACCGTTAGATGTGGCCATTGTTACTATGTTAGGAAGTCCAATTACAGCATCGACTAAATGAATTACGCCATTATCAACTGCGTTGTCGGCAGCCACTACATTGGAAACACCATTAATTTGAACTCCATTAGCAGTATTGATATACATACTCATGCTCGCACCGTTAGGTGTTGCAGTAGATAAACTTGAAATATAACCTGTTGAAAGTGCACCAGACCTTACGTCACCTGTTACTACATGATTTAGCAATATTTGAGTAAGTACGTCACTAGGAACATCATCAAGACTATTTAAGCCATTGGCGTCTAAAAAATTATTGAATGCTTCGTTGTCAGGAGCAAATACCGTAAAAGGTCCTGGACCTGCTAAAACAGATGGTAAATCGCCATCGGCTTTCAATAACGCTTCTAAAAGTATGCTATAATTAGCTTGGTTGGCAATTACAAAATCGGTAATTGTATTCGATACCGGATCATTCGGCATATCATCGTCATCATCGTTGCAAGCTTGAAACACAAATAGTGCGCTGGCAAGGATCAAAAGTGTTAGTAGTTTTTTTAAGTTTTTCATGTTACTTGTTTAAGGATATTTCAAAGATAAGTCTTTTTTGTTTAATAAAACAAGAAAAAAGATAAACAAAAGATGAATTTAATTTAAATTTACAATCAATTTACAAGTGTTATATACGCTAAGGTGTTGTAATTGCTGAGTAAAATTCGTTTTTGTTTTGTTTAATAAAAAGTTAAAAAAAATAAACAAAAAATTTATAATTGGGTGTAAAACACTTGTTTTTTAGGTCAAATTTTGTGATTTAGACCAGGTTTTCGAAAGAATAGGTAACTTAGTCGAAACAAATTTAAGTATTGTGAAGATTAAAGAAATATTTAAAAAAATAGACAAAATATTAAAGGATAGAAAGGAATTTCCATCTTTGACTGAGCTGAAAAGTGGTAAGAAAAGAACAAAATCGACACTCCAAAAGCTTTTCAGATTATTCAAAAAAATATTTAATGCGCAATATGCTGTGATTGCGAGTTATTTGAAGGAGGAACTGAGAATTGCTTTTAAAAATGATTTAAAATTATTTGTTGTTATTGTCGGATTACTGGCTTTAGTGTTGGTTGTGTTTGCTGTCTTTTGGATTTTTATTTCTTTAGCTATTGCTGCCTATTTCTATGAAGCAGGAAATACAATTTTCCATTCCATCCTGATTACTATGGGCTTTCATATGACGGTAATGATTGTTCTGAGTGTTGGTATTTTAATCTCTTCAAAGAATTTTAAAACTCATAAAGTTTACAGTAAAATAAAGAAAAGTATCGGCTCTAAGAAGTAGTTACTCGATATTAAAGTCGAAATAAGTTTTAGGAAAGGGCTCATTTTTAAGGGTGAAATGCCACCATTCCTGTGGATAATTTTTAAATCCATTTTGTAACATGAGCTTTTGTAATAAATTTCTGTTTTTTTGTTGCTCTGAATTTATAGCATCACTTTTTATCCAAGAAACAGGATCGAACATATCCCAGGGAGAACCCATATCTAATTCTTCACCCTTCGTTAAATCGACTATTGTTAAATCGACAGTACTCCCCCTTGTATGACCTGATTTTGCAGCAATGTATCCTTCCTTAAAGAGTATATTTTTATGAACTTTGGGATAATAATTTTCTTTCGTCAAAGTGTCGTCTAATACTTTGGCCCAGCGCACAAAATGGTCGACAGCCTTTTGAGGTCGATACCCGTCAAATATTTTTAAACCTAAGTTCTGATCGAGTAGTGCTTTTTGAACTTTACTAAGTGCCTGTATTGTTTCGATGGTTAAAAAAACCTTCGGGGCACTATAACCGTCAATGCGTTTTCCAACAAAATTATCTGTGCTAAAATAGCGGACTTCCACTTGAATAGTTGGAATGGCTTCTTTAATATTTCTAAAAGTTTCTGGGATTTGTGCATTTCCAATTTGAGATGAAAGCAAAAGGATTAGCACTAATTTTATCTTCATAAAACGAATTTAATAAAACCTATTTAACTTTAATGAATCGCCCATTCAAAATTAACTTTTTCAAACTAACAAATAGTAGTATCTTTGCACTCTAAAAATTTGTAAATGAAACGTGTAATTGTCGGTCTATCAGGTGGAGTAGATAGCAGTGTTGCTGCCTATTTACTGAAAGAGCAAGGATATGAAGTAATCGGCCTTTTTATGAAAAACTGGCATGATGATTCTGTGACTATTTCTAATGAATGCCCTTGGTTAGAAGATAGTAACGATGCGATGATTGTGGCCGATAAACTAGGAATTCCGTTTCAGGTAGTAGATTTAAGTGCGCAGTATAAAGAGCGTATTGTCGATTATATGTTCGATGAATATGAAAAAGGGCGTACACCAAATCCGGATGTACTTTGTAATCGAGAAATCAAGTTTGATGTGTTTATGAAAATCGCATTAGACCTTGGAGCGGATTATGTAGCAACGGGTCATTATTGCCGCAAAGGTAAAGAGGAAATTGATGGCGAAATGCATTACAAATTATTGGGAGGTGTTGATTCGAATAAAGATCAATCTTATTTTCTGTGCCAGTTGTCCCAAGACCAGTTAGCAAAAGCATTGTTTCCTGTTGGGGAATTAACAAAACCTGAAGTACGTGAAATTGCTGCGGCTCAGAATTTGATTACAGCCGATAAAAAAGATTCGCAAGGACTGTGTTTCATTGGTAAGGTACGTTTGCCTGAATTTTTACAACAAAAATTGCAACCTAAAGAAGGAGTGATTGTTCAGATTCCTGAAGATTTCGATGGATATAACAGAACGATCCCTGAATTCAATTCAATAGAAGATGAATTGGAATTTTTCAGTCAGAAATATCAGTATTCAATAGAAGATGGTAAAGTGGTTGGAAAACATCAGGGAGCGCACTATTTCACAAAAGGTCAACGTAAAGGTTTGGCTGTTGGTGGAACAAAGGAACCCCTTTTTGTAATTGAAACTGATGTTGAATCAAACATCATTTACACAGGTGAAGGAAAACAGCACCCAGGATTGTATCGAAAGGTCTTATTTGTTTCCAATGAAGAATTGCATTGGGTGCGACCTGATTTAGCCTTAAAAACAGGAGAGCATATGGAGGTTGAATCGCGTATCCGATACCGTCAGAAATTGGAGAAAGCGAGCTTACACAAAGTTGAGACCGGAATGTATGTCGCTTTTGAAAACGATCAATCCGCTATAACAGAAGGGCAATTTGTTGCCTGGTATGTGAATGAAGAGTTATTGGGTTCTGGAGTAATTTCATAACATATTCAAAAAACTTCTTTAAAATCCTTATTTTCGAGCTATACGAACTCGAAAAATTGAAGAATTTATTTATCATATTGTTTTTGTTCTTTGGAACTGTGCATGCACAGGTTGATGAAGCCTGGGTGTACTTCACAGATAAACAACAGGTGGAGTTTTACATGAATCAGCCTGATCAAATGCTTTCAGCGAAAGCCTTGCAAAGAAGACTAAATCAAAATATTTCGTTGGATGAACATGATATTCCTATCAGTTCTGAATATATTTCTGAACTTCTAAATGAAGCAGACATCGATGTTTTGGCAAAATCAAAATGGTTAAATGCTGTGCATGTCAGGGGACAACTTATCGAGATAGAAAAACTGAATACTCTCGATATAGTCGAGGAGGTGACTTATTTAGATAGGTCAATTCAAAATAAATCAACAACCAATGAAAAAGCCCAACTAGTAAATAAATTCGAAAAAATTGAACAGCTTCCTTATGGATTTTCTTCAAATCAGGTTGAAATGCTCGGCTTACAGCATTTGCACAACAAGGGTTTTCAGGGTAAAGGAATGACGATAGCGGTCATGGATGCCGGATTTCCAGGAGTGAATTATTTTTCGACGTTCGATTCAATTCGACAAAACAAGCAGATTTTAGGAGGCTATAATTTCGTTGATCGAAATTCAAACTTTTATAGCCGACACCCACATGGCACTTCAGTTTTGAGTACCATGGGCGGATTTGTAAGAGATACTTTGGTGGGTACTGCTCCAAAAGCGGATTATTATTTATTCATTACTGAAGATTATCTGCAGGAGCATCCTTTAGAAGAATCTTTATGGGTAGAGGCGGCCGAATATGCCGATAGTTTAGGAGTTGACATTATTAATACATCCTTAGGTTATGCTACTTTCGACAATCCAAATTACAGCTATTCTTACACTGATTTAGATGGAGCTACTACCTTTATATCTAGAGGAGCTGAAATTGCTGCGAGTAGAGGTATTGTAGTGGTAAACTCAGCCGGAAATGAAGGAAATGACCCTTGGACCTATATTACAGCACCTGCAGATGCTCCTGGTGTTTTAACGGTAGGAGCCGTTACCTCTGATGAACAATTGACAAATTTTAGTTCAATTGGTCCAACTGCTGACGGTCGCATAAAACCTGATGTGGTGGCGCAAGGACAACAAGTTGTGGTGGTTCGAAGCGACGGACTCATGGGCTTGTCGTCCGGGACTTCGTTTTCATCTCCAATTATGGCTGGGGCAGTTGCGAGTTTCTGGCAGGCATATCCCGATAAAACCAGTATAGAGATTTTACAACTATTAAAAGAATCTGGAAGTCATTCTAAGAATCCGAACGAATTTTATGGGTATGGTATTCCTAATTTTGAATTGTTATTACAAGAAGGGAATACCGTTGAGCCTGTTCAAAATTTAGTCGTGTATCCCAATCCAGTGAGTGCTTATTTATTCATTGATATCCCTGAAGAAAAATTGCCAGTAGACCTGAAAGTATTTTCTATATTTGGTCAGGAAATTTTGAGTCAGCAAATAACAGAAGAGCGGACTCCTGTGGATGTCAAATTTATGAATTCAGGAATTTATATTGTGGAACTCGGAACAAAAACTTCAGTTAAAATCATAAAAAATTAATGAACAAAATCACAGAATTATTCAAGATCGAATATCCGCTAATCCAGGCGGGTATGATTTGGAATAGTGGATGGAAATTGGCTTCAGCAGTGAGTAATGCCGGAGGGCTAGGACTTATTGGAGCTGGGTCAATGTACCCGGAAGTGCTTCGTGAGCATATTCAGAAATGTAAAAAAGCAACATCGAAACCCTTCGGTGTAAATGTTCCAATGTTGTATCCAAATATTGAGGAAATCATGCATATCATTGTCGAGGAAGAAGTGCCAATTGTATTCACATCAGCGGGAAATCCGAAAACATGGACGAAGTTTTTACAAGATAAAGGAATTACAGTAGTACATGTAGTAAGTAGCGTAAAGTTCGCGTTGAAATCGCAAGAGGCGGGCGTAGATGCTGTGGTTGCTGAAGGATTTGAAGCGGGAGGGCATAATGGCAGAGAGGAAACCACTACATTTACCTTGATACCAATGGTAAAAGACAAGATTGAGATTCCACTAATTGCGGCTGGAGGAATTGCGACTGGAGAAGGAATGCTAGCTGCCATGGTTTTAGGTGCTGATGCAGTTCAAATAGGTTCACGATTTGTTGCCAGTGAAGAAGCTTCGTCGCATGTCAATTTTAAAAATATAGTGGTGGAAGCGCAAGATGGCGCGACACACCTGACATTGAAAGAATTGGCTCCAGTACGATTGCTGAAAAATAAATTTTATTTGGAATTGCAGGAGTTATACCAGAGGGGAGCATCGGTTGAGGAGCTGAAAGAAAAACTTGGAAGGGCACGTGCTAAAAAAGGCATGTTCGAAGGTGATTTGGAAGAAGGAGAATTGGAAATTGGACAAATAGCAGGCTTGATAAAAGACATAAAACCTGCGGCTGAAATTGTTCAGGAGATTATTTCTGATTTTGAGAACGCGAAAGTCAAAGCACAGAGGTTTTAAATAAAGTATAAAAAAAGGGCTGAATTAATTCAGCCCTTTTTTTATTTCTTATTCATTTCTTCTAGAACGCAAATCCGAATCCAATGTTGAATAGCGGATATCCATTTTCAGAGATTCCAGGTACATCAGGAATTTCTTCAACACCAGTTTCAGTTACACCGTTTACTGTTCCAGTAATTTCAATTTCTTCCGGAATGGTTCCAAATCCATATCCTAGTTCGGTTCTAAAGTAAAATTTGTTACCGAGTTTTGCTCCAAGTTTTACATTGAAGGTATCAACATTGAGTTCTCCTTCGGCATTTCCTGTAAATAATTCACCTCCATATGTAACGGCATCAGAATAAGTTCCTTTAAAATCCATTTTACCGTATCCAATTCCTGCATACAATCCTTTTCCTGTGTTTTTGAAATAAATATTAGCACCCATTTCAGAGTATTTGAAATCAGCACTTCCTTCGTCATCAATATCTACATTAATTCCTGAATAGTCAAAAAACAGTGCAAAGCGGTCATCAAACAATGGCGTTACCCATTCAGCCGAACCACCAACAGCATTTGGGGTTCCAATTTTTAATCCAATTCTAAATGGATTTACATCTTTGTCAATGGTGTCATCTTGCTCCTGAGCATGCGAAAAACTTGCGCTTAGCAATAACAGAGTTAATAAAATTTTTTTCATGAATTTAAGTTTGGGGTTATAAAAAATAAGGGTTAATAAATTGGGTTAAGATTTTTTTTTGGGTGGAGGCATTGGACCTCTCAGGTGAATGATAAGACCATTTAAGAAGTTTCTTAAAAACTGGTCTCCACATTCCATGTATTTCGGGTGACCTTCCTTTCTGAAAATAGCACCGATTTCACTTTTAGTGACTTTAAAATCAACTAGTGCACAAATTTTCACGATATCGTCATCTCTTAATTTATGAGCTACGCGAAGTTTTTTAAAAATATCATTGTTTGTAAGTGCCATTTTGGGTTTTTTGTTTGAAGCAAAGATAGAAATAAAAGGCATTGACACGCCCTTTTATTTCACTGTTATCAATAATGCATTACGGTGTATGCACAATTCATAACAGCAATTATTTCGAAAAGAACATCAATTTAATCGCAACGATTAACATCACAAATCCGAAGATCTTTTTTAAGATGCGCTGGTCAATCTGCAACGCTAATTTTGATCCGAAGTAGCCGCCAATGACGAACAATACTGAAACAATTAATGCAGCCCGCCAATCAATACCACCTCCAGCTTTATGATAGTTGTAAACTGCCAAGAATGTCACCGGAGGTAACATCACTGCCAGACTCAATCCTTGAGCATTGTGTTGCGTAAGTCCCAGAAATAAGACAAATAAAGGAACCATGATAATGCCGCCACCTACTCCGACTAATCCACTTAACAATCCGGCTAATATGCCAATTACAATAAGGAGCAGGAACGTGGATAGCGTCATTTTCACGAGGTATTATTTTGCGTTTACAGGAATCTTGATTTCGTACATTTTTTTTGAAGCATTGTTCAATTTGTTTTCGCGTAACCAGGGATTATAGGCCTTTAAAATTTTGTAATTGATGTCGAAATCCTTAGAGAAACTTGCAATATTGGTAATAACGGTGTCTACCTTTACAATTTTCACATCAGAAGCTGTATACAAATCCTCTGAGTCAAATAAGAATCCGTACTTCTTAGGATTTGATAGAATCTCTTTAACTGCAATAATTCTTGGGATATAACGACTTGTTTCTTCTCCTAGTAATAAATCGTAATAATCATGTACTTGTTGCGCATTGATTTTTCGCTGCATACCAGTTCGTCCGGCATTATAGGCAGCAGCTGCCATTGTCCAGGAACCAAATTTTTCCTTCGCTTCTTTTAAATATTCGCAGGCTACTAGGGTCGCTTTTTCTAAGTGATATCTTTCATCCACATTACTGTTAACTTCAAGTCCGTTCTCCTTAGCTGTAGTTTTCATCAGTTGCCAAACTCCTCGAGCTCCTGCAGGGGAAGTCACATTCTGTAATCCACTTTCAATAACTGCTAAATATTTAAAATCGTCCGGAACGCCATTTTCTTTTAAAATAGGTTCAATAATAGGGAAGTACTTGTTAGCGCGCTTAAACATTAACAATCCATTCGACTGCCAGTAGGTATTTACTAATAATTCACGATCAATACGTTCACGAACACCCTCTTTTTGCATTGGAACTTTTTCTCCAGCAAAATTTAATCCTGCTGGAATTTTCAGCGCTTTAATCTGATAGGTTTCACTTGTATTACTGTCGGAAGTCGATTGAAGTTGAGTTTCAGTTTTTGTTGTTTTTTCAGTTGAAAAAATAAACAACGAGCTTACCATGATAATGGCAACTAATCCTAGAATTTTAATGGCGTCTTTCATAATCAAATATCATTTTTATGACTACAAATTACAAATAATATTGACTATTTGGGGCGACGTTTACAACTTTTAACAACTTAAATGATCTTGTATAATTTTACTCACTTTTTTGGCTTTCATCATGACCATGGCGTGAGTTCCTTCCTCTATAAGTATAAAGTTTTTGATATTTTTTGAAGGGAAAATATGATCGTTGTTTCCGTGAAGATGTATCACTTCCGGATCTGCCTCCAATCGATCCCAATGCAGTACGTTATGAATGGCCCAATTCAGGTATAGCTTATCGCGAACCGATAAATATTTCTTGTATTGTTTCATTTTACGCTTGGCCATATCACCGAAGGCATACTTGGTGAAGTCTTCTAAATTCACCACAGCACCAGTTGGAAACAACTTATAGGTTTTGGTTTTCTGAAGTAATTTCAATCGGTTTGGCATTTCTTTACGTGACTTAATACTGGAGATGATAAAAACCTGTGAAGCGTTTACCATTGATTTGAGTTCTTGTACGATAATACCTCCAAAGGAAACACCAACTAAAATTGGATTTGGATGGATAATCTTTTCCGCTAAGCGCTTACAATAATCAGTAAGATGTTCTTTTTCGGAAAGAGGAAGCTGCCATTCGATAAAATGTAATTCATATACTTCAGGGAACTGCAGAAATTCAAAAATTGACGTGTCTGCCGCCAAGCCTGGCATGCAATAGATATGTTTTTTTGATGGCATAGGGATTTGATTTAGGATTGTAGCACTGCAGGCTCCTTAATCCAATCAAATTTCACAATACCATCTTCATCTATTTCTGTCAATTTGATTTCGTGAAGGGTGTTC
The DNA here is from genome assembly GCA_964227255.1 of Flavobacteriaceae bacterium. GTDB lineage: Bacteria > Bacteroidota > Bacteroidia > Flavobacteriales > Flavobacteriaceae > Lutibacter. The sequence continues at coordinate 45,919 of CAXQVI010000044.1, forward strand.
ACTAAATCAGGATTCCATGTAGTTTTTACTTTTACATAGTTTTGAGTGAATCCATAGATACTTCCATCTTTATCTTCACTCTCAAATAAAACAGTTAAGGTATTGCCTAGCTGTGATTCATAGAATGCACGACGTTTTTTAACGGAAAGTCCACGTAACATTTTACTTCGTTTATTTCTCACTTTCATAGGTACTACACCTTGCATTTCAACGGCTTCAGTATTCGCTCTTTCTGAATACGTGAACACGTGTAAATACGAAATATCTAACGCGTTCAAATAGTTGTACGTTTCCAAAAACAGTTCATCTGTTTCCCCAGGGAAACCAACAATAACATCTACACCAATACAGGCATTTGGCATCGCAGTTTTAATTTCTGCAACACGGTTGGTATAGGTATCTGTAAGATAGCGACGCTTCATATTTTTCAACAATTCATCGCTTCCAGATTGTAGTGGAATATGGAAGTGAGGTACAAAACTGTTTGATTTTGCGACAAAATTGATCGTTTCATCTTTCAATAAATTGGGTTCGATAGATGAAATTCTCAAACGGTGTATGCCTTCAACCTTATCAAGTGCCTGAACCAGTTCTAAGAAAGTGTGTTCGTGTTTTTTATTTCCAAATTCTCCTTTTCCGTAGTCTCCAATGTTTACACCTGTAAGTACAATCTCTTTAATTCCTTTTGAAGAAATTTGAGCAGCGTTGTCCAATACATTTTGAAGCGTGTCTGAACGTGAAATTCCACGAGCTAACGGGATGGTACAATAAGTACATTTATAATCACACCCGTCCTGAACTTTTAAGAAAGCACGGGTTCTGTCTCCTATAGAATAGGATCCTACATAGAAATCGGCGTCTTCAATTTCACAAGAATGAATTTCACCCATATCATTTTTCGTTAGGTCATTGATATAGTCCGTAACCTTGAATTTTTCAGTGGCACCCAATACCATATCAACACCATCAACGGCTGCCAACGTCTCAGGTTTCAATTGTGCGTAGCATCCAATGGCAATCAAAAATGCATTTTCATTTTGTTTTAAAGCTTGCTTTACAATGTTCTTAAAGCGTTTATCTGCGTTTTCAGTCACCGAGCAAGTGTTGATTACGTAGATATCAGCCGCTTCTTCAAACTTCACTCTTTCAAATCCTTCATTCTGAAAATTCCTAGCAATGGTAGAGGTTTCAGAAAAATTTAACTTACATCCCAGTGTGTAAAATGCCACTTTTTTTTGTGCGCTCATTCTTGTACATTTATCGGGTGCAAAAATACAACAATTTATTAGAAGCATGTTAGTAAAAACACCTAATCCTCCGTACTACGCCGTTATCTTCACTTCGAAATTTACGGACGAAACGTCTGAGTATGAAGAAACTGCCGCCCTGATGGAGGAGTTGGCTTCAAAGCAAAATGGTTTTTTAGGCGTTGAATCGGCCCGAAATGAACTGGGAATTACCGTTTCCTATTGGGATAGTCTGGAAGCAATTAAGCAATGGAAACATCAGACAGATCATACTTTTGCACGTGAAATGGGGCGTGAAAAGTGGTATGCTTGTTACTCATTGCGAATTTGTAAAGTAGAAAGAGCCTATGATTTTGAGAAATAGAGTTTTTTTAATTCTAATAGCAGCTCTTACATGCGTTGGGTGTACTCAAAAAAAATCCACTTTTGAAGATAGTGAGGTATTCCGATATAATGAACATTCCAATATCTCATCTTTAGACCCTGCATTTGCTAAAAACAATGCACATATATGGGCAGTGAATCAGCTATTCAATGGTTTGGTGCAGCTGGATGACGAGATGAATATTCAGCCTGCAATAGCAGAGGATTGGGCCATTTCAGAAGATGGTCTCACCTATACTTTTAACCTGAGAGGTGATGTACTTTTTCATGAAAACAAAGTTTTTGGAGACGTTGGAACAAGAAAAGTTGTTGCGTATGATTTTGAATATAGTTTTAACCGTTTATTAGATCCGAAAGTGGCAGCTCCTGGAGGTTGGGTGTTGCAGAATGTCGCGCATTTTGAAGCGAAGAATGATTCGGTCTTCCAGATTACGTTAAAACAACCATTTCCACCTTTTTTAAGTCTGCTGAGTATGAAATATTGTTCGGTAGTGCCAAAGGAGGCGGTTGAATTTTATGGGACAGATTTTAGAGCGAACCCAGTTGGGACCGGACCTTTTCAATTTAAATTATGGGTGGAGAACACCAAGCTGGTATTGCGTAAAAACTCAAATTATTTTGAGTTTGAAGGGGATGTCAGACTTCCGAAGTTGGAAGCAGTTTCCATTACTTTTTTACCGGATAAGCAAAGTGAATTTTTACAGTTTGTTCAGGGGAATCTTGATTTATTGAATAGTATTGATCCATCGTATAAAGATGATATTCTTACGCAGGATGGAGCGCTGAGCCATCGTTATTCCAAAGAAATTGAAATGATTTCAGGGGCTTATTTAAACACTGAATATTTGGGTATTTTAATGGATGATGCTACGTCTGAAATACAGTCAGTAAAAATCAGACGAGCCATAAATTATGGTTTTGACCGTGTAAAGATGATGCAGTTTCTGCGCAATGGAATTGGAACGCCGGCAGTAAATGGATTTGTCCCAAAAGGTTTGCCTGCTTTTAATGAGATGAGCGGTTTTGATTACAATCCAGAGCTAGCAAAACAATTAATCCAGGAATTCAAAAATGAAACAGGAATTGAGGAACCGTCTATTCGTATTTCAACCAACAGTCAGTATGTCGATTTGTGCGAATACATTCAGAAAGAATTACAACAGATAGGTTTGAATGTAGTTGTGGATGTCATTCCTCCATCAACTTTGAAGCAAAGTAAGGCGAACGGAAAGTTGCCCATATTCAGAGCGAGCTGGATTGCTGATTATCCGGATGCGGAAAATTACTTGTCCTTGTTCTACAGTAAGAACTTCGCCCCAAACGGTCCCAATTATATGCACTTTTCTGATAAAACATTTGATGTTTTATACGAGACTTCAATTAAGACAATTAATGTGGAAAAACGTATTTCTTTATATCGAAAAATGGATAGTATTATTATTTCGCAAGCACCTGTGGTGCCTTTGTATTATGATCAGGTAGTGCGATTCACGAGGAAGAATGTACAGGGAATGACAATTAATCCGGTGAATTTACTGAATCTAAAATCTGTGAGTAAGAAGTAAGATTCAAAAAGACATAAAAAAACGCTGTAGAGTTAAATTTACAGCGTTTTTTTCGATTTTGAAGTCCTTTTAGATTGGACTAATCAAAACTTCAAATAAGTTCTTGTTTTTGGTCTGACTAAAGATTTTTCCAGCTGCTAATCCTCCGTCCGCAAGAGGATAAGCCGTAATTGGTTCAATACACAACATGTTAGGGACAGGTGTCCAAAGCATAAAATTTTCAAAGCCTTTGGTCATGATTTTCACATCGTAACCTGATTTTTTCACTAAGCGAATTTCTGTAGTGTTTAAAATTGGTAGGGCAGTATCACCCACATCAAGTACATCCTGGACAGTGATTCTTTTTGTAACCGTTTCCAGATATTCATTTGAGGAGCCACTCAATTTAAAATTTGGATGGTACCCCAGCATAAAAGGCATCCCTTCCTCAGCTTTGAATTCAAAAGAAACGAGCAGTCCCTTTTCATTCAATTCGTAATTTTTTACAAAGGTGAAATTATAGGGCCACGATAAATATGCTTCAGGGGAGGTGTTCGGAAACTTTAAATTCTTAATCGGCGTATTGGCTTTGTATTCTTTGATAAAACTGATGGTGTTTTCCGATTTATGTAAGATTTTATACTCAAATAACCTTAGTAAACCATGTTGATCCTGAATGCATTCCCCATTGGGAGTGTCCACACGATAGTTATTCTGAACTGTTGGTCCTATAATCGGAAACATTTCTGTATCTGTGTTTTGCCACCCTGGATCTCCTTTTTGGTGCATGAGTTCTTCATTATTATGCTGAAAACTCACTAATTCACCTTTTTCAATAGTTACTATTGAATTTGATGCGTTATGTTGAATTGTTTCGAAGTCCATTTTTTATTTATTGTGAGTCACAATATACTCCAGCATTTTTTCAACTAAATGGACTCTGTCAGTTCCGCGTACATTATGCTCGTGCATAGGATAGGTGAAAAAATCGATTTGTACTTTTTCCTTGACTGCAGCTTGTAATAAGGTCATACTGTGTTGTGGAACAACCACTGGGTCGACACTTCCGTGAATGATGAGCATTTTTCCATCCAAATTTTTAATATAATCTGCTACTCTTGATTTGTCGTATCCTTCAGGATTTTCAGAAGGTGTATCCATATAGCGCTCCCCGTACATAACTTCGTAATATTTCCAGTCGATTACCGGTCCGCCTGCCACCGCAGTGGTAAACACTCCTGGATGACGCAACATCATACTTGTCGTCATGAATCCTCCGTAACTCCATCCGTTTACAGCGATTCTTTTTGTATCGACATACTCCAATGTTTTTAAGTACTCAAGACCTGTAAATTGATCTTGTATTTCAGCATCTCCTAGATTTCTGTGAATTACACTTTCAAAAGCGAATCCTCTGTGTGCAGAACCTCTGTTGTCGACTGTGAAGACAATATAATCTTCGTTTTCAGCAAAAACAGGCATCCATAAACTTGAACCTCCTAGCCAGCTGTTTGTCACTAATTGTGCATGCGGACCTCCGTAAACATAAATTAAAACTGGATACTTTTTAGTTGGATCGAAATCAGATGGTTTTATGACTTTAGCATGAAGTGTTGTTCCATCTTCACCTTTTAAATCGATGAATTCTGTTGTTCCAATAGCGTAATCTTTTAAAGGATTATCAGCTTTTAAAATTGTAGTCGTTTTATAATTTTTTGTATTTAATATTTCAACATTTCTAGGGGTCGAAAGGCTCGAATAACTGTCGATTAAATAAGTTCCATCAAAATTCAGCAAAGTTCCATGTGTCCCTGCAGTGTTTGTCAATTTTGTGAATTTTCCATTTTTCAGATTTACTTTGTAGGTGTGATTTTCACGTGCATCTTCACTGGTTCCTGCAATGAATACGTTTTTTCCTTTGGAGTCAAATCCGAGTATGCTTGTCACGACCCAATCGAATGAAGTCAATTGTTTGATGAGTTTTCCATTCGTATTGTAGTGGTATAAGTTCATAAATCCATCACGCTCACTCATCCATAAAAACTCATCTTTTTTATTAGGAATAAAAATAGCGGCATTTTCAGGTTCTGTCCATGCATCATCAGTTTCTTCAAACAATGTGTTGACTTTTTTTCCGGATGTTGCATTGTATCTGTTGAACCAAACATGATTTTGAGCTCTGTTTATTTCAGCTACAAAAACGTATTTTTCATCCGGAGACCATGAAAGGTTTGTGAGATAGTGTTCATCTGAAGTGTCAATATCCAGATAGATAGTTTTATCTTTTCTCAAATCGTAAATACCAATTTTAGCTTGTTCACTACCTTGTCCGGCCATCGGATATTTAATATTGTTCAAAGCAGCAGGATAGGCAGTGATATCGACTAAAGGATATTCGGTTACATTGCTTTCATCCTTTTGGTAAAAAGCTAAATAATTACCTTTTGGAGACCAGAAAGTTCCTTTAATGATTCCGAATTCGCTACGGTGGATAGCTTGTCCAGAAACAATGTTTTTATCTTTAATTTCAGTAACGGCAATTCGAGCGTTTTCTGAAGTCCCGATGTACAAATTGTTATCGAGTGTATAGGCAATTGCTTTTGCTTTTGAATTGTACTCAGAGTTTTGTCCCTTTTGGTCGAAGGCAACTGAACCAGCTTTGGATTTGGTTGTATAGTTGTATGTTTCAATCTGATTTCCATGTCGGAAAGTGATGGTCTCTGAATCAGCATTTGAGATATAAGGAAAACGTTGCAATTCTGAGTAGCGCTTTTTTAATTCTTCTAGTGTAATTTTAGATACTTCTAGATTTGATTTTGCATCAAAAAATACCAGTGTATTTTCCTTTTGATAGGCATAATTCATGGTGTTCTCAACCCATTGCAGGTTATTTAAACCGGCAGGGTATAAGCCTTTGTAATAACCTAATACGGCATCAGTTGTAGTTAAGGCCTTTTGTTGTGCAAACGAAAATGTTGCACTAATAAGCAATAGAAAAAGTGTTAGTTTTTTCATTAATTGTGTTTTAAAATGGTGTTTAAAGATATCTAAAGAACTTCTGTATAATTCTGATGTATGTCACCTAAACTAGAAATCGATACGTGCCATAATAGGATAGTGATCGCTGTATTTATTCGAATAGGTTTTGAAATTGTTGATTTTGATTTTTTCATCGACAAGAATGAAATCAATTCGCAATGGGAACAGGTAATCAAATGTTCGACCAAATCCTTTGCCAGCAACCTGAAAGGCGTCGTTTTTGCCCTTATTTAATTGATGATAAACCCAGGAGAATGCGTTGTTGTTGAAGTCGCCTGTAACTATAGATTTGTGGCTTAGATTACCAATGTTCTCTACAATCATTTGCGCTTGTTCCGTTTGTTTTGCAAAAGAATGGGATGCTTTTTCCTGAATTTGCTCCGAATTTTCTCTTGGTAAAGTTGTTTCCAGTTCTGAAAGTTTTAAAGATTCCAGATGTACATTGTAAATACGCAGTGTGTCATCATTTTTAAGGATATCTACATAGATGGCATTATTACCCGTCTCTTCAAAGTCGAACGAGCCTCGCTTGATGATTGGATATTTTGAAAAAATGGCATGTCCGAAATTTTTATTCGAAGTACTCATTTTGATATAATGATGTGGATAGTTTATTGGATTCGATTGCAGCGGTGCATATTCTTGGATGCATAGAATATCCGGATCTTTTTTGTCGAGGAAAGCCTTGATTTTGGTTGGTAAATCCTTTTCATCAGACCAGTCGTATAAATTGAAAAGTCGCACGTTATAACTCATGATTTTCAAGTCGGATCCCATGATGACTTGCTTTTCCTTGAAACCATAGAACTTTACGAGGTAAAACATACCAATAGCTAAAACCACAAAGGATAGTAAAAATTGTTTTTTGAATTTCAGCAACCAATAAATACAGAAAGTAGCATTGACTATGATTAAAACAGGTACAGTCAGACTTAAAAAAGCGAAGTATTTAAAAGATGCAGGAGAAACAAAATAATTCAAATAAGAAATCAGCAATACAATTGCGAAAAGTGAATTAATAATGAATAATAATGTGTCTAAAGGCGAAAGCTTTTTCATCTTACTTTTTTCCTGCTCTAAATAGAAATTCTTTTTCTTCTTTGGTCAGGCTCTCATAACCTGATTTTCCAATTTTATCGAGAATATCGTCTATTTTTCGTTGTGTTGTTTTAGGTTCAGAAGTCTTTTGAGACTTGCGTTTTTTTGATTTATGAACGGTTTTTAAATTAGCATTGGATTTTGGTTTGAACATATTCACAAAAGCATCTCCTATAGCATCAAACCACGACCCAATATCGTTTCCTTTTTCTAATTGTTTGGTATATACAAATCCGAATAGTGCTCCAGCTAAATGTGCCACAGAACCTCCGCTGTTTATAGAACTCATTCCTACAATAGACAGGCAAACCCAAATAGCAGCTAATACCCAAAGTTCAATACTTCCAATAAATCTGAGTTGTAAACCATAGCGTGGAATTTTGGTCGACAACGCTACAAACACTGCTGTGACAGCTGCAGAAGCGCCTCCTAATGGCAAAACACTTCTATCCGTAAAATAGTTATAAGCCAGAAAAACGAGTCCGCTGAAAATCGCTCCCACGAAATAGACATTTAAAAATTGCCGTCCTGTAAAGAAGTTGTGGAATAGATTCCCGATATAATACAGCACAATTAGATTTGAAAGTAAATGCAGAAAACGAGTGTGCACAAAAGCATAGCTGACAAGGGTCCATGGCTTTGAAATAAACGCTTCAAAAGTTTCCGGCAGCGCAAACCAGGTTACGACAAAACTTGAAGCAAAGAGCGCAACGATAAAAAATACGATGTTCAAATAAATAATGCGTTCTGCACTATTTCCTTTTAAAAAAGAGTGTTTTATGTCGTTTAAAAAATCCATTTAATTCCAGCGTTGAAATTGGTTTCTTTTCCAGTAAAATGCGATAATGAATCCGATTAGTGCACCTCCAACGTGTGCAAAGTGCGCTACATTTCCAACCGAATATTTTGTCATTCCGAAGAATAAATCACCTAAAATAATTAATGGTATAAAGTATTTTGCTGAGATTGGTACCGGGAAAAAAATCAGGGCAAGTTTGGCATTAGGATAGTACAATCCAAACGCTACAAGTATTCCATACACCGCTCCTGAAGCCCCAACTGCCGGAGTATGATAAGTTGCAAAAAATTCAGATAGGTCTTGTTTCGATACCGCCGATAATATTTCAGTATTGTAACTTCCGGTATCCAGAATATTTTGGATTTCAGTTGGAGTCGCACCAATGCTGATAAGCGTTTCATAAACACCATTAAACTGGTAGTAGTTCACTAATGTGTAAATAATTCCTGCTCCTAAGCCAGCCGACAAATAGAAAAACAAAAATTTATTACGTCCCCAAATATGTTCCAAAGGAGTTCCAAAAGCCCAGAGCCCGTACATATTGAACAATATATGAGCAAATCCGCCATGCATAAACATATGTGTTAGAAATTGCCAGAACCCAAAGCGTGGATTTTCAGGAAAATACAAGGCGAACATTTCTTGTATTCTTAATTCTGGCAAAGCCATTGGAATGATGAATAGAATTACGTTTATAATTACTAAATGCTTAACGGCTTCTGTAAGTCTTCCCATAGTTTATCTGTTAAACTGTTTGTCTATATCGTTTAATGTAACGGTTATAAATGTTTTTTTCCCAAAAGGAGATGTGTCTGGTTCCTTGCACGAAAACAATTCGTCAACCAGTTTTTGTTGCTCTTTAAGGTCTAAATGTGTTCCTGTTTTTATAGCTAAACTTTTAGCCAAACTCTTTGCCATAACATCGTGCTGACTGTAACTACTATCTGGCACATCGTTTTTAATATCTTCTAACAACTGTTCCAAAATAATCACAATCTGGCTTTCACTCGTATTTACTGGGATCCCAATGATGTTAACACGGTCTTCTGTAAAATCTCCAAAGTCAAATCCAACACTGATTAAATCGTCTAGAATATCTTTTATCAAAACAATATCGGACTTATTAAAAGAAATATCAAGAGGAAACAATAATTGTTGACTCATGGCATCTTTAACGGTGATATTTTGTAAAAATTCTTCGTAAAGGACTCTCTGATGCGCCAAATGCTGGTTGATATATACAATTCCAGATTTTATGGAACTCACTATGTATTTATTGTGAATCTGGTAGGTTTTACTACCATGTGTTTCACCGCTTTGTTCTTCGTTAAATAAAGTGTCAGGTGCTGTTGGTTGTTCAATAGAAATTTTCTGAGTTTCCAGTCCGGCGTACAATCCTTCCCAGCTTTCAGTATTGAATTTTGGTGTATAGTGTGAATGACTACTTGAAGAAGTTGATGCACTTTTTAGAGTAGTGCTCTTTTCTGTTTTGAAGGGATTAAAATCGGGGTCAACCTGAATTTGAGGTGTGTCTACCGGTTTTCTTTTGAACTCATACGGAGTATCAAAGGAAGATTGACGTTCGAAATCCAAAATAGGAGCGACGTTGTATTGTCCCAAGCTGTGTTTGATTGTCGATCGTAGAATAGCATAAATCGTTTTTTCATCTTCAAATTTCACCTCAGTTTTTGTGGGATGAATGTTGATGTCGATACTCTTCGGTGGGACTGTTAAATACAAAAAGTAGGAAGGATAAGACCCTTGAGGTAACAGACTTTCAAATGCTGAGGTCACAGCGTGATTCAAATATGAGTTTTTTATAAACCTGTCGTTTACAAAGAAAAATTGCTCCCCGCGCTTCTTTTTTGCAAACTCTGGTTTTGCAACGAATCCGCTTATTTCAACAACATCTGTGTTTTCGTTAATTGGAACCAGTTTTTCATTGGTCTTTTTTCCGAAGACAGTAACAATGCGCTGACGTAAGTTACTTTCCAATAAATTGTACACATCGCTATCATTGTGATACATTGAAAAAGCAATGCCTGGATGTGCCAAAGCTACACGTTGAAACTCGTTTACAATGTGTCGTGTTTCAATGGTGTTTGATTTTAAAAAATTTCTTCGTGCAGGAATATTGAAAAACAGATTTTTAACTGCTATCGAAGTCCCGTTAGAGGCAGAAACTTTTTCTTGAGAAATCACTTCACTACCTTCGATTCTAATATGCGTACCTAATTCAGAGTCCTCCTTTTTTGTTTTTAATTCAACCTGAGAAATAGCAGCAATAGAAGCCAGTGCTTCTCCACGGAACCCTTTCGTGTGTAGGTCAAATAAATCTTCAGCTTTTCGAATTTTTGAAGTCGCATGACGCTCAAAAGAAAGTCGTGCATCTGTGTCGGTCATACCTTTTCCATTGTCAATCACCTGGATAAGGTTTTTCCCCGCTTCTTTTATGATGACTTTTATATTCGTAGCTCCCGCATCGATCGAATTTTCCAATAGTTCTTTAACTACAGAGGCAGGACGCTGAACAACTTCTCCCGCTGCAATTTGATTTGCAACGTGATCAGGTAATAACTGAATAATATCTGGCATGCTCTAAAATAGGGTATGAAGCTCAAACAAATAGGCAACTACTCCGACAAGGATGGCTAAAATAATGGCTAGCCTGAGGGTTGTTCCCCGATCAGAAGCGCTTTTCTTTTGTTTCATCCAATCGCTTCGTAAATTATGTTTAGACAATGATAATTGGAACGTCTCTTTATCTTCCGTTTTTTTACCGTGGTATTTCTCCTCTAAGTCTTTCAAACGCTCCTTGCGCTCGTTGTAGTAACGAGGCTTGTAATCGAATACATAATGAGCTCTTGGTTTAAATAATTTACCAAACATAAACGTGCATTTAATCGGTCCTTTTCAAAAGTACTGAATTATTAACTAGGGTTCAAGTAAATTGAGTTTCCTTGGTGTTAAATTGCTCTTAAAGCAGCCATTTTAATCGCAGCAATAGCGCATTCTACACCTTTGTTTCCGTGCTTTCCTCCGGAACGTTCCAGAGACTGTTGTCTCGTGTTATCGGTTAGAACACAAAAGATTATTGGAACATCATAAATGATATTGAGATCTTTGATGCCTTGAGTAACGCCATCGCAAACAAAATCAAAGTGTTTTGTTTCACCTTGAATAACGTTTCCAATAGCAATCATAGCATCTAATTCCAATGTTTCTATTTGGTGCTTGCATCCGTAAATCAATTCGAAACTTCCAGGCACATCTGTGCGGATAATATTTTCAGGAAGCGCCCCGTGTTCTATTAAAGTCGCTTCAGCTCCCTTGTATAGATTTTCAGTGATTTCAGGATTCCATTCTGAAACAACAATCCCAAACCGAAAATTTTTCGCGTTTGGGATTGTTGCTTTATCGTAATGAGATAAATTAGTTGTAGCCATAACTTAGTTTTTATTTGGCATAGGCAGCTTTATTGATGTATATATCAATGTCGTTAGCCTCTGTTGCGTTTGGATGGTCATTCTTGATTGTTTCAAAGATATCCTTTGCTTTGGAATAGTTTCCTAATTCCATGGCTGTGTTTCCAGCCTTAAATAAGTACAATGGAGTTGTAAAATTGTTGTTTCTCAATTTTGCAGCTTCCATATAGTAATCGAATGCATCTTCTGGCTGGTTTAAGTCAGCAAATGCATCACCAATTGATCCTTTGGCAATAGCTCCTAACAATTCATCTTCAGAAGAGAATTTATCTAAATATTTTACTGCTTCCGTGTAATTTTTAATTCTTAAGTAGGAAATTCCGGCGTAGTAGTTTGCTAAATTTCCAGCTTTTGTTCCGCTGTATTCATCAGCAACATCAATAAAACCGTACTTCCCGTCAGCTCCATTTAAGGCTAATGTGTATAAAGAATCAGCAGCTACAGAGTTTGTACTTGCATCTTCAAAATAAACTTTAGGAAAGGCCAATTCATTTGCAGCTTCTCTCTCATTAGGCTCCTGGATGTATTTTTGATACCCCATGTATCCTAAAATGTAAGCTACTACCAATCCTAAAAATATGAATATACCTTTTTGGTTTTTAATAACCCATTGCTCTGATCTTGATGCAGTTTCGTCTAACGTGTTAAATACTTCTGCAGTTGTAGAGTTGTCTTCAATGCTACTTTGCATGTGCTTTTTCTTCGCACCTCTTTTTTTATAAGTTGCCATTTAGTTCCAAATTTGTAGGCGCAAAAATAGATTTTTTAATTGAAAAGTAAAAATTCAAAATGCCTTAAATTTCTATTTATTTTGAATAAATTTACCCCACTAAAAAACGCCCATGTTTCTTCAAAAACTTTCAATGGTAAACTTTAAAAATTTTGAGTCGAAATCCTTTGTGTTCGATGCCAAGATTAATTGCTTTGTCGGTAACAATGGTGTGGGGAAAACCAACGTGCTGGATGCGATTTATTACCTCTCTTTTGCCAGAAGTTATTTCAGTCCAATTGCAACTCAAAATATTCGCCACGAGGAAGATTTCTTCATGATTGAAGGGGAATACGACATGGATGAGCGCACAAATATTGTGGTATGCAGCTTAAAACGGGGTTCGAAGAAAGTCGTAAAACGCAATGGAAAAGAATATGAGAAGTTTTCTGAACATATCGGTTTTTTACCACTTGTTATTATTTCTCCGGCCGACAGAGATTTGATTCTTGAAGGGAGTTCTACCAGAAGAAAATTTATCGATAGTGTCATTTCACAGGCCAATAATTCGTATTTACAATCGGTAATCAATTACAATAAGGTGTTAACTCAAAGAAATTCATTATTGAAATATTTTGCGGTAAACAGGACCTTTAATGCCGACAACCTTTTGGTGTACAACGAGCAGTTGGCGCGTTATGGTGCTCTAATTTTTGAAGAGCGTAAGAAATTTTTAGAAGAGTTTGTTCCCATTTTTGAGGACCGATACAAAACAATATCAGGAAGCAAGGAGACCGTACATCTGGATTTTAAATCGCACTTACATGAAGGTGATCTATTGGATTTATTTGATAGTTCTTTGGAAAAGGACAGGGTGTTGCAGTATACAAGCGTCGGAATCCATAAAGATGATTTGCAATTTGAAATTAATGGGTATCCCATTAAAAAATACGGTTCACAGGGACAACAAAAATCGTTTTTGATAGCCTTGAAGATGGCGCAATTCGATTTTCTTAAGAAACAGTCTAAATTGAGCCCTATTCTATTATTGGATGATATTTTTGATAAATTAGATGACGAAAGGGTGTTGCAAATTGTGCAACTCGTGAACAGTAATGATTTCGGACAAATATTCATAAGTGATACACACGCAGAACGCACAGAGGAGACTGTGAAGCAAACACAACAACCCTATAAAATATTCAAACTGTAATGGCTAAAAGACAAAATGATTTCTTCTCCATAGAAGATCTGATGAAGGATGTGATTAAAGAAAATAAGCTTTCAAAAGGGATGTTACGTTTGAATGTAAAGGATGCCTGGGCCAAAATAATGGGAGCAGGTGTTGTGACCTATACTGAAGATGTTTCGTTAAATGGAAAGACTTTAGTAGTACAACTGAAATCTTCAGTGTTGAGAGAAGAGCTGAGCTATGGAAAGAAGAAAATAATAAAAATGATGAATGAGGAGTTGGGTGAACCCCTGATTTCTAAAATAATATTAAGCTAAAAAAAATCCGCTTTAAAAGCGGATTTTTTTATGTGGTTTAAAATGTAAACCGAATTAGTAGTTTTCTCTACCTGCAAAATGGAATGCACTCTCAATAGTAGCATTCTCATCGCTATCAGATCCGTGCACTGCGTTACGTCCGATAGACGCTGCGTACATTTTTCTAATAGTACCTTCAGCAGCTTCCGCTGGGTTTGTAGCTCCAATTAAGGCTCTGAAATCTTCAACAGCATTTTCTTTTTCTAAAACAGCAGCTACAATCGGTCCGCTAGTCATATAGTTAACTAATTCACCGAAAAAAGGTCTTTCTTTATGGATCCCGTAGAAATGCTGAGCTTCCGCAACACTTAAACGAGTCATTTTCATTGCTACAATTTTAAATCCTGAAGCGTTGATCTTGTCTAAAATGGCACCGATGTGTCCATTCTCTACAGCGTCAGGCTTAATCATTGTAAACGTTCTATTACTAGTCATTTTTATAATTTTTAAAATCGCAGCAAATATAGTACTTTAAGTTAAATTTCAAAGGTTTGATGGAACTGTCTTATTTTGAATTTATTACAGCGTAATTTTGAGTGTGCTTTTCAAAAACGAAATCGTTTTCACCTTTCATAAGGAAATCTACTGATTTTGTATCCAGGTTGACCTTTAATAGACCATAGCTTTTATCGGAAACAACCTTTCCAATACGAAATTGATTTGGTTCTCCTTTGAAGCCAGAATACGAATGCGTCATACCACTCGATGTAAAATCAATCAATGGGTAACTCAAACCTGCAACATCCTTTTTTGAAAATTCTGATATATGTCGGTCACCCGATAGAAAAATCACATTCTTTATTCCTGCAGAGCGAAGTAGTTTTTCCATTTTTTCGACTTCATCAGGCATATTTCCCCAGGATTCATAGCCGTGCTCATAGGATAAGAATTGGATGCTACTCAAGATTATATTAAAATCAGACTGACTGGAAGCAAGGGTCTTTTCAAGCCAGTCCCATTGTGATTTACCTAACATTGTGCCTCCTGTGGAACGGACATATCTTTTGTCAGTAATGGTATCTTTTATCAAATCACTTCGGAAATAACGTGTATCCAGCACAATGATTTTTATACTCCCATTTTGAAAGTTGAAGTCTTTCTGAAAATGAATGCCTTCTCGTTGTCTTCTGGGACTATCCTTCGAAACACCTAAAAAATCAAGAAACAATTGTTGAGATTCACTTTTGTGAGTATAAGCGCTTCCTCCGTCATTCATACCATAATCATGGTCGTCCCATGTTCCATGGATTTCAATCGCCTCTTTAAATTTGGCGTAACCTTCATGTGCATTTTGCAAATCATAATTTTTCTGAAGCAATGTCATGTCGTCCGTATCAGAATAGATCACATCACCACCCCAAAGCCATACATCCGGATTTTCGTCTAGAATATCATCCCAAAACAGGTTTGGGAGTAATTGGTTATTACATGAGCCAAAAGCAATAGTAAACTCAGATTTGTTAGGTAGGATTTTTTCGACTTCCAGATTCGCATTTTTTTTGTCTTTACAACCCATAAAAATTGAGAAAATAAAAACTAAATAGAAGTACGTTGTTAATTTCATAAAACTTATTTTGAGAATGTAAAGATACACTACTTAGTATTAAAAATTTTGTCATAATATTGTATATTCGCAGCCCTATGACCACACAAGAAATCAAAGAAATTAAGGAGCTTTTAGCAACGAAGAAGGAAATAGTTCTGGTACCACATAAAAATCCGGATGGAGATGCTGTTGGTGCTAGTTTGGCTATGTATTTATTTCTGAAAAATAAGGGACATAAAGTTACGGTGGTTGCACCGAATGATTATCCTGTATTTTTGAAGTGGTTACCAGGGTCGGATAAAGTGTTAAAGTTCGATATGCAGAATCGCCAGTCAAAAGCTGCCATTAGTACAGCTGATATCATTTTCTTACTGGATTTTAATGCATTACACAGAGTGGGAGATGATATGGCGAAGACTTTGGAAACTTTCAATGGACCATTTGCCATGATTGACCACCATCAGCAGCCAGATACGATTGCAAAATTCTTGTATTCAGATATTTCTATATGCAGTACATGTCAGATGGTTTATCAGTTTATCGAAATGCTTAATGATTTGGATGAAATCAATGCTGAGATTGCGACCTGCATTTATACGGGAATAATGACGGATACCGGCTCATTCAGGTTTGCATCTACAACGAGTACTACGCATAGAATTGTGGCCGAGTTGATTGACAAGGGAGCTGACAATTCCAGAATACATAACAATGTTTACGATACAAATTCTTTCAATAGATTGCAATTGTTGGGTAGAGCCCTGAGTAATATGATTGTCATGGAAGAATTTGCGACAGCCTATATTACTTTAACCCAAGATGAGTTAGACGAATTCAATTTTCAGAAAGGAGATACTGAAGGTGTCGTAAATTATGCTTTATCGGTTGTTGGTGTTAATTTAGCAGCTATTTTTATTGAAGACGTGAATAATAAAATCATTAAAATATCATTCAGGTCGAAGGGAGCATTTTCTGTAAATCAGTTTGCAAGAAAATACTTCAATGGTGGGGGACATGATAATGCTGCAGGTGGAAGATCTGAAGTATCTATGGATTCAACCATTTCAAAATTTTTAAATTGTCTGCCTGAATACAAGCAAGCCCTAAAACGTTCCTATGAAGCTTAGAATTACTGTTTTTTTATTGGGATTTGTACTGGTTGGTTGCAGTGGTTCTGAACCGAGAAAACCAGTAGTTAGAAAAACTACTTCGGTAAATTCTGAGTCGGTTAAGATTAACAAAAAAATAAATGCTTTGGAAGAAGCAGTATTAAGAGCCTATGCTGAAAAGGATAGTCTGAATAGTTATCAGAATTCTGCTCATGGATTTTGGTATGCTATTACTTCCGAAGGCAACCAAGACCGAAAAGTTGAAGCAGGAGATCAGATTGTATTTACGACAGAAATACTAGATTTGAGCGATGTTCAGATTTATTCAGCTGAAGAAATTGGAACTCAAAGTTATTTTGTGGATAAGGAAAATATCGTCCAAGGACTGCGTGACGGATTGAAATTGTTGCATGAAAATGAGGTAGCTAAATTTTTATTCCCATCGCACAAAGTTTTCGGTTTTTCCGGAAATAATGATAGAATAGAACACAATCAACCATTAGTATATAAAATAAAAATCATAAAAATTAATAAAGAACATGAAAGCAATTAAATTGTTATTTGCTGGTGCAATTGTAGCATCATTGGCATCCTGTAATACTTCAGGAGTATCGAATAGATCATTAGAAACAGAATTAGATTCAGCGAGCTACGCTTTGGGAATGGATATGGGAGTGAAGGTGAAAGCAAACTTTTCTGACATTGAAAGAGATATGTTCATCCAAGGATTTACAAATGCAATCGATTCTACAGACATGCAATTAGAACTAAAGGACTTAAATAATATCCTTTCGACATTCTTCCAGAAAAAGCAAATGGAAATGCAAAAGAAAAAAATGGAAGAGCAGGCTAAGAAATTTGAACCTAACAAAATTAAAGGAGAAGAGTTTTTAGCAGCGAATAAAGAAAAAGCAGGAATTGTAACTACTGAAAGCGGACTTCAATACGAAGTAATTAAAGAAGGAACTGGAGAAGTGCCTGTTGCTGCAAGCCGTGTGCGAGTGCACTATGTTGGGTCTTTAATTGATGGGAATGAGTTCGAAAATTCAAGAACGAATAACAAACCGGCTGAGTTCAATGTTGGTGGTGTTATTAAAGGATGGACTGAAGGTTTACAGCTAATGAAAGTTGGTGCAGTATACAAGTTCTACATTCCACAAGAATTAGGGTACGGAGCTAATCCAAGACCAGGAGGGCCAATTGAGCCATATTCAGCGTTAGTATTTGAAGTAGAATTATTAGATATTATCAAATAGTGATGCGCTCATTTAAATACATAATCGCAGTATTTTGTATTGCACTGGTATCTTGTAAGTCGGCTCGTTATGCCGATTTAGAAGATGGATTATATGCCGATATGGTTACAAATAAGGGAGCCATTCTGCTTAAGCTAAATTACGATTTAACACCAATAACTGTCGCAAATTTTGTTGCTCTTGCTGAAGGTGATAATGAGTATGTGAAAGGTGATTTGTTGGGTAAACCTTTTTACGAGAATATTTCTTTTCACCGTGTTATTGACAATTTTATGATTCAGGGGGGAGATCCTACAGGAACTGGTTCAGGTAGTCCTGGATACAAGTTTAAGGATGAATTCCCTAAGAATCAACAAGGAGAATTGTTGCTGAAGCACAATCGTGCAGGAATTTTGTCTATGGCAAATTCTGGTCCGGGAACCAACGGAAGTCAATTCTTTATTACACATAAAGAAACACCTTGGTTAGATGGAAAGCATACGATATTTGGTGAAGTCGTGGTAGGACAAGAGATCGTAGACTCTATTGTGCAAAATGACTATATTGAAGAGGTTGAAATCGTGAAAGTCGGACGCAATGCGAAAGGTTTCGATGCCGCTGAAGTTTGGAATTCCTACTATGGAAAATTGCAATATACCATCGCTGAAACTTTGAAAACATTCGAAACCTACAAAGAAAAGGCTATCGAATTACCATCAGGAATGAAGTATGCTATTGTTTCAACAAAAAACGGAGAGCAACCTAAGCAAGGCTCAAATGTTTTAGTGCATTATTCAGGATATTTTACAGATGGGAAATTGTTTGGAACTTCCTTTATTGAAACTGCGAAAGCCTATGATATTTATTCAGATAAAAATGATAAAAATGGAGCTTATAAACCATTTGCGACAGTCTACGGACCTGAAGCAAGATTGATTCAAGGTTTTAGAGAAGGGTTGCAACAATTGAAAGTTGGAGACCGCGCATTGTTGTATATTCCTTCACATTTAGGCTATGGACCTCAAGGTGCAGGAAAAACAATCCCACCGAACAGCGACTTAGTATTTGAAATAGAATTAGTGGACTACGCCAAATAAGTTCAAAAAAATAGAAAATGATAGATTCATTAATTGCAAAAGATGTTGAACTACTCATTTTCCTAAATAATTTAGGAACAGAACAATGGGATGGATTCTGGTTATTGGTTACCAATAAGTACAGTTCCATTCCATTGTATTTGTTTTTGATATTCCTTTCTTACAAGCAATTCGGGTTAAAAAAAACATTTTTAATTGTCATTGGAGCTCTTATTGTTGTCACTCTTTCGGACCAAACAAGCCAGTTTTTTAAGTATCATTTTATGCGTCTGCGACCTTGTTGGGATGAAGAAATTATTCCATACATACGAATGGTGAAAGAAAGTTGCGGAGGAAAGTATTCTTATTTTTCAGCCCATGCTGCTAATGCAATGGCTGTAGCGGGATTTTTTAGTTTAGTACTTAAATCCAAATTTCCAAAACTTCCCTATGTTTTACTCATTTGGGCTGTTTTTGTAGCCTATAGCCGTGTTTATCTGGCGGTACATTTTCCTGCAGATATTATTACGGGGCTTTTCTTCGGAGGGTTATACTCTTGTATTGTTTATTTTTTTTACAAGAAAGCAGCGACTAAATATTTCAGTTAAGCTTATATATTCCTTTGTTGAATGGGTTTAAGAAGATCAGTAAGAAGATTACTGAAAACGCCAGTTCATACAATTCCCATTTCTTTTCAGAGCCAATAAAAAGCAATAGTGCGGTACAAATTAAGAACGCTATTGTATGTTGCCATTGCACTATTGGAACTCCAAATGAATCCACTAATTTTTTCGTCCATTCCAGTTTTCTGTACATGAATGGTAAAATGATAAGGTAAATAACAAGTACTATAGTTAACAATTGACTAAATATGATTTTATTGACCTTTTTACCATTAACCACCATGTTATGAAGATTGGTTTCTCCCTGGGCATTATTTTCACTAAAGTATTCTGAAGACTCAATTCCGAAGATGCGTTGTCCCCAGGAAATTTCTTCTCCAGCTCCGAAAAAGAATACAAATGCAATAGAAAACACACCTATTTTCCACAATAATTTATGGTTTTTAAATTGTTTGAAAAAACGCGAAAACATCAAAATACTTGAGCAAAAAAGTAAAAATGCGGTCATGTATTCCACTGCTCCATCCTCTTTTACATATACAGTTACGAAGTAATTTTCATTTGTGTTTGCATAGTATACCCCTAAAAGAAATGTAAGGGTTAAAAATAGAAATGCAATTTTTTCAGTTCTTGTCAGGTCAAATGTTTTCATGATTCAAAAATATTACTTTTTCGTTACATAATAGAGATCACGAATCAAACGGTCTCTTTTCTTTTCTGATGGGTTGTGGTCGAAGGTTTTTACAAATTCCAGATGATGTGTCGCTTTAATTTCATTTGATACAGCATCGAACGTCGATTTTAAAATTAACAGTCCGAACGCATCCTCCTTTGGAAGTGTTAATACGTTGTTTTTATAAACATCCTTAATCTTGCCATCATATGCCCAAATCATTTCAGGTGTCAAGGAATAGATAGAATAGGTGTTAATATTTTTGGTTGAATTGATCTTATGCAGCGCTGTAATATTTGAAAATTCAGCATTATTATTAATAGCTTCAGAAAGCGGCAATCCAAAACAGAAAATGGAGAACATCAACAGAATCTGACAATAGAAAGCATTTTTGAATTCTTTCTTCAGCGCATATTTATATAATAATACTCCAATTCCCAATCCCGAGACAGAGGTTAAAATAAATGAGAACAAGTACGTTCCAATTTGATCCTTTAATAAAGAATACAAGGCAACTGGCAATGCTATTCCAATAAGTCCGAATAAGAAGAAATTGATTCGCGGCAGGAGCAATGCTTTTTTAGAAACGGAAGTTTTGAGTTGTTGAATCATGTATTCCACATAAAAACCTGTATTTAATGCCAGTGGAATTAATACTGGAACTAAATACCTTGCTTTTTTCTCTGGAATGATTGAAAGTAGTACTACCGCTGCTATTGTCCAGATAAATGTGAATTTGTAAATTTTTTTATGAGCAACTTTATTTTTTAAAAGTGGATAAAACAATCCTGCCAATGCTAGTAAAGTCCAGAGCCCTGATTGCGTAAAGAAACTCCAGTAGTAGTAAAACGGCCGTACGTTGTAACTGCTCCAGTTTCCAGTTTCTTTAGCTGTAATTTTTAAAAATGCTTCGGGATCCGCGTAGCGCACATAGACGAACCATGAGCCTCCTATAATCAGAAATAACATGATCCAAATTATTAATGGGAACATTTTTTTCTTCATGTTTTGAAACTTGAAAGTCGTACCATATGCAATCAAAAATGGTAAGAAAAGTGCATACAAAGAAACGGGACCCTTACTTAATATTGAGGCTGCAATAAGCAGTCCGGAAATCAGGATGAATTTCCAGTTGATATGATCTGATTCAAAAAACTGAAAGATATAGTATAAGCCAAGGAACATGAACGTGTGGGTATAGATGTCCCAGGGACCTTCATTTGTAATAGCGATAATATAAAACGATGTCACTGTAATCAGTGCATTTTGTAAACTCTGATTACTAGGTAGTTTTAATCTTTCTGAAAACTTGAAGGCAAATAATCCCAATAAAGCAATCATTAGAATTGCTGGAAAACGCAATCCGAATAGGGAATCTGAACCTAATTTCAATCCGAAAACAGCACTTAGCCACGTTGGAAGCGGAGGTTTTTGGTAGCGAGGTTCTCCATTCATGGTTGTTAATATCCAGTTGCCATCGTCAACCATTTCTCTGGCTGTAATAAAATTTCTGGCTTCCATAATAGTGATATTTGGAACTTCCAGATTCGGTAATAACATTAAAAACACCAAAGCAATAATGGTGATTTTCGGATTATTTTCAAAAAGCTTAATCATTTTTGACGGCCGATTTAATTTCTTTTTTAGACAGCATAATGTTTCTAAGATAGATAAAACTTCCCATAAGATGTCCGACTAACAGCACCGGATCTTCTCGTTTGATCGCGTAAAAAAGAATCATTAAGGATCCTACCAGACTCATACGCCAAAATCCAAGAGGTAAGGAAGATTCTTTGTTTTTTTCAGAATGAATCCATTGGTATACAAAACGCAGGGTAAAAATTATTTGAGCTAGACTTCCCCAAATTAATAACCATAATGGTATGTCTTCGTTTTTAAAGAGATTATCGAGATCGTATATGTTATTGTTGTAGCTGTAGATAACGAGCAACGCAGGGAACATCCATAAAAAGAAGCGCAGTATTTTCGGAGCTTTTTGCCATTCACCTTGTAATTGCAAATTTCTTATGTAGATAAAATAGGTAAGTGTCTGACCTAACATTATGGCAAAATCATCTCTTAAATACCCATAGACAAAAAGTAAAAACGAAGCTATCAAGCTTAGTTTCCAGAATAAAGAAGGCGTTAGAACTTTTTTGCTTTTTTCTGAAAGCACCCATTGCAAGATGAGTCGCCCCGAGAAAAGAATTTGCGCAAAAAATCCGATGCTGTAAATTACCCAATCGCTCATCAACCTTTATTTGCGATTTGGTAATTGATGTATTTTTTTTTCATCCATAAGTAAGCAAAGCAGTCCATAAGTGGTCCAACTAACCTGTTCCAAAGGCCGTATTTTGCTTCACCAGCAATGCGCGGATAGTGTCTTACAGGAATTTGTTTGATATTCCCTTCCTGTAATAAAACCATGGCTGGCAGAAACCTGTGCAAACCTTTGAACATTGGAATACCTTTGGCATAAGAGCTTTTGATAACTTTTAAAGGACAGCCGGTATCGTCCATACCGTCGTGCGTAAAAGAGCGACGAATACCGTTAGCAATGGTAGACGACATGTTTTTTACAAAAGAATCTTTTCTGTTGGCGCGAACACCAGTCACTAAGTCGTACGGACCAATTTCATCAAGCAATAAATTGAAATCTTCCGGATCTGTTTGCAAATCACTATCGATATAGCCTACAAGTTCTGTATCTACATTTTGAAAACCAGCAGTAATAGCTGCGCTCAATCCGCAGTTTTTTTCAAAATTGATAAAACTAAACTCTGCATTGCGTTTACAAATAGCTTCGATAAGTTCTTGGCTCTTATCTTTGCTACCATCATTTACAAAAAGTATTTTGGTTTTTTTTGTAGCGATTTTAGTGTAGTTCAACAGTTCCTCTTCAACACGGTATAAATTGTCCTCTTCATTATAAACAGGAACTACAATGGTAAATTCGTAATCCATTAATTTTTTATTTGATCTTAAGTGAAGGCTTTATTCTTTGTAACTAAATTATATGCAAAATAACCGCTATTTTTCGGGAGCACCAAAAACTTTAAAGTTTAATCAACCTCAACTTTAACAATTAGTAGGGAGTCAATACTTATGTGCTGAAGTAAATTTAATTTAATAATTTCGAAAAAAATGCAACGGGGAAAAAAAAGATTCGTCTTTTAGATAGAACCGACCAACTTAATGAGTAGAATAGTTTCTATAGAGAACCAAATTATTGAGGGGTGTAGACAGAACAAGGCAAAAGCTCAAATGCAATTGTACGACCGCTATAGCCAAGCGATGTTTATCATAGCCAACAGATACGTGAAAGATGCGCATACTGCAGAAGACGTCATGCAAGATGCATTTATAAAAGTATTCAAACGTATCGATACTTATAAGGGTGAAGTCACCGTAGGAGCTTGGATCAAAAGGATTATTATTAATCAATGTATCGATTATTTGAAAAAACGAAAGATCGAAGTTGTTGGAATAGAGGACAAACATTTTGAGGTTGAAACTCAGAGCTCTTGGACTGTAAACGACAATGTAAACATTCAAATGATTATCCAGGCGATTGAGGGGTTACCTGAAAAATACAAGGTAGTTCTGAAGTTATACTTGTTGGAAGGTTACGATCATCAAGAGATTGCGCAAGTATTGAACATTACTGAAGTAAGTTCTAGATCGCAATTGATGAGGGGTAAAAATAAATTAAAGAATCAATTAAAAGCGTTGAATTATGCCTAGTGATTTAAGACAACTGTTAAGGGATAAACAAATCCAGTCCAACTCGTTATCCAAAGGACATAGAAAAAAGTTCAAGCAAAAATTATTTGCAGAATTGCATCCTGAAAAGAAGCGAAAAGATACTTCGTGGATGAGAATTGCAGCATCTTTCACCTTAGTTATTGGTTTGTCGGCATCTTTGTTCTTCTTTAACAATCCCGTTGAAGAAACTCAAAGTGACCCAACGCAGATAGAAAATTTGGGGAGTATTTCTCCTGAATTGGGAAAAATCGAAAATTTCTATTTGGCGAGTATTCAAAATCAAATCTCCAGTTTGGTTCAGACTCCTGAAAATGCGGAGTTGGTAAATGGTTATTTACATAAAATCGCGGAGTTATCAGAAGAATACAAAACGTTGACAAACGAATTAAACACGGAAGGGTTGAACCAGGCCACAATCAATGCACTTATTGAAAATTTGCAACAGCGACTTAATTTATTATACCAATTGAATGAACAAATAGATGAATTTAAAAAATTACAAAACAATGAAACTACAAGCATTCAAGCATAGTATATTATGGGTGTTTTTATTGGGGATTACAATTGGTTATTCTCAGCAAAGTGACAAAAAAGTTGAGAAATTTAAAGTCGATGCAAACCCAACCCTAGAGATAAATGCATCTCACACAGATGTAACCATAGAATCATGGAATAAGAAAGAAATTTTAGTCGAAGCAACTATTGAGATAGAGGGAGCGACTGAAGAACAAGCAAAGAGTATTTTGAAATCCTGGAATTTCCAGGCCCTTGGTAATAGCAACAAAGTAGAAGTGGAATCATTTGGGAATGTATTTATACATGACATCCATGGAGATTTTGAATTTATAATGCCTGAAGTGGTCATTGATATTCCTGAAATGGAAATGGTTATTCCTGAGTTTGAATTCGAAATGCCAGAAATTGAAATTCCAGAATTTCTTATTGAGATTCCTGAAATGGAAATAGAGATTGAAGAATTTGATTACGAAGCTTATGAAAAGGATTCAACCTATTTGAAAAAGTATAAGACCAAAGTGGCAAAACAAGTAAAAGTGTTCAAGGAAAGTGGCTTGCCTCAAAAAATGGATTCTTTAAGAAATTCTAAAGAGTTTAAAGAGCAGATGAAAGCTGCGAAGGAAGCTCAAAAACAAGCAGCCATCCAGGTAAAGGCCTATAAGGAATCTGCAGAATTTAAACAAGCTATAGAAGTTAGAGAACAGGCTATGGAGCAGGCACAAAAGCAAATGGAGGCTGTTCGTGAACAAATAGAGCAGCAACGTGAACTTGTTGAAAAGCAACGTGCAGTGGCCGTTAAAGCAAATCAAAAAGTAATGACTGCGATTAAAAATGCTCAAGCTGAAAATGCAAATATTAAGATCAAACGTAAATTGCATATTAAGGCACCAAAGGATACGAAATTTGACTTGAATGTGAAGCATGGAAAGTTGGATGTACCTGAGTCAGCTATTAAGATGTCTGCCAAAGTTTCTTACGGAAACTTTGTTGCAGGTACCTTGTCTGGAGAAGATACCAAAGTTGTGATATCAAATTCACCAGTTGTAGTGAATGCCATGAAGGCAGGAAATATAACATTGAGAAATGTTCCGAACGCAGTGTTCGGAACATTCTCAAATGCTAATTTGTTCTCTGATCATTCGGAAGTATTGGTTGAAGAAGTTGGTTCAAACGTGAGTATGAGCCAGAAATTTGGTTTTCTGGAGATTGATAAATTTGCAGCAGACTTTCAGAATTTTAATTTGATTCTTGATTATGCAAAGGCGGAGATTGATGTAGCAAACAGAGATTTTTCGTATAGGATAACTGGAAAAAATTCGACCTTTAATTATTCAGAAAACTTTAGAAGTGCAGACGCTTCAAAAGAAGGAGCTATGTACAAGTTAAAGGGTATCTATGGAAAAGAGAACTCAAATAACACTCTTAATATTACAGGTGTGTACAGCACATTGACTATGAATTAGGGGTAATTTTTCTTCACTTAAATGCGCCCTAAATTAGCGCGCTCATAAGTTTCGCCGTTAGTATTTTGTTCTTATCTTTACAGCTTCAAATTCAACAAAATATTAATGGAATTATTCGAAACAAATCAATTAAAAGTTTACAATTCTCTATCGAAATCTAAAGAGGTTTTTACTCCAATTTTAAAAGGAAAAGTTGGGATGTATGTATGTGGACCAACGGTTTACAGTAATGTGCATTTGGGGAATGTAAGGACTTTTATGTCTTTCGATTTAATTTTTAGGTATCTGAAACACATAGGATACAAGGTTCGATATGTTAGAAATATCACCGATGCGGGGCACCTTGAAAATGATGCTGATGCTGGAGAGGACAGAATTTCGAAACGTGCTCGTTTGGAGGAAATCGAACCAATGGAAGTCGTACAACGTTACACAGTCGATTTTCATGATACCTTAAAAAAAATTAACAATTTACCACCGAGTATTGAACCTACAGCTACTGGTCATATCATCGAGCAGATTGAAATTATTAAAAAAATTATTGCTAAAGGTATTGCATACGAAGTTAACGGTTCGGTGTATTTTGATGTATTGAAATACAATGAAACGGAGCAATATGGAATTCTTTCAGGAAGAAATATTGATGAAGCGATTCACAATACAAGAACTCTAGACGGACAATCGGAAAAACGCAATCCGCAGGATTTCGCACTTTGGAAAAAAGCAGATGATCGACATATCATGCGCTGGCCTTCTCCGTGGAGCGATGGATTCCCAGGATGGCATTTGGAGTGTTCTGCGATGAGTACCAAGTACCTTGGAGAAACATTTGATATTCATGGAGGTGGAATGGATTTGAAATTCCCACACCATGAATGTGAGATTGCACAATCAAAAGTAAATAACGGAGTTGATACAGTGAACTATTGGTTGCATGCCAATATGTTAATTCTAAATGGTCAGAAAATGGCAAAATCGACGGGAAATTACATTTTACCCAATGAGATTTTTTCAGGAGATAATGATATTTTAAGTAAACCATTTTCGCCGAGTACAACACGTTTTTTTATGTTACAGGCACATTACAGAAGTATTCTTGACTTTACTTCAGCAGGATTAGAAGCTTCAGAAAAAGGATATTTGAAATTGATGGAAGCTGTGCGTAAGTTGAACGATTTAGAAGCTACAAAATCTGACGGCACCATTGATGTTCAAGAATGGAAACAGAAGTGTTATGATGCCATGAACGACGATTTTAATAGTCCGGTGCTGATTGCTAATTTGTTTGAAGGAGTGAAGTATGTGAACTTGCTTCAGGACAAAAAAGCAGGATTAAGTGCTGTGGATTTAGAATTGTTTGTGAGTACAATGAACAATTTTGTGTTTGATGTGTTGGGACTTCAGAATGAAATTGAAGAAGACAGTTCTGATAAATTATCAGGCGTAGTTGAAATGTTGATTGCCATGCGTAAAGAAGCTCGTGAAAATAAAGACTGGGCGCTATCTGATAAGATTCGTGATGAACTGGGAGCTCTTGGTATTCAATTAAAAGATGGAAAAGAGGGAACCACTTTTTCAGTAAATTAAATTGGATTCATTCAAAAAAATAATAGCTATTCCCTTTATTTGGTTTGTGCGATTTTACCAGGCGGCAATTTCGCCTTATACACCTTCGGCCTGCAGGTACACACCTACATGTTCGACCTATACCATTGAAGCTTTAAAAGTTCATGGATTGTTTAAAGGAGGGTGGTTGGCAATGAAGCGTATCGGCAGCTGTCACCCCTGGGGAGGCAGTGGTTATGACCCTGTGCCAAATAAAGAGACTAAAAAAAATAAATAAATCATTTTATGTTTTTATCAATTGATTGGAACCCTGATCCGGTTTTATTTAAATTAGGATCCTTTGAAATTCGTTACTACAGTTTGATGTTCGTTTTGGCCTTTACTTTAGGTTTAGAAATCATGAAACGTATTTTCAAAAACGAAAATGTTCCATTAGAAAAATTAGACAGTTTATTCATTTATGTGGTAATAGGAACCTTGTTTGGTGCCAGAATCGGACATTTTTTATTTTATGATCCAGAGTTCTTGTTCAGGCACCCACTGGAGGTGTTTTTACCTGTGAAGTTCAACCCTTTTAGATTTGTTGGTTTTGCTGGGTTAGCGAGTCATGGGGCGGCTATTGGTATTATCATAGCTATGTATATTTATAGTAAAAAAGTATATAAGCAACCTTTGCTGGCGATATTAGACCGACTTGTAATTCCTACAGCATTGGGAGCAGTTTTCGTGCGTATCGGTAACCTCATGAATTCGGAAATTATTGGGAAACCTACAGGAACTGACTTCGGGTTCGTATTTAGAAAATTAGGGGAGGATTTCCCAAGACATCCAGCACAGCTTTATGAGTCTATTGGTTACCTGATTACATTCGGAATTCTATGGTACTTATACTGGAAGACAGATAAAAAAGAGTACAAAGGTTATTTGTTCGGATTGTTCTTTGTGCTATTATGGACCGTGCGATTTATCGTAGAATTTTTTAAAGAAGCACAAGTAGATGATAGAGCTGAGTGGGCTTTGAATACGGGTCAGTGGTTGAGCATTCCATTAATCATTGTTGGATTCTACTTTATGAAAAAATCCAAAACGACATAAAAAACACTTTATAACAAAGCATAAAAAATCCCCGGCCTTGACCGGGGATTTTTATTCACATATTTATGAAATCAACTTCTTTTTTTAACAGAACCAGATCCTGAAGATTTGGCTTCGATAATGTCTGGATTTCCTGTGTATCGCACATTTCCAGATCCAGAAGTTGTTGCATGAATTTCATCTTTAACATTCAACTTAGCAGAACCAGAACCAGAAATACGGGCGGTCACTTTATTGACTGTCATTTCGTATCCGTTTATATTTCCAGAACCTGAAATTGAACAACTCATTGCATCTGAATTTCCCGCTAGTTTTACAGTTCCTGAGCCAGAAACACTTGCATCAACATCTTTGGCTTCAAGTTCAATATCGATGCTGCCTGATCCTGAAACAGCCATATCAAAATCGTTTGCTTTTATTTTGTTATTGGCAGATAAATGTCCTGAACCAGACATACTAGCACCACGGATATCTCTGTAATTCACTGTTACTTCAATATTTTCAGAAGATCTGATTGAATATCCTTTACGTGTGCCTATTTTGAGCTTTCCGTCTTTAACTTCAGTGACAATATATTCCATTAAATTCTCTTGTGCAGAAACAACTAGGCTCCCTTCATTTCCTTCTTGTAATACCACTTTAAAATGTCCTGAAACAGCTACGGTTTCAAAATTTTCAACAGATCGTTTTTCATCGATTACTTTTCCGGTTCCTTTGACTTTTTTCCATTGTGCATTTGCCGCAAAGCTTGTAACAAATAGTACGAGAAGTAAGCTGGTTAGTTTTTTCATGATATTAATAGTTTGATAGATTAATTCCTCCGTATGATGTCTGAAGTGAAATCATGTTTCCTGAATTTGCGTTTCCAAAGTACCCTTCATAATATTTAGAGCTATTCTTTTCAATTTGTTTATTGAAAGTAAATCCTTTCCCGTGGTTAAATCCGCTGTACGACATTTCAGCTACAAGATCGAAACTCGCACCGTCTTCAATACCTAATTTGATATTTGCATATGAAGTTTTCACCGTTAATTTGCTAATGTCTTTAGAAACCTTTTTGATTTTGATAGAGCCGTAATCTGAATTGAATGAACCTAATACTCCAAGTGACCCAATACCCAAATGCATATAATCACTGTTTCCATTTGCCTTTTCAACACTTTCTATGGTTAGATCTCCATAGTCACAGTTAAACTCCAGACTGTTGATTGTTCCAAAAGACATGTGAGAATAATCTGCATTTAGATCCATGTTTCCACCATTTTCAACATGTAAGGTAGAGTAATCTGCATTGATGTCTCCGTTTTTCAGATATTCAATAGTTGACTTATTGGTGTAATCCATGTTGATACTATTTTTCATGTTTCTCAACTCTCCGATATTGATTTTGCCGTAATCACAGTTGATATTTGCACTTCCGTCAAGATCGTCCAAGAAAATGGAGCCGTAATCATTACTTACATTCAAGCTGTTGCTCACTGGCATCTTTACCAGGTAGTTAATCTCCATGCTGAGGTTGTTATTATTTCCCCATCCCCAGGAACTGGTTTTTCCGATTTTAGTTTTTGCGGAAACGCTGTTTTTAGAAGCGTCGAACACCACATCAATTTGATCTAATCGGTCTAGTACTTTACTTTCTTTTTGCCCCTTAACCGTAATGGTAACTTTAATACTCACTCGATTTTCATCCCAGGAAGCAATATCGACGTTCCCGTATTTGTTCGAAAGGTTTAGGACGGCATCAGAATTTACATCAAATTCTTTTGTGATGGTTTTGGTTTCTTCATGAGCCCATTTCTTTTTTTCCGTAGCAAACAAGGTCGCTGGGATTAAAAATAATAAGAGTAATTTTTTATACATAGTTTTCATCATTTTGCTTTTTAAGTTCTTTTACAGATTCTATTCGTTCTAATAAACTTTGAAGAATGTCAATTCTACTTTGAAAATTGCTAATCATAGCATAAATAATTCTTCGGTCTTCACTACTTTCTTTGAGCTCTAAAGTCAGTAGTTCATATTTAGTTTCCAATGTTTTAATGCGCTCTAAAGCATCATTAATCATACGTTCGTTTTCACCGCTTCTCTCAAGTTCCACAAGTGTTAATTCTTTTTCAATAGTTGCAATAAAGTAATTTTGAGTTTCTTTCATCTCTGTTGAAACAGCTGCTAATTCTAATCCTTTTGAAGCATATTCACTTCCCATCCAGATTCCAACTAGTAAAGCAATGGAGGCAGCGACAGCTATTTTTGCAAACAATAAGGTTGTGCTTCTCTTTTTGGCTTTTTTTGTTTCGATGCGATTTCTGAAACGCTCAAAATGCCCTGAGTCTGGTTCAAACGTATCGAACTTTCCTTGTTGGTTCTCAAATATTTTTTCTAATTCGCTTTGCATATCTTTTGTACTAATACTTGTCTTAATTTATTCTTAGCTCTGGAGATCGTTGTTCGGCTATTTTCGTATGAAATATCCATTATTTGTGCAATCTCCTCGGCATCGTATCCCTCAATTAAATTGAGTGTTAGTGCCAGTCTGTAATTCGATTTTAAATCTTCGAGAGCCGATTTTAATTCGTTCACATTTAAAATGGAATAATCAACTGTTTCTTCTTCAACTTTTTGTTCTTGCACCACTTCGAGACTCGTCATTTCCAGCCTTGAATTTTTCTTAAGAGTCGTAAGACTCTTATTCACCACAATTCGTTTCAACCATGCTCCAAAACTAACATCTCCTTTAAAGGTGTGCAGTTTGGTGAAAGCTGCTAAAAAAGATTCTTGCATAACATCCTCCGCTTCATAACGATCACCCAGGATACGATAGGCTGTATTAAACATGGCCTTGTAATACTGCTCATAAACTTTGAACTGGGCTTCTGTGTTCCCTTGTTCGCATCGTTTTAAAAGTTCGGTTCTATATGGTTGATGCTGTTTCAAAAATCAATTTCTATTAAAAAGACAATGCTTCATGTTGATTGTTACACTTTTGAAGAAAATTACAAAAAAAAGAATCGGAAAACTACTTGTAATTTGGCATAACTATTGAAATTTATTAAGTGGATTCGTGTTGATACAATCCTTAACATATTGAAAACCAGTAAAATAAGGTTATTTTTTATTCTCTAGGTTGTAAGGTTTGGAGAAATAAGGTGACAAAATGACCTCCTTTAGTGATATGAGCAAAACAAAATTTTTAAATATAGACAATCTGTCATTGCACAATATTTTAGATGAAGATGCGGATTTAATTCCGTTGATGACGCCAGAAGATGAAGAGGCCATCAATAAGGAAGAGATTCCTAGCGAACTTCCTATATTACCATTGCGCAATACAGTATTGTTCCCTGGAGTAGTAATTCCAATTACTGCAGGTAGAGATAAATCCATTCAATTAATAAAAGACGCGAACAATGGAAATAAAACCATTGGAGTAGTAGCGCAAAAGAACGAAGCTATTGAAGATCCGACTGTGAACGATATTCACAAAGTAGGAACGGTAGCACGTATTTTACGTATGTTGAAAATGCCTGACGGAAATACGACTGTGATTATTCAGGGTAAAAAGCGTTTTGAAATTGATCAGGTTGTTCAGGAAGATCCTTATATGAAGGCGACAACCAAAGAACGTCAGGAAAATAGAACGGAAGAGAATGAGGTAGAGTTTGATGCTATAATCGATTCTATCAAGGACATGGCAGTGAAGATAATCAATGCCAATCCGAGCCTTCCTTCTGAAGCTTCTTTTGCGATTAAAAATATTGAGTCAAAACCATTCTTGATCAACTTCGTTTCTTCTAACATGAACTTAAAAGTAGAAGAAAAGCAGGAGTTATTGGAAATTGTGAACCTAAAAGAACGTGCTTTGTTGACCTTGAAAAAGATGGGGACAGAGTTGCAGCGTTTGCAATTGCGCAATGATATTCAGTCTAAGACACGTTCCGATATGGATCAACAGCAACGTGAGTATTACTTGCACCAGCAGTTGAAAACCATTCAGGAAGAACTTGGCGGAGTTTCATATGATGAGGAAATCGATGAAATGCGTCATAGGGCGAAGACCAAAAAGTGGAACGATGATGTAAAGGAGTTGTTTGAAAAGGAAATTGGCCGTCTGCAACGTATGAATCCCCAGGTAGCGGAGTACGGGGTACAACGTAACTATTTGGACTTGTTGTTAGACTTACCATGGAATGAGTATTCTGATGATAACTTCGATTTAAAAAGAGCTCAGAAAATATTAGACAGAGATCATTTCGGATTAGATAAAGTGAAGGAGCGTATTATTGAGCACCTGGCTGTATTGAAGTTGAAAGGAGATATGAAGTCTCCAATCATCTGTTTATATGGTCCTCCGGGAGTAGGTAAAACGTCTTTAGGAAAGTCGATTGCAGAATCTTTAAACAGAAAATACATTCGTATGTCGTTAGGAGGAATGCGTGATGAAGCAGAAATCCGCGGACATAGAAAGACATATATCGGAGCTATGCCAGGTCGAATCATTAAGGATTTGAAAAAAGTAGGGACTTCGAATCCAGTATTTGTATTGGATGAAATTGATAAACTGGCTTCATCAAGTCATGCAGGAGATCCATCTTCAGCAATGTTGGAGGTGTTGGACCCAGAACAAAATACGGCGTTCTACGATAACTACCTAGAAAAGGAATACGATTTATCTAAAGTGTTATTCGTGGCAACGGCAAACAGTCTATCAACTATTCCTTGGGCGTTAAGAGATCGTATGGAGATTATCAATGTTTCTGGATACACCATTGAAGAGAAAGTTGAAATCGCAAAGCGTCACTTATTACCTAAGCAATTAAAAGAGCATGGTTTAACAACGGAGCACTTAACAATTGCTAAGAAAGAACTTGAGAAAATTGTAGTTGCATATACCCGTGAATCTGGTGTGCGTGGTTTGGAAAAGCAAATTGCAAAAATGGTGCGTTGGGCTGCAAAATCTATCGCGATGGAAGAGGAGTATGAAACAAAAGTTTCCGTTGAAATTATTGAAAAAGTATTAGGACCGTCTCACCTGGAACGTGACAAATACGAGAACAATGATGTCGCGGGAGTTGTAACCGGATTGGCATGGACAAGTGTTGGTGGAGATATATTATTCATTGAATCGATAGTTTCGAAAGGGAAAGGATTGTCCATTACCGGGAATCTTGGAAAGGTGATGAAGGAATCTGCTACTATTGCCATGGAATACATTAGAGCAAATACAGATGCTTTTGGAATTGATCAAAAGATTTTAGACAATTACAAAGTACATATTCACGTTCCTGAAGGAGCTACGCCAAAAGATGGGCCAAGTGCAGGTATTACGATGCTCACGTCATTGATTTCTGTGTTCACACAAAGAAAGGTGAAAGCGAAGATTGCTATGACTGGTGAGATTACGTTAAGAGGTAAAGTATTGCCGGTAGGAGGAATCAAAGAAAAGATTCTTGCTGCAAAACGCGCAAATATCAAAGAAATTATTCTATCTGATCAAAACAGAAAAGATGTTGAGGAAATCAAGGCGAGCTATTTAAAAGGGCTGAAATTCAGTTATGTTTCAGATATGCATGAAGTAATTGATTTGGCACTGACAAAACAGAAAGTAAAGAATCCGAAGAAATTCGATTAAAAAATAAAAAAGCGGCTAATGGCCGCTTTTTTTAGCTATTCAAAATTTCTCACATCAATAATGCGACCATTTTTGAATATTCCTTTTTCCTGTAATTCATATATTTTTTCACCTATTTCTTGCGGAGATGATAATTTTCCTTTTTCATAGAAATCAATGAACCGTTGTACGGTTTTGAACTTCTCTTTTGGAGAGGTTCGGACTTGTTTTTGCATTTCAGTATCCACAACACCGGGATAAATGGAAACAATACTCGCTCCGTTTTCACAATCTTTCTGTTCCTTTGCAACTACTTTGGTCATCATATCCAAGCCAGCTTTGGAAGTACAGTAACTGGACCAACTTTCATAGGCGTTTATCGCTGCACCAGAAGAGATGTTGTAGATGTTTTTCTCGCAATTCCAGTCTCTTGTTAATTCAATGAACTTGGAGGTCATCGTAAGCGGTGCTATCAAATTTATTCCAATAGTATATCCGAAATCCTCACCATTTATGGTTTCAATTGGTCCTACCTTACCCAAATATCCCGCATTGTTCACAAGGGTTATAGAAGTCGCCTGATCTTTACTCAAATGACTAAATATTTCTTCGAGAATAGTTTCGCAATTTTTAGGATTACTTAAATCGGTGTGGTATTGTTCTGTTGTGTACAGCTTTTTGATATGAGATCTCGAAATAGAGATAATGTGGTAACCGTATTTATGATAGACTTCTGCAATTCCAGCGCCGATCCCTTTATTCCCTCCGGTAATGATTAAGATTTTTTCCATCAATGTTGATTTATGACACTAATGTAAACAATAATTTTATTAAAAAAAGGTGTACTATTTGTGAAGTTTTTTAGCCTCGTTCCAGTAGACATCCATTTCAGCAAGCGTCATTTCTTTTAGGCTTTTTCCAGCTTTCTTTGAAGCTTCTTCAAGGTATTGAAAGCGTGAAATAAATTTCTTGTTGGTACGTTCCAAAGCATTTTCAGGATTTACTTTGATAAATCGTGCGTAGTTAATCATGGAAAACAATACATCTCCAAATTCAGATTCAATAGATGCTTGTGTTCCATTTTCAATCTCCTGATTTAACTCAGAAAGTTCTTCCTGAACTTTTTCCCAAACCTGCTCTGGCTTTTCCCAGTCGAATCCAACTCCTGCAACCTTATCTTGAACGCGGTTGGCTTTAATCATAGCAGGTAAAGAATTGGGAACACCTTCAAGAACAGATTTTT
This sequence comes from Flavobacteriaceae bacterium, assembly GCA_964227255.1. Classification (GTDB taxonomy): domain Bacteria; phylum Bacteroidota; class Bacteroidia; order Flavobacteriales; family Flavobacteriaceae; genus Lutibacter. The sequence continues at coordinate 81,287 of CAXQVI010000044.1, forward strand.
TACCTTCTTTCAATTTAAGTTGTTCCCAATTTTGTTTGACTTCTTCTTCATCATTAACGGTAATGTCTCCATAAATGTGAGGATGTCTGTATATTAATTTTTCAGAGATTGAAGTCATTACATCTCCGATATCAAAATCTTGTGTTTCTGAACCTATTTTCGCGTAAAAAATAATATGAAGTAACACATCTCCTAATTCTTTTTTTACTTCCTGGAGGTCGTTGTCTAAAATGGCATCTCCAAGTTCATAGGTTTCTTCTATGGTTAAATGTCGCAAGGATTGTAGCGTTTGCTTTTTGTCCCACGGACATTTTTCACGCAACTCGTCCATGATGTCTAACAATCTGTCAAAAGCCTCAAGTTGTTCTTTGCGTGTCGTCATAGATTTATGCTTCTTCAGTTTCTTCCTCTTCAGTAATTGAAGCGAAATTGAAGTTTTTAGATGCTAGAATGTTGTACCATTGCATTACTTTTTTGATATTGGATGTGTAAACGCGCTCTTCATCAAATTCTGGTAATACTTCTCTAAAGTAGTTTACTAATTCAGCAGAACTTACTTTTTTAGGGTTGATGGCTTCTTTTCCTCCTTCTTTTGCTCCTATTGCTTTCAATACCAAGCGCAATGGGTACTCTTCAGTGTATGTATAAATTGCAATCTCGTTTAAAGCACTTATATTATGTGTTACAGAAACAGGAACTTTTTTCCCATCGATTAATGATTCAACAATCAGTCCTCCTTTAGATTGCGCTTTAATTTCATACAATCCTGGTTTACCGTTAATGGCAACAATATCTTTTAATTCCATCTTATTTTCTTTTTAAATTAGGGAACCTCATTCTGTAATCCGGCTGAACTTTCCCGTTAGATATATTTTCTAATTTCTTTTTAATCAATCTCTTTTTAAGGGAAGAAATCTTGTCCGTGAACAGAATTCCTTCAATATGATCGTATTCATGTTGTACTACGCGAGCCGCTAAACCATCAATTACTTCAGTGTGTTTTTTGAAGTTTTCATCTAAGTATTCAATGGTTACAGTTTCCTGACGGAATACATCTTCATTGATTTTCGGAATACTTAAACAGCCTTCACTAAACGGCCATTCGTCACCTTCTTCTTTTAAAATTTTTGCATTGATAAATACTTTTTTGAAGTTTGAAAGATAGTCACGTTCTTCCTGACTTAAATCTTCATCCTCAGCAAAAGGAGTAGCATCAATTACAAACAAGCGAATTGCTTTACCGATCTGAGGAGCTGCTAAACCCACTCCGCTAGCATTGTACATAGTTTCTTTCATATCCTCAATAAGATTCTCCAGATTTGGATAATCTTCTGAAATATCGACTCCTACTTTTCTTAATACAGGGTCACCATAAGCGACAATTGGTAATATCATTTCTTAAATTTAAGGCTGCAAAGGTACAAATAAAAATATGTAATTAGAATAGAGGAGCTTCTTAAAAATTGGAGAAATATTCTTTAGATTTCCAACATTAGACGAATGAATGGTATTTTGTACCTTTCAAAAAAAATCGAATTCAATGAAAATAGATGCGGTGATAACTTGGGTTGATGGAAATGATCCTATTTGGCAGGAAAAAATAAATACATACACTTTAAATAAAATTGATTTTTCGAATAAAAATGAAATGATTCGATTTAATTCAATTGATGAAATTGAAATTGCTATTGAATCCATTATTAAAAATGCACCCTTTGTTCAACGCATCTATTTGGTTACTGACGATCAAAAACCGACAAACTTCAAAAGTTTACAGGACCTCGCGAAGATGCATAACAAGGAATTGAATTTGGTAGATCACAAAGTCATTTTTAGAGGATTTGAAGAGTGTATTCCAACCTTTAACTCCATATCTATTTCGACCATGCTATACCGTATTCCGGATTTAGCAGAACATTTTATTTTGTTTAACGATGATACCTTTTTAATGCGGGAAGCTAAGGTGTCCGATTTCTTTATAGCTGGAAAGCCCGTCATTAGAGGGCAATGGGATCGGTTTTATGAAGATAAAAAAATGCGAACGCTTTATTACAAAATAAGGGATCACTTAGGGAAGAAAAAGGATGTATCTTTCCCAGGATATAAAAAAGCACAACAAAAGAGTGCCAAGTTATTAGGACTTAAAAAATATATCAAACGTGGGCATACTCCTGTGAGTTTACGAAAAAGCACCATTGCCGAGTTCTATGAGAAAGATTCTGAATTGTTACGCAATAATGTAAAACACAGATTCAGACATGAAAGTCAGTTTATCATTTCAGCATTGGCAAATCATTTGGAAGTTTTGAAGGGTGATTTTATTTTGACAAAGGATTTAAAATTGACCTATTTCCAATCGTACAAATCTTTGTCAGTCGTAAAAACCAAGTTGAAAAACTTTGTAGTGAACAAGTCGAAAATATTTATGTGTTTCCAGAACCTTGAAGTTGCAGAAGGTGAAATTCTGGATTATATATTGCTTAATGTAAAGAAACAACTGGATAAATAATTACAGCAAAGAATTTTTCTGGTCCATATAGCTTTGTAAAATGATGGTCGCACTTACCTGGTCTATCAGTGCTTTGTTCTGGCGTTTTTTCTTTTTTAATCCTCCATCAATCATACTCTGGAAGGCCATTTTTGAAGTGAAACGTTCGTCAACGCGTTCCACAGGAATTTTAGGAAAGGTGGTTTTAAGCTTGGAGACAAAGGTTTCGATAATCTCATGACTTTCACTAGCCGTATTGTCCATTTGCTTTGGCTCTCCAACCACAAATGTTTCAACATTTTCATTCTTTAAATAGGTGCTAAGAAATGAAAAAATCTCTTTCGTTGATATGGTATCCAGTCCTGATGCTATAATCTGCATTTCATCAGTTACTGCTATTCCACAACGTTTTAAACCGTAATCTATCGCTAAAATTCTCGCCAAAATATTAACATTAATTAAAAATGTGTTCAAATTTAATCAAATTGAAATAGAAGCGTGTTTTTACTATTATATTTGTGCTCAGAAATTCAAACTACATGGAAGCAATTAGAAAAATCATTGAGACAGCTTGGGAGCAAAGAGATTTGCTCAAAAAAGTGGAAACGCAAGATGCTATTAGAAAAGTAATAAATTTATTAGACGCTGGGGAGTTGCGTGTAGCTGAGCCTACAGCAGATGGTTGGCAGGTAAACGAATGGGTGAAAAAAGCGGTGGTGTTGTATTTCCCAATTCAAAAAATGGAAACACAGGAAGTCGGTATTTTTGAATTCCACGATAAAATGCCTTTAAAAACAGGTTATAAGGAAAAAGGAATCAGAGTGGTTCCTCATGCCGTTGCACGTCACGGTGCTTATATTTCAAGTGGAACTATTTTGATGCCGAGTTATGTGAATATTGGAGCTTATGTAGATGAAGGAACTATGGTAGACACTTGGGCGACAGTTGGTAGTTGCGCTCAGATTGGTAAAAACGTGCACTTGAGTGGTGGAGTTGGAATCGGTGGTGTTTTAGAGCCATTACAAGCAGCTCCGGTAATTATTGAAGACGATGTATTTGTTGGTTCAAGATGTATTGTTGTAGAAGGAGTTCGTGTGGAAAAAGAAGCTGTTCTTGGAGCAGGAGTAGTACTAACCATGAGTACTAAAATTATTGATGTAACAGGTGATGCGCCAATTGAATTAAAAGGGAGAGTTCCTGCACGATCAGTTGTAATACCAGGAAGTTATAAGAAACAATTCCCAGCAGGGGAATACAATGTGCCGTGTGCCATGATTATTGGAAAACGGAAGGAAAGCACGAATAAAAAGACCTCTCTTAACGATGCACTTCGAGATAACGAAGTCGCTGTATAATCCAAATATGAAAAATCCTGTTTTAATTAAAATAGGATTTTTTTTTAGGGATAAAGTATGTAATTTTAGTGAATAGAATTTAAGTTATAATACTTAGTGAATACAATGAACCCTATTGATGTAGTGATACTTTGGGTAGATGGAGGTGACCCGGAGCATCAAAAAAAAATGCAGCAATTTATCCCACCTGGGGTAAATAGAAATAGTCGAAATTTTAGAACACGATTTGACCAGGTGGAGGAAATAGAATATGCGATTAAGTCCATTTTAAAGTTTGCACCATTTGTCAATAATATCTTTTTAGTGACAGATAATCAGATTCCAAGATTTTTAAAAGATACGAAGAACAAGGAAATTGCAAAACGGGTGCAGATTGTTGATCACAGCGTCATTTTTAAAGGATACGAATACTATTTACCCACCTTTAATGCGCTGGCTATAGAATCTATGGTTCACAGAATTCCTGGATTGTCAGAACATTTTATTTATTTTAATGACGATGTGTTTTTACTTCGAACTATTCATTCCGAGGATTTTTTTAAGAGTGGTAAACCTCTGTTTAGAGGAGAGTGGCAACGGTTTGATGATCAAATTTGGTACAAGCAAATCAGGAATGCCTTTTTGAGAGCGATAGGAAAACCTTACAAAAAAAATAAATATGGCTATAAAAAGGGACAACAATGTATAGCTAAAAAATTAGGCTTCGACAAGAAATATTTCAAATTTCATCATACTCCTGCCGCTATGGTGAAATCTACATTAGCGAATTACTTTGAAGAAAATCCAGATTTATTGGATCAAAATATACGACATAAATTCAGAAATGTTGAGCAGTTTACCATACAAGGTTTGGTAAGTCATTATCATATTTTGAAGAATAAAGCCGTGCTGAAAAAAGATTTACAATTGACCTATTTTGGATCGTACAGGAAACCTTTATTTTGGTATATATTTGTGCTTGCTTATACAACCTGGAATAAATCCAAGCTGTTCTTGTGTTTGCAAAGTCTCGATCTTGCAAAAAAGTCGAAGTTAAATTATATTAAAAAGTGGTTGAATCAAAAAATAGATGATGAAAGTAGAACATGAAATTAGAAACAGCTTAAAAGTTCTAAAAAATAAAGACGTTCTTTTGTATCCAACAGACACGGTATGGGGTTTGGGCTGCGATGCAACTTCAAAATCTGCAGTTCAAAAGATCTACAAGTTAAAACAACGCAGTGAAAGTAAGAGTCTGATTATTTTAGTTTCGGATGTTGAAATGCTTCAAGACTACATAAAAAACATACCTGAAGCGGTATTGCAATTGTTAAAGAATGTAGCTAAACCAACTTCAATTATCTACAACAATCCTGTCGGACTTGCTCCCAATGCAGTTGCAGCAGATAACACGGTTGCTATTAGAATTCCGGATAATGAATTTTGCAGAGCCTTAATTGCTCAATTTGGGAAGCCCATAGTTTCTACCTCAGCCAATAGTAGTGGAAATCCGACGCCTCAAAGTTTTAAAGAAATTGAGTCAGTGATTTTGGAGAGCGTGGACTATGTTGTAAATTTGCAGCGCGAAGAAAGAAATGAGAAGTCGTCTACCATTTTAAAAGTGGATGATAATGGTGAAATTGTAGTTCTTCGAGCATAATTTATGACCAAGGCAAAAACTTATAGGGATGCGCTTACGCATCCAGTTTTCAAATATATTCAGGAAGTCGCTGACAGAATGAACCAAGACACGTATGTCATTGGTGGATTTGTCCGAGATTTTATTTTAGAAAGACCAAAGCCAAAAGATGTGGATATTGTGACTGTAGGAAGCGGTATTGATCTTGCATTGGAAGTCTCTAAAAAACTACCCAATAAGCCAAAAGTGCAGGTGTTTAAAACCTATGGTACCGCCATGCTGCGCTTTGAAGATTTGGAGGTTGAATTCGTGGGAGCACGTAAAGAATCCTATAATGAAACATCGAGAAATCCGGTCGTAGAAAATGGGACACTCCAAGATGATCAGAATAGAAGGGATTTTACAATCAACGCCTTGGCAATTGGATTAAATTCGAATCAATACGGAACCTTGCTGGACCCTTTTGAAGGTATCGAGGACATGACTTTGAAAACTATCAGAACGCCGTTGGAACCAGATATTACGTATTCTGACGATCCGTTGCGTATGATGAGAGCGATCCGTTTTGCGGCACAATTAAATTTTGTCATAGAAGCCGAATCTTTACATTCTATTGAAAGAAATGCAGAGCGACTTGACATTATAACACGGGAACGCATCGTTGTGGAATTCAATAAAATTATGATGTCGCCTACACCTTCTGTTGGATTGTTACTTCTGCATAAAACAAAATTACTAGAGCGGTTTTTACCTGAATTGACAGCCTTGGAAGGAGTAGAAGAAGTTGAGGGACAAAAGCATAAAGATAATTTCTATCATTCCTTGGAGGTGGTTGATAATATTTCGGAACATACAGAAGATCTCTGGTTGCGTTGGGCAGCTTTATTACATGATATAGGAAAGGCACCAACAAAGAAATTCGATAAAAAAGTAGGGTGGACCTTTCATGCACATGAGTTCGTTGGTTCAAAAATGGTGTACAAGATATTTAAGCGTTTGCGTATGCCGTTAAATCAGAAGATGAAATTTGTACAAAAGATGGTGTTCCTGAGTTCAAGGCCGATTGTGTTGGCGACGGAAGTGACAGATTCAGCAGTCCGCAGATTGATTTTTGATGCGGGAGATGATATTGAAAGTTTAATGACTTTATGTGAGGCAGATATAACTACGAAAAATCCGCAACGATTTAAAAAGTACCACAATAACTTTAAAATTGTGCGTGAGAAGATAAAAGAAGTAGAAGAGCGTGACCATGTTCGTAATTTTGAACCGCCGATTTCAGGGGAGTTGATTATGGAGACTTACGATTTAAAACCATGTCGTGAAATTGGTATTATTAAAGACGCGATAAAAGAAGCTATTCTTGATGGTAAAATCGCAAATGATTTCAATGAAGCTTTTGCCTTTATGGAAGAACGAGCTCGTAAATTAGGTTTAGAAAAAAAGCCATAAAAAAACCCCGCATCAATTGCGGGGTCTTTTATTATATCCGTTTTTCTAAAATGACTGCATAGTTACTAATTTGAAGTATTCTCCTTTGTTAGCCATAAGGTCGTCATGTTTTCCTTGTTCTACAATCTTTCCTTGTCGCATTACCACAATTTTATCCGCTCTCTGAATAGTAGATAAACGGTGTGCAATTACCAAAGAGGTTCTGTTTTTAGTCATTTCCTCCAAAGCTTTTTGAACCAATTGTTCACTTTCAGTATCTAATGCGGAAGTCGCTTCATCCAACACCATAATCGGAGGATTTTTCAATACTGCTCTGGCAATACTCAATCGTTGTTTTTGTCCTCCGGAAAGCGTATTTCCACTGTCTCCAATATTGGTGTTAAATTGTTCAGGCAGGTCTTTGATAAACTCCCAGGCATTTGCAACCTTCGCAGCATTCAGGATTTCTTCGTCTGTGGCGCTTTCTACACCCAAGCAAATATTATTTTTTACCGTATCGTTGAAAAGAATTGAATCTTGTGTTACAATTCCCATTAAATCACGTAAATCATGTTGTTTTAAATCTCTGATATCAATACCATCGATTTTTACGGAACCTTTATTCACGTCGTAAAAACGCGTCACAAGATTCGCTAAGGTGGATTTTCCACTTCCAGATTGTCCGACAAGCGCAACAGTTTCACCTTTTTTGACTTCCAAAGAGAAGTCGGTCAAAACATTATCATCCTTATATTTGAATGAGATATTGTCGAATACAATCGAATCATCAAAAGATGTTTTATCAAGTGCATTAGGTTTGTCGACAATTGTATTTTCTGTTTCAGTAACAGCTAAAATACGTTGTGCCGAAGCGTTCCCTTTTTGAATATTGTAAAAAGCTGTAGTCAAGGCTTTCACCGGATTCAAAATTAAATAGAACAATCCTATATATGTCAAAAACTGCTCTGGTTTTAAATCACCTTGATTCCCAAGCACTAATTTACCTCCGTACCATAAAATGGTAATGATGGTCGCAGAACCCAAAAATTCACTCATAGGTGAAGCCAGCGTTTTTCTGTGTAATACCTGGTTCATTAAACGTTTAAAACGCGTTGTTGAATCTGTAAATTTCTTACCAATTTTCTTTTCAGCGTTGAATCCTTTTATGACACGCAAACCTGTTAAGGTCTCTTCAATAAAGGATATGAAGTTTCCTGTTTCCTGCTGTGCTTGTAGCGATTTGGCCTTTAATTTTTTACTAATGGAAGAAATTATAATTCCTGAAATAGGTAATAAAATAAATACAAATAAGGTCAACTGTGTACTTATCACCAACATGATGGTTAGTGAAATAATAATAGTCAATGGTTCACGGACAATCGCTTCTAAAGATGTCAAAAAAGAAACTTCTACTTCTTGCACATCCGAAGTCATTCGCGCAATAATATCGCCCTTTTTCTTCTCCGAGAAGTAAGACAACGGCAATGCAATAACCTTATTGTAGATAGAGTCTCGAATATCTTTTACCATTCCGTTTCTTAAAAAGGCAAGAACGAAAGAGGCAAGATATCTGAAAAAGTTTTTGAAAAAGAATAAAAAAAGCACCAGTCCACAGACAAAAACCAAAGTTTCTATTGGCCCCTCATTTTCTATTTTTTGTGAAATAAAGTGGTAGAAACTGTCCTGAGCATAATCCCCTAATGAAGTGATACCATCATAATGTGGAGCTTCTGTAATTTTATTCTCTTGTTTGAACAGAATGTTCAATACCGGTATGAATGCAACTATGGTCAACACATTGAAAACAGCATACAAAATGTTGAACAAAATATTCAACCATCCCCACCCGGTGTAGGGCTTGGCAAATTTTAAAATCTTTTTGAAATATTCCATTAATTTAGGTTCATTTCAGTAATAATACGTTGGATTTTAGCATCTAATGAAGCTTCCACTTCTTTAGCGTTTTCAATAGCATCCAATGGTTGTTTAACACTGAAATAGAATTTAATTTTAGGTTCCGTACCACTTGGTCTAGCGGCAACTTTTGTACCATCTTCTGTATGGTAAATTAATACATTTGATTTTGGAACATCAATACTTTCTAATTTTCCTGTAGCCAATTCTAAGCGCGTTGATGCATCATAATCATAAACGTAAGTCACTTTTGACCCGTCGATTTCAGAGACTGGATTCTCACGCAATTCAACCATCATTTGAGCGATTAACTCTGCACCATCCATTCCTTTTTTAACAAGTGCAATTAAGTGTTCTTTGTAGAAATTGTTATCCACGTATATTTGTAATAACTCTTCATACATCGAGCTTCCTTTAGCTTTCGCAGCAGCTGCAATTTCACAAGCTAATAGGGTAGCGGTAACGGCATCCTTATCACGTACAAAGTCGCCAACCATATATCCGAAACTTTCTTCGCCACCTCCAATGAAATCCTGAGTTCCTTCAGCTTCACGAACCATTTTAGCAATCCATTTGAAACCTGTCAATCCTACTTTCGTTTCAACGCCATAGCTATCTGCAATTTCGTTGACTAAGTTCGTAGAAACAATGGTAGAACCTACAAATTGCTTTCCGTTTAATTTGCCTTCTTTTTCCCAGCTTTTGATTAAGAAATCGGTCATCAAACACATGGTCTGATTTCCGTTTAATAATTTCATGTTTCCATCCATATCACGCACGGCGATTCCTAAACGGTCACAATCAGGGTCGGTTCCAATTAACATGTCAGCTCCCACTTTATTAGCTAATTCTGTAGCCATTTTCAATGCTTCTGGTTCTTCTGGGTTTGGAGAAACCACAGTAGGGAAATCTCCGTTTGGAACTCTTTGTTCTTCAACAATATGCACATCTGTATATCCTGCTTGTGTTAATGCATCAGGAATAGATTTGATAGAAGTCCCATGCAACGAGGTAAATACTACTTTTAAGTTTTCTCGCCCTTCAACATCAAAAGTTCCATTGTTTACAGAAGCATCGATAAAAGCGTTGTCAACCTCAGTTCCAACAACTTGAATCAAATCTTCATTGGCTTCGAAATTGATATCAGCATAGTCTAAAGAATTCACTTCAGCAATAATATTTCCATCTTGAGGAGGTACAATTTGTCCTCCGTCGTTCCAGTAAACTTTGTACCCGTTGTATTCTGGTGGATTGTGACTAGCAGTTAATACAATACCCGCATCACAGTTCAAATGTTTTACTGAAAATGACAATTCAGGAGTAGGACGTAAGTCCTCAAACAAATACACTTTAATTCCGTTTGCAGAAAGAACATCTGCAACAATTTTGGCAAACGACTGACTGTTATGACGACAATCAAATGCGATAGCAACGCTTAAGTCTTTTTCAGGAAACGATTGAATTAAGTAGTTTGATAATCCTTGTGTTGCCTTTCCTAAGGTATATTTATTAATTCTGTTGGTTCCAGGGCCCATGATTCCTCTCATTCCACCCGTTCCAAATTCTAAATCCTTATAAAAACTCTCTGCCAATGCGTTTGAGTTTCCTGAAATTAAGGATTGAACCTGTTCTTGTGTTTCGTTATCAAAAGTATCGCTTAACCAAAGTTTAGCTTTCTCTAAAATGGCTGTCATTTTTTTAAATTTGTTATAAGTCCCACAAAAATACTACTAAATGTGGAAAAGCATAAGTCTTTTTACTAAAACGTTATAGGTTGATTGTTTCTGAAATATTGTAGCGTTTGACCTTTGTTTTGGTTCTTAAAATCATCTCACCTAAAAAACCAGCTAAAAAGAACTGTGTACCAATAATCATCGTAATTAAAGCGATATAAAATTCTGGTCTTTCAGTAATTAGTCTTCCCTCTGTATTGATAAATAATTTGTCTATTCCCAGATAAAATGAGAACAAGAAACCAATGATAAACATAAGTGTTCCTAATAGACCAAACAAGTGCATAGGTCTTTTTCCAAAACGCCCTATAAACCAGATGGTTATCAGGTCTAAAAAACCATTGATAAAGCGTTCCATTCCAAATTTGGTTTCCCCATATTTTCTGGCTTGGTGTTGTACGACCTTTTCACCTATTTTTTTAAAGCCCTCGTTTTTCGCCAAAACGGGAATATAACGGTGCATTTCGCCATAAACATTCACAGTTTTCACCACTTTTTTATTGTACGCTTTAAGTCCGCAGTTGAAGTCGTGTAATTTTACACCTGAAGTTTTTCTTGCTGCCGCGTTGAATAATTTAGAAGGAAGGTTTTTTCTAATTTTAGAATCATAGCGTTTTTTCTTCCATCCTGAAACCAGATCGTACTGCTCTTTTGTAATCAGGTTGTACAATTCTGGAATTTCATCCGGACTGTCCTGTAAATCAGCATCCATGGTAATAATCACGTCTCCTTGAGCTTCTTTGAAACCTGCATTCAAGGCTTGGGATTTACCATAGTTTTGTTGGAATTGAATCCCTTTAACATTAGGGTCTTTTTCCGAGAGTTCCGATATTACCTTCCAGGAGTCATCTGTGCTTCCGTCATCAATAAACAGGACCTCATAAGAATAACGATTGGATTGCATAACCTTTGCAATCCAATCGTATAATTCATTTAACGATTCATCTTCGTTAAGTAATGGTATTACTACCGATATATTCATTTAGTTCTTTTTTTATCTGTCTTCTTCAGTTCTTTTCATGATAAGACCAGCAATTAATGAAATCACAAACCCAAAGAAAATACTAAATATAAAGATGATTGCTGAAGTAGCTCCTGATCCAGAGAATGTCGCCATATTTTCCTTAGTTGCTTCCAGTTGCTCATCACTCATATTTGGATATTGTTCCAAAACTTTTTGGTATTGTACTTCCTGCATATTTGCATAAAAATCTGGTTCAACAGCACTTGTAAATGCAAACATATAAATTATGTAAATAACTGCTGAAATTAGGGATGCTCCAATACCTACTTTAAGCGCTTGTCCTAATGACATAAGTCCGCCATTATCAAATCTGAATTTTTTTAATGCAAGTACAATTAGGACAGCAGAAACAACGACTCCTAAGATTTGAACCCAAGATTCAGGGTTGTAAATATCTCCAATAGCATAATTTACTACATTTATCAAAATAGATGCTAATCCAAGATAAACACCATACGTTAGCATTATTTGTTTCGTTGATGATTTTTGGTTTTCCATGATTGAATTTGATTTGGAGAACAAATATACTGATTAGTTAAGAGTATAATTGCTCTAGTTAAAGATTGAGTTAAATTATTAATTAGTTGATTCGTAGTTAAGCAGTTTAAAATGTTACATAAAATTATAAAAAAAATGATTGTTTAAACTAAAATAAGGTTGTAAATTTGCAGCCGGCAAGTCCTACGCAACCAGCTCCCTTTGAATCCTCCAGGGCGGGAACGCAGCAAAGGTATTAGGTTGTAGCGGTGTGACGTAGGTAGCTTGCCTTTTTTTGTGCCCGAAAGTTTCCTTTTACGTTTGTCCTTCATCGTTTTTCCTTTATCGTTTTTCCTTTGACGTTTTCTTAAACATCGAACCTCAAAATTCTTTCCTTTCTTTTCCCGAATTACCTTACTTTTGAAGAAAATACGATTAGGGATATGAATAAAGTGGTATTAATTACCGGAGGTTCTTCTGGTATTGGAAAATCAGTTGGAATTTATTTAAAAGATAAAGGATATACAGTCTACGGAACCAGTAGAAACCCTGATAAAGTGAAAGATTCTCCATTTGCATTGGTTGCTTTGGATGTTTCAAAAATTGAAACTATTGCATCGGCTGTTGCGACAGTCATTGAAAAGGAAGGTCGTTTGGATGTGTTGGTGAATAACGCCGGACAAGGAATTACCGGTCCCATTGAAGATACTCCAACTCAGGAAATGCGCAATGTTTTTGAAACAAATTTCTTCGGAGCTATTGAAGTAATGAAAGCGGTATTACCCCAAATGAGAAAACAGCAAAGTGGATTGATTATCAACGTAACTTCGATTGCAGGATATATGGGATTGCCATTTAGAGGTGTTTATTCCGCAACAAAGGGCGCTTTGGAATTGGTGACAGAATCTGTGAGTATGGAGGTGAAGTCTTTCGGAATTAAAGCGACAAATGTGGCTCCGGGTGATTTTGCGACGAATATTGCTTCCGGACGTTATCATACCCCTGTATTTGAAGATTCAGCCTACGCTAAAGTCTATCAGGAAAGTTTAGATACGATGGATGCTCATGTTTCTGGAGGTGGTGATCCGATTGATATGGCTAAGGCGATTCATAAAATCATTGAGTCCAGCAATCCGAAATTACATTATAAAGTAGGAGAGTTCATGCAAAAATTCTCAATTGTACTGAAACGCATCTTACCAGACAGGATGTATGAAAAAATATTGATGAATCACTATAAATTATAGCTGGAATTTCACGTAATTCATCGCTGAAAATTAATTACATTTGCCTCGCTGAATGGCATTAACTTAAATTACAACACATGAAATTTTTTATTGATACTGCTAACTTAGATCAAATTAGAGAAGCTCAAGCTTTGGGTATTCTTGACGGAGTAACTACGAACCCTTCTTTAATGGCAAAAGAGGGAATCACAGGAAGAGAAAATATTTTACAACACTACGTTGACATTTGTAACATCGTTGACGGTGATGTAAGTGCTGAGGTAATTGCAACTGACTTTGACGGTATGATCAAAGAAGGTGAAGAATTAGCTGGGTTACATGAGCAAATTGTTGTGAAATTACCAATGATTGCTGATGGAATAAAAGCTTGCAAATACTTTTCTGACAAAGGAATCAAAACAAACGTAACTTTAGTGTTCTCAGCAGGACAAGCTTTATTGGCCGCAAAGGCTGGAGCCACATATGTTTCTCCTTTCTTAGGACGTTTGGATGATATTTCGACTGATGGATTAAATCTAATTAATGAAATTCGTACAATCTATGATAACTACGGATTCGAAACTCAAATTTTGGCTGCTTCTGTTCGTCATACGATGCACGTTATCGACTGTGCTAAATTAGGATCAGATGTTATGACTGGACCACTTTCTTCAATCACTGGATTGTTGAAACACCCATTGACAGATATTGGATTAGCGAAGTTCTTGGAAGATTATAAAAAAGGGAATTAGGAACTGGGCAAAAGGGAACAGGATATAGGAAAAAGTTTCTTGCTTTAAATTCTCGGTTCAAATAAAATATATAGAAAGCACTGCCTCGGTAGTGCTTTTTTATTGAATTCAATTAATTAGTTTATATTTAAATCACTAAAACCACTAGTTATGAGAATTCTAAAATTACTTTTTATTCCGTTGTTATTTGTGTTTGCAGTTTCCTGTGGAGACGATAACTCAAATGATGTTCCACAAAGCAATGAGCGCACGGCCGATGACGTACGAGCCGATTTTGAAAAGCTGGAAATAAACCCTGGTATTAATGATGTCCGTTTGGAATCGTTGATTAATGGAGTCTATTGGAATTTTAGAGTCATCGCTCCAACAAATAGTTCTCCTTCTAATTTGCGCCCTTTAGTTTTAGCATTGCACGGTGCCTCGGGTGGTAGTTCAACAGCACATTTAAATACGGGGTGTTATGTGGAACCTGGATTAGCAGCATTGGACGCTTTTATTATCAGTCCGAATGCCGGTTCTGATGAATGGTATGATGCTTCAAATCAGCAGCAAGTGATTGCCTTGGTTGATCTCGCTACAACGTATTGGGATGTAGATGCTGATAAAACTATGGTTATGGGTTATAGTAATGGTGGAAATGCAAGTTGGTTTTACTCCGATTATTTTGGAGAATTCTTTTCGACTGCTATTGCGATGGCTTCCTCATACAATCCAGAGAGAACTGATGGAACGGTACCAAAAATTGATGTGCCTATGTATGTAATTCACGGTTCGAACGATGAATTATTTCCTGTGGACACAACAACCGACTTTGTAAATCTTTCTAAAGATGCCGGCTCAACTATTGAGTATGTCATTGCTGAAGGTTTAACGCATTATAAGCCATGCGAATATGTTTCTGTATTGCAAGATGGTGTGGATTGGGTCTTGGCGGAAGTATGGAATTAATCCGACTTATTCTTCCAAATATTTTTCAGTGTCCTGATCAGTTGATTCAGGAATCAGTTGGATCCCTTTTTGCAACAAAATTTGTGTAGGAATAGTAATTGATTTGTTTTCTTCTGTTTTCAATAATACATAAAAACCTTTAATGTCTATTACTTTCCCCATTAAGTCAAAATCTTTATCCAGTATTTTGATTTTATCTCCAATTCGAACAGGGTGGTAAAAGAATAAAATAAAACTGGATGTCAGATTTGATAGTACAGACCATTGAGCAAAAAATCCGACTCCTAATACTGCTAGTATAGAAGATATAAATATGAGGAGCTGCTTAATTTCTACCTGTAATATTCCAATTATTAAAATAGTTGCAAAGGTATAGGACAAAAAATAGGTTAAATTGAGGATAACCTTCTTACGATTTGGTTCTATTTTTTTTAATACCGTGAATTTCTTTACAGCTCTTCCAGTGAAGAAGTTAAATAGTAGTAAGGAAACTATAACTATCGCGATTGCGATGATTTGATAATTAAATTCCATTTATGTACGTTTTAGGTCAATTGTTCTTTCAAAGTTTTAATTTCGTCTCTTAATTGAGCTGCGACAATAAAATCAAGAGCTTTAGCAGCTTCTTCCATAGCTTTTTTCTTTTCTTTGATGCGTTTTTCCAGAGCTGGTTTCGACATGTATTTTATCTCTTCCTCAGCAGCCATGCCAGCAGCTTGATCATAATTGTATGAGGCCACTGTATTTTGAGCCAAGGTATTTTCTATTTTCTTTTTAATCTGAGTCGGAGTAATGTCGTTTGCCTTATTGTATTTAACTTGTTTTTCCCTTCTTCGGGTTGTCTCATCAATGGTTTGCTGCATGCTGTTTGTGATTTTATCAGCATACATAATGGCTTTTCCTTCTATATTTCGAGCCGCTCTACCTATTGTCTGCGTTAAAGAGCGATGTGAACGCAGGAATCCTTCCTTATCAGCATCCAGAATAGCCACTAATGATACTTCTGGTAAATCGAGTCCTTCTCGCAGTAAATTCACTCCGATTAAAACATCGAACAATCCTTTTCGCAAATCCTGCATGATTTCAACACGTTCCAGAGTATCCACATCTGAATGGATATAACGACATCTAATTTGAATTCTACTGAGGTATTTTGTGAGTTCTTCAGCCATTCGTTTGGTCAGGGTTGTAACCAATGTTCGTTCATCTTTTTCAACACGGATTTGAATTTCCTCAATTAAATCGTCTATTTGATTGAGTGAAGGCCGGACTTCAATAATTGGGTCTAAAAGGCCTGTCGGACGAATCACTTGCTCTACAAAAACACCTTCTGTTTTTTCCAATTCATAGTTCGCGGGAGTGGCACTTACATACAACACCTGGTTTTGAATCATTTCAAATTCTTCAAATTTTAGAGGTCTGTTGTCCAAAGCAGCCGGAAGTCGGAACCCATAATCAACAAGATTTATTTTTCTGGAACGATCACCTCCATACATGGCATGAACCTGCGGAACCGTTACGTGACTTTCATCAATCACCATCAGGTAATCCTCAGGGAAATAATCTAGCAGGCAGAACGGACGCGTACCCGGATTTCTACCATCCAGATACCTTGAATAGTTTTCAATTCCCGAGCAATACCCCAGTTCACGCATCATTTCCAAATCGAATTCAGTGCGCTCCTGCAGTCGTTTTGCCTCAAGATGCTTTCCAATTTCTTTAAAATAATCCACCTGTTTTACCATGTCGTCCTGAATTGAATGTATTGCATTCTGTAATATATCTGGGGAGGTCACAAACAAGTTCGCCGGATAGATTTTCAA
>CAXQVI010000045.1:0-11720 GCA_964227255.1 Flavobacteriaceae bacterium
AAAGAGCCCAAATGGAACCTTAGCCGGAATTCAAAACAATCTTTACCTAAGATTAAAAAGATAGGAGATTTATCTGCTCATAATCGAAGATATATCGCAAGACAAAATGATGTTGACAACATTAAGGATGATATGAGGGTAGTAATTGAGGAGTTAGTACACATAATTGATTACCCCAATTGGAAATAAAAAACTATGCCCAACAATCGCTATAAAAACATGCCCTTCGGGACACGTTTCATAGCGGGAACGTTGTACAATTTTAGAAAACTCGTATTTTTTTACGAAACTTCATAGACAAAATAAAATGTCATAAAAATGCCGTTAAGAAATCAGTGTAGGAATTTTGTGATTCTATATTAAATGATGGACATTAGATAAAAAAGCAAAATGAGTAGAGTTGGGCAAAAAATTTTCGAAACGAGAAAACTAAAAGGTTTATCTCAAGAAAAATTGGCGGAATTATCAAAAGTTAATTTAAGAACTATTCAACGAATTGAAAATAATGATAATGAACCTCATGGAAAGACTTTAAATTTAATTTGTGACGCTTTAGAAATAAATATCGAGGATCTCAATAAAAACAAAAAACCTATTGAAAAGAAAATCATAAATTGGTTTTTCTTAATTGTATTAAACCTTTTATTAATCTCAATTTTCGGCTATTTAATAATTGATTCAAATGCAAATTGGAATAGTAGAATTGGAGGTTTTCTACTTAGTTTTTTTATACCATATTTTATTGTTTCATTAACTAAAAATATGAGTGGAGTTAATAGGATTTATAAATTTGGGTCTGGGTTTATTATTTATATCGTTTTAGCAAATATCATGACTGAATTTAATGGCTTAGTAGTACTGTTTTTAACTCCATGTTTATTAATAGCCTCGGGAATTTTATATTATGGAAACTCAATAATTAAAATAGCAGATTAAAACATTGTATAACAATGGGTAAAATACATTTTTGCAAAAGAATAAATAACTAAATTTAAAACACAAAACAAACGGTATTGTAAGATTGTATAATCTCGTAAGTTTTGCATCGCTAGCAGCCAAACTGCCTCCAGCATTGGAACGGACAGTTGTCGGCTCCCCCAAACGCACAATGCAAAACACGCAAAAACATATCTTACACAAAGCAGTTGGCAACCATTTAAATAATATAAAGGAACAAAATGTGTAAATAAAAGAAACGACAATAAAAAGGATTGGTGGTTATTTACATAGAGTTGTTCCAATCGCAGACAAATCTGGTGAAATAATTAGCTATGCATTGAAACCCTTAATGCTTGAATTCAAGCCAAGGGATATAATGCAGGTAATTGTAGGGTCGGCACTATTCGCTATTCCTGTTTCACTTACAGAAGAGGCTTGGAATCTAGGTGAAACTCTTCCAATATCTAATGTTTCGCTGATAGCAACACTTTCGTTAGTTCTAATTTCGGTTTTTGTTTACTTCAATTTTTATAAGGTAACACTGAAAGGATACGTAATTGACTTTATAAAAAGGGTCATTGGAACTTACGTCATTTCTCTGTTGGTTGTGGCTTTGATTCTAACCTTAATTGATAAGTGCCCCTGGGGAATTGATAATGCATTAGCAATAAAAAGAATAATCCTTGTTGCATTTCCAGCTGCAATGAGCGGAACACTTAGTGATACAATTAAATAAATAAAAAACGTTGCACAACAACATCTACTAATGCATTGACTGCCACAAATAAAAAAGAAAATTAAGAGCTCTATTTAAAAAGACTAACAAGCTGTGAAGTTTTCTACATACAGTTTTGCAAGGCGCTAATTAGCACCTCCATCATAGGGTCGCACAGATGTCGGCACACTCGGAATTTCAAACTTCAGTACCTAACCGAAAATTAGTAAATTTAAACCGTTAACTGACGCTTATACGCGACCGTTGTAAACAATTAAATCGGAACAAAATCAATGTTAGATTTTCAAAAAATAATTTATTCTGAAAAAGTCATTTTGAGACCGATGAAAGTTGATGACTTTGAAAAAATGAAAAGTTTGACTACTGATTCAAAGATGTGGCACTACTTTACTGCTGATCTTTCAGACGAAGTAACATTAAAAAAATGGATTGAGACTGCAATTTCTGATCTGAAAGAACATAAGGCACTACCATTTACAATTATAGACACTAAAAACGGTAATATTGTTGGTACGACAAGAATTGGCAATATCTCAGAACTGAACAAACGGGTCGAAATTGGTTGGACTTGGATTTCTAAAAAGTACCAAGGAACTGGAATTAATGGACACGTTAAAAAATTACTATTTGAATATCTATTTAGCCATACAGATACTTTAAGAATCGAATTTAAAACTGACATTTTGAATATCCCTGCTAGAAAGGGAATGGAAAAGGTTGGACTCATTAAGGAAGGGGTTCTTAGAAGTCATACTTTAATGACTAATAACCGAAGACGCGACACACTTTATTACAGTATACTGAAAAATGAATGGAATAAAAAATAACTGTTTACAACATCGTGTATAATGCATACCCGTTGGATAGGGACCATATACAAATACGTTGACTGCAATTATAAAAATACAAACACCACTATGAGAAATAGATTTTTACTATTCTTTATTATTCTTATAAACTTCTCAAGTTGCGATAAAAAATCAAAGCTTGATTTACCCGTTGATATCAAAAAAGAGTCTGAATTAAGAATAGAAAAAGAATATCACTTAGGAACAGTTATAGGAATAATTGATAAAAACGGAACACGTTACTATGGCTTCGGAAAAAAGAGGTTAACCGACAATTCTAAACCCGATGAAAACTCAATTTTTGAAATTGGCTCTGTTACAAAGACTTTTACAAGCACTTTGCTTTCTGATTTAAACCTAAATGGAGAAATAAGTCTGCAAGACTCTATTCAAACATACTTGCCAATTTTTAAAAACGTTGTAGCTAACAGTACTAAAATTATAACTCTTGAGAATTTATCCACACATACTTCTGGACTTCCAAGAGACCCATTTAATATGGATGTAAATGATGATTATCGATATAGAGATTATTCAATTGAAAAATTAAATGATTTTTTATCAAACTATACGCTCGATTCAATACCAAATACTTATCGCTATTCAAATTTAGGAGTATTGATTATAGAGCAAGCAATTGAATCAAAAATGAATAAAACATATGAATCTTTAATAAAGGAAAGAGTTACAAATGTTTTGGAAATGACCGACACTGAGTTTAAAGTCTCTTCGGATAAGAGACCAAGATTAGTTATGGGTTATAGATATGGAAAAGAAATAGACGAGCTGGATATTGGACAATTTCAGGCAATGGGTGGTTTAAAATCTACAGCTAAGGATATGTTGAAATTTTTAGGAGCGCAACTTGGACTGCATTCAACTTCTTTAAGTGACGCTATAAAGGAAACACATATAATTCGTTTTAAAAACAATAATAATATAATGGGTTTAGGCTGGGAAATTTTAGAAAGAAAAGAATCAGGAAAAACAATTTATTATCACAAAGGAGGGACACCAGGTTTTGTAAGTTTTGCAGGATTCAATCTTGAAGATCAAATAGGTGTTGTTGTTCTAATTAATGGAAGTAGATATTTTAGTGATTTAGGTTTTAAACTATTAGACCCAACTTACCCATTAAGTACAGCTGAGTAACAAAAAACAACAGCCAACAACGCCTCATAATTCATAGCGATAACCGTTAGTAATAAAGAAACTTAAACTGTATTCAGGTTAGCAAAACCGTCACAAACAAGCACTACGAAATTACATCCAATACGCGGGTAAGTTTTTGAAAACCTTTAAGTTATCTTTAATAAAAGATATAAGTTGAATAATTATCATAAAAAAATGTGTTATTTTTAGATTGATATAATGGAGACCAGAAACCATAAAAAACGGGGCGAAATCTGAAAAGCCAAATGAGTAACACTAATAACAAAAATATGAAAGAACTAAAGTTTAAATCGCTAAAACAATTTCTCATCGTTTGTTTAATTGCTATGCTATCTATTGGCTGTGAATCGGCTCCTGAAAAAACAATTGACAGTGTTAATCCAAATTATGAAATTGCTTCTCCTGAGTATTCTAATCTTGCAGTTAACGCATTAACAGAACTTACTAATTTTCAATTTGATTCATGGGGATCTATGTTGGCTGAAGATGTAGAGTTTTATTTTCCGGATGGAGATGCAGGCACCAGAACAAAATTAAGCGGAAAATCAAATGTTTTGGATTGGTGGAAAAATTGGAAAGAAACATCTGGTGTGAAATCCATGACGTTTACAGATCATGTAAATGTGCCTATTATTGCAAAAGAAACAATGGCATATTCTGGTTTAACCGGAGTGATGGTAATCTCTTATTTTTCTAATGAAATTGTATATCAGGAAGGTACTGTGAAATTGAGAATGAATTTTGCCGCGCATTTCAATAAAGATAAATTAATTGATCGATATTATACATATTACGACCGAACTGGAATTGTTGAAATGATGAATAAAAATATTCTTGATTCGGAATAAAATCAATTACTTGTATATTTTATTTTGAAAAACGTATTTGGGAATATTTGAAATTATTGATTCGGAAAAATAAATCCCAACTGTTCTTAAATATTTTAATTAGATTCTCAAAATAGAATAAACCCAGCCCATTACATTGGCTATAAGTAATTGCTTACTCTCGCCTACTTACGAAAATTTCTTACGCACAGTTCGCGCTGCGTGCGCGTATTTCGCGAGATTTTCTGTTCGGTTTTTATTTGCTAAATTAAGTACCTAAAACACGTAACTAACCATATACAAAAACGTTGTACGGAATTACCGTAAAAAATATAATATGAAAGAAAACATAAATATGGCTGTCTTAATTGATGGTGACAATATACCATCTGCCAACGTAAAGGATATGATGGAGGAAATAGCCAAATACGGTAACCCAACTATTAAGAGGATTTATGGTGATTGGACAAGGCCAGGATTGACAAAATGGAAAAACTTGCTTTTAGAGAACGCCATTACTCCTATTCAACAGTACGGATATACAACTGGGAAAAATGCCACAGACTCAGCAATGATCATCGACGCCATGGACGTTTTATACAGTGGAAAAGTTGAAGGATTTTGTCTTGTCTCTAGTGATAGTGATTTTACCCGATTAGCAACTCGATTGAGGGAAGCGGGAATGTTGGTTATCGGAATCGGAGAGAAAAAGACTCCTAACCCATTCATTGTAGCTTGTGATAAGTTTATTTACATAGAAATTCTAAGGAAACAATCTGAAGACAAAACGGATACAAAAGAAACCACTAAAACCTCAGTAGATAGAATTACCAACAAAGAGATTCGCTTAATCTCATCTTCAATCAATGATTTGTCGGATGATGATGGATGGGCTTTCCTTGGAGATGTTGGAAGTTTAATCCAGAAAAAACGGCCCAATTTCGACTCAAGAAATCATGGATTTGAAAAACTCACACCTCTTATCAAATCAATTAACAAATTTGAAATAGAACAACGTGAAAATCCAAAAGGACGCAGCAAATTGATTTATGTTAAAATTAAAGAAAAGCATATAACAAAGACCAAAAAATCATAACCGTCCTCCAATATGGCAAGGGTTTTTAGCCAAACCGTTATAAATTATACATATGATTAAAAAATTAATTAAATATCCAATAGCTTATTTAATGGCGATAGTAGTTATATATTCAGTATATGATTACTTTGAACATATAGGTAGAAGCGGTTCCACTTTTGAAGAACATCCTTGGTATTGGCTTGTATTTAGTATCTCAGCAGTAGTATCATTTATTGTAATTGTGCTCCTTGTCAAAAAGATTATCCAGAGGATTTTTAAACATAAAAATTTAGTGATTGAAGTAATAGCTATTGGAGTTTGGCTATCACTTTACATTTCAATATTAGGCCCTATTATTAACAAGTTGTTTTGGCCATTCGACAATTTATATTTCAGCTTTAATTTTGGTCCTTTTTTAATCATACTCGTTGGCTATTTCTTAATTAGAGTGGTAATCAATCTTATCATCCAAAAAAATATTTTGTATTCGAAATAATTACTATTTACAACGATGTATAAGCCATTGAACCCTCCACATACTAACCGTTCCGTGCTATAGCGTAAAAACAATCTAAGTTTCGCAATACTTTTTTATTCCCAGCGCGCTCCACCAGCGCTGATGCACCCATAACTTTCTGACTTAATTCAACATCTATTGCGAAGCAGCACTGCGGAAAAATGGAGAATTTTGCTAAAGTTTATGCCAACCTTGCCTGAACTGGACGCTGCTTTAGCTCACTAAAAACACCAATTTATTAGGCGCTTTTAAAAATCATCCCAGGGACTAGTCCTCTTTTCAGCCCAGGTCATCACTGATTTTATGCCTTTTGCTCCCTAATTTTGAGACAACTAAACAATAAAATCATGAAACACACCATCTTAACATTAGGACTTGTTATTCTCTTTACAGGAAGTTTATTTGCTCAGGAAAAGAGAACCATTAAGGTAATTGTACCCAACAAAACAGACAACATCTTTATTACTGGTAATCAGGAATCCCTTGGAAACTGGGATCCAGGTTCCGTAAAAATGAAGAAAACATCAGACTTTGAAAGAGAACTAACTGTAGCTATCAACTACCCGGCAGAATTCAAAATTACCAAAGGCGACTGGAGTTCGGAAGGTATCGTTGAAAGCCTGGATCATAATCCAAACCTAAAAATAGAGGATCAACACTCAAAGGCTCTATTTACAGTAAAAGGATGGGCCAACGAATCTGATGGAAAGGCGTTGGGCTTAGACTACAACATCAAACATTTTGAATCTGAGTATTTAGGAGATAAACGCACCATTAAAATTGCGTTGCCAAAAAATTACAATCCTAACAAAAAATACCCTGTTTTGTATACCACAGATGCCGGATGGAATCTATTTTCAGTTGCCAAAAGTCATTTAACGATTTTATCTCTGAAGGAATACAGAATTGTACCTGAAGCTATTGTAGTGGGAATTGTTCACGGCAGCACCAATGGCGAGTCGAACCGAAATAAGGACCTTGATGTTTATTATGGAAAATCAGGTCAAAGCTTTAAGAATTTTGTCTTTAAAGAACTGGTACCATACATCAACAATACCTACAGCACATCCGATTTCAATGTCATGATTGGGCATTCTAACGGGGCTGAGTACAATCATTTTTTACTCCTGGAAGAAGAGAATCCATTTAGAGGCTTTATATCGTTTTCAACGAATTTCTACAGTACTGACGTACGACAAGAAATGGGTGCATTCATGAAGAATTACCAGGGCAAAAACCTCTATTATTTTGTTGCAAATGCAACATTAGATTCCCCAGACAGAATAGAAGCGGGTGATGATTATGCAAAGATTTACACTGCCAATAAAAACGAGAAATTCAATTTTAACAAAATCACCTATGAAGCAGATCATAACTCCGTAGTACCTCTTTCCTTTTTAGATGGAATTCAGTTCATTTTTAAAGATTATAGAAATTTTGATAACTACCCAACCTTTGCTTCGTATAGACATAATTACCTCAACGATTTGAAAACAAATTATGGTCTGGAAGAACAATACAATATGAACGACCTGTCCCCTGCTCTGATGGATATTATCAACCATAAGAAAACAGCAGATCTGGAAGACTATTTTCAATTAGTTGAAGACCATAAGTTATGGCAAAGTCCTTATATGAAAGAACCTGGAGGAATGGATCCAGTAAACAAAGGTAATTTCTACTTCATGATGGAAGACTATGAAAATTGTGCTGAAAATTTTGAATTGGCCTCAGAGAATTTAGGTCAGGGAATTATGCCTCGTGTATATTTTTTAAACCTTAATAAGGGCATAAAAGCTTTTAACATAACAGAAGAGCATGAGAGATTAATGAACCTTTTATTGCGCAGTAAAGTGTATCTAAATACCACTAATGAACTCACTCCGAAGAGTACAGAATCTTTTTTGTTATTTATCAATTATGAAATCGCAAAACTCTCCAATGAACAAGGCATGAACAAAGCAGAAGGAAAACAAGCTTTGGCTTATTGCGCTGATAATTACAAAAAGAATAGCGCCTTTACCGAAAAAGATCTCGAGGAATTACAATAAATAGTAAAGGTTGGATCTCATAAGTTTGAGATGTGTGAACATATGGTTAACAGCACTTGTTGTTAACCATATTTCATTTTATAAAGCACTCTTCATTTACGATAAATCACGCATGCACAAAACTTAACTTCATACTCTTTTTTCTTATTTGGGTAATAAAATTTTTCTTTGATTAAAACAGTCATTGAATTTTTTTACTTTTAAGACTTAGTATGAAAAACATCTTCATCCCTTTTTTTGGTTTTTTGTTGTTTCTAGCTTCAAGCAACCTATGCCATGCTCAGTATTCTATTTCAGGACATCTTGATACTCCCGAAAAAAATAAACGCGTGTATTTAAGCCTGCTGAGATACAATGAGGAAAGAACTATTTCCAAAGAACAATTAGTCACCTCAACAGTAACTGATAGCACAGGGTATTTTTCTTTTGAAGGTCAACTATTATCGGACAAGCATTCAATTTACCGAATTCATTCCAGAGTGGACGAGAAACAGAGCCTTATGCAAATGACAGATCACGAAGAAGGAAAAAACTTTCACAATTTTGTTTTTTCAAATCAGGATACCATTGTTTTTGAAAAGAACGACAAATTCTGGTTTTCAAATAATTCGAATACAAACCTGGTTGATCAGGAATGGCAACAGTTCAGCAGCTATGTAAATCAATTACAAAGGGAACTTTCAACATTGACAAATTTCAACAGAGATAAGTCCTCTTCTCAGGCGCTGTCAGAATTGAAAACATACACCGATACCAAAAAAATTCATCCATTGGTAACCCTTACGCTTCTCGCCGGTATACAACCCAGCATCGTTAAGGCTGACCTTAAAAACGATATTCTCTTTTATCAGAAGCTCGAAGAAAGCCTTGATGACTATTATGAAAATTCGAGCTATGCACTTCAATTTAAAGAACTGCTTACCGATCTTTCTAAAACTGAAACATTGCAGGATTTAGAATTTTACAAACGATCCACCTACATCTTAAGCTCCTTGTGTGCATTGCTACTAATTGGATTAATTGTTTTATTCATAAAATTCAAGCGCACTAAAACAGCCGTACCCCAGGAAAACTTAAACTTGACAAATCAGGAAGAACGGGTCGCAGAATTGATAATTCAGGAAAAATCGAACAAAGAAATCGCTACTGAACTTTTCATTTCTCTCAGTACTGTAAAAACCCACATTCGTAACCTGTACGCCAAGTTAGAAGTGAATAACAGACAAGAATTTGTAGAGAAATTCAAAAATCATCCCAGGGACTAGTCCTCTTTTCAGCCCTCCATATTACTAGTATTAGCGTACATGCTTATTACATTTGCCTAGCTAAATAAATCATCATGAAAAAACTACTAACCATTAGCATACTGCTTTGTATGTATGCTATGCCTTCCATTTCGCAGGAAAGTGAATCTGCCAAACTGAAGGAAATTCGTCAAAAACAAATCGCAAACATCCATTCCCCTGAATTGTGGGACATGGAAAGAATGAAAAATGATATCGAACCTATAAACGAAGGCCTACCTGTTAGATATGGTGCTTTCCCGGTTCCTCATTATAAAAGCCTTGGCAGTTATAAAGGAGGCGGATTTGTTTCAAATGCTATGGCACGTTCAATTCCGGAATATCGAATCCATGTAGGCGAAAGAGAAATATTTTTTGGAAGTTTTGCCATTGGTGACAGTCCGTTTTATAAGGAAGAACAACGCAATAAAGCCTTCTTTACAATTATAACTGTAATAGATACTGTGAGTACCGAGAATTTCGCTTTAAGCACTTCAAAATTCATTTCAAGAAATCATCCTGATTACGGAGGAGAAGGTTCCATTGCTACTAAAAATGATATAATAGAATTTGTCGCTTTCACCACCCCTGACAAAGGCAGTTTCGCAGTTGTAAACATGAGGCTCTTTCACCTGGAATATGGAAATATTATTCTCATTGCTCCCCATAAAGATGGCACTCTTAGGTCGCTTCAAATACAAGGTTCAGTCCCTCCTGGAGATAAGAGTTTCGATTATATCAAAAATGAGGTGTTAAAAAAAGAGGAAGTCATTAAGTTTTTCTCTGCGGAAGGAGTAATCTAAAACCACTAGTAACAACGGTTCATGATTCATAGCGAGAGCAGAAACTTTACACAGTTTTTTAAATACTGCCAAGTGATTCCATTTATTCTAAATATTAATGAAAGCTCTGATAATAAATTTCAGTAATCTCCATTTCCATCTTTTCAATTTCGCTGTAAATAATTTCCAAAATGGTTGTCATAGATGCTGCCAAAACCAACTTCGTTTTCCGATCGAGATTTTTATCTATTCGTACGTAGTTCTTATTTAATCCGAGCATCCCTCCAGCATAATATTGAAGCGCTCCTATAGATTTACCATCTTCAACAAATCTATATCCTATAGCAGGTATTCTTCTTTTATCACCGCCCAAATCGGCAGAGGTTACAAAATCAATTCTAATAACTCGATCTCCCGTTGTTAAATAGCCTCCGTCCACAAACTCTAAATCGAAACCATTGATCTTAAACATTTGAAGATTCCATACTTCCGCTTCATTGCTTTTTAAATAAATATTTGCGGTGTAGTTCACCGAATCCATAAGGATCATATCACTTCCTATTGAAAAATGATCAGATATCCGAAAAGATTGTAACTCCATAATTTTTTCACTGTATACAACATTGGCTATGGCAGATTCAGATTTCTTATCGACAAATTCAAAATTGAATTTATACCCTATATCCGTTTCTATTCTGGTATTCCAAAAGTTGGATGCGCTTGATGATTTTTTACTTCGCGCCTTACTTTTTTTAACTTCATAATCTCCAAATTTCATATTGAACATTTTTCCAAACCAGGCAGCGCCCATTTTCACCTTTAATTTTTCAGAGTTCTGAAGCAGGTAATCGCTTAAAACAATATCCTTTTGCTGTGCATTACCAGTGTTTGCAATCAATAGTACTAAAAAAGAAAATACAAGTTTTAAAACACTCTTTTTCATGCTACTTTCTATTTTTTTGATATAACTAATTCTTAGAATTTACCAGGGATTCTTTTCACAAAGTTTATTAGCTTCTTTTCAGCTATGAAGGTCGAAATAATTATACACCTAACAGGAGGTCCTTAGGTATTGATTTTTTTAGTGAAGTAGCATTACTAAGGTAGTAAACTAAGAATAAGGAAACAACTGCATTTATTATTGTCGATTACCCTACTTAAAATAGAATTATTCTAAACTTATTTATCTCTATTTTTAGAACATCAAACTTATAAATGAAGCATTGAAACATTAGGTTTGATAAAAAATTGCAAATAACCATTTAGTTTATCAAGTAAGTCAGATTTATTAAAGGATACTTCTGTTTAGTAAATCCTCAAAATAAAAGATGGTTATTACTTATGTGTGAATATCAATCAATTAATAATTATACAAACTATGAAACGGATTACAATTATATTTCTTGCTTTATTAAATATAACTTCATTACAAAAAGTAAATGCACAAAGTAAAGGTGTCGCAGCAACTGCTGCTGTAGTTGCAATT
>CAXQVI010000046.1:0-21573 GCA_964227255.1 Flavobacteriaceae bacterium
ACGGAATATATTCTCCAAATTCTTTTATGACCTCTATGACCTTCTGTCCAGGTTTTGGATGAATTCCACTCTGAGTATAGTACCCAAATTTGATGGTTTCACCCACCACAATTTTACCAGAATCCAACGGAATTCTACCTGTCAATAAATTCAAAAAAGTAGATTTTCCAGAACCGTTTTTACCTATGATTCCAGCACGCTCTCCTCGCTTGAAATTGTAATCAAATTTGTCTAATATTTTTAAATCACCAAACGATTTGCAAAGTGAATGTAGCTCTACAATCTTTGATCCCATTCGGTGCATATTGATTTCCAGTTGCACTTTGTGGTTATTTCTTCGCTGATGAGCTATTTCTTTAATCTTGTAGAAATCGTCTATTCGGGATTTTGATTTAGTGGTTCTCGCTTTTGGCTGACGACGCATCCAGTCGAGTTCCTTATTGAATAAGTTTTTTGCCTTTTCTAATGTGACTTCTTCGAGTTTTAGACGCTCTTCTTTTTTTTCAAGGAAATATGAATAGTTTCCTTTATAAGAGTATAATTTCCCTTGATCCAGTTCTATAATTTCATTACAAACGCGCTCCAAAAAGTAACGGTCGTGGGTAACCATGAACAAGGTGATTTTTTCTTTTTTGAAGTAGGTTTCTAGCCATTCAATCATTTCGAGGTCCAAATGATTGGTCGGCTCATCGAGAATTAGCAAGTCAGGTTTATGGATCAAGATAACCGCTAAGGCCAATCGTTTTTTTTGTCCACCCGACAAATCCATTACCTTCTTGTCGAGTTCTTCCAATTTTAATTTGAAAAGAATCTGTTTGAACTGCGTTTCAAAATCCCAGGCATTGTGCTGCTCCATGGCTTCAAATGCCAATTGGTATTCCTTTTCGTTTTCTGGATTCTTTAAAGCTTTTTCATAGCGTTCAATAATTCTTAAAATCTTATTTTCAGAATTAAAAATGGTCTCTTCAATCGATAAATTCGGATCCAATTCATCTTGCTGAGACAAGTAGGCAATCTGAATTTCTTTACGCGAAATTACCTGCCCGGTGTCGGGCGCATCCAATCCTGCGATAATGTTCAGCAAAGAAGTCTTACCCGTTCCGTTTTTGGCGATAAAGGCAATTTTTTGGTCTTTGTTAATTCCAAAAGAGATGTCGCTAAAAAGCTCTAATTCACCGAAGGATTTCGAAATATTTTCAACCGATAAATAATTCATTCATTAAAATTTTCACAAAACTACTGAAAATCGATTGCTTTAAGTCTATTCGTGGAGAGGAGTATTGTTATTTTTCAATGGAATGCTGTACATTTAGCAAAAATTCACACATGCTTTCTGTATCCAATCTTTCTATCGGATTTTCGAACAATGAACAGTTTTCAAAGGTTGTTCACGAGATTTCTTTTGAATTAAAGGAACAGGAAATTCTTGGAATCGTTGGAGAGTCAGGCAGCGGAAAGTCAGTTACTTCTTTGGCAATCATGGGATTGCTGGGAGAAAATGCCAAAATTTCCGGACAAATAGAACTAGACGGAATAGACTTGACATCTCTATCAAAAGAAGAATTACGACTCCTAAGAGGCAAGAAAATAGGTATGATTTTTCAGGAACCAATGAGTTCTTTGAATCCGAGTATGACCTGTGGTTTTCAAGTCATAGAAACGTTACTTCAGCACACGGCGCTATCAAAAAAAGAGGCAAAAGATGAGGTGATTCGTTTGTTCAATAAAGTAAGGCTGCCACGACCGGATGAGATTTTTAATCAGTATCCTCATCAGATTTCTGGCGGACAAAAGCAGCGGGTCATGATTGCTATGGCAATTGCCTGTAAGCCACAAGTTTTGATTGCTGATGAGCCAACTACGGCTTTGGATGTTACCGTTCAAAAAGAAATTATTGAATTACTTAAAGAACTCCAGGAAGAAACAAAAATGAGTATCATTTTTATCACCCACGATTTGTCGCTGGTTTCTGAAATTGCCGATCAGGTGTTGGTAATGTATCAAGGAAATGTGGTTGAAAAGGGGACAGCTTCGGAAGTATTTCATCATCCAAAACACGATTATAGCAAAGCATTAATAAATTCAAGGCCGAGCTTGGATAAGCGGTTGAAGCGTTTGCCAACGGTTAAGGATTATCTGGATAAAACCATCGATATTTCGGTGATTACGGACGCTGAACGCATTGCATATCAGAAAGAATTGTATGGAAAAGACCCGATATTGCAGGTTAAAAATCTTGCGACTCACTTTGGAGGTGGAAGTCAGTTCGTTTTTAAAAAATCGGCCGTCGTAAAAGCTGTAAATGATGTATCATTTTCTTTATTTCAAGGTGAAACCCTGGGTTTGGTTGGGGAATCCGGATGTGGAAAAACAACTTTGGGTCGGACCATATTGCAACTCGAAAAGGCAACGAAAGGACATATTTATTATCATGGAAAGGATGTCACAGAGCTCAAAGGAGCGGCATTAAAGAAATTCAGACGAGAAGTCCAAATCATATTTCAAGATCCATTTGCTTCCCTAAATCCGAGGATTCCTGTCGGAAAAGCCATAATGGAACCCATGAAGGTGCATCAAATTGGAAAGAACAAATCGGATCGTGAAACGTACGTGATGGGTTTACTCGAGAAAGTTGGTTTGGAACGTGAACATTTTTACCGTTATCCACATGAATTTTCGGGAGGGCAAAGACAGCGAATTGGGATAGCCAGAACCATTGCATTACAGCCAAAAATTATTATCTGCGACGAATCGGTTTCAGCTTTAGACGTTTCTGTTCAGGCTCAGGTACTGAATTTGTTAGCAGAATTGAAAGAGACATTTGGATTCACATATATTTTTATTTCACATGATTTGGCGGTGGTAAAATATGTGAGTGATAATTTGATTGTCATGAATCAAGGTCAGATTGAAGAAATGGATGATGCAGATCGCATTTACGCCAGTCCAAAATCGGATTATACGAAGACCCTAATTGATGCCATTCCGAAAGGAATTTAGTTTGTATAAATTGTATATTGCACACCTAATGAAGCTTTATTTTATCAAGGGATTGTTTTTAGTTTTTGCGTTCGGTTTTTCGAGTGTTGCTTTTGGGCAATCCAAGGTTTCAGAAGCAGAACGAAAGGACCTTGAATTTCAGGATTGTTTCTTCGAAGCTTTAAAGCAAAGAGCAATTCTCAATTATTCAAAAGCAGTTGAGAATCTGGAAAAATGTTCCCAACTGAAAGATGAAAATGTGGCTGTGTTATTTGAGTTTTCAAAGAATTATTTGTTGATGGAGCGTTATTTTGAAGCAACAATTTTCATCGACAAAAGTATACGTATGGAACCTGACAATGTGGATTTGTTGCGACATAAGGTGAATGTGTTTTCAGCTCAACAGGAATTTGAAAAGGCAGTTGCGCTTCAAAAAAAGGTAGTGGAACTAAAACCGATTTATCGCACTGAACTGGCGCAGATTTATATTCAGAATGAAAATTATGACCTAGCGGAGGAAGAATTAAAAGGAGCAATAAACGATGGTGATGCTTCCATACATACAGGGTATTATTTGAATTTTTTAGAACGAAGAAAAAAGCAGTTGGAAGGTGAAAGTAAACCAGTTGAAGTTTTGGGTTCTGATGCAACTGCATTGCGGTCTGAATTTCAGAAGTCGAACGACTTTAACGTTTTGAAGCAATTGTTGGAACAGGATTTGATATATTCAGACTATGATAATTTACTGAATGACAGTCAGGAAGGTCTGGATTTGTTTCCTGCACAACCGTTAATGTACGCTATGAATGCTATGGCTCTCAATGGCATGGGGAAATATAATGATGCCTTGGTCGTTTTAAGTATTGGAGAAGATTTTATAGTAGAGAATTCCAAAATACAATTGGATTTTTATACTGCCTATTTGAAAGCTTATCGCGGTTTAAATGATGGTGAAATGGTGGGTAATTATGAGCTTAAAATTGAAAAATTAAGAAAAGAATTAAATGATTAAATATATTCGATTTGTAATTGTTTTATTGTTGCTGGTAACTTCTTGTAAGTCGAAAAGGAATGTTGCTGAGGCTGATGTTTTAAACTTTTCAACCAGAAAGGTAATCAGCAATCATATGGATGCCGATTTTAACAAAAAAACGTTAAATGCGAGAATAACGGCTAAGTATAAAGACCCAAAATCTTCTGCTAGTTTTAGTGTAAAGTTGCGCATGGAAAAAGACAAAACAATTTGGTTGAGCGCTACTAAGTTTGGAATTCCTGTTGCAAAGGCAAAAATTACTCCTGATCGTGTAAGTTATTATGAGAAACTGAATCGAACGTATTTCGACGGTGATTTTGCTTTGATCAGTAAGTTTTTGGGAACTGATTTGAACTATGACAAGTTGCAGAATTTACTCCTCGGACAAGCCATACTCGATTTGAAAAAAGGGAAGTTTAGCAGTGATTATAAAAATGAATCGTACGAATTACTTCCAAAAAAATCGAACGAACTGTACGAGATTTTGTTTGTCATGAATCCTGAGAATTTTAAATTGAAGTCGCAACAAGTAAAAAGTCATGCAGAAGAGCAATTATTAGCTGTTTCATACCCCTACTATTCTCAAATCGACGGAGAAACCATTCCGAAGAAAATTGCAATAAGGGCAATCGATAAAAAAAACATTACAACAATAAATATGGAATATAAATCGGTGGTATTGGATGAAGAATTGACATTTCCTTTTACAATTCCGCAGGGATATAAAGAATTAAAGATTGAATAAATGCGCCCCAGATTACTCCTCATTTTTCTTATTTTATTTACAGTAACTCCAACTACCTGGGCTCAGAAGAAGCCTACGCGCCGACAAGTCCTTGAAGCGCGAAGAGTTCAGAATCAAAAAGATCAGATTTACATCAATGCTTTATTGTCAAATGCAGTTCGAAAGGAGCAAAATGTGATGAATGAGTTAAAGGATTTGAATGATAAGATTTCAATACGAGAAAAGGTAATCAAATCGTTTGAGGCTGAAACCAAGGAGTTAGATAATGAGATTTATTTGAATCAGTTAGAAATCAATAAAAACAATCGCGAGATTAAAGCACTCAAAAAGGACTATGGAGAGATGATTTACAGTTCTTATAAGAGTAAATCCCAAAACAGTCGATTGATGTTTTTATTTTCTTCGGAAGATTTCTTTCAGGCATACAAGCGTTTTCAATACATGAAACAATATACTTCCTTCAGAAAAAAACAAGGAGAGGAAATAGAAGAGAAAACGGAATTATTGAAAGTTTATTCAGATTCATTAAAAGCGAAAAAAGACTTGAAGGTCACATTGCTAAAAGAAGAAAAAACGGAACGTCAGAAAGTTGAAAATCAAAAGAAAGAACAGCAGCGTTTACTAAGTCAGGTAAAACAAAAAGAATCGAAATACAAAAAGCAAATCAGAGAATTTGAGGCTGAAGAAAGGCGTATTAATGCGCAGATTGATAAGATTATCGCAGATGCTATTGCTGCTTCAAATAAAAAGGCCAACACAAGTTCTGGAAGTAGTTCCGGATTTGCATTAACAGCTGAAGCCAAAGCCCTTGCTGCCGAATTCGTTCAGAATAAGGGGAAATTACCTTGGCCTGTGGAAAAGGGATATGTTTCTACCTACTATGGGAAGCAGCCCCATCCAATTGTGCGAACTGCAACGATTCAAAGCAATGGAGTCCGTATTACGACCGAAAAAGGAAGTAGGGCCAGAGCTGTTTTCGATGGAGAAGTACTGGCAGTTCAAGTAACAACCGGAAATAAAAAAGCAGTTCTAGTACAGCACGGTAATTACATCACTGTTTACAAAAATTTAGAAAATGTTCGCGTGAATAAAGGCGACAAAGTTAAAACCAAAGAGGTGCTTGGAACAGTATTTACAGATCGATTAACGGGAAAAACCATTCTCGGATTTGTACTGTCGAAAAACACAACAACAGAAAATCCAAAGTCCTGGATTTATAAAATGTAGTTTTCCTGGAATTTGGAATTACAGGAGTTATTGACTTCGATAGTGCTTGGAAGGCTGCTATTAAATTTTTTATTCTTAAACAGGCCTAACACTTAAGTAAACAGGGCCTTCAATTCAGTAGCTTCCTGAGGATTCATTTTTCCTGATAAGATCAGACTCAATTGTTTTCGGCGCAAAGCGCTGTGGTAGCGTTCCTTTTCCAGATCTGTTTCCGGAGTAATTTTTGGAATTTTCACAGGAGATCCTGTTCTGTCCACTGCTACAAAAGTGTAGATTCCTTCATTCACTTTTGTTTTTTGTTGTGACTCTCGGTCTTCTACCCAAACATCTACATATACTTCCATTGAAGATGAGAAAGCTCTCGATACTTTTGCTTCAATTGTAACAACACTTCCTACTGGAACAGCTTTTGAAAATGCTACATGATTCACAGATGCTGTAACAACAATTCTACGCGAGTGACGACGTGCAGCAATACTGCAGGCACGATCCATTCTTGCAAGTAATTCTCCTCCAAATAAATTCCCTAAAGGATTTGTTTCTCCCGGAAGAACGATATCGGTTAATACGGTTAGTGAGTCTTTAGGTGTCTTTATCATGTGTTCGAAATTTGGGCTATGTCCTGACATTCTTTAATAAATCACAAAAATTGGTTAATAAGCATTGCGTTGCCAATAAGGCAAAGATAGTGCTAATTAGTAAATTAATCCGCTAAGTTTTGGGTGAAAATTAATACCTCTTTACAAGGAGCCACGCGTCTTTTGAATCCGACTTTTTAATTTGTCGTAACGATGTTAAAGCTTCAGTTCTGGAGTTAAAACTCGCATAAGCAACCTGAGTAAGGTTCCACTTGTTTACACCAAGAATTTTAGCGTTAAATCCTGCAGCTTTTAACTGGTTTACTTTCTTTACCGCATTTGCTGGTTCTCTAAAAGCACCTGCAATCACATGATAGTCGTAGGTTTCTTTAACCACGTTTATAGTGATGCTAGGTAGCGGGTTTTCAATTTCGAAGGTCGCTTCCTGAATGGCTTTTTCAACTTTTTGCTGTTGCATTTCAGCCTCAGCCAATAAGCCATTATGAACCGATTTTTGGTACTCGTTCCAACCAAATGTTCCAAGGGCAAAAATAATAGCCGCTGATGCAGCATATTTAATAAAGGCATTGGAGCTTTTTCTCTGTGAAACCACAACGGAAGTTTCCGGTTGTATTGTTCGAACTTGCTCTTTGTATTTAATGCGGCTAATTGCAGGAGACACATAAGAATCTAAGCCAAACGAAGAGGTTAAATAATTCACTTCATTTGAAGGTTCGAAGATGTATGCTTTTTCAGCATTCATCGAGATACTACCTATACCCACAAGCTCTAATGTGTCATTCTCCAATAAAGACTTCCAGCTAGCAACTTCTTCAGCAATCAAAATACTCGCTTGATTAAAACTGATGTTTTCAGCAGTAGCCACGTAGTTTATTAACAGCCCGTCACTATTTTTCAATTGAGTGTTAAAACCAATCCTTTTTGATGGCGCATTAAATGTATGTGTATAGTGGTTTATTGTTGCAGAAATTTCCTGTGTAATAAATCCTCCAAAGTCAGGGATAATAACACATTCGTATCTGTATAATAAGTCGCTTATGTATTTAGATAGTCTCATTAAAACAAATATAGCAGAAAATCAATGCGAGCCTGAGAAGTTATCATAAAATTTATTAACAATAATTGCGGTTATAGATTGTCTCGGGCTTTGATGGTATTATTTAGGATCGTCAAGTAAAACGCGTTGTAAATTGCTTTTTATTTTTTTATCTTGATAATCAAATTGTTATTGCTATGAATGAGGAAGAATTGTTGTATGCCTTGGCCTTGCAGAAGGCAAAAAATGTGGGTGACACCCTGGCAAAAAAGTTAATTCAGCATTGTGGAAGTCCTAAAAATGTCTGGAATTCGAAAATGTCTTCACTTGCTAAAATCCATGGTTTCGGAACCAATAGATTAACGAGTTTTCAGGATACTTCAGTTTTGAATCATGCTGAACGAGAATTGCGCTATTTGAAAGAAAACAAGATTGAAGTCTGGTATTTTACGGATGAAAAGTATCCGGAACGTTTGAAGCATTGTGTCGACGGTCCTTTAGTGCTTTTCAAACGAGGAAAAAGCAGCCTAAATCAGCAAAAAGTGATTAGTGTGGTAGGTACACGAAATATGACTTCGTATGGCCGTGGATTTGTCGAAAAACTAATGTCCGATTTAAAGCCTTTTAACCCTCTAATAGTTAGTGGATTTGCATATGGAGTTGATATTTGTGCTCACAGAGAGGCTCTGAAAAATAATTTAGAAACTGTCGCGGTTTTAGCACATGGATTTGAAGAGATGTACCCAAAAGCACATACCAAATACATTCCTGAAGTCGTTGAAAATGGAGCTTTTTTAACAGATACCTGGCATGATGACGAATTAATTCGGGAGAGTTTCTTAAAGCGAAATCGGATTGTTGCCGGTATTTCGGAAGCTACCATAGTCATTGAATCGGCTGAAAAAGGAGGTTCTTTGGTAACAGCTGATATCGCAAATTCGTACAGTAGGGATGTTTTGGCAGTTCCTGGAAGGTCTATTGATCCGTTTAGTAGGGGATGCAATGATTTGATTAAGATGAATAAAGCTGCCTTGTTCTCTGAAACAAATGATTTGATTGAAATGCTAAACTGGAAGGAGTATCCGAGTGAAGTTCCTGTAATTCAGAAGCAATTGTTTGTAAAGTTAGAAGGCGCTGAACAATTGATTTATAATTATCTGATTAAGCATGGGAAGCAGGTTTTAGATTTGATTGCTTTAGAATGTAAATTACCCATTCATAAAACCTCCACGATCCTTTTAAATATGGAAATGAAAGGTGTTGTACGACCATATCCGGGCAAACTTTTTGAAGCGACTTAGAGGAATAAATACTGAAGTTTACTTCATTAGGTTTTCTGACGGAGGAATTAAGTTTATCTTCGCAAAAAAACAAAAAGAATGATAGAAGTTCCAAGTCACATTAAAGGGTTGATTTTCGATTTAGATGGCACAGTTGCCAATACCATGCAAAATCACTACGTAGCATGGAAAACAGCTGTTGAACCATTTGGAATTAAGTTCACAGGAGATGTTTTTGTTCAGTTAACAGGAATGCCTAAGGCTGCAACTATTTTAAAGTTAAATGAGATGTACGGAACGGATATGGATCCAATTGTTGTTGGAAAAGTGAAAGCTGAGAAATATAAAGAGTTGGTTTATGAAACCAAAGAAATAAAAGTAGTGGCTGATGTAGTTAGAAAACACCATGGAAGATTACCAATGTCTATTGGGACAGGAAGTACACAATTCGGAGCCAAAAGGACTCTTGGTATTTTGAATATGACACATTATTTTAATCCTATTGTAACAGCTGACGATGTAGAAAACTTTAAACCAGCTCCAGATACTTTTTTGAAATGCGCAGAAGCTATGGGCGTGGCTCCTGAAAACTGCCTCGTTTTTGAAGATGGAATTCTTGGAATACAGGCAGCCAAGGCAGTCGGAATGGCGGTTGTTGATGTAAACGACTATTTTGAAATGAATTTTGAAGGTTAGTCAAACCCTTCTTTCAAACCCTCTTCCCATTCTTGCATGAATTCATGAATTTCCTCAATGAAACTTTCATGTTTTTGTGTTCTGTTTATGGTAACATGAAATGCTATTTTATGTCTTTCAGGAGGATAACCTGTGGTAATGGTCCAAGCCAAAGCGTTCGGACAATCCAGCAAGGTAAAACGCACACCGCCTTTAATTTTATGGTAGCTGATATGGAAATCACCCCAAAGAGTTACTCCCTTAAACTCAGATTCTGAAATAGTCTCTAAAACGAACATAGTCTCAGTAAAGTCATCTAGTGTTGACGGTTTTATAGATTCTTGAATTTGAGCTTCTGTGACTTCATTATCAATAATTGTAAAAAATTCCATGGGCTATTTTTTTCCTGATTGTATGCTTTCTATTACGACAGTTGATAAAATTAAAACACCTCCAATGATGGTTTTTGAAGCTGGTATTTCATATAGGAACAGCATTGCAAATATAATTCCGTATATAGGTTGAATGCTGCTCATAATGCTCACAGTGCTTATTGAGAAATGTTTGAAACTGTTTACAAACAATGTGTGTCCCACAGCAGTAGTGATAAATGCCAACGTTCCAAGTGCCATCCAGTGTTCTGGAGTTGGTGATATAGGATATATTTTTAATACAGGGAGTAGGATGATAACGACACTTATCATTTGATAAAACATCACTTTTGATGCGTTCACATGATGTAGATGTTTTTTTGTAAGGATATTTCTAAGTGCATAAAAAAGTGATGAAATCAGTCCCATTAATACTCCGAGGGTATAATTATTTTCCAGGTTGAATTCAGGAGTCAGAAAGTAAATTCCAACCAATACAATTCCACCTAAGAATACGTGCGTTTTGTTCAGCTTGATATTGAAAAATACCGGTTCCAGAAGTGCAGTAATTACGGGGTAAGTGAATAACGAGAGAAGTCCAATCGCTACATTCGACAAATGCAACGCATAAAAATAAGTAACCCAATGCGCTCCCAACAGCGCTCCTGATAGAAAAAGGTATTTTGTGTCTTTTCTGGAGTCGATTTTAAATTTATAGCCTTTGTACCAAACAAATAAGCCAATAAATAAGGCAGCTAATAAACAGCGCCACCAAATGGTAAGAGCAGGAGGTAAACTGATGTAGCGACCCAGAACACCAGAGGTGCTTATGAATATAGTCGCCAGATTAAGCTCTGCTAAATGTCTAAGGTGCTGCTTTGTCAAGATTTAAATATTTGCAGGTTTTTGAGCGCCTGATTGATGGTGGTAATATTGTTAAATGTCAACAATAATCGCAATCCGTTTTTGGTTTCTTTTTCCTTCATGGCGCATCGTTTTGAATTCATTTGAACCTGCTTTACAATATGCATGAACTTTGGCGTTGTGTAAAATTCACTTTGTTGGTCTGAAATAAAATAACCTATCATTTTATTTTTCTTCAGGATTAAGCGCTCTAAGCCAATTTCTTTAGCAGCCCACTTTAATCTGACACTATTAAGCAAGTCCTCTACCTGAACAGGGAAATCTCCAAATCGATCACGTAAATTTGATTCAAATTTCTGCAATTCTTCTTCATTATTTACTTCAGATAAGGCGTTGTATAAACTCAATCTTTCTGAAATAATTCGAATATAATCATCCGGAATTAGAATTTCAAAATCAGTATCGATTTGCACTTCAGAAACATACGAAGTAGGCTTTTTATCTTCTTCATTATACAAGTCTTTAAATTCGTTTTCCTTCAGCTCTTTTATAGTTTCGGCCAGAATTTTCTGATAGGTTTCAAATCCGATATCGTTGATGAATCCACTTTGCTCTCCTCCGAGTAAATCTCCAGCTCCACGGATTTCCAAATCCTTCATGGCAATATTAATTCCACTTCCTAAGTCGGTAAACAATTCTATAGCCTGTATACGTTTGCGCGCATCATCGGTCATCATATGGTATGGAGGCGTAATGAAGTAACAGAACGCTTTTTTATTTGATCTTCCTACCCGACCACGCATTTGATGCAAATCAGATAGCCCAAAGGTATTCGCATTGTTGATGAAAATGGTATTCGCATTTGGTACATCTAATCCGCTTTCGACAATAGTTGTCGAAACCAGTACATCAAATTCATTATTGATAAATGAAAGCATCAATGATTCTAGTTTTTTACCTTCCATTTGCCCATGTCCGATGCCAATTTTTGCATCTGGAACCAGACGTTGAAGGAGTCCTGCAACTTCCTTAATGTTTTCGATTCTGTTATGGATAAAGAATACTTGTCCTCCCCGCTGAATTTCCTGCCGAATCGCATCTCTCAGAATTTCTTCATTAAAACGAATCACTTGACTTTCTATAGGGTGTCGGTTTGGAGGAGGTGTACTAATAACCGATAAATCTCTAGCTGCCATTAATGAAAATTGCAAAGTTCTAGGGATTGGTGTCGCAGTTAAAGTGAGGGAATCTACGTTTTCTTTAATGGTTTTTAGTTTATCCTTTACAGCAACTCCAAACTTTTGTTCTTCATCTACCACCAGCAGTCCTAAATCTTTGTATTCAATTGAGGCATTTGTCAATTGATGTGTTCCAATAATGATGTCGATTGAGCCATCTTTTAAACCTTCAATAACACCTTTACGCTGCTTTGCTGTCCGGAAACGATTCAGATAATCTACGGCAACTGGAAGGTCTTTCAGACGTTCGCTGAAGGTTTTAAAATGCTGGAAAGCTAAAATTGTGGTTGGAACAAGTATAGCCACCTGCTTTCCGTTGTCGACTGCTTTGAAAGCTGCACGTATTGCGATTTCCGTTTTCCCAAAACCAACATCTCCACACACCAAGCGGTCCATAGGGTGCTCGTTTTCCATATCTTTTTTTACATCCTGTGTAGCCTTGAACTGATCAGGAGTGTCCTCATACATGAAACTTGCCTCTAATTCATGCTGCATATAGCTGTCGGCATTGAATTGAAATCCTTTTTGCATTTTTCTTTTTGCATACAATTCAATGAGGTTGAATGCGATATGCTTGATGCGCGATTTCGTTTTTTGCTTCAGCTTTTTCCATGCAGGGGATCCCAGCTTATATAATTTTGGAGTCTTTCCGTCCTTACTGGTGAACTTGGTTATTTTGTGAAGGGAGTGAATACTGATGTACAGAATATCTCGATCGCCGTAGATGAGTTTTATAGCTTCTTGCTGTTTTCCTTCGACATCTATTTTTTGTAAACCCCCAAATTTTCCAATTCCGTGGTCGATGTGTGTTACAAAATCTCCAATTTCAAGATTTGTAAGCTCTTTTAAAGTAATGGCTTGTTTTTTAGCAAAGCCACTTTTCAATCTGAATTTGTGATAACGCTCAAAAATTTGGTGATCAGTAAAGCAAGCGATTTTAGATATGTTGTCTGTGAACCCTTGGTATAGTGGAAAAACAACCGTATCATAATCTAAGTTGTCAGTAACATCATCAAAAATTTCATGAAAACGATCTGCTTGCTTTTGAGAATCGCAGCAAAGCACATTTTTGAAGCCTTTTTCGGTATTTTCTTGTAGGTGGTCAATGAGTAATTCAAACTTCTTATTGAATGAAGGCTGAGGTCTTGTATTGAAAAATACCTGGTCTATTTCTTTTGAAGGCGTTGCAATATTGTAAATCTCAGCAAGTGTGAATTCTTTTAATTGCAATTGAATTAAATTTCCATTACAAAACAAATCAGAAGGCTCTGAATAGGTCACCTCTGTTTGGAGTTCTTTAAAAGTCTTTTCGGCCTTTTCGA
This sequence comes from Flavobacteriaceae bacterium, assembly GCA_964227255.1. Taxonomy (GTDB): domain Bacteria; phylum Bacteroidota; class Bacteroidia; order Flavobacteriales; family Flavobacteriaceae; genus Lutibacter. The sequence continues at coordinate 13,370 of CAXQVI010000046.1, forward strand.
ATAGCTTATCGAGTCTTTTTGAAAGTAATTCAGGTTCTTTAGCGAATACAATTGTTTTAGAACTGATGTATTTCAAAAAGCTCTCCCGCTTTTCTTCAAGCGCTTTATTTTCAACATTCGGCATAATAGAAACCTTTTTTAAGATTTCTGTTGAAAGTTGGGTTTCTATATCGAAAGTTCTGATACTATCAATTTCATCACCGAAAAATTCAATCCTGTATGGTTCGTCATGAGAAAAAGAGAAAACATCAATCAAACCACCTCTCACAGAAAACTCACCCGGGCCGGTTACAAAATCTACTCGATTGAAGTTGTATTCATGGAGTACCTCATTAACAAAATCTAATGAAAGGTTGTCCCCTAAATTAATTTTTAAGGTGTTTCTATTTAATTCAGCTTTAGTAACTACTTGTTCAAATAAGGCGTCGGCATAAGTGACAATAACAGCCGGTTTTTTTCTTGAATTAATCCTGTTAAGAACTTCCGACCTCAACAGAATATTAGCATTATCAGTTTCTTCAATCTGATAAGGTCTTCTATAAGAACCAGGGTAGAAAAGCACATCTTTATCATTGATGAGTTGCTCTAAATCGTTTAAATAATATGCCGCTTCCTCTTTATCGTTTAGAACAAACAGGAATGGTTTTTCAGTTTTTTTGAAACAGTCGGAAATAACAAAAGATAATGATGATCCGACCAAATTCGAGATTTGAAAATGGTGTTTTTCTTTGTTGAGGCGCTGAACAAGCTGGATTTTTTTTACTGTTTGTTCAATCGCAGAAATGATATGTTGTTTGCTCACTAGGTTGCAAATTTGGGCAAATTTACCATTTTATAAGGAAAGCAACATTTTTAATGTAAAATTCCTTAAATTTATGTAACAACCTAAAAATTTAACTATGTCTATATCAGATCTATACCCAGGTGGTTATCACGAGCAGAATGTAGGGCATTTTGCAACGATTGTTCAATTAGCCTTACGTGATAACGTTATAAATGAGGATGAACAGGTTTTGTTGGAACGATTGGCAGTGAGATTAGATATTAGTAAGGAGGAATTTAAGCAGATCTTAAAAGACCCTTCTCATTACCCTATCGCGCCGCCTGTTAGTCATGAAAGACGTTTAGAGCGCCTATATGATTTAACACGAATGATGTTTCTGGATGAAAACCCAACGATTGATAAAACTTCAATTATGGATAGGATTGCTGTGGGACTCGGTTTTCCTGTTGCTACCGCAAGAAAAGTTGTCAAAGCATCTATTGAATTTTTCTTAAAAAAGCCCGAATTAGAAGATTTTAAAAAAGCAATCAAAGCAGTTGAAGAAGGGGTTTAAAGTCTGTGTTTTTACTTACCACAGATAATAATGGTGGTTTTTCTTCGTTACTAACGAGGTAACCCCTTCATAATCATGAAATTAGCTAAACTAAAAAAATGCTTATTACTTGCAGTTATTCTCACGTGTATATGCCAGATCTCCTTTTCTCAAAGTGAAAGAAATAAATGGGTTTTTGGCCTTGGGATGAATGCGATAGATTTTTTTCCATTTGATACAGAAGGTAACGGTAATAGTGGCGGGTTTTTTAATGAAGTAACCAATGCAGCAAATCATTGGAATGTGGGAGGCCCAAAAATTCACGCAACAAGACATGTTTGGAAACGACTTTCTGTTGAAGGTGCTTTTTCTTACAGTTCGCTTACGCGTTTCGGTGCGACTGAAACAGAAGAGGCTTCTTATACTGCCTTTGACATTAATGCGCAATACGCCCTTTTTAACCTCGAAAATAAATTCAACATTGCTCTTTCATTGGGAGGAGGATATGCCTCGGCCTACAACAGCGGGGGAACTCTTAATGCAGGTGGAAATCTAAATTGGTGGTTTTCCGGTAGTTTTGGTTTGAACGTTCAAGGTATGGTGAAGTATAATTCTCCCGATTATTCTTTGGCTCCACACATGTTTTACGGATTTAGTCTTGTATTCCGACCTAATGGAGATGGTTTAGGCGGAGATAATCAATTCATATGGCGAAACGGTATGTAATTCCGTTATAATTTCAATGAATAATTTTAACTTGCATTAAAATTCTTTTTTAATGCAGCAGCTTTCAAATTTTCAAGTCTATAACGCTTCGGCCGGTAGCGGTAAAACCTTCACTTTGGTGAAGGAATATTTGAAAATTATTATTTCAGATAAAAGTCCTTTTGTGTTTCAGAAAATCTTGGCAATAACTTTCACAAATAAGGCAGCTGGAGAAATGAAAGAAAGAGTACTCAGAAATTTGTATGCTTTTGCTTCCAAAAAAGAAAACGATATGCTTTTTCTTTTAGAAAAGGAAACAAGAATTGAAAGGACGGTTATTTTTGAGAGGTCTGAAAAAGCACTTGATGCCATACTTCAAAACTATGCGAGTTTTAATATTACTACCATCGATAGTTTTACACATAAACTGATCAGGACATTTGCATATGATCTTCAATTACCCATGAGTTTTGAGGTTGAAATGGATGGAGACCAGGTTTTATCGGAAGCTATTGATATGGTAGTTTCCAAAATTGGAACCGATAAAAAATTGACCGATTTATTGGTGAGTTATTCACTTGAAAAGCTAGAAGACGACAAATCTTGGGATATTTCAAGAGATTTAAAAGAGTTTTCGACGATTTTGCTCAATGAAAATCATGCCGAAAAATTGAGGAGTTTGTCAAATTATTCGGTAAGCGATTTTCAAAACTTAAGTAAAGCTTTGCGTGCTGAAAACACCGAAATTGAAAAGAAATTTACAGCAATTGGAGACAAAGGATTGGAATTAATCGATAACCAGGGAATTGATTATAGTTCTTTCAGTTATAGTGATTTGCCAAACTACTTCAAAAAACTTCAAAAAATAAGGCTGCTAAAAGCTGATGCTTTAAAATTTGAAGGAAGACTTTTTAACAATATTGAGGCGGGAAAGCCCTTTTACAAAAGTACTGCATTCACAGAGGTTAAGAATATGATTGAAGCAATTTCTGATGAATGCAGGGTGTTGTATTACCGCTCCAAATCACTTTATGAGGACATATTCGGAAAGTATGTTTTAAACAAATACATTCTGGACAGCTTGATTCCTTTGGCGGTGTTGAATTATGTGGATAAAGCGTTAAAGGAGTATAAACTTGAAAACAATATATTGCTGAATGCTGAATTCAACGCCTTAATAAGTGATCAAATCAAAGATGAGCCAGCGCCATTTATTTATGAGCGTTTAGGAGAAAAATACAGGTATTATTTTATTGATGAAATGCAGGACACTTCGCAAATGCAATGGCAGAATTTAATTCCTTTAGTGTCGAATGCCTTGCAATCTCAAGACGACTCGGGCGCTATGGGAAGCCTCATGTTAGTTGGAGACGGGAAACAATCTATTTACCGCTGGCGTGGGGGAAAAGCGGAGCAATTTATTGCATTGACAAGCGAAGAGGCTTCTGAGAAAGCAAATCCATTTTATGTTTCAAAATCGGTTGAAAATTTGGAGACCAATTACAGGAGTTATTCTGAAGTGATCGCGTTTAATAATGCCTTTTTTCAGCATCTTTCAAAATATTTTGGAAATACAGATTTTCAACAGCTCTATCTGGAAGGAAATAAACAATTAACAAGTTCGAAAAAAGGAGGCTATGTTGAGCTGTCTTTTGTACAACAAGAAAAAGATGAGGAAGAAAAAGAGCTGGTTTATCCACGAAAAGTCTTCGACATAATTCAGGGATTAGGTACTCAGTTTGACCGTTCAGAAATTTGCGTGCTAGTTCGAACAAAAAAAAATGGAGTGGATATTGCGAATTATTTGGCAGCGCAGGAGGTTGATATTATCTCTTCAGAGACCTTGTTGTTGCAGAACAGTAAAAAGGTCTTGTTTTTAATCGATAGTTTGAAAATTGTTGAGAACGAAAATGATAAAGAATCCAAAGCGAAGTTATGCTATTTTTTATACAATCATTTAGGGTGTAAAACCGATGTGCATTCGTTTTTAAATGACAGAGTTCATTTGAATTCGGAAGCTTTTTTTGAAAGTTTTAATGAAGCTGGAATATCATTTTCATTACAGGAGTTTCATAAATTGACGTTGACACAAGCCCTAGAATATCTGATTAGAAGCTTTAATTTGCTAAAGCAATCAGATTCAAATGTGCAGTTCTTTTTGGATGCTGCCTTTGAATTCCAACAAAAACATGAGGCCAGTATTTCCGATTTTCTGGAATATTGGGAGTTGAAAAAGGATAAATTGAGCATCGTAGCTCCAGAGGTTAAGAATGCTGTAAGGATTATGACAATCCATAAAGCAAAAGGGCTGGAATTTCCTGTTGTAATAGTTCCATACAATTTAAATATTTATCATCAGATAAAACCTAAAGTTTGGTATGAAGCTGAGACTTCAGATGATGAGCAAAAGCACTTTTTAATAAATTACAATGCGGGATTACAAAAAATAGATAAGCAAGGGGTTCAATTGTTTGAAGAAAGGAGGGAGGAACTTGAATTGGACAACTTCAATTTGTTGTATGTTGCGTTAACTAGAGCTGTTGAACAGTTGTATATTATTGGGGAGTTCCCAAAATCTACTTCAAAAAGTGAATTGACAAGCTCGTCTGAGTTTTACAAGAGCTTTTTGGAACATTCTAACGTTTGGAATGAAGAAAAAAGTAGTTATAGTTTTGGAGACCAGGCCCGGATATCAGATCGCCCTAAAAAAAATGTCGGATCTGAAGTCCAAAGCAGATTCGTATCTACTTCATGGGAAGATCATCAAATACACATAGTTGCAAATTCTTCATTGTTGTGGGATACAGAACAGGGCTATGCTATTGAATATGGAAATTTGATTCACGAGTTATTGTCGGAAATAAAATTTAGACATCAGTTAGAGCCTGTAGTCGAAAAATATGTGAATTTAGGTCAGGTTTCTCAAAAAGAAGAGTCCTATTTGAAAGCATTAATTCTTAAGATAGTTGAACACCCTCAATTGAAAGATTACTTCAAAGAGGGAATTGACGTGTATTGTGAGCAGGAAATTCTGACCAATCGCAAAGAAATTGTAATTCCGGATAGATTGATTTTTACAGGAAACGAGGTTGTAATTATCGATTACAAAACAGGGAAATCAGATTCAAAATACCATCATCAGATAAATTATTATGCTAAGACGTTAGACGATTTAGGGTATTTGGTTTCAAAAAAATATCTGGTGTATATCGGTAAAGAAATCTTTGTAGAAGAAGTTTAATTTCCACTAAATTTGTGGAAAACTAAACATCATGTACGGAAAAATAAAAGATCATTTAGAAAACGAACTTCAGGATATTAAAGAGGCAGGACTGTATAAGTCTGAACGCATTATTGTATCTTCTCAAGACGCAGTTATAAAGCTTGACAATGGAGATGAGGTTATTAATTTTTGCGCAAATAATTACCTGGGACTTTCGAACCACCCAGATGTAATTCAAGCAGCTAAGGATACTCTTGACACCCATGGATTTGGGATGTCATCTGTTCGATTTATTTGCGGAACTCAAGATATTCACAAACAGTTAGAGGCTAAAATTGCATCATTTTACCAAACGGAAGACACCATCATGTATGCTGCAGCATTTGATGCTAATGGAGGTGTTTTTGAGCCGCTTTTAACTGCTGAAGATGCTATTATTTCTGATTCCTTAAATCACGCTTCTATTATTGACGGTGTTCGTTTGTGCAAGGCCGCAAGATACCGCTATGCAAACAATGATATGGTCGATCTAGAGGCTCAATTAATGAAAGCAAACGAGGAAAATCACCGATTCAAAATTATTGTAACTGATGGCGTATTTTCAATGGATGGTGTTGTTGCAAGTTTGGATAAGATTTGTGATTTAGCCGACAAATATGATGCGCTTGTTATGGTAGATGAATGCCATGCTGCAGGATTTATCGGAGCAACAGGAAGAGGGACGTTAGAGCTAAAAAATGTTATGGGTCGAGTAGATATTGTTACGGGAACTTTAGGAAAAGCTTTAGGTGGAGCGATGGGAGGTTACACCACTGGTAAAAAAGAAATTATTGAGATTTTAAGACAAAGATCCAGACCGTACTTGTTCTCAAATTCTTTGGCGCCAGCAATTGTAGGAGCATCGCTGAAGGTTTTTGAGATGCTTAGTAATAACACGGAACTTAGAGATAAATTGGAGTCAAATACAGCCTATTTCAAAAAAGGAATGGAGTTAGCGGGATTTGACATTGTGAAAGGCGATTCAGCAATTGTTCCGGTGATGTTATACGATGCGAAATTGGCTCAAGAAATGGCTAGCGAATTGTTAAAAGAAGGGATTTATGTGATTGGATTTTTCTATCCGGTTGTTCCAAAAGAAAAGGCAAGAATTAGAGTTCAGCTGTCCGCAGCACATGACGTAACGCATTTAGATAAAGCGATTTACGCCTTTACAAAAGTGGGTAAAAAGTTGAATATTATTTAGAATTATCCTATTATTGTATAAGTATTGAGGAATATTTTTGTTAAATTTGTTAGGATAGCATGGCTATTAAGCAAATTTTGCTTTTAAAAAGAACATTTAATTTAATTTACAAAAAATGAAACATTTAAAAATTGCCTTTTTGGCTTTTGCATTGATTGCATCCTACAGCAATGTGAATGCACAGGATGAGAACCATCCTTGGAGTTTAAATTTTGGGACAAATTTTATCGACGTTGTTACGGACTCTGATAAGTCTTCGGGCTACTTTGGATCCTACGATATTGGAGGAAATAATGTAAACGTTTTGGGATATTTGAGCAGCGCCTCTTTGGGAAGATATCTTGGAAAGGGTTTTATTCTAGAATTAGCAGCAGATCTTAACAGAATAGATAAGCCTTGGGGCGGTTCAGGTGATATGACCTTCTTCGGATTAGACCTGAATATTAAGTACGATTTGAACAATGCCTTTGGTGATACAGGGTGGTGGAATCCATACCTTTATGCTGGTGTAGGAGAAAATTGGGTAGGTTCAGATAATGGAATAGGATTTAACTTTGGTGCAGGTATGAATTTCTGGTTTAATGATAACTGGGGACTATACTTCATGTCTGGATATAAAAAAGTGAACACAGATTATGACTTTGACATGTACCAACACAAGGTGGGAGTTGTTTGGCAATTTGGAAATTCAGATACTGACGGAGACGGAATTAGAGATAAAGATGATAAATGTCCAACATTACCTGGACCAGCAGAGTTTGAGGGATGTCCTGATATGGATTCTGATAATGATGGTATAGGTGATTGTTGTGATGCTTGCCCAGATGTTCCTGGTGTAGCTGAATTTGACGGATGTCCTGATACTGACGGAGATGGAATTCCAGATTCAAAAGACCTTTGTCCAGAAGAGAAAGGAGAAAAGAAAACCAAAGGATGTCCAGATTCTGACGGTGATGGTGTAGCTGATAAAGACGATGCCTGTCCAGAAATCGCGGGGCCAGCAACCAATGCCGGTTGTCCGTTTAAAGATACAGATGGAGACGGTGTTTTAGATATTGTTGATAAATGTGTTGATGTCAAAGGACCAGCAGAAAATGATGGTTGTCCTGTAGTAGAAGACGTAATGGAGGCGATTAAAGCTTTAGCAAGAACTGTTTATTTCCAAACAGGTAAGTCTTCATTTACTGACGAAACTTATGGAAGATTAGATGCGATGTACAATATTATGAAAGACTTCCCGGATGCAAAATTCCATGTTGAAGGTCATGCTGATAGCACAGGTTCTGATGCCGTAAATGATCGTCTTTCTAATGAAAGAGCGAACGCTGTTCGTGATTATTTGGTTTCTAAAGGATTAAATGGAGCTCATTTTACAGCTCAGGGATATGGAGAAACACAGCCAATTGACTCAAATGACACTGCTAGCGGTAGAGCAAACAACCGTAGAGTTGAAATAAAGCTTGCAGAATAAAGAGTTAAAATACTGAAAATCAATTTTATATAAAAAGTCGTCAATTTTGACGACTTTTTTTTGGATTAAATAGCTTTGAAAACTGCCATATAAATGTAACTTTGGGCCTTTAAAAACTCTAATTTACATTTTAAAGATGAAACAATTCAAACTAGGATTTTGGGTGTTACTAGCTGTATTAATGAGTACAACGATGAATGCTCAAGACAAAAACAACCCCATTGCAGTTACACTTGGAACTAATGC
>CAXQVI010000047.1:0-157648 GCA_964227255.1 Flavobacteriaceae bacterium
ACTATAATTTATATTATGTTAAATAGGATGTTTTGATAGTAATATAGCAGGAATCAATTCCTATTCTTCTTCCTGCTCTTATAGAAAGGTGTATTTTTGACACATGAATAAATCCCGTCGTTCTCATTTAGAATTCATTGCTCTTATGGCAGCACTCATGTCTGTCGCAGCTGTTGCTATTGATGCATTACTTCCTGCGCTAAATATTATAGGATCCGATTTGAATGTAACAGATGCCAGAGATATTCAGCTTTTGATTATAATGATATTCCTTGGCCTCGGTATTGGTCCATTATTATTTGGTCCTATATCCGACAGTCTTGGACGTAAACCCATTGTATATATGGGATTTGCAATATTTATCTTTGCCAGTTTCATTTGTATCTATGCTCCAAATCTAGAAGTCATGGTTGCCGGTCGTATTTTACAAGGAATCGGGCTTTCTGCTCCCAGAACTATAAGTATTTCAATGATACGCGACTGTTTTAGTGGTGATTATATGGCTAGAATCATGTCTTTTGTTACGGTAATCTTCCTATTAGTTCCAATATTGGCACCTGCTATGGGACAAATAATCTTAAATATACTTGATTGGAAAGCCATTTTTTATGTCCAAATTGTTTTTACAATATTTATTGCTATCTGGTTCTATTTCAGACAAAAAGAAACCCTGCATGAAGAATACCGCATTCCTTTGACTAAAGATCTTTTTATAAATAGTACTAAGGAAGTACTAAAATATCGTGAAACTATAGGCTATACCTTAATTTCTGGATTTATTACAGGTTCATTTATGGTGTATTTAAGTACAACACAGCAAATATTTCAAAATCAATATGGGTTAATGGAAGAATTTCCTTACATCTTTGCGGGACTTGCTATATCTGTTGGAGCCGCTACCCTTTTAAACGGGACTCTTGTGATGAAATACGGCATGGAACGCATTGTAACCTTGGCTTTATTCGGGTTTTGTGCAATTTCATTAAGTTATCTAGTCCTGTTTTTCGATGGAATTAATCCGGGTATTGGTGTCATTTTGACATTTTTTGCCATTCAGTTTTTTGCAATCGGATTTCTATTTGGAAATATCAGAGCATTGGCCATGCAACCTGTGGGACATGTGGCCGGTATCGGTGCCGCAATTACAGGATTTATCTCTACCCTCATGGCTGTTCCTATTAGCATGTACATCGGACGAGAAGTTACTACTTCTGCCCTTCCTCTCTTTGTTGGTTTTCTTCTTTGCAGTGTCGCTTCTATTATGATTCTTTATTATTTGAAATTCAAAAAAAAGCGCGAATTGGCAGATGTCGAGGTAAAGGCACAATAATTGCTTTATAATGACTGAAAATCAATAAGTTATGAAACAGTCGTTTAAAGAAATAATCAATTCAGGCACACCGGTTTTAGTCGATTTCTTTGCTGAATGGTGTGGACCATGTACATCGATGGCTCCAATATTAAAACAATTGAAAGCAGAGTTAAAAGATGCTGTAAGAATTGTAAAAATTGATGTCGATAAAAATCCACGTATTGCTCAGCAATACCATGTACAGGGAGTTCCTACGTTTATTGCGTTTAAAAACGGAGAACAAATCTGGCGACAGTCAGGTATGCAATCTGTTCAGCAACTAAAACAAGTGCTTTCCTAATTACTGAATGATTTTAACATCTAATGAAATAAGCTGTTCAGCCTGAATTTCATAGATGAATTCCAGTGGATTACAACAAACTTTGCAATCTTCTATAAAAGCATCACTCCCATTTTGGGCATCGATTTGGGCGCTTATTTCTTCCCAGCAATACGGACATTGATAGCTAAAACGAATCATATCTAAATTTACGAAATATTCGAATTCTTTTAAAACGAATCGTATTTTTGCCGCATGCAAATTGAAATCCTTTTTGAAGATGAGTGGCTCATTGTGGTGACTAAACCAAATAATGTGTTGATGCACAATTCCTATTATGCAAGAAATATTAAGGAGCCTACATTGATTCAGCTTTTAGAGGAGCAAACTGGAAATACCCACTATCCGATTCATCGTTTAGATCGCAAAACATCGGGAGTTGTTGCCTTAGCCAAGCAAAAAAAAGATATTGCCAGTTTTCAGCAATTATTCACTTCCAAAGACATCCAAAAAGAATATATCGGACTTGTAAGGGGATTCTTGAGTGATAAACAAGTAATTGATTCTCCGGTTAAAAATCCTGATACAAAAGTTTACAAAGACGCTTTAACCAAATGCATTCCTTTGGAACAAATTGAATTAGATATTCCAGTATGTCCTTATCCTAAGTCAAGATACAGTCTGGTCCGATTAAAACCTGCCACCGGACGCATGCATCAATTGAGAATCCATATGAATAAAGTCAGTCATCCATTGGTAGGTGATTACAAATATGGAGATCGCTTTCACAATAGAATGTTTGAAACAGAATTCGAATGTCACAACTTATTTTTACACGCTTTGAAGCTAACCTTTAAACATCCTAAAACTCAGGAATCACATGAGTTCACAGCACAATTCTCTTTAGATTGGCTGAAAATATTTGATACGTTCAATTGGACAAGTCCTTTTTAATATTGAAGTAATTCTTCTAATTTTTGTTGGATGCGTTTGTTAGGTAAATAGATGTTTTCTAAGTTTTTTGTAAAAGGGATTGGAGATTCCATACTACCAATTCTCATGACAGGAGCATCAAGAGCATCAAAACAATGCTCAGATATCAATGCTGAAATATCAGAACCTATTCCACCAAATAAAGTGTCTTCATGTACAATCAAAGCCCTTCCTGTCTTATGTACCGAAGCAAAAATAGCCGCTGTATCCAATGGTTGTAATGTTCGCAAATCAATTATATCAGCTGACACCTCAAAGGATTCTAATAGGTCAAGGACCCAGTGGACACCCATTCCATAAGAAATGATGGAAACTTCAGTTCCTTCTCGTAGCAATGAAGCTTCACCAAAAGGTATCGTGTAATAACTCTTTGGAACTTCCTGATAAGCTGAACGATATAAGGCTTTATGTTCAAAGAATAACACAGGATTTTCATCTTCAATAGCTGTGGTCAGTAAGCCTTTTGCATCGACTGGAAATGCAGGATACACCACTTTTAAACCTGGAGTTTTTGTAAACCAGGCCTCATTAGTCTGACTATGGAATGGTCCTGCGCCTACACCGGCACCACATGGCATACGCAACACCACTGAAGCTTTTTGTCCCCAGCGATAAAAAGATTTTGCTAATAAATTAATCACTGGATTAAATCCTGAAGTAATAAAATCGCCAAACTGCAATTCTACAACAGATTTAATTCCTTGAATACTTAAACCATAAGCAGCTTCAATAATAGTGGATTCACAAATAGGAGTATTACGCACCCTATCCCTTCCAAATTGTTTTAAGTATCCATCACTGATTTTAAATACACCACCATATTCGGCAATGTCCTGTCCCATCAATACAAGTTCATCATCACGTTCCATTGATTGTCGCAATCCCTGTGAAATGGCATCTACCAAACGAATGCGTTCTGTATCATTTATTCCTGGTGAGACTGTTTCGAGTACTTGTGGAGCATAAACATCATTCAATTCGTTTTCTAAAGTAGATTCAATTTCAGGTTCAGCATAGGCAATGCGAAGATGTTCATTGATTTCATGAGCTATGTCCAATCGAATGCGTATATCTGTTTCTTCATTTAGAATTTCTTCATTCTTTAAAAAGAAGTGGTATTTTTCAATAGGATCTTTTAAAGCCCATGACTCTATCAAATCCTTAGGTACATATTTAGTCCCACTCGCCTCTTCATGTCCGCGCATTCTAAATGTTTTGAATTCAATTAATACCGGACGTGGTTTTTTACGAACACTTTTAGCGATGTTATTTACTTTTTGATAGACTTCCAGAATATTATTACCATCTATAATATAGCTTTCCATGCCATAACCTTTACCTCTATCAGCTAAATTTTCACAATTATACTGTTCTGAAGTTGGAGTGGACAATCCGTATCCATTATTCTCAATGCAAAAAAGTACAGGCAATTTCCAAACTGACGCTACATTTAAGGCTTCATGAAAATCTCCTTCACTCGTTCCTCCTTCACCTGTAAAAACAGCTGTCAATTTTTTCTCTTTTCGTAGTAAATGTCCTAATGCAATACCATTTGCGACCCCCAATTGAGGACCCAGGTGAGAAACCATTCCAACAATATTAAAATCCTGTGTTCCGAAGTGGAAAGAACGATCTCTTCCTTTCGTAAAACCATTCATTTTTCCTTGCCATTGTGAAAACAATCTGTGTAGAGGAATTTGTCTTGTAGTGAATACTCCCAGATTACGATGCATAGGAAGTATGTATTCGTCTTCTTGCAATGCTGAAGTTACACCAATGGAAATAGCTTCCTGGCCTATTCCAGAAAACCATTTTGATATTTTACCCTGTCGGAGTAAAATCAACATCTTTTCTTCAATAAGTCGTGGCTTTAGTAATCTTTTATATAGTTCCAGCAAAAATTCTGAGCTCAGTTGATCTTTGGAATAATCGAATTTTTGAGTGATTTTATTAGTAGGTCTCATACATATGTTTGGTATGTTATAAATGTATGAATTTGAGCGAAAAACAAAAACACCTTAACAGAAAATCTATTAAGGTGTTTTTTAATGCAGTTGTTCGTGTTTAACTCCTAGATCTCTCTAAAGATAGAATGCATTAATCTTGTTTTATCGTTGATGCTTTCTTCTAGTGAAATCATCGTTTCAGTTCTAGAAACTCCTTCAATATCATCGATTTCGAAAATAATTTCCTTCGCATGTGTAGTATCCTTAGCTCTAATTTTGCAGAAAATATTGTATTTACCTGCTGTGATATATGCAATTGTTACATTTGGAATCTTTTGTAAATCTTCAACTACTTGTTTGGTTTTAGATGTTTTTCCAAGGTAAATCCCAACATGTGAAATGAAAGAATAACCCATTTTTTCATAATCTAATGTCAACGTAGAACCCTTAATGATTCCTTCATCCTCCATTTTCTTAACTCTTACGTGGATCGTTCCTGCTGAAACCACTAATTTTTTAGCAATATCTGTAAATGGTGTACGAGCATTTTCAATTAAGATATCCAATATTTGGTGATCAATTTCATCCAATACAAATTTTTTCATGTCCTATTTTTATTAATTGAAGAATAGATAGCAAATTTATTAAAAAAAATGGATTAAAACATAAAATATTTACGAATTTGATAATTTTAATTCCTTGTAATCTAAATTTTCGGCATAAATGATAGTGTTCGAATGAAAACATGATAATTCTCCTGTCTTCTCAATCGTTTGAAATGGGACTAATTCATCATTTTCGACTTTATATTTGATTTGAACACCTATATCCGTTATTTGGTATCCATCACCTTTTGGTGCGCAAATGTTTCTATAAATGATGTCTAAATACTTCTTGTCGTTATTTGGAATGTCGAAATATTTCTCGTATTCGTCTACTCCATTGAACTGGCTAATTGAAAGAATTCCTTGTAATAGAGCATAGAAATTGTATTTTCTTGTACGTTCACGATCATAATCATCTACAGTATGACCAGCTTCAATTAATATGGTGTTATAGCCGAGCTTCTGAAAGTTATCTCCAGTGGCTGTCGGATAAAATTCATCAGTATAGCGACCAATATGACCTGGAATAACTGTTTGAAGTAAAAGATTCATTTCTGAAATCACTTTCATTGTTTCTTTTCGTCCGAAGGTTACTTTCCGTTTTTCCTCTTCTGATGGAGCTAAAAATGATAAAGTCGCCGGATTTGAGGTTCCTTCTACATTAAAAATACTCCTTTGGTCATGTAGATTAAAGCAAAATCGAGGACTGAAATCGTCTAAATGCTTTCGTAATAACTGACTTTCAATAGCACTTCTATCCACTGCATCACGATTTAAATCGACTCCGTTTGCATTAGATCTGGTAAAAGCCTCTGCTCCATCCGGATTCAACAAAACTATAAACTCCATGGTGCAAGAATTTATCACGTGGTTGTGCAACTCAGATAGCTCTCCAGGATTTTCAAAGAAATTGAACAAGTCAAACAAAGCTTTGGTTCCAGTACTTTCATTTCCGTGCATTTGTGACCAGGAAAAAATACGTGTTTGTCCAGAGCCAACACCTACCTTATATATAGTCTGTCCATTTTCAGATGCTCCTATTTTATGAAGAGAAAATTTCTCACCTAAATTTAACAAAAGAGGTTCTATATCTTTTAAAGTAATGCGGCGCCCTTTAATTTGACTTTGATAATAATTAGGATACGTCCTTTCCAGTATGTCCTTGCTTAGTTGAATCATAGAACAAAAATAGAAATTAAAGGACAGCTAAAAACTTTTAGTTACATAATAAACAAAATAGTTACATCTGTAAATTACAATTGTAAACACTATAATATTACAAGTGTAAACAATATTTCGCAGGATTTAATGAAGGAATGTTACAATTGTTTACTGATCTTAGAAACTTTTGTAAATCCCTGATGTCCAATCCAAAAATATATTTTAAATTGCTTGTATTTAGTATGTTACATAAATTACTTCAACTAATAGTTTAATATAAATGAGCTGTTTATCGAATAATTTAGATGAAATAAATTGTAATTTATTTGTTTTTGTATACAATTGTGTTTACATTTGTATACATTATAACCCAACATAGTAAATGGTTAACAATCAGGAATTTTCAGAACGACTTTCACTTATAATGAGGCATTATGGCTTAACGTCTTCTTCATTTGCTGAACGCATCGGTGTGCAACGTTCAAGTATTTCGCACCTCCTATCCGGTCGTAATAAACCGAGTTTAGATTTTGTTTTGAAAGTTCTGAAAGAATTTCCTGAGGTTAGTTTATACTGGTTGATGAATGGTGTTGGAAATTTTCCAAATAAAGATCAAAAGGAAATAAAGCAAAACCCCTCTTCTAGTTCTTCTGAACCCCGAAATTCTCCAGAAGAGAACATTGCGGAAACCCCTGCTAATAATTTAGCTCCGCATACTAATACGTTAGATGAATTAGCTGCTAAGGAAATTGAACGTATCGTAATTTTGTACAAGGACGGTACGTTCAAGAATTATTCACCTTAGGATTTAATTCTTTTGGCAACAAAAAAGACTTGAAATTACTCAAGTCTTTTTTATGTTCTATACTTTATGTTGAAATTACTATTCAATGAGTTCAGCCATTGCTGTTTTTATTAAAAGACTTAGCTCATTTTTATTTGGGTGAGACGACTGCATTTGCAGTTGCACCATTTGACTCATCATATTTACAGCCATTTTATCGAATCCATACTTCTTGTATTGCTTTCCTAGCTTTACAAAATGTTCTGTAACATTTCTTATTGCAACTTCGTTGTCGCTTTCAGCAATCCACTTAAAAGCTTCAGTATACATAGCTTGTGTTCTTGTATCCTCGGTCAAAAACATCCCGTTTAAGACGTTTTGAGCTATGAATGGCAACTCCGATTCATCCTTTTCAGAAATATAAATTCTGGTCACAGCATCAGATAAACCTTTCTTTAAATCTTTATCAAATGTTTGGATTACTTGGACAGACTTTACTTTATCCAGCTGATACATAGAAACCAATGAAGCACCGACAACTGCATATGAATCCTCTTTAACTCCTGATTCGAACATTGGCAGGTATTCTGGGTCGATAAGCTTTCCTAAGACTGTAATTGCAGCTGCTCTCACTTTTGTATGAGGATCCTTTCGCGCCATAGCTTCAATTTTAGCAATAGCTGCTCCCTTCGTGTATTTTTGGAATAAATCAATGCCATTTAAGGCAATTTCTCGGATTTCATAATACGGGTCGTTGAACGCTTTTATAACAGTATTATAAGCTTCTTTACTTTCTTGCTGAAATTTGACAATCTCTTCCAAAGCAAGCCGTCTATCTAGATAGTGAGGAGCGTTGTTAAATTGATAGATCAAATTATCTAAGGTTTTCTTTTCTGAAATAACCGCTAAGAGTTCATGCTTTGCATCAACGACAATTAATTTTGGGATTCTGGAAAATTGATATGTAAAGGACTCCTGAGAGTTTGATACCCATTCTATATAACTGTTCTTACCATCACGTTCATAAACATCGATAGTAATTGGGAACTTAAATGTTTTTCCTTGCTGCCTTAGGTTAACTGTTACCGTATTATTTATGGTATTGTAATCGTAGGTAACCGTCATTTTGATGTGATCACTTCCAAAATACCACTGATTGAAAAACCAGTTTAAGTCTCTTCCCGTAACTTCTTCGAAAGCCAAACGCAATTGATGAGCCTCAGCTGTTCCAAATTCATATTTTTTCAAATAAACACGCATACCTTCAAAAAAGGCCTGATCCCCTATAATACCTCTTAGCATGTGTAAAATAGCACTTCCTTTGTGATAACTCACAGGATCAAACATGTCTTCACGATGCTCGTAATTAAATCGCACCAAATCTTTATCATCGCTCTTACTGTTAAAATAGGTCTGCACATCATTATACATATGAGCTGCGGCCTTGTCTTTACCGTATTTGAATTCATACCACAGGTATACGCTGTACGTTGCAAACGATTCATTCACTGTCAAGTTGGACCAACTTTCAGTTGTAACCAAATCACCAAACCAATGATGCAGTAATTCATGTGCAATTGTTCCTTCCCAGATGTTTTCATCTATTAAGGCTCCTTTCTTTTGCTGTGCGTCTTCTCCATGAACCACAGCGGTTGTATTTTCCATAGCGCCGCTTATATAGTCTCTTACCACAATCTGACTGTATTTATCCCATGGAAATGGGTAATCCAGTACATCAGAGAAGAATGTCATCATTTCCGGAGTCATTCCAAAAATTTCACGAGCGATATCTTCGTATTCTGGTTCAACGTAGTAATCGACTTTTTTCCCATTCCAGGTGTCTTCAACAATGCTGAACTCCCCAACACCCATAAAAAACAGATAAGGTGCATGCTTTTCATCCATTTTCCAGTAGTCTGTGCGTGTCCCATCACCATTTTCAGTACTTGAAATCAAATCTCCATTTGACAAAGTGACAAATTTTGAAGGGACGGTCATGTAAATTTCCTGTGAAGTCTTTTGGTTTGGGGCGTCAATTGTTGGAAACCAGCAACTACTTGCCTCTGTTTCTCCTTGCGTCCAAATTTGTGTTGGTTTTTCGGGGTCTTCATCTTTCGGATCTACAAAATACAAACCTTTAGCATCAGATATAGCCGTACTCCCCTTTTGTCGAACGTCTTCAGGATTTGCTGTGTATTTGATATAAACTGTATAAGAGTCAGATTTAGAATAGGTTTTTCCTAAATCAATGGTTATTTGGTCATTGGTGTAATTGTATTCTTTTTGAACACCATCAATAGAGATTTCATGAATATCAAACGCTTTGGCATCCAGTATTAATTTTGTAACGTCATAAAAATGAGGAGAAACTGTTACCCAGGCTTCACCATTCAATTGACTCGTTTCAAAGTTGAAATCTACTTTTAATTTTGTGTGTTCCAGAGTATGAATTCTGGAGCGTTCAGCTCTGTAAATGTTTTTTTGCGCGAAACTTGAGATTGAAAAAAATAATATTAGATAGCAAATGAACTTTCTCATGTGAACTTTGTCGTTTAAACCTCAAAAGTAATACATTCTTAAATTTTCGGAGTTAACAGTTTCATAAAAAAAGCCATACAAACGTATGGCTTTTATAAATTAACTATTTAAAAATGGTTAATTGATTGTAGAGAATATAGCTCCTAACTGATTCATTTGTCCTGAATCATCATCAATTTGCATGTGCTGTGCGATTTTTAAAATATCGGCTGGATTCATATTGTCTCCAAGTACACGAGCTATAGCAAATCCTTTTTCGTCGCTTGCTCCGAAGATAACAACTTCATCAATTGCATCATCACTTCCTACAAAACTCACCATTACTTGTCCTTCTTTTCCTCTCATCGTCATTAGTTCTGTGAACGAATCTTGTTTTAAGATATCTTTTACTTTTTGTTTTTCCGCAGCATACATTTCTTTGTTTGTTTCGCTGATTGGAAATGCAAGGAAGTTCATTTTCTTAATTGTTGCAAGCACTGCCTTATCTTCTTCGTTGATATTTGTTTCACTCAGTTGAATGATGCTTGCTGGCATGTCAAAAGACATATATTCATTATTCTCTTTACTTTCTACAAGGTACTCTTGTAAAGTTTGTTCCTTGTTACAAGCCATTACTAGAAAGGCAAGTACAAAAGTTCCGATAATTGATTTTACAAATGTTTTCATTATTTGTTTTCTTTATTTAAGTGTTCACTGCTATTTGGAATATGAGCATCTGTAAGCTTCGCGATTTTATTAAGATCAATATTTCCAGTTAAACTTAGAATCACTGCTTCCTGACTAGCCTCGTTTTGCATATCGCTAACAAACATTAACAATTCGCTCACGTGATCTTCATCTTTACCTTCTTTTACATAAATCTTAACATGAGCATCTTTGTCTTTGACTCTCATTAGTTCAGTAAGTTTAGAAGATTTTAAATACTTTGAAACTACAGTTTGCATTTCTCCTGCAATACCTACATTCTCAGTTGTGAATACTCTGAAGGATGTTAATCCTGATACCATATCAACATATTCCTGTGCTTCTGGTCCGCTACCTTTGAATTTAGAGATCATTTTGAAGGCTTCTGGCGTTACAATTACTGTTGTAACATCATCCATATCTTCAAACTTGTCGAAAATCGAATTCTGAGCAGATACTAACGCTGGCATTAAAGCGATAACGAATATTAAAATTATTTTTTTCATTGTTGTTTATTTTTCGGGTTGTTTAAAAATTTTGTTTGTCGTTTTTTGAATCTGATCCAATTGCCCAATTGCAACTGTACCTTTGTTTAAATTTTGAGATAACAATCCAAAAGCCATTTGAGTTTCCTGATAGAGAGCTTCAGCTTTTGCTTCTTGTTTTCTTTCGTAGCCTGTATATACACTAACTAGTAACACTACAGAGGCCGCGATACTTAACCATTTCCAATTCGACTTTTCACTTTTTAATTGGATGCTTTTTGTAAAGCGTTCATTTTTACTAGTAGAAAAGTAACAGAATAAGGCTTCATATTCTTCTAAATGTTGTGCCACATTATTCCCTGTGAAATAATCGTTTAAGATTTGTTCCTCAGCGATGCTTGTTTCAGCATTTAGATACTTTTCTAACAACCTTTCTATGTTAGCTAACTCCATAATTGTGTTGTTTTATTAATTGTTCTTTAATTGTTTTACGCGCTCTTGATAACGCTACTCTAATCGCAGTTGGTTTCATGTTTAACAGCTTTGCTATTTCATCAAACTCGTACTGTTCTATATCTCTTAATTGAATGATCATTCTTTGCTGTTCTGGCAAATTATCAATCAACTTATGTACCTGACTTACACTGTCGTTTAATTCAATTTTTCGTTGCAGTGAAGTTTCATTTGCTTCATAATTACTATGAACTAATGTCAAATTTGAAGCTTGTTTCGATTTTAATCGATCAAAGCAATAATTCTTTGTCATGGTCATTGCAAAAGCTTCCACATTTTTATAATTCTGTATTTGCTTTTTATTCTTCCACAATTTCATATAAAGCTCTTGTGTAGCATCTTCAGCCTCTTCTACACTAACCAATAATCGCTTGGCTAGACGGAACACCTTATCTTTAAAGGGTAAGACCGTTTCTAAAAATTCACTTTGCTTCATTTTGAGTTTTAGTTAAAAGACCAATTTTAATGGTTTCTGTAAGTACGACGACCCATTTACTTTTTTGTAACATTAATATTAAAAAAAATGTAAGAATTTATTATATCTTGCGTTCTAAATATCTATAAAATCTACTTATTTACAATGAAAATTAATTCCCCTTTAGGTGTTTTGAAACTCTTACTAGTACTTTTCTTAGTAAGTTGTTCCACAGATGACGATGAATTGAAGAGAACCCCTCCTCCATCAGATATTGATTTTTCACTAGTTGAAGTCCAAGATTTTATTTGGAAAGGACTCAATATTTATTATTTCTGGAAGGACGATGTAGCGCGACTCTCAGATGATCGAGATGACAATGCACAAGAATACTTCAATTTATTAAGCAGTGATGAACCTGATCCATTTTTTGAAAGTTTATTGTATCCAACAGATATTAGCAGGAATTTTTCATGGATGGTTGAAGATTATATTGCTTTAGAGAATAGTTTCGACGGAATCAGTAAAAGCAACGGTGTTGTTTATCGATTGAGTCGTCAGACTTCTGACGATACGAAAGTTTTAGGATATGTGCGTTATATTCTTCCAAATTCAGACGCAGTTGATAAAGATATTAAAAGAGGTGATGTATTTTATGCAGTTGACGGTGTAGAATTGACATTAAGTAACTATTCTGAAATGTTAGCTCCTGATACATACACTTTAAATATGGCAGAATTAAACGGTGGTGATCCTTTACCTAATGGTAAATCGGTAGAACTGACTAAAAATGAATACCAGGAAAATCCGGTGTATATTTCAAAAGTGATTGAATCTTCCGGGACTAAAATAGGTTATTTAATGTACAATCAATTCAATTCTGAATTTGATCAGGAATTGAATACTGCTATTGGTGAATTAAAATCTGAAGGTGTAACTGAATTAGTTTTAGACTTGCGCTACAATCGCGGTGGTTCAGTGAGAACATCTACGTACCTGGCAAGTATGATAACTGGACAGTTCAATGATGAGTTATATGCAAAAGAACGTTGGAATAGCTTACTTCAAAATTGGTTTGAAGACAATCACCCAGACTGGCTGGTGAATAATTTTACAAATAGAATGTATAAGACTAATGCGGATGGTAGTGTTGATGTTGATGAGCAAATCAACCATTTGAACATGTCGAATCTGTATGTAATAACCACGGGGAGTACAGCTTCTTCCAGTGAGTTAATTATTAATGGACTAGACCCTTATATTAATGTAACAACTGTAGGAACAACAACAGTTGGGAAATATGTTGGCTCAGTTACCTTGTACGATTCTGAGAATTTTACTCGTGCAGAAGCAAATCCAAATCATACGTACGCAATGCAACCAATTGTGTTAGAAACGGTAAATAAGCTGGGTGTAAATGCACCTAACGGATTTGAACCGACTATTGAACAAATTGAATATGTTTCGCAGTTTGAAGAATTAGGAAATCCGAATGAACCTTTATTAGCTAAAGCAATAGAGGCTATTACAGGAGCCTCAAAGGTCGCTAGTTTCAAAGATAAATTACCGAAAGTAGATTTAAAACACCTACCCGAACCAGAGTTCAGAGGTGGATTACATGTGGAAAAAGAACTTCCGAAAGGAATATTCCAAAAATATTAGTGAAGAGCCTTCGGGCTCTTTTTTTTGTTCGATGCTGAATTATTCCTTTATTTGTACAAAACCAAAATCAATGAACCCACTATTAAGAATTCTTGTACTTTCAGTTGTGGTTATTTCTTGTAAAACTGAAGTCAAACATGCAGAATCATCAAATCCTGCTCTTGAAAAAAGTTTGAATGGTTATACCATGAACAACTCGAGTATACGTGCGATTGAAATTATAGATGATGAACATGTTGCCTTTGCAGGCTCTAAAGGAGAAGTCGGAATTCTTTCAGAAAATGACAGTCTGAAGTTTCTTCAACAAACAAAATACGATACGATAGTTCCTCATTTCAGATCTATCACACATATTAACGGAACTATTTTCGCACTGGCAGTAGGAAATCCTGCTCTTTTATATAAAGTGACTCCTACGGGAGCTGAGTTGGTATATGAAGAACACCATGAAAACGTGTTTTACGACAGTATGCATTTTTTCAACAGTCAAAATGGTATTGCTATGGGGGATTCAATTGATGGATGCCTGTCAATTATTATGACAAACGACGGAGGTACTTCCTGGACAAAAGTCAGTTGCGATAACCTACCTCCTTCTGCCGAAGGTGAAAATGCATTTGCTGCAAGTGATACGAATATTTCAATTTTTAAGAACCATGTCTGGATTGCTACAGGAGGAATGAAAGCTCGCGTTTTTCACAGTGCTAACATGGGACAAGACTGGGAAGTATTTGAAACTCCTATTGTACAAGGAAATGAAACCACTGGAATATATACGGTTGATTTCTACGATGCCTTAAATGGGATTATCTCCGGAGGTGATTTTACGAATAAATTCGGCGATCTGAAAAACATGGCTGTGACAGCTGACGGGGGGAAAACTTGGACTTTAATTGAAGACGAGAATGCTCCAAAATATGTGAGTTGTGTACAATATATTCCAAATTCAAAGGCGAAAGAAATCATTGCTGTTTCTACAAACGGTGTATTCATGTCGTATGACAGCGGAATGCATTGGAGTAAGGTTGAAGAAGAAGGTTTCTATACAGTTAGAGTTCTAGACAGTAAGAACTTTTGGCTTGCAGGGGCGAATAAGATTAAAAAATTGAAACTGCCATAGGATGCGTATTTTTATTTTGCTATTGAGTTTAATGCTGTTTGCGTGCAATACTCCTTCTGAATTAGAATTGGAAAATGGTTGCGGAGCCAAGGCTCCATCTAATGTTGTTGATAAAACCGACTTCAAGAAGAACTTTAAACTAAAGATTCCCGACACATGGAAAATCAGTCACTTCTACTCTCCTGCTACTTCTGAAATGTTTGTCGCAGATACCACAAAACAATTGTCTGAATCCTATATCATGGAAATGATTTACCAGGATTCTGAAATTCTTTTGGGGTCCGACTTAAAATCGAAGGTTGAGGCTTTCAACAAGGTAAATCAGTATAGTATGGTCGATAGTAATGAACTACGCTTTAAGGAACACCCGGCAACCTTCTTCACGATAAGAGGTAAAAAAAATAATTATGATGTCCTTATATTTGATTTGTACGTAAAAACTTCTGAAACTACCTATTTCAACTCAAAGACAGAGATTTACGGAAATGCAAATATTCAGAAAAGGCTCTGTGAATCGCTTGCGATTTTAAATACTGTAGAGTTTATGAAATAATTATGATTTCTAATTGATAAAAAAAGGACGAATCAGTATTTTTGTCACAAAATTGATACCATGCAACATATTATAGATCGTTTTGTCAAGTACGTAAAAGTTGACACAGAATCTGATCCAAACAACCCCGCATTTCCTAGCACAGAGAAACAATGGGATTTGGCTCATATTTTAGTAGAGGAATTAAAGGAAATTGGAATGGTTGATGTGACCTTGGACGACAATTGTTACGTGATGGCAACATTACCTTCCAATGTTGATTATGAAGTTCCAACAATTGGATTTATTGCCCATATGGATACGAGTCCTGATTACTGTGGAGCAAATGTGAACCCGCAGTTTTACCCTAATTACAACGGAGAAGACATCGTATTGAATAAAGAGAAAAACATTGTGCTTTCTCCTTCTTATTTTGAAGATTTATTATTGTATAAAGGGCAAACTTTAATTACAACTGACGGAACTACACTTTTAGGGGCAGATGACAAGGCTGGTATTACAGAGATTGTTTCTGCAATGGAATACCTGATTCAACATCCTGAAATTAAACACGGCCCAATAAGAATCGGATTTACACCGGATGAAGAAGTTGGTAAAGGAGCACATATGTTCGACGTTGAAAAATTTGGAGCAGATTGGGCTTATACCATGGATGGCAGTCAGGTTGGAGAATTAGAATACGAAAACTTCAATGCTGCAGGTGCTAAGGTAGTTGTAAATGGAAAAATTGTGCATCCTGGATATGCAAAAGGCAAAATGATTAACTCAATGACCATTGCATCTGATTTCATAAACAGATTACCTGGGCAAGAGGTTCCTGAGCATACAACTGGTTATGAAGGGTTCTTTCACTTACACTCAATGAATGGTGAGGTTGAAAAAACAGAATTACAATACATCATCCGTGACCACGACATGAAATTGTTCGAAGAAAGAAAAGTGCAGTTTCAAAAAATTGCTGACGATATGAACACTGAATTAGGAAAAGACCTAATTGAAGTCGAGATTAAAGATCAGTACTATAACATGCGTGAAAAGATTGAGCCAGTGATGCATATTGTAGATATTGCTGAAGAGGCTATGAAGGAATTAGAAATCAAACCACTTATCAAAGCGATTAGAGGTGGTACAGACGGTTCTCAACTTTCTTATAAAGGTTTGCCTTGTCCGAATATCTTTGCTGGAGGACATAATTTTCATGGTCGTTATGAATATGTTGCTGCAGAGGCTATGGAATTAGCAACTAAAGTAATTGTAAACATTGCAAGATTAACTGCTGAAAAAGCAAAATAGACTTAAAATATATCTTTATTAAAAGCTGTCAGTGATTCATTTCGCTGGCAGTTTTTTTTATGATACAATTTCCTACGGAAATCACTCGAACTGTCAAGAAACTCATTGATTCATTTCTATTCTCACATAACGCATTACTGAAATCAAAGATTCTCGACTCCTTTCTAACTGAAAATAGTTTTAGACCTACATTTGTCATTTCCATGTTGATTGGAGGTTTTCTTAATAGTACCCTCAAATCTTTCATAGCTGTCTTTAGTTATATTTTTAACATTGTGTTAAATATTGTTATATTTTGTAAGCATATTTTTAGAACTATCGCTTATTTTTACTTTTGTTCTATAAATTAATATCATGCAAACTGAACAGTTACTTTCATTAGCAAACAAATACGGAAGTCCTTTATACGTATATGATTCCGATAAAATTATTTCTCAATATGAGCGTATTACCAATGCCTTTACTAGTGTGCCAAGTTTAAAGTTAAACTATGCCGTTAAAGCAAATTCCAATATTAGTGTATTAAAATTGTTCAATAAAATAGGTTCTGGTATCGATACTGTTTCTTTTCAGGAAGTACAATTGGGATTAGAGGCTGGGTTTGCACCTGAGGATATTATTTTTACTCCAAATGGCGTTTCTCTTGAAGAAATTGAGAAAGTAGCACAACTAGGTGTTCAAATCAATATTGATAATATTTCTATCCTTGAACAATTCGGGCACCACTACCCTAACATTCCTGTCTGTGTGCGGATCAACCCACACATTATGGCTGGTGGTAATTCTAAAATATCTGTCGGACATATAGATTCAAAATTCGGAATTTCAATCCATCAGGTACCACTGATTAAGCGAGTAGTTGAAAACACAGGAATGCGAATCAATGGAATTCATACACATACGGGATCAGATATTTTAGATATTGATGTGTTTTTGGCAGCGACGGAGATTATTTTCAACGTAGCAAAAGATTTTGAGGACTTAGATTTTATCGATTTAGGCTCAGGATTTAAAGTGCCCTATAAAGCAGGTGACATTTCCACAAATATTGAAGAACTTGGAGAACGTCTTTCTGCACGTTTCAATGAATTCTGCAAAGAGTATGGAAGAGATCTTACGTTGATGTTCGAGCCAGGAAAATTCCTTGTAAGTGAATCAGGATTCTTTTTAGCAAAAGTAAACGTTGTAAAACAAACGACTTCCACAGTCTTTGCTAGTGTAGATTCAGGATTCAATCACTTAGGGCGACCAATGATGTACAACGCATATCATCACATACATAACATCAGTAATCCAGAAGGTCGAGAGCGTTATTATTCAGTAGTTGGATACATCTGTGAAACTGATACATTTGGTTCAAACAGACGTATTTCTGAGATTCGTGAAGATGACGTGCTTTGCTTTAATAATGCCGGAGCATATTGCTTCTCAATGGCTTCCAACTATAATTCAAGACTAAAACCTGCGGAAGTTCTCGTCTATGAAGGTGCAGATTATTTGGTTCGGGAACGTGAAGTATTCGACGACCTCCTAAAAAATCAAATAAAAATAGATATTTAAAGAAAATGCTGAGTTAAATACGATTCAGCATTTTTGTTTTCACAATATTCAGAGATAAAAATTCTATTCTTCGAAAAATTCATATCCCAAGATTAAATTAATCTTAATAATTCATAGTTTGTTTTGCTGTTTTTCAATTTGTTTTACATTTGTAGCATGCAATGGAATAATACACGTACTAATTCTTTGACAAACACGCCTGTGTTTGG
The DNA here is from genome assembly GCA_964227255.1 of Flavobacteriaceae bacterium. GTDB lineage: Bacteria > Bacteroidota > Bacteroidia > Flavobacteriales > Flavobacteriaceae > Lutibacter. The sequence continues at coordinate 18,153 of CAXQVI010000047.1, forward strand.
TCGCACTATTGCTACAACTACAATTACCCTTTAGGGGTTATTTTCATACATATTATCCAGCTAATTATTCGATTTCGTAAGAACGAGACAAGGAATAATGTATTCAAAATAATATCATTAAAGTAAAAATTATGAAAGTCTTAAAATTTGGCGGAACGTCTGTAGCCAATTCATCAACTATAAATAAGGTAATAGCTATTGTAAAAGAAAATGCTTACAAACAGCAAGTATGGGTGGTTGTATCTGCCTTTGGAGGTGTCACAGACCTACTTATAGAATCAAGTTTGCAAGCATGTAATGGAAATCCTGATTACCATAAACTATTTAAATCTATTGAAGAGCGTCATGTTGAGGTCACTAGAGATCTAATCCCAATTCAATACCATGGAACTGTATTGAGCGAGGTTAAAAAACAATTGAACGAACTGGAAAGTCTGTTAGAAGGCATCTTTCTTCTAAAGGAATTATCTCCAAAGACATCCGATAAAATCATGAGTTTTGGGGAGATGCTTTCGTCTTTTATCATTTCTGAAGCGATGAAATATCAGAAACTAGATGCTGTGTATAAGAATTCACAGGAATTAATTTTGACAGATGCTAATTTTAACAAAGCAACAGTTCAATTTGAAGTATCAGATAGAAAAATAGCGCATTTTGCCAATTCCAATCAGCATCAGATTGTAGTATCACCTGGGTTTGTCGCTCAAACTGAGAACGGTGAAACGTCAACACTCGGACGTGGAGGGTCAGATTATTCTGCAGCGATCTATGCTTCTGCAATAGATGCTACAGTTCTTGAAATATGGACAGATGTGAGCGGTATGTTTACGGCCAACCCTAAACTGGTAAAGCAGGCATTCCCAATAAAGAATATTTCTTACGAAGAGGCAATGGAATTGTCGCACTTCGGAGCAAAAGTGCTCTATCCTCCTACGATTCAACCTGTATTAAAAAAGGAAATCCCAATTTGTATCAAAAATACGTTCGATGCGAACTCAGATGGTACTTTAATTACGAAATCTTCCAGTAATAATTTTCCTGTAAAAGGAATCAGTCATATCGATCACATGGCTTTATGCACGCTTGAAGGTTCTGGAATGATTGGTATTCCTGGGATTTCTATGCGATTGTTCAAGTCGTTAAGCGAAGTTCAAATCAATGTCGCATTAATTACGCAGGCTTCGTCTGAGCATTCCATTTGTTTTGCTGTAAATGATGATCAGGCTGCATTAGCAAAATCAGTCGTAGAAAAAGAGTTTCAATTTGAAATTGAAAAGGGAGCTATTAGACCATTGGCTATTGAAAAGGAACAAGCTATTGTGGCGCTTGTTGGAGATAAAATGAAGAGCCACCAGGGTATTAGCGGTAAAATGTTCAGTACTCTTGGGAAAAATAATGTAAACATACGCGCTATTGCTCAGGGGGCTTCAGAAATGAACATCTCCGCGGTTATCTCGAAAAAAGACGTTAAAAAAGCTTTGAATACCCTGCACTCTGAATTTTTTGAAAATCAGACAAAGCAGCTCAACTTATTTATTGTAGGTGTTGGGAATGTTGGTGGAAAACTCCTAGGTCAAATTCATTCACAACAAGAATACTTGATGGAAGAGTTGAACCTGCAGCTGAGAGTGGTAGCCCTGACAAATTCAAAAAAGATGCTTTTTAATGATGAAGGGATACAACTGGAATCGTGGAAACCACAACTTTTAAATCAAGGAGATAAACTTGATATGGACGAGTTTATGCAACGCGTGAAAGAGTTAAATATGCGCAACAGTATCTTTATCGACAATACTGCGAATGAAGAAATATCCGACTTATATGAGCTCTTTTTAAAGGAAAGTGTGTCGGTTGTGACTTGTAATAAAATCGCCTGTTCATCAGAGCTAGATCGTTATAAAAACTTAAAGCAACTTGCAAAAGAGTACAGTGCTTCATTTTTATATGAAACCAATGTTGGTGCTGGATTGCCAATTATAGATACGTTGAAAAATTTGGTTGCTTCGGGTGATAAAGTCACAAAAATTCAAGCGGTTTTATCTGGAAGTTTGAATTTTATATTCAATAATTTATCTGCCGAAAAGCCATTCTTTGATGTGGTGGAGCAAGCGGGAGATGAAGGATATACAGAGCCTGATCCACGAATCGATTTAAGTGGTGTTGATGTGATGCGAAAGATTTTGATTTTGGCCAGAGAAAGTGGTTATGCTTTGGAATTGGGCGACATTGCAAACAAGTCATTTTTACCAGCATCTTCTGTAAAGGCTGATTCGGTTCCGGATTTTTTAGAGACCCTTAAGCAGGAAGAGCAATTTTTTGCGGAGCTGCACAAGAATGCTGCGGATAAAGATTGTAGATTGAAATATGTAGCGAGTTTTGATAATGGAAAAGCAGCAGTCGGTTTGCAGCAAATTCCTAAAGAGCATCCATTTTATAATTTAGACGGAAAAGACAATATTGTGTTGTTTTATACTAAGCGTTATGTGGATCAACCACTAATTATAAAAGGAGCTGGTGCTGGTGCTGAAGTAACTGCCTCAGGTCTTTTTGCAGATATCATACGAATTTCAACAAATTAAGTCATGAATGAAATTAAAATATTTTCTCCTGCGACTATTGCCAACATTTCCTGCGGATTTGATGTCCTCGGACTCGCTTTGGACAATGTAGGGGATGAAATGATTATTCGCAAATCGGATGAAAAAGGAGTGCGAATCACAAAGATTGTCGGACAAAAACTGCCTTTAGAGGCGCATTTAAACGTGGCTGGTATTGCTGCAATGGCACTATTATCAAAAGTGGATATTGATTACGGATTTGAAATTGAAATATATAAAAACATCAAGCCAGGAAGTGGAATTGGTAGTAGCGCAGCAAGCGCTGCTGGCGCTGTATGGGCGATTAACCAATTGTTAGATGCGCCCTTCACCTCTGCTGAATTGGTCAAATTTGCAATGGAAGGGGAAAAATTATCTTCTGGAATCGCCCACGCCGACAATGTCGCGCCTGCGCTACTAGGAGGAATCACACTGGTACGAAGCTATGAACCGTTAGACCTTATCAATTTAAATGTTCCAAAAAATCTGGTTGTGACAGTAATTCACCCTCAAATTGAAGTAAAAACGGCCACTGCAAGAGAAATTTTAAGAAGTCATGTCACCTTAAAAGATGCTATTGCCCAATGGGGAAATGTAGCAGGTTTGGTTAGCGGATTGTTTATGGAAGACTATGATTTAATTGGTCGCTCTCTGGAAGATAAAATTGTAGAACCTGTGCGTTCTATTCTCATTCCTGCATATGATGCTGTAGTGAAATCCTCTAAAAAGGCAGGTGCTTTGGGTTGTGGAATCTCAGGTTCAGGACCTTCAATCTTTGCTTTAAGTAAAAGTGCTTCAGATGCTGAAAACGTTAAGGTCGCGATGAAGCAAGTATATGATAAAATAGGAATTCCATACGATATACATATTTCCTCAATCAACCCATCAGGGATTAAAAAATTATAAAAATGAACTATTACAGTTTACATCATAAAGCACCCAATGCATCCTTTAAAGATGCTGTTATAAGAGGAATAGCACCCGATAAGGGCTTGTATTTTCCTTCAGAAATAAAACAACTGGACCAGGCGTTTTTTCGACATATTGAATACTTTTCAAATGATGAAATTGCTTTTCAGGTAATCAAACAATTTGTTGGAGATGAAATTGATGAGAAATCTTTAAAAGCAATCATTAATGATACATTGTGCTTTGATTTTCCATTGGTGAAAATTGACGATAACACAAGTGCTCTTGAGTTATTTCACGGACCAACAATGGCGTTTAAGGATGTTGGAGCGCGTTTCATGGCAAGGTGTTTAGGTCATTTTCAGCAACAGGATCAATCCTTAAAAGAAGTAACAGTACTTGTTGCAACATCTGGAGATACTGGAGGTGCAGTGGCAAACGGCTTTTTAGATGTTGAAGGTGTGCGAGTCGTGATTTTATATCCAAGCGGAAAAGTCAGCGAAGTCCAGGAAAAACAGCTTACAACACTTGGTAAAAATATTACTGCGCTTGAAGTTAATGGAACCTTTGACGATTGCCAGGCTATGGTGAAATCAGCCTTTTTGGATGAGGCTATTCTTAATAAATTAAAGTTGACTTCAGCAAATTCAATCAATGTTGCGCGCTGGCTGCCTCAAATGTTTTACTATTTTTTCGCTTTCAAGCAGTTAAAGAACAAACATAAAGCGCTTGTGTTTTCTGTTCCAAGCGGGAATTTTGGAAATATTTGTGCAGGTTTGATGGCACAGCGTCTAGGGTTACCCGTAAAAAAGTTTATCGCAAGTACCAATATAAACGCTACAGTCCCTGAATTTCTGCTGACAGGGAATTACAACCCAAAACCATCTCACGCTACAATTTCTAACGCTATGGACGTTGGAGATCCAAGTAATTTTGTACGGATTCTGGAATTGTTTAATAAAGATTCAGAAGCCTTAAAAGCGTTGTTCAACTCCTACTCTTTTACAGATGAAGAAACGAAATCGATGATGGAACAGCTTTACAAGCAAGCAGATTATATATCGGATCCTCATGGTGCTGTTGGTTATTTAGGATTGAAAAAATACGGAATTCATGAAAGTGAACACGGAGTATTCCTGGAAACAGCACATCCAATTAAATTTTTAGATGTTGTAGAACCTGTCGTTAAAGAAAAGCTTACGTACCCTGATCAGATTAAAGAGGTTATAGATAAAGAAAAAGTAGCAATTCAAATTTCAGATTATGATGGATTAAAAAACTATTTACTAAATTCATCGAAGTAAATCTGAATATTTTGAAAAAGCTAACTATCCTTTGTTTATTAATGCTATCCATGCATGTTATTGGACAAAACACGATGCAGTATGACGAAAATACAGGCTCTCCAAAAGCGAAAATAGAAGACTTTGCATGGATTGCAGGTCACTGGAAAGGCGAAGCCTTTGGAGGAATTGTAGAAGAAATGTGGACTCCACCTTTAGGAGAGTCTATGATGGGTTCCTTTAAATTGGTGACTGATGGCAAAACTAGCTTTTATGAATTGGAAATCCTTCGTGAGGTTGGAGAAACGGTGATTTTGCAGCTAAAGCATTTTCATGGCGATTTAAAAGGATGGGAAGAAAAGAATGAAACAGTTGATTTTCCATTAGTAAAACTGGAGAAAAACAAAGCTTATTTCGATGGATTCACTTTTGATCTTATTTCTGAAAATGAATTAATGATGTATGTCGTAGTAAGTGATAAAGGCGAACAACAAGAAGTTACATTTCACTATACCAGAGTAAAATAAGTCTTATGAGTGAAAAAAAACGTTTTGAAACCAGAGCAATAGAGCTTACCCATAAGTCAAATTCAAATACCAATCCGGTAAGTACCCCTATTTATTTGAGTAGTACATACAAACGCAATGAGGATGGCTCATATAACGACGAACTTATTTATGCTCGTCATAACAATCCAAACAGAGAACAACTCGAAAAAGCTATAGCACATCTTGAAAACGGAGCTCATGGCTTTGCTTTTTCCTCAGGAATGGCTGCAATTAGCACTGTACTTCAAACTTTAAAAAGCGGAGATCATATATTGATTCCGGATGATGTCTATTATGCCGTAAGAAAACTATTAGCAGATGTTTGTTCTGGCTGGGGAATTCAGTTTGATTTAGTAGATATGACCAATCTTAAATTGGTTAAAAAAGCTATAAAACCAGAAACGGCTCTTATCTGGATGGAAAGTCCGTCGAATCCGCTGCTTAAAATAACCGACATACAAGCTGTCGTTGAAATTTGTAAATCGCATAGTATTCTGAGTTGTGTCGACAATACCTGGGCGACTCCAGTCCTGCAAAACCCATTAAATTTTGGTGTTGATATTGTAATGCATTCTTCTTCCAAGTATTTTGGTGGGCATAGCGATGTAATTGGTGGTGCATTGGTTGCAAATGACAGTATTCTTTCAGAAAAAATAAAAGCTGTTCAAACCTTGTCAGGCGCAGTGCAAGCACCTTTTGATTCCTGGCTGATTAGTCGTGGGGTCAAAACACTGGCATTACGCATTGAAAAACAAAGTTCAAATGCGTATTTATTAGCTAAATTTTTAGAAAGTCACCCAAAGGTAGCTGCGGTATTATACCCTGGACTTGAAAGTCATCCGCAACACGAAATTGTCTTAAAACAATACAATGGTATTCATTATGGAGGAATGATTTCTGTCCTAGTTGATGGAGGTGTCAGTGAAGCTGTAGCCGTTTCGAACAAATTAGAATTATTTACTACTGCAACCAGTTTAGGAGGTGTAGAAAGTTTGATTGAACACCGTAAATCAGTGGAGGGACCTGACAGTAAGACACCTGAAAACCTGCTCAGAGTTTCCGTTGGAATTGAGCATATAGACGATTTAATAAATGACTGGAAACAAGCTTTAGATTCGTTAGTCGTCTAAAGTTGGTAATGTAAAACTATTCAGGATACTTTCTTCTTTCATGGCTTCTTCGATGTCGTTTGAAGTTCTTGGCGCCATATAAGACAAATTCACCGGGCCATCTTTGGTTACGAGGATATCATCTTCGATTCGAACAGCAATACCCCACCATTTTTCATCACATGGACTTCCTTCAGGAATATATATTCCAGGCTCCATAGTCACCACCATATTTGCAGCAAACTTGTCGTAGTTCCCTGGATCATGAACATCCAATCCAATGTGATGTGTAGTTCCATGAGGCAGGTAATTATGACGTGCGTCAACTGAACTGATGATTCCTAATTCATATAAACCCTGATTGATTACTTTTTGAGCCGCTCTGCGAGGCGCATACATGCTGTTTCCAACTGTATACTCAGCAATACCGGCCTCTTGAGCTAGGTACACAATATCGTAGATTGCTCGTTGTTCATCAGTAAATTTTCCATTCGAAGGAATTGTTCTGGTAACATCGGCGGTGTAACCGTGATATTCAGCTCCCAAATCCATTAAGACAAGATTTGAATCACCTACCATTGGTTCTGCATTATCTTCATAGTGCAAAATACATCCATTATGCCCTGCTCCTACTATTGAAGGATATCCTTCATGAGCTGCACCATATTTTTTGTAAATAAATTCATGGACTCCCTGCGCTTCTAATTCTGACATATTCGGATGCATTGCTTTCATCATTTCCAATTGACCAATTGCAGAAATTTCAACAGCCTTTTTTATCAGGGCAATTTCTTTGTCAGTTTTCACCTCTCTGAGTGTTGCCATAAACTTTTTTAACGTCTGTGCATCAAATTTAGGCTCCTTTATTGGATACATTTTATCTGTCTTCTTAGGCATGGCTGCAATTGAATTCACATCATAAGACGACTTCGTCTTAAAAGTTTCAATTAAATCAAATAAATCGGCAGGATTTTTAGTGTTTCGAACGTCTGCTGGTAATTCATCAACAAGAATCTTATCGAACTTATTAAAATCGATATCTATATATTTAAACTGATCTCCATTAAAAGCAGCTTTAAATCCTAACTGTTCTTTTGCGCCTTCAATTCCCATGCGCTTTCCAGTCCACATCTCCTTTTCTTTATTCTTTTCCTGAACAAAGATGACATCTTCTACTTTAGTGCCTTCAACCTTTTCATCTCCCTTAAAAACTAATAAGACAGCATGTGGTTCTTTGTAACCGGATAAATAGTAGAAATTAGGATCTTGGTGGTATATATAACTTACATCATTTGATCTGTTTCTGACAGGGTTCGCGAAAAAAACGGCAACACTATTTTTAGGCATCATTTCTCTTAAGGCATCTCGACGTTCTTTATGAAAATCATCACCTAAAATGATAGGATTTGTGGAATCCTTAGCCCTTAAATCGAATGAAAATAAAACAATAGCAATTATTAAAACCCTAACGAAACTCTTATACATCTACAAACTTTTAAACAAACACGATGCAAATATAATAAAAATGATTCCATTTGCTAATTTTAATAAAAATTTAACAATTTATAAATCAGTAAGTTAACTTCGGTTTGAAATATCTAAGCATATCAATATCTCATTTTAAAATGATAAGTTAATATTATCCGAGTATCTGTTTCTTTTAGTACTTTAGCCTCACAAAATTTTTTACATGAAAAATACAGCGTTAACTAATATACATGAGGCTTTGGAAGCTAAAATGGTTCCTTTTGCCGGATACAATATGCCTGTGCAGTACGAAGGAGTGAATGCAGAGCACGAAACAGTGAGAAAAGGAGTTGGAGTGTTTGATGTATCACATATGGGTGAATTTTATCTAAGAGGGAAGAATGCCCTTGCATTGATTCAAAAAGTGACTTCAAACGATGCTTCCGTTTTAACTGACGGAAAGGTTCAATACACGTGCTTGCCTAATGAAGAAGGAGGAATTGTAGATGACTTGCTTGTCTACAGAATTAAAAGCGACGAGTATTTACTTGTAGTTAATGCTTCAAACATTGAGAAAGACTGGAACTGGATTGCAGGTAAAAACGATTTAGGGGTTGATATGGAAAACGTATCTGAAAATATCTCGTTACTAGCAATCCAAGGACCGAAAGCAGCTGAAGCTATTGCATCTTTGACTGCTATCAATGTCCATGACATGAAGTATTACACTTTTGAAACAGGAACATTCGCAGGAAGATCTGACGTGATTATTTCTGCAACAGGATATACAGGTTCAGGAGGGTTCGAGATCTACTTTAAGAATGAAGATGCTGAAGCTATCTGGAAGGCTGTTTTTGAAGCTGGAGCTGCTCATGATATTAAACCTATTGGTTTAGCGGCAAGAGATACTTTACGTTTAGAAATGGGATTCTGTTTGTACGGGAATGATATTGACGATACGACTTCACCTATTGAAGCAGGTTTGGGATGGATTACTAAGTTCACGAAAGATTTTACAAATTCTGAAGCATTGAAAGCGCAAAAAGAGAATGGGGTAACGCGTAAGTTAGTTGCTTTTGAAATCACAGAAAAAGGAATTCCTAGACAAGGATATGATATTGTTGATGCCGAAGGAAACAAAATTGGGAATGTAACTTCAGGCACCATGAGTCCTTCTATGAAAAAAGGAATCGGTTTAGGTTATGTAACAAAACCATTTGCGAAAAGAGATACAGAAATTTTTATTCAGGTTCGTAAAAAGGCAATCCCAGCCAAAGTAGTTCGCTTACCGTTCTACAAGGCTAACTAAATTCAGGGATTTTTCCTTTAACATCCTTGAAATACTCATAAAAAACTTTAAAATCTTCGTCCTTGTTGTCTGTAAGATAATATGGTTCGGAGATTTTAAATTCTTTATCACCAAAATTCATGGTCACCATTACAATCGGAACTCCAGCTTCTTTAGCAATGTAATAAAATCCGGTTTTCCACTCAGTTACTTTTTGTCGTGTACCTTCAGGAGACAAACCTAAGATAAATTGATCTCGCTCCTTAAAAATATTTGCAATAGCCTCTACTCTATTTGAGCTTTTAGAGCGATCCACTGGAGCTCCTCCTAAAGATTTAAAAATCCAGCCAAAAGGTGGTTTAAAAAGTGACGCTTTTCCAATATAATTAGCTGGTATCCCTGTAGCATATTTAATCATTACTCCTAATGGAAAATCGAGCCAATGGGTATGCGGAGCTGCGATAATCACATATTTCTTAAGGTCTTTTGGGAAGTTCCCTTCCTTTTTAAACCCCCAAATTTTGAATAAAATTAATTGTGCTAATAGCTTCATAAATGAGTGTTGATAACTTAAAACGAATTTTAAATGTAAGCGTTTAGTTCCAAAAATAATAATCTTAAATTTAACTTTAGTTTAAAAGCCAACTACCACAATCGCCAATCATGAAAACGACACTGTCTTTTTTTACGCTAATACTTTGTTTCTCAGTATTTTCACAGGAAAAAGCAACTACGGGTCCTTATGTGAAGAATTTTGGAAAATCTTTTAGTATTGAGACTCCGGATTTGTCCTTAGATATTAACAAAGAGCACAAAGTTATTTTTGATGTGTATTCAGATGAGAGTAAAAAGAATCAGGTGAATCCGCTGTTAGTTACTGTTGCAAGGCATTTGAATATGCACGGAAAACAGGGAGTTCCGCTTGAAAACTTGAAAACAGTGTTAATCATTCATGGAGGTGCTACATCAAGTGTTTTATCTGAATCTGCTTTCGAAATGACGTTTGACAGGGAGAATCCCGATTACGCATTAATTAACGAACTAGTGGAAGCTGGAGTTGAAGTCTATGTGTGCGGACAATCGATTAATGCAAGGGGTACGTCGAAGACAGATGTAAACCCGAATGTAAAAATGGCTGTTTCTGCTATCACAACTTTAATGAGCTATCAAGAAAAAGGTTATAGTATTATAAATTTTAATTAAACATGGAAATTGTAATTGCAAGTATAATTGTCGGTCTAATCGCCCTTGCTATGGGGTTTTATATAGGATCTCTTAAGACAAAAAACACATTTGAAAAAGAGATTTCAGAACTGACTGTAAAGTATGAAGTGTTACTTCAGGAACGAGACAATAACATCAATGATTTAAAGGAGTTGTCTGAGTCAGTAAAACAACTATCAACTGAAAAGCATGAACTAGAAATAGAGCGAACTCAAGATCGTGCAGCTATTGAATATGCGAATGAAAAACTCGAGGAACATAAAAAAGAAGTTTCTAAACTAAGAGAACAATTTGCAAAGGATTTTGAGCTGCTTGCTAATAAGATCCTTCAAGAAAAAAGCAAAACCTTCACCGAACAAAACAAGGTGAATATGGAGACTATTTTAAACCCACTTCAGGAAAAAATCAAAACATTTGAAGATAAAGTCGATAAGACTCATAAAGAAAGTATCGACTACCATGCAGCCTTGCGTCAGCAGATCGTCGGTTTAAAAGAATTAAATGTTCAGATGAGTAAGGAAGCCATCAACTTAACAAATGCTTTAAAAGGCGATAGCAAAGCTCAGGGCGACTGGGGTGAAACGCAGTTAGAATTATTACTCGAAAAGGCAAATCTGCTAAGAGAAGTGCATTATACTACACAAGGTGGTTACCGCGATGAGGATAATAAACTGAAAAAACCTGATTTTGTAATTAATTTACCTGACAGCAGGCATTTGATTATCGATTCAAAAGTTTCATTAACTGCTTATGAATCCTATGTTTCTGAAGAAGATGAGAATTTAAAACAAGCCCATTTAAAAAAACATATTGAAAGTATTCGGAAGCACTTTAAAGAGTTGGGCGACAAGAAATATGAAGCTTTATACGAAATCAATTCTCCTGATTATGTTTTGATGTTTGTCCCAGTGGAACCTGCATTAATGCTGGCTTTAAGTGAAATTCAAAACTTATACTTGGAGGCCTTGGATAAAAATGTGGTACTGGTTTCCACTTCAACTTTGTTAGCTACGCTAAGTACTGTTTCATCGATGTGGCGTCAGGAAAATCAGAAAAGAAACGTACTTGAAATTGCTGATCAGGCCGGTAAATTATACGATCAGTTTGTAAATTTGACAGACGATTTAATTAAGGTTGGTAACCAGTTAAAGACGGTACAGGGTTCTTACGATTCTTCCATGAAAAAATTAACAGGAAGAGGAAATCTGATAAAACGTGTAGAACGTATCAAAGAACTTGGAGCTAAGACTACCAAAAAGATGAACCAAAACCTTCTGACAAGAGCAGAAGAAAGTGATTCATGAGAGCATTGAGTATCATTGTAGTTCTGGGATTAATTGTTTCATGCAAACAAACTCCGGACCTGCCAGACCCTTATGAAGCTGGCTGGGGTGGAAAGAAAGTCTGTGAAATTCTGAATGAAACCAAAAAGACTCGTACTTTAAAATGTACCTTCCCTCCTGGTGTCGGACATGAAAAGCACTATCACCTGCCACATACTGGATATACGCTTAAAGGGAGTCGTTTTGAAATGACTGCTGAAGACGGTTCTGTTAATGTCGTCGATGTTCCTGGAGGTTATTCCTGGTCTAAGGATGAAATTTCTATTCACAATGTTTTGAATGTTGGAGACAGCACAGCCGTATTTTTAATTATTGAAGAAAAAGAATAATGTCTTATTTATTCACTTCAAAACGCCTAGGATTCAGAAACTGGACTGATGAAGATATTCCAGCCATGCATACCGTGAGTAGCGATCCTAAAGTTATGAAGTACTTTCCTTCTATTCTCAGCTTAGAAGAAACATCAGATTTCGTAAAGCGTATGCAAAAGCATTTTAAAAAATATGGCTATTGCTATTTTGCCGTTGATGAACTGGAAACCGAAAACTGCATAGGATTTATCGGAATCTGTTATCAAACTTACGAAGCTCCTTTTACACCAGGCGTTGATATAGGTTGGCGTTTAGCGACTAAATTTCAAGGAAAAGGTTATGCTACTGAAGGTGCACAGGCCTGCTTAGACTATGCGTTCAATACTTTAAATATTTCTGAAGTGTACGCTGTTGCTGTTCATCAAAACACTCCATCAATACATATTATGAAGAAAATCGGGATGCAGTACTTTGCTGAATTTGATTATCCAAACTTTCCTGAAGGTGTAGAATTGAATCCTTGTTTTGTTTATAAAAAAGAAAAATAGCCTTTCAAACTTTTCAATGAATGGAATTTTCACCTATGTGCAAATCTTAATAAAGTAGTTCGAATCAAAAGATTGTTTTATCAACCCACCCAATAAACCAATTAGTTTCATCTGAAAAGAAAGCTATCATAATATGAACTTCAGATGGTGTAGGGAATCATTTAGAAATAAAAAAAGCCACTAAAAGTGGCTTTTTATTGAGTTTATTTTATTATTTCCCACTCATATGGGCATTGTATCTCCATATTTCATCCCAGGAATTTGAAAATGAATCGTTCATATTTTCAAGAAAAACATCCCATTCACTTTCACCGTGAACCTTAATAAAAGTTTCTTTAAACTTCATGTCTACATCCATTTCTGCCCATTTATCAAATTGAGTAACGGTAGCAATATGTCGACCTAAATCTCCCTGACGAAATAAATTGTCAAACATTCCCCAAGGATTATCACCCTCCATAGCTTTAAAGGTTTCACTCACCTGTTTAAAAAGTCGGTCTATATTATGACCTTCATTTTTAACTACTTCAAAATAACGTATATATAAGTAGTTCGGTTGCTTATCGGGATTACTGCTGTCTACAGAGAATTCATCATTTTTTTTCCAATATTCTCTGTTCTCTATTTCTTTAACATAGGCAAGAACATTATCCCTCCAGTCTTCATTATGACCATCATCTGAAGGCCTAGAATCTAGATGAGAAAAAGTTAGTGGACCCATTTCCCATACGACTTTTCCAAAATTAGGACCTGTAGCAATATTGTAAACAAATGCCTGATGCGGACCTTCATTGTGGTATTTTTGATTGTGTTTTCTCATGTTATCACTTAGTACTTTGAGATTAGTGTTGTCTGGCACTAATGTGATACTCTCATACATTACATAAGATTTTTCCTGTGCTGAAACGGTAAATACCATTCCAAAGATGCATACGGCAAATAACATTGCCTGTGCAATTTTTTTGTACATAATTTATTTTTTTGGTTAGTAAAAAAACTGGCCTTAATGGCCGATAATTGATAAAAAATTGTAAGGGGAAAATCATTATAATAAGCAAAAGTAAAATTTGCTTAAGATTTAGTTCTCTTGGGTAAGCCCAATGTACAAAATTTTAACTAAAAAAAATTTTATTGATTGATTTTCAGTTATTTGCTCGTTCATTATTGCTAAAATACATATGAATCGAATCGGTAATTTTTAAGTTCAGGCTGATGTATTTAAGTTACTCAAGTGCAGTATTATCAGGAATACTTATTTGATGAAATAAATAAAAAAAAGGTCAACTAAGCGTTTGGCAATCTACTTTTAATGAATTTAAATTGTCCATTGTGATTGGATTCGTGTTCGCACACATGGAACCATTTACAGTAATTATTCGTTGGACCCCATGGAAATTCTTGATCGATTTTAAACAACCATTCATCATCCCTTTTCGCAAACTCTTTTAAAGTATTTTCTCGAACGGAGCTCAGCTTTTCCAGATAGAAATCAAGATTGTTTCCTTTGATCTCTTTTCGACCTTTATCTCCTAGTCCCATGGCAGTGCTCCATAAGTTATCATCTTCGCTACTCCAATCGCCCCACTGTTTGTTTTCGAAGGTATGAATCTGATAAAAACGTTCTGTCGCAGCAAGATGCCATAACATTGCACCAATAGAATTCGCTTTGTCATCAACTAAATAATCTAGGTCGGACATACTCATGCCCTTCACGGGCATTAGAATTACCATACGCATCCAATCCATCATGGATACCAAGGTTCCAATATGAGGGCTATACCCTTCTTTTGGACCCATAATATTAATACCTTCCTGAGTAAATGTTGCATTTGAGGCACTTGCAGGCATGGTTAGCAGTGCCCCTGCACCTAACGTAAATAATGATGTTTTCTGGATAAATGCGCGTCTGTTTACGCTTAAATGATTGGTTTTCATCTTTAAAGATTTGATCAGTTAGTACTATTTCTTTAAAGATAATCGATTTATTTAACTTATTGAATTTCAGCTATTTCAATAAAATACTCTGTAAGCTTTTAAAAGTCAGCGTTTTTGAAGTATTAAAACTCTAGTTTGCACTTTTTACAATAGTACGTCGGAGCACAATTTGAGTGTTCAAAAGGCAATAGTTTTGCATCTCCTTTTTCTATTCGCTTTAGTTCTTTTTCCGAAGGTGTCCCGTACATAATTTTAACAGCATTGGAAGACTTTGTGCATGCCGGACATTTCTTCTTGACGTTTTGAGTATAACAGAACTCAAAATTTAGAATGATTTTCTGATTGGAATCTACATTCAAATTAATGATTTTCTTCTCAGGGATTCCTGGGAAGCTAATTTCTAAATTATAGTTCCCACGAGAGATGCCATCAATAACATACTTCCCATCATCAGCAGATACGGCTCCTAAAGATGTTCCTTTTAATACTAATTCAGCCCCAGCTCCTGGTCCAGCACTATGAGTTAAGGAAATTTCACCAGAAATTTGTCCGTTTTGAGCTGAAAGTAAAATGAATCCGAAGAGGGCGATTATGAGGGTGATTGAAGTTTTCATGAACAAATAAATATACAATAAAGGTATATATTGAAGTTTTAATTTACTATTAAACTTATGATTTTTATTGATATAAAGTGTACTTAAATGGACGAGAAAGGAATGATCGTAAAAGGTTTTCCTTTATAAATAAATTTTATTCTTATAAAAGAGATTTTTTCATGATTCAAAAATGGAACATAAAATGATTTAAGAACAGTAGACTTATTCACATTTCGAGTTTAGTTTTACACAGAAATTACTGAGAACAAATAGAAGGACTAACTTTGTAGAATGCATAAAAACATTAGTATTTTAGGGAGTGGCTGGTTGGGAATTCCGTTGGCAGATGCCTTAATAAGTCAGGGGCATAAAATAGGTCTATCAACAAGTAGTATAATTAAAAAAGGGGAATTAACTTCCAAAGGCTATCAGGTCGATGAAATTGCCATTAGCGCGACTAGTCGGCTGCCAAGTAATTTTTTAAGTTGTGATGTACTGATAATTGCAATTACTTCTAAGGATATTGAGGCTTTTAAAAATTTAATGATTCAGCTTTCAAATTCAGCTATTAAACAGGTCATTTTTATCAGTTCAACTTCGGTGTTCGATTTTTGTAATTGTGAAATCGATGCCCTCGCTAATACCAATAATTCTCCTATAGCCCAAATAGAACGATTGTTTCTGGAGCATATTCCCGAAAAAACTACGATTCTGCGATTTTCGGGATTGTTTGGCTACGATAGAAAGCCGGCGAACTTTTTCAGATATAAAGCCATTTCGAATCCTAAGACCTTTGTAAATATGATTCATCGCGACGATTGTATTGCGATAATTCAGAGATTGATAGATAAGAAGGTTGTAAGTAAGCAATACAATGCAACAGCAGATACACATCCAACCAAAGAGGATTTTTACACCAAAGCCAGTCTTGACTTAGGTTATTCGGCTCCAAAAGTTCAGGAATCGAATAAATTGATGTATAAGATTATTTCCAACAAAACGTTGAAAGAGGATTTGAATTATCAATTTATATATGGCGATTTAATGGCGATTGATTTTTCAAAGTGTTAAGGTAAAAAAATACCCCCGATTTCTCGAGGGTACACCTTGTAGTTATAAATATAAGTCGCACTAGCCTTTAAGGCTAAACATTATTTATTTCAAATAATTTGCAATTTCTTCACCTGTTGGCTTTACTCTGGAAGGAAACATATCTAATAATTCACCATCTTCAGAAAGTAAATATTTTTGGAAATTCCATTTCACTTCACTATCTAATTTTCCGTTTTTCGATTTTGATGTTAACCAAGCATATAAAGGATGCTGGTTGTCTCCTTTAACATCAACTTTTTCAGTGATCAAAAATTGCACTCCATAGTTTTGTTCACAAAACGATTTAATTTGCATGGCCGAACCCGGTTCTTGTCCTCCAAACTGATTGCAAGGCACTCCAATAATTATTAAATCATCTTTGTTAGCGTCATATAATGCTTGTAAATCTTCATACTGAGGCGTGTACCCACATTTAGAAGCTACATTTACTATCAGTAATTTCTTTCCTTTAAAATCATTGAAATTTATTTCGTTTCCATCAATATCTTTTATTGAAATATTCGATTCGTAAATTGAAGTATTCATGGCAGCAATGCTTAGTGTTAAAATTGAAAAAAGAGATATAAAATAATTCATTGTTTGTTTTTTTAGTATTCGCTTGGTCGTAAAATTAAGTATTAATTACACCAATTCAAGAAAAACTTAGTTCGTAGCATTAAATAATATATAACTACTCATAAATCTTTAATTATTCTTAATAGACTACTTTAAATTTTTGTAGTGAACTCAATCCTTTTCATCTAATAAAAGGTTCTTTCTTCTTTAATTGTAATTTTTTAAACTGAGCACTATACATAAAATTACAAATTCTTTTAAAATCATAAATACGCATATTCCGCTTTTATCTGCCCCATAATGAAAGGTTAATTTGGGATAATTTTTGTATACTAATTCCCTTTTAATTAGTATCATTGCAAATATGATCAAAAATATTATTACCGTTTTATTATTAGCCGTTGCTACCACTGGATTTGCACAGGAAATTACAATCGATAGTTTGGTGCAAGACGAAGTGGTTTCGTTGAAAGGGCAGGTAATTGATTACGCTAGTAAAAACGCGTTAAGGGGTTCACATTTGTTTAACTTGAATTCAGTTATTGGAACCATTTCAAACGATGATGGATTTTTTGAAATCACGACGAAGTTAAATGATACGCTTTACGTCTCTTATGTTGGATTTCAATCAATCAAACTGAAAATCACGAATGATCTTTTAAAAGGAAATGAACTTGTTATCGAGTTGCATGAAAAAGCGGAACAAATTGATGAAGTTGTAGTACAATCGCATAAGCTTATTGGTGTTTTAGAAATTGATGCGAAAAATGTTCCAAAAGATAAATATGCACGAATACATATCAACGGAATCTCTCAAACCTATGAGGTCGGAGTTCGTAAACCTCGAACGTACTCTTCCGCAATTGCCGCATTAACCAATCCAATCGATTTTGTCTACAACCGCTTTGGAACTAAGCCAAAGCAGCTTAAAAAGCTTAAAAAATTGCGTGATGATGATAATTTACGCCGTCTATTAGAGAGCTCGGAGAATAGAGAAATCATGATGGAATACCTGGATTTAGATTCGGAAGATTTGGCTGAATTACTGAATGAATGTAATTATTCAGATCAGTTTATCCGTCAGGCTAGCGACTTGCAATTAGTCGAAGCTGTATTACTCTGTTATGAAAATTATAAGGCTGTACGAAAAGGAAGTACAAAAAGACCAGAATAAAAAAAGCAACCACCAGGTTGCTTTTTTTATTTGATCGTATTTAGTCAGGTTATTGATTTCCTAAAATAATTGGCATTCCTGATTTTCCACTTCCAATGATAATTATCTTACTGTTAGGTGAATTACTCAACTTCAATGTTGCTTCAATTCCTTTATCTCTAAGAATTTGATCATTTAGCGAAGCACTTAAGATTCTGTTAGCATCGGCTTTACCCTGAGCTTCAATTCGTACTTTTTCAGCTTCTTTTGACGCTGTAACCAATCTGAATTCATACTCAAGTGATTCCTGCTCCTGCTTTAATTTACGTTCAATCGCATCTTTAATTGTAGGAGGTAATGTTACATCGCGCACTAGTACAGAGTTAAGTTTCACATACTGATCAGCTAAAATAACTTTAGTTTCAACTTCAATTTCATCCTGAATAGCATCTCGTTTACTAGAATACAGTTGTTCTGGAGTGTATCGTCCAACTACTGAACGCGTAGCACTGCGAATTGCAGGTTGAATTACACGTTCTAAATAACGCTCTCCTTTTTCTTTGTGAAGTTTTCCTAAATTTTCAAATTCTGGTTGATACCATAAAGAAGCTTCTAAAATAATCTCTAATCCGTTTGAAGAAAGTACAGGCATTTTTTCTTTCAATTCTTGCTGACGTACTTCATAAACGAAAACCTTGTTCCAAGGAGCAATGAAGTGAAATCCTTCTCCTAAGGTATTACCATCTGTTACTACTCCTCCATCAAAACGCTTCCACAATACACCTGCTTCACCAGCTTCTAGAGTTGCGGTTGATTTTGATAAAAATATTATTGCAAAAATACCAATAAGAATTAATGGCATTAATGTCTTTGGAAATTGTAATTGTCCGTTATTACTCATTATAAAAAGATTTAAGTTTCGATCAAAAATACAAAACTACAAGGTAAAACGACCCGAATATCGTAGAAAAGAATATCCTAAATTTTTCCGAAATACTTTCGGATGAACCACTCGAGTGTTAAGGCTATTAAAATACCGAGCAATAAGAATTGCCATTCAATAAGAGGTATTTTCTCCTTTTTAGAAATTTGAACAATTTTAAACCGATCATCTGATAACAAATCGTAGATGAGTTGATCACCATCATTTTCAAAATAGAGCTTCCCTCCTGATGCATCGGCAACAGTTCTCAATTTTCTCCATTGTGAAGAGCTAAACTGCTCTTCCAGATTGTAGGCTGCGACTTTAAAGGAACCACTTTTTGAAATAGCTTCATTTAACACCTTTACTGTATAATTATAGGTTCCTTCAGGTAAATCGGATATTTCGGCCTTAAAAGTATTTGTATAAGTCGTAAACGGAACCGTCTTGTTAAGATCTCCATCAGTATTATTAATAATAAGTTCAATCTGAGCTTTTGGATCAAAGTTTAAATTATCATCAAGATAAGAGGCTGTGAATTGAACAGATTCGTTAGCGTAAAATAGCTCTTTATGACTTACATTAAGTCGGTTCTTTTGCTTTTTGGAGGATAGGTATTGAATCAGATTGGAAACAAATTCATCAAATATATCAAACGAACCTGTTTGTTTGTAGCTGTACATGCGCCATCTCCAAGTGTTTTCACCCATTAGTAATCCAATCTTTTGATTTCCAATTTCAAAAGTTCCGAGAATCGCCTCTTTGGTTTGAATTCCACCAATATTCTGGAATAATAAGGTGTTAAATCTCTGATTTACACTTAACTTTCCATAGGTATGTTGTAGAGGAGGCCACTTATCTGTATCAATAGGATCTGTTAAGAATGTGCTGTAATCTTCGTTAAATAGTGCTGAAAAATTCTCTTCTGAAGCAATGGTTTCTCTAAAAAAATGGGTTTGCACTTTATTTAAGAAATTCCAATCTGTCTCCAGACCCGAAATTAATAAATAATTAATTTCACGTTCTTCAAGTAATTTCAAAGCAGACTCAAAATCGGATGTAGGCTGATAAAGGACCACCAAATCGAATTCATTTAAGTCGAAGATGTCTTCAGTTGATTTTATACTTACTTCGCGTTCTTTTTTAGATTCGATGCTTGACTTCAACATCCCTAAATCCGGGTGAATCACATCAGACAAAATTAAAATCTTAGCTTGCTCCTGAATCACATTCAATGCAAAACTTTTCACATTATTCTCTCTATTTTTTTCGTTATCCAAGGCTTCAATGCGCGCTGAATAATAATGTTTTCCTTCTTTCGTCGCAGGGATAAAGAAAGATACTGATGTTGCATTTTGAGTACGACTCAGATTTACTGGTTTTGAAGCAATTTTCTTCTGGTTTTGAAATAAACTCAACTCCCTTGTAATTGCAAAAGTTCCGGTGTAATTTACAAATATTTCTACCGGAGCATTGTTATTGATAAATGTCGTTGGGTTCACATTTAATCGATCAATGGAAAGATCTTCATAGACAGTGGTATCTCCAACAATTAAAGGGTAAACGACTTCATTGGAAGCGCTTTTCAGACTGGTATTTCCGGCTGTTTCATTTCCATCAGTAATCAACACAATAGCTTCCTGAGCATCGTTTCCTATGTCCGATAATGTAGAAAATACACGACTCAAATCTGTGTAGTTATCGGAGAAACTAAGGGTGTCGAGAGTTCCTACTTTCCCTCCAAATAAAAAGTATTGAACGTTGAATTTTTCAGAGAGGTCTTCTGCATTTTTAAACCTATTCAAGTGATTTTCAACAGCTGTTGAATTGTCCAAAAAATCAATAGACTTTGAATTGTCTACTACTACATTTAAACGTGGTTTAATGCTGTTGAAGTTGTTTTTTTCTATACTTGGGTTAATGAGTAATAACAATAAGCAAAAGAGCGCACTTGCTCTAAAAAAAGAAAGCCAATACAGGTATTGGCTTTTCTCTTTCTCTTTGAATAAATATTGAAAATAAGCAGTCGCAACTGCAAATACAGCACTTATTACTAGTAATATTATTGTTAGCTTATCCAATATAAAATATTAAGTCAACATTCCTCCGTCTACGCTTAAAGTCTGACCTGTAATGTACGAACTCATATCAGAAGCTAAGAAGACACACGCATTTGCAATATCTTCTGGTTGTCCTCCTCTTTTTAATGGAATTGAATCTCTCCAACCCTGCACAACATCTTCATTTAATTTAGCTGTCATTTCAGTTTCAATAAATCCGGGTGCAATCACATTTGAACGTATATTTCTGGATCCTAATTCCAAAGCAACTGATTTAGAAAATCCTATGATTCCTGCTTTTGAAGCAGCATAATTAGCTTGTCCAGCATTTCCTTTTAATCCTACTACGGAACTCATGTTGATAATTGAGCCAGCTCTGTTTTTCATCATCGGACGAATTACAGCTTTTGTCAAGTTGAAAACCGACTTTAGGTTCACCTCAATTACGGAATCGAAATCTTCTTCAGAAATACGCATTAACAAGTTATCTTTTGTAATTCCTGCATTGTTGATTAGGGTATCTATTCCTCCAAATTCCTTTACTACATCAGCAGCAAGTGCTTGAGCAGCTTCAAAATTTGCAGCATTTGATTGATATCCTTTTGCTTTAACACCGTATGATGTCAATTCCTTTTCTAATTCTTCCGCAGCAGCAACAGATGAGTTGTATGTGAAAGCCACATTCGCTCCATGTTTTGCAAATGTTACAGCAATACCCTTTCCAATACCACGAGTGGCCCCCGTTATTAATGCTGTTTTGTTCTCTAAAAGTTTCATTTTTATCGTTGGTTTATAATAATTTTATAATGTCCAAATATACACATTTCATAAAATAGAGCATCTTTAAAGACCGCGAATTGATACTAACGGAAAGCTATACAATTTTTTAAGCAGATTATTAAAGTGAACGTTTGTTTGTCGCGCATCAAGTAGCGTAAGATTTCTGCGCCTATACGACATGCATCCCGGTCAATGAAATCTACTTTGATGACTGCTTCCTCTTCAAAATAGATGTATTCATTTTTTTAGCGCATATCTGTAATTTGACAAGAAAATTAAAAGATTCCTAACAAAAAAAACTCCTTAACAACATTGCTAAGGAGTTATTCTATTAACCTTTTGAGTATACTAAGACACCTTTATTCTGGTGAAATCCTTAGTTATTCTCAATGTATTATCTTTTAAATTAGCTAAAGGAATTTCTTCGTTATCCACCTTAATTTTAGAAATTTTAAAAGGTAGTCCGATAAAATTCAATTCGAATTTATCGTATGGAGTGATGTACTTTCCGCCTTTAAACTGGTGCACGGTTAAACTATCTTCTTTACCTATTAATTTGAAGGTTCTTTTAGAATATCTTCCTTTTTTATAATCGTATCCATCGTGTGCATCTTCGTATACTTCAGATTCTTCTTTCCCTTCTTTGTAGTATACATCCAATTTTAATTCTTCAATTTCTATTTCGCCAACATATTGCTGAATTGGATACTTTGGAATAATAGCACCGGTCTTCACAAATACAGGCATACTGTCTAAATCTGCATCTACCCACAATTCATCACCTCCTTCTACAACTTCATTGGTCCAGAAATTGTACCACTCACCTCTTGGAATGTACATTCTTCTTCCTTTTGCATTCGGCTCAAGTATTGGACAAACCAGAATCTTCTCACCAAAAATAAATTCATCATTTCTGTAATGTGTATGTTTATCTTCCTGGTCAAAAGCAACAAGTGACTTCAAAATTGGAACTCCATAACGTGTATACCTCCAAAATGCAGTATATAAGTATGGAAGTAACTGATATCTTATTTCAATAAACTTGCGAACTACATCCGTTACGTTTGTCCCAAATGAATATGGCTCCTGCTCTCCATGATCTCCAGATGAATGTACTCTGCAGAATGGGTGGAATACTCCAAGTTGAATCCAACGAGCAAATAACTCCCCATTAGGCTGATCAGCAAATCCTCCAATATCAGATCCTGCAAAAGAGAAACCTGACATACACATACGCTGCGCCTGATTGTTTGCTATAGAAAGATGATCCCAGGTGGCAACATTATCTCCTGTCCAAGTAGAACAATAACGCTGTGTACCTGAATATGCGGATCTTGTTATGGCAAAAGGACGTTTTGGATATGAGAATTTTTTCAATCCGTGGTACGTTGCACGCACCATTTGCATTCCATAAATATTATGTGCTTTTCTATGACTGCATCTGTTTCCATCATAATCATGACGCACATCATCTGGGAATGTTTTATTTGGCACCTCCATTACGGCAGGTTCGTTCATATCGTTCCAAACACCTTTAATTCCAATATCTTCGATTAACTCTTTAAATAATTCTGACCACCAGTCACGTACTTCCGGGTTCGTGAAATCAGGGAAGTAACATTCACCTGGCCATACTTTTCCTTTCATATAAGGTCCGTCAGCTCTTCTACAGAAATAATCCTTTTCCAAAGCTTCTTTGAACACTGAATAATCCTTGTCGATTTTTATCCCGGGATCAATAATCGCAATAGTTTTATACCCGTCATCTGCCAATTCCTTTACCATTCGTTTCGGATCAGGGAAATATTCCTTATTCCAGGTAAAACATCGGAAACCATCCATATAATCGATATCCAGGTAAATAGCATCACATGGGATTTTTAATGATCTCATGGTATTTGCGACTTCCTTAACTTTCGCTTCCGGGTAGTAACTCCATTTACATTGGTGGTATCCTAAAGCCCAAAGCGGTGGCATTTGATGTGGACGACCTGTCAAATCTGTATAGTTTGAAACAACCTCTTGGATTTCGGGTCCATAGATGAAGTAATAATTCATATCCCCTCCTTCTGCCCAGAAACTTGTAATATTTCTTCTTTCATGGCAAAAGTCGAAATGTGATCTGAATGTATTATCAAAGAAGATCCCATAGGCTTTGTCGTGGTGTAAACCAACATAAAAAGGAATCGCTTTATAAATTGGATCCGTATCTCTTCCAAAGGCATATGAATCCGTTACCCAGTTTTGATAACGTTTTCCTTTTAAATTTATATCTCCTGGTTTATCACCTAAACCATAGAAGAATTCACTTTCTTGAGAGGTCTTTGACATTTTTACAATATCTCCTCCTAACTCATAGCTTTCTTCATAGTGAAAACCTAATTCATCTTCACAAATTAAGAATCCGTCTTTTGCATCGAAAATAGCAGAACGAGCATTCTTTTTATATATGTGGCATATTAACTTTGCCGTAGAGATGATATACTTATCATCTTCTTCTTCAATCTCTAGATGATTATACCCTTTACTTGCATATTTAGTAATGGCATAACTAAAATCTTTTTCAAATTTACCTGTGGTTGTAAAGCGAAACCTCAATACACTGTCACGCTCCACAGTCAGTTGTAAAACAACATCATTCTCACAAGTGAAATACAAAATATTTACATCTTTTTTATAAGAAATTATCTTAGATGGAAACAAGTTTCCTTTGTATTCTAACTCCGTGTTTGTAATCATTTTTTTAGTTATTTAAGCAGCTTCAAAAATAACAATTTCATGAGGATCAATACGACTTTATTCATAAAAAAAAGCCACTGAAATTGTAGTTAATTCAATTTCAGCGACTTTTAATTAACAACCTTTAAAAGGTGTTCTATCTTAACCTAAAAAAGGTTTTATTTTATCTTGAAAATACTAATTCCTAATGGAGGGAGTGTAATTTTCACAGAATGTTCTTTTCCATTCCATGCTTCTTTCTTCGAATTTACCTGTTTAGGGTTTTCAACCCCACTACCACCGAATTGTTTCGCATCTGAATTGAATACTTCCTTGATTTTCATGTTGTCAGGAACTCCTATTGTATATCCCTCTAAAACTTGAGGTGTAAAATTACAAACAACTAAAAGGTTATTTTCTTCTTCATAACCTTTACGTATATAACAAATCACAGAGTTTTCAGAATCGGCATAACTAATCCATTCAAATCCTTTATTTGAAAACGCATGTTCAAATAACGCCGGAGCGCTTTTATAGAACTTGTTCAATTCTTTAAAGTAATTCTGTGTGTTTTTATGAACATCATATTCCAATAAATTCCAATCCAGACTCTGTTGGAAGTTCCATTCTTCATGTTGTCCGAATTCTCCTCCCATGAACAATAGTTTTGATCCAGGGTGTGTGAACATATAACCATACAACAATCTCAAATTGGCAAATCGCTGCCACTCATCACCCGGCATTCTTCCTAAGATTGACTTTTTCCCATATACGACTTCATCGTGCGATAATGGCAACATGAAGTTTTCAGTAAAAGCATAAGCTAAACTAAACGTGATATCATTTTGATGATGCTTTCTATAAATTGGTTCTTTACCGAAGTATTGCAAGGTATCATGCATCCATCCCATCATCCATTTCATGCCAAATCCTAAACCACCCTCAAATGTAGGACTGGAAACTTTTGGAAATGCAGTAGATTCTTCAGCTATGGTTTGAACATCCGGGAACGAGCGATACACTTCTTCATTCAATTCTTTGAGAAAAGAAATCACGGCTAAATTTTCATTGCCGCCAAATTCGTTTGGCTCCCACTCACCGTCTTCTCTTGAATAATCAAGGAACAGCATTGAAGCAACGGCGTCAACTCTTAATCCATCGGCATGGAACTGCTCTAACCAGAAAATAGCATTACTGATTAAAAACGAACGAACTTCGTTACGTTCATAGTTGAAAATTAAACTTTTCCAATCGGGATGGTACCCTTTTTTTCTGTCCGGGTGCTCATATAAATGAGATCCGTCGAAATTTCCTAAACCATGCGCATCTTCCGGAAAATGTGAAGGAACCCAGTCTAAAATGATTCCGATATCATTTTTATGTAATTGGTCTATGAAATATTTAAATTCTTCTGGAAAACCAAATCTTGAGGTTGGCGCAAAATATCCTGTCAATTGATATCCCCATGATGGATCGTATGGATATTCCATGATAGGCATGAGTTCTACGTGTGTAAAATTCATTTCTTTTACATAATTCACAAGATCATCTGCCAGTTCTGTATAAGACAAAAATCGATTTTCTTCAAGCTGTCTTTTCCAGGAGCCTAAATGCACTTCATACACCGAATACGGGGCATCTAAAGCGTTGTGTTTCTCTCTTTTCTTTAGCCAGGGTCTATCCTCCCACTTATAATCATCTTCCCATACTATAGAAGCTGTTTTAGGCGGATGCTCACATCTGCGTGCATATGGATCGGCTTTTTCAGTTTTTTGGTTGTTATTATGACTCTGAATTTTGTACTTGTAGACAGCTCCTTTTTCAACACCAGGAATAAATCCTTCCCAGATACCTGAACCGTCCCAGCGCACGTTTAATTTATGTTCTCCTTCTAACCAATAGTTAAAATCTCCAACTACTGAAACAGCTTTTGCTGAGGGCGCCCATACAGCAAAATAGGTTCCTTTTACTCCATCTACTTCAATAAGGTGCGAACCAAATTTTTCATACAGTCTGTAATGCTTTCCTCCTTTGAATAAATTCACATCAAATTCTGAAAATAAACTATGTACTTTGACTTCTGACATACTCTAATGATTGATTAAATTTGAAATTCCTTTTAACGGAATAACCGCCCAAGTTGGACGTGAATTAAGCTCGTATCCGAGCTCATATACTGCTTTTTCTAAAAGACAATACTCTAACATGAAATTACGCTCCTGAGCATATCCAATATTTAAATTGGCCTGTTGTACGGTGTACACATAGGTCCCTAGGAACACTCCTGTAAAATATCCATAAAGCATCTCAGCTGCTTTAAACAGGTCTTCTTGCGAACGATTGTACTTGTCTTTGTTATTAAAAATGGTTGCGTAAATCGCATAGTGAAACGAACGGAACAATCCCGCCACATCTTTCATTGGAGGTTGCTTTACTTGTCGGTCACGAATAGTACTCTCTGGCTCCCCTTCAAAGTCTAATATAAAGAAATCATCATCCTGAACAAGAATTTGACCCAAATGGTAGTCTCCATGCACACGAATGCGTTCCCCTTTTAACTTCGTCCAATCGAATCGTAAAAATCTACTTCTGATTTCACTCTTTTTACTCAATACATTATTTGCCATTTCCAGGCTAAATCCTTCGAGTTTATGAATATTGTTTTCTATGATGTTTAAACGGTTCTGGAATTGATAGATCATTCTGTTTTTCAGCCAAACCGTATAATCTCCGTTAAATCTTTCTGGTGTGAATGCTGTGTCTTCAAATTCAGACCCCAGATTGATGTGCATTTCTGCAGTCCTTTTTGCCAGCACTTTTATTTTTAAGAAGAGATTTAATCCTACCCAATCTATAATGCGGTGCGGAATATCATGAATTCTCAGACGCTTGTATAATTCTGTTTCAGGTAAACCGTAGATGTTTATATTTTTGTGCTCCAAGGTGGAAAAGACCATATCTATTTCACCCAAGAAATACTGCCAGGCATCACCTTTGTTAGGAATAAGTTCTTGCATTACTGCTATGGTAACCACGTCTACTTCCTCCGAGACATAAGAGATACTTCCGTAATATTTTGGAGTGTTCTCAAAATCCTTCTTATCCGTTAAGAAACGATTCATTTCATAATCAGGATTCTTATTAGAAAAAATCCTTCTGAAGAACTTTAAAACATACTTATCGTTGTAAATGATAGACGTATTACTTTGCTCAAGTCCCATGAATTTTGAACTCACGTACGGTTCATTTTCAAAACGATCACTCTTGTGATATTGAACCATTGATTTATCAATTGGTGGCGCTGTAATAATACGCTCGAAGACCAATTTTCTAAAAGACTCAAGGTTCATAGCATCAATAATGAATCCTTTCTGATTTTTAATACTAACAGGAAGAATTCTATCTTTTTTAGCGAATTCTGGGTCAGAAACAAAAGCAATTGGAATAAAGTAATGATGGTAGAACGCTTCAATAAAATCAACTTCCAGAATTAATCCGAAATACACCTCTCCGTCTTTTTGAATTCTGAAATATCTGGAAAGCTCTATATATTTAATTTTACTAGCCTTTCCTCCATACCAGCGCTGCTTTATGATGTATTCCTCTAAAATATCGGATAGAAACACTTTTAGAAAGTCCTTGTTCTCAAGCAATTCTTCCCATGCAACATCAAAATTATACGATGGCAATTCGGTTTTACTTTTTGTTGATTCTGACATGTTTTTTAGGTATTAATAGCAAAGATGTGGAATGGTAGCGAAGCATCTAATTCTACAAAATTCCATTGATGATACCAATCGTAAAAGTTACCAGTAATCAAATCATGCATCTGTACGCGTTGTCCTTCATTCACTCCTAGCTCCCCTAGTGGCATTTGCACATGTCCTTGCTGCAAATTATGGTCATCTAAATTAATAACAATAAGTACTTCATCTGTCTTCTCATCATTCCACTTATAAAAAGCAAGTAAATTTTCATTTTCTATATGGCAAAACTTTATGTTGTTTGTCTGCTGCAAGGCTTCATGATTATGACGAATTTGATTAATCTTAGTAATCAAGGCAATCAATCTGTTTTGCTTAAACCAGTCAAAGTGACGAATTTGGAATTTTTCGGAATCCATATACTCCTCCTTACCCGGTAATGGTTCGGAAATCATTTGTTCGAAAATTGGTCCATAGATACCAATATTAGAACTTAAAGTTGCGGCTAAAACATACCGTTGAATATGTTTTGATTCATTTGCTCCTTGGAGGTGAAATGGATTAATATCCGGAGTATTTGGCCAGAAGTTCGGACGCATATATTCGCGTTGTTCCGTTCTGGTTAAATCCTCCATATATTCAATCAATTCGTGTTTATTATTTCTCCAGGTGAAATAGGTATACGATTGTGTATATCCTTGCTTTGCCAACTGTTGCATCACTTTTGGTTTAGTGAAAGCTTCGGCTAGAAAGATGATATCCGGGTGTTTTTTCTTTATTTCTGCAATAATCCATTGCCAGAAAAAATAAGGTTTCGTGTGAGGATTATCCACTCGAAATACTTTAATTCCCAAATCAATCCAATATTCCAGAATTGTTAAGCATTCATCCCATAGAGCTTTGTAATCTTCAGATTCAAAATAAATTGGGAGAATATCTTGGTATTTTTTAGGAGGGTTTTCAGCGTATTGCACAGTACCATCCGGACGCCATTTAAACCAAGATGGATGATCTTTCACCCAAGGATGGTCTGGTGCAGCTTGCAAGGCATAATCCATTGCAATTTCAATACCCAATCCATGAGCTTTTTCTATAAGCGCTTTAAAATCTTCAACAGTTCCTAATTCTGGATGAATATCCTTGTGCCCGCCATTTTTAGAACCTATTCCCCAGCAAGAGCCTACATCTCCATCTTTTGCTTCGGTAGTATTGTTTTTCCCCTTTCTGTTTACTTCACCAATAGGGTGTACCGGAGGAAAATACAACGTATCAAACCCCATTTCAGCAACACGTGGCAACAAGAATTCACAATCTTTAAAAGTACCGTGAACTCCTTCCTGTTGTGAAGCAGATCTTGGGAAAAATTCATACCATGTTGAAAAACGCGCTTTTTTACGATCTACATACACATATAAATCGCGTGAATAATTTGTAAGGGTCTTATGAGGATAATTGTAAAAAATATGATGTAGCCGTTCACTTTGAGCCTCTTCAACAGCTTTATCATAATCCTTGTCATTTTTGAAAATGTCCAACAGATAGTTCAAGTAATCTTGATCATCACTTCCGACACGGTCCATGATTTCCTGAATATACGTCCTACCCTCTAGTAATTCAGAAGTAACACGCTGTTCATCCTCAATTTTTCGATCAATTCCATGCTGCCAGTTCAAAGCATAGTCGACCCAACCTTCAACTTTGTAGGTGTAAGTTCCTTGTTTATTTACCAAAAAAGTAGCTTCCCATGCGTCATTTCCTGCTTCCTTCATTCGGACTTCGTTCCATTCTGCTTCCTGCGCTTCTTTATAAAGAACTGAAACTCCAATGATATCATGTCCGTCTACTAAAACATCAGCTGTTACATGTACAAGTTCATTTAAAACACGTTTGATTTTTACTTCTCCTGAATTGACCTGCGGCTTCACATTTTCAATGGCAATTCTACTTTGTATCTGCATAGGATTTAAAAAAAAGATTAAATTAAAGTTACAAAATTTATATCATAAAACCGTTTGGAATAACTGCACCCTTCTTAACAACTACAATACCATCTTTGATGGAATACAATTCAGTATCAGCGTCTTCAAGATGTTTTCCTCCGTTAATTCGAACGTCATCTCCTATACAACAGTTTTTATCCAAAATGGCGTTATTGATGTAACATCTAGATCCAATTCCCATACCAACTTTACCTTCTTCCAAATTAACAGTATCATGCTCATAATGATCAGATCCCATCATGTAAGTATTGCTAACAATAGAATCCTTCCCAATCTTTGAACGAATTCCTATAACGGATTTTTTTACTTTTTCAGCATTAATAACGCATCCGTCAGCTATGACCGTTTCATCTAAAATAGAACCGTGTATTTTTGATGTTGGAAGCATTCTAGCGTGTGTATAAACTCTTTTATCTCTGTCGTATAAATCGAATTCCGGCACTTCATCAGTCAGTCCTAAATTTGCTTCAAAGAATGATTCAATAGTTCCAATATCTGTCCAGTACCCTTCATATTGGTAACTAACAACTTTATGGTTCTCTATAGCTCCGGGCATTATTTCTTTACCGAAATCAATAGAATCTGAGCCTTCCATTAAATCAACTAATAATTTTTTATTGAAAATATAAATCCCCATAGATGCCAGATAATCTCTACCCTGTGATTTCATTTCATCTCCAACTTCGGAAGTCCAGTCAGGTAATTTATCTGTTGAAGGTTTTTCTATAAAGGAAGTGATTTCTCCATTTGCATTCGTTTTCATAATTCCGAATCCGGTTGCATCCTTTGCATTTACTGGAATGGTAGCAATTGAAATGGCGGCATTTGACTTTTTATGCGCCTCCAGCATTTCATTAAAATCCATCTGATATAATTGGTCTCCAGAAAGAATTAAAGCATATTCAAAATCATGTTGTAAGAAGTGATGCATGCTCTGACGCACAGCATCTGCAGTACCTTGAAACCACGTTTTATTTCCAGGTGTTTGCTCAGCTGCCAAAACATCTACAAATGCGGAACTAAAAAAACTGAAGTGATAGGTATTTTTGATATGGCGGTTTAACGAAGCTGAATTGAATTGGGTTAATACAAAAATTCGTTTAATTCCAGAATTAATACAGTTAGATATTGGTATGTCTACTAATCTGTATTTCCCTGCAATTGGAACAGCAGGTTTAGATCTTGCTTCAGTTAAAGGAGCTAATCGGGATCCTTGTCCGCCTCCTAAAATAATCGATAATACTTTACTTTCTGGCATTTTGTAATATTTAATGGTTAAATGACTTTATGACTTATGCGTTTATTGTTTTTTTGAGAATTTAAATCAAAGATTTGTATAAATCTGTTACTTGCTTTGCGATGGCTGTCCAATCAAAATAATCCTCAACTCGTTTTCTTCCATTTTTTTCAAATTTAGCTCTTAATACATCATCTGCAACGACGGTGTTTATTCCATTAGCTAAATCTTTCGCGAATTTCTCAGGGTCTACAGGTTCAAATGGTGCTTCGGTCATTTGTTCGACATCCACAAGGATCCCTGTTTCATTTGGAATCACTACTTCTTTTATCCCACCTACCGCACTTGCAACAACTGCAGTTTCACAAGCCATAGCTTCAATATTTATAATTCCGAAGGGTTCGTAGATTGAAGGACAACAGAATACTGTAGCGTGGGTATATAGCTGAATGATTTGTTGTTTATCCAACATTTTATCTATCCATATAACATTGTCTCTTTCTTCCTGAACTTTAGAAACACTTGCTTCCATTTCTGCTGCAATTTCAGCAGTATCAGGTGCACCAGCGCACAATACCACCTGTGTATCAGGATCAATAAATTTAATTGCATTTACCAAGTGGATAATCCCTTTCTGACGTGTAATCCTTCCAACGAACAACACGTACGGTTTATCTGGATCAACTCCATATTCTATTAAAGTGCTCTTATCATCTGTAGGAGTATATTCTTTTAAGTCTATTCCGTTATAAATTACAGATACCTTTTTCTCATCTACATTAAAATGTTTTAAAACGTCGACTTTTGTTTCTTCTGAAACAGCAATAACGGCATCCGCCATTTCAATGGCAGTTTTTTCAACCCATGAAGACGCATCATAACCACGACCTAACTGCTCACGCTTCCATGGTCGCAAAGGTTCTAAGGAATGTGTTGTAATTACTAAAGGAATCCCATAACACAGTTTTGCTACAATTCCTGCGAATTGCGCATACCAAGTATGACAGTGAACTACATCTGCATCGGTTTTGTCGGCATTCATATGCAAACAAGTGCTTAATGTATTGAAAACTGCCTTTAACTTAGGGTCTGAATTTTCAAAAACTTCATTTGATCCAGGGAATCCCTGAACGGTCAAACTAGGCGCAGATGCATCCTGCTTTCCGTAACATTTAACCTCTACATTAATTAATTCTGCTAATTCTCTCGATAAATACTCGATGTGAACTCCAGCTCCTCCATATACATTTGGAGGAAACTCTTTGGTAAGAAGAAGTGCCTTCATAAAATTGTTTAGTTAATTGATTTTTCAATCTTAATTTATTGCAGAAATCCTATTGAGGTGTCTCTGTATTTTAAAAAACTATGCTAAATTGATACATTTATATTCCACAAGTTACTCTCCTGCATTAAATCATCGTAAAATTAGGAAAAAATGACGTCAACCCTTTATAAATCTACGAAAACGTATTAGCTAAACCCTTAAGAAAGAGCATAAAAAAGGGAAGTCTAGCTTCCCTTTCCTGTAATATTTTATCCTAACATTTTCATTTTCTTTAGGGAAGTTTATAGGACCAAATCTTTCTCTGAAGGAACAAATCTTGTCAATACAATCCCTTCAACCGCTTTTTCATATTCTTCCATTGTTGGAGTTCTTCCTAATATTGAAGACAACACCACAACTGGTGTAGATGAGAGCAAAGACTCTCCTTTTTTCTCTCCTGAATCTTTCACAACTCTTCCTTTGAATAAACGAGTAGAAGTTGCCATTACTGTATCTCCAGGTTCCGCTTTTTCCTGATTCCCCATACAAAGGTTACATCCAGGACGTTCAAGATATAAGGTGTTTTCATATTTTGTTCTTGCAACAGCTTTTGGAGCATCGTCGTCAAATTCGAATCCTGCATATTTTTTCAATACTTCCCAGTCTCCTTCTTCTTTCAATTCATCCACAATATTGTATGTCGGAGGCGCAACAACTAAAGGAGCTTTGAATTCAACTTTGCCGTGCTGTACTTCTATATTCTTCAGCATTTGAGCTAAAATCTTCATATCCCCTTTATGCACCATACATGACCCAACAAATCCTAAATCTACTTTTTTAGTCCCGCCATAATATGATAACAATCTGATTGTGTCATGCGTATATCTTTTGGAAACATCGTCATTATATACATCAGGATCTGCAATCATTGGTTCGGCAATTAGATCTAAATCAACTACTACGTCTGCATAGTATACAGCATTTGCATCTGGTTTAAGAGCTGATTTTTCACCAGATCTAATTTCTTTGATTCTTCGGTTCGCCTTATCTACTAACCCTTGAAGCACTTGTTTTGCATTGTCCATTCCTTTATCAATCATGATTTGGATGCGGTCTCTGGCAATAATCAGTGATTCAATTAGAGTGTCGTCTTCAGAAATACAAATAGAAGCTTTTGCTTTCATTTCTGCTGTCCAGTCTGTAAATGTAAAAGCCTGGTCTGCTGTAAGTGTTCCAAGGTGCACTTCAATAATTTTTCCCTGGAATACATTTTCACCTCCGAATTGTTTCAGCATTTGTGACTGCGTGGCGTGCACTACATCACGGAAGTCCATATAACTCTTCATTTCACCTTTAAACATTACTTTGACTGATTGCGGGATAGGCATTGTGGCTTCTCCTGTTGCAAGAGCCAAGGCTACTGTTCCTGAATCAGCTCCGAAAGCAACACCTTTCGACATGCGCGTGTGTGAGTCACCCCCAATAATAACATCCCAGTCGTCAACAGCAAGATCATTCAAAACTTTATGAATAACATCTGTTAAAGGATGGTATTTCCCTTTAGGATCACGACCAGTAATCAATCCGAAGTCATTCATAAACTTCATCAAACGTGGAATGTTTGCCTTAGACTTATTATCCCATACAGAAGCAGTATGACAACCAGATTGGTAACCTGCATCTACTATTGGAGAAATTACTGTAGCTGCCATCATTTCCAACTCTTGTGATGTCATTAAACCCGTTGTATCCTGAGAACCAACGATATTCACTTCAACACGAACGTCTGATCCAGCATGCAATGTTTTTCCTGGTGTTGTACCTACCGCACTTTTGTTAAAGATCTTTTCAACAGCCGTTAATCCTTGTCCATCATGAGAAATCTCTTTTGAAGTCGCATAAACTTGTGGAATTTCAATTCCAAGAACTTTTGCGGCAAAAGTTTGTAATTTCTTTCCGAAAACAACAGCATATGAACCTCCCGCTTTAATAAACTCCATCTTCTGAGGAGTCAGAGCTGTTG
Source organism: Flavobacteriaceae bacterium (assembly GCA_964227255.1). Classification (GTDB taxonomy): domain Bacteria; phylum Bacteroidota; class Bacteroidia; order Flavobacteriales; family Flavobacteriaceae; genus Lutibacter. The sequence goes on from CAXQVI010000047.1 coordinate 52,840, forward strand.
AGATATCCTTTAATTCGTGGTTTCCGAAGTACAATTTCTTCTCTTTTGTATTGATTGTTAAAACAGTTCCTGTTTCAACAGAGTACACTTGTTCTAAAACAGGTTCTCCATCTTTATCTAAAACAGTCTTTCCATTTTCATCTTTTTTCTTTTTCCAGTTTTTCAGATCTATTCCAATTCCACCGGTTACACCAACAGTCGTTAAGAAAATCGGTGAAATTCCATTCGTACCTGCAATCACAGGAGCAATATTGATAAATGGCACATATTTACTTGACGAAACACCTGTCCAAAGCGCTACATTGTTCACGCCAGACATCCTGGAAGATCCTACTCCCATAGTTCCTTTTTCAGCAACCAGCATTACGCGTTTGTCTGGGTGTTTTTCTTTAAGAGCAAGCAATTCTTGTTGCATCTCTTTATTATGCTCAAAAATTGATTGTCCGTGTAATTCACGATCTGATCTTGAATGTGCATCAGCACCAGGAGATAATAAATCAGTAGAAATATCTCCTACACCAGCAATGTATGTAACAACTTCAATCTCTTCTTCTACCTCTGGCAGCTTTGTAAAAAATTCAGCCTGAGCATAACTTTCGATGATGTCCTTTGCAATTTCACTTCCATTTTTATATGCTGATTCTAATCGATCTGTATCAGCTTCGTACAAGAAAACTTGTGTTTTTAATACACTTGCAGCTGCTGAAGCAATTTCAGCGTCGTCGCCTAATACTAAATCAAGTAAAACGTGAACTGAAGGTCCACCTTTCATGTGCGATAATTGTTCAAATGCAAACTCTGGAGAAATTTCGTCCAGAATTACATCTCCAACAATAATTTCTTTTAAAAACTGAGCCTTTACGCCAGCTGCACTTGTGGTGCCGGGTAACGTATTATAGTTAAAAAAGTTTAATGAGTCTTCTCTGTGTTCACTATGAACATCTTTGATTTGCGCAATGATTTCAGTTAATAATTCAGATCCATCAATTGGTTTAGGGTGAAGGCCGAGAACTTTGCGTTCTTCTATTTCCTGTAGGTAGGCACTGTATGTCATTATTATATATTTTAAGTTTGTATAGCCTTACGCAAATTTGAAAAAATTTGAATCGTGGTTAAACCGTTTTTCTATAGTAATTTGAACAATTTCCGTGGACTATTTGGATGTTGCAAAAGTAAGATTTTTGAATAAAAATTAAAAATATATAATAACTTAAAGCTTTACACCTTAATTATTGTCAAAAAAACTTTTAAGACATTAAAAAATCATGAAAAAGCAAAATAAAAGGGGTAAAATTGAGAATTCCGAAAAATATAAGTAGGTCTATAAGCCGGGTTCTGTACTTTAAAAAGTTCTTATCATTTATCTAGACTGTAAGTTGCCTTACAGCTCAATCTGCCTACCCCTTGAAATAGAGCGAGCAACTCTAAAATTTCAATATACATGACATTGCACCGCATAGAGTTTACCTGATTTCACTACAGCCGAACTGTACTTGCTTTCTGTTGCACTGGTCCTCAGCTCACGCTGGACGGATGTTATCCGCTATACTGCTCTGTGGTGGCCGGACTTTCCTCCTTCAAATAAATTGACGGCGATAAGACGACCTACTTATATGCTGCAAATGTAAATGAATATTTTTTGTTGGGCTAATAATTTGATGAATGTCAACCAGTGGATATGCTCTAAAAGAAAAACCCACTCATGTTAACATGAGTGGGAAAATTGCTATGAAAAAGAAAAAGTGTTAGTAGAAAAATAACTACTAACCTTAATCAAATATAATTTTTTTCTTTCTAATTAGAACTATTTTTTACGAAAACATATCCTTCACCTTCTCAAAGAACGATTTATCAGATTTAGAAGGGGTTGGGGCAAAATTATCATCTTTAAAATTCTCTTCAAAGAATTGCTTTTGTTCTTTATTTAGATTTTGTGGAGTCCATACATTCACATGAACTAACAGGTCGCCCGTTCCATAATGATCAATGCTTGGCAATCCTTTACCCCTTAGTCTAAGAATCTTACCAGACTGTGTTCCGGCATCTATCTTTATTTTCACCTTCCCAGTTACAGTGTCAATCATTTTATCTCCACCTAAAACAGCTTCAGAAAGGTTTATATATAAATCGTAATGTAAATTACTTCCTTCCCTTTTTAACGTATCGTGCTCTTTTTCTTCAATAAGAACAATCAAATCACCATCAACTGAATTTGTTCCTGGAGCAGCATTACCTTTTCCTGTAACTTTCAACTGGACACCATCAGAAACTCCTGATGGGATTTTAATTGAAACCGTTTCTTCACGCAACTCCAATCCGCTGGCATCTGCATTTTTAGGTTTTTTATCAATTGACTGACCAGCGCCCTGACAGGTAGGACATGTAGTTGCTGTTTGCATTCTACCTAAAATAGTATTGGTCACCTGAGTTACCTGACCTGCACCGTTACAATTTGAACATGTTTTATAAGTCACACCCGCAGCTTGAACTTTTCTGCGAACTTTTACTTTTTTCTCAACTCCTTTGGCGATTTCTTCGAGGCTCAGTTTAACACGAATTCTCAGGTTAGATCCTTTAACACGTGCTCTTCCACGGCCTCCACCTCCACTGAATCCGCCAAATCCTCCGAAGCCTCCGCCTCCGAAAATATCACCGAACTGACTAAAGATATCTTCCATGTTCATTCCGCCTCCACCGAAGCCACCACCACCTTGAGCTCCTTCAAATGCTGCATGTCCAAACTGATCATATCTCGCACGTTTCTGATCGTCACTTAAGACTTCGTACGCCTCTGCAGCCTGCTTAAATTTCTCTTCAGCTTCCTTATTATCCGGGTTTTTATCTGGATGATATTTTATCGCCATTTTGCGATAAGCCTTCTTTATTTCAGCAGCAGATGCACCTTTAGCAATACCTAATATTTCATAATAATCTTGCTTCATGTCTTATTTTTTATTGACCCACTACCACTTTAGGGTAACGAATAATTTTATCTCCTAATTTGTACCCTTGCTCAACAACATCAATTACTTTTCCTTTCATGTCATCGTTTGGTGCAGGGATTTGTGTGATTGCTTCATGAATTTCAACATCAAAAGCGTCTCCTGCATTTACTTCAACTTTCTCTAATCCTTTTTGAGTCAAGGTATTACTAAACTTATTTAGGATTAACTCCATTCCTTTCAACAACTCTGAATCACCTGATTTTTTAATTTCAGAAAGCCCTCTGTCAAAATCGTCTAAAACCGGCAGCAACACTGTCATTAATTCCTGATTGGCAGTTTTAAACAATTCGATACGTTCTTTAGATGTTCTCTTTTTGTAATTTTCAAATTCAGCAAAAAGACGCAAAAATTTATCTTTTTCAGTCTGCACCTCATCTTTCAATTGTTCCTCAACAGTCGTCGTATCAGCCTCCTGCTTTTGGTTTGCAGCTGTTTCTTCTTTTAAATGCTCTTCCACTTTAGGGTCTTTTGTATTATCTTTCTTTGCCATTATTTCTAACTTAGATTAAGTACGCTTTAGCATATACAAAAGTATTGCCATTCTATATTTTATGCCATATTGACACAAAAAAACCCTGGAAAAAAAACCAGGGCTCTATTCTAAAAGTTCTCCTTTTCAATCGAACTGGCATTGCTTTATGAAACTCTTGTAATTTTTGCACCAATAGAACGCAGTCGCTCATCAATGTTTTGATAACCTCGATCGATTTGCTCAATATTATGAATCACACTTTTTCCTTTAGCTGAAAGGGCTGCAATTAGCAATGAAATACCAGCACGAATGTCTGGTGAGGTCATCTTTGTTGCCTTCAAACTCGATTCGTGATTCATACCAATTACTGTGGCTCTATGCGGATCACATAAGATTACTTTTGCCCCCATATCGATTAGTTTATCGACGAAGAACAAACGGCTTTCAAACATTTTTTGATGGATAAGAACGCTTCCTTTGGCTTGGGTTGCAACTACCAGAATAATGCTCAATAAATCAGGTGTAAATCCTGGCCAAGGAGCATCTGAAATAGTTAAAATAGAACCATCGATGAAATTTTGAATTTCGTATTCGTCTTGTTCAGGTATAAAAATATCATCTCCTCTTCGCTCCAATTGAATTCCCATTTTCTGAAACACTCTTGGAATCAATCCCAAATTATCCCAGCTAACATTTTTGATAGTAATTGAAGATTTGGTCATCGCCGCCATTCCAATCCAGCTACCAATTTCAATCATATCCGGCAGTACTCTGTGAGTACATCCACCCAACGCTTTAACACCTTCAATTGTCAACAAATTAGAACCAACACCAGAGATTTTGGCTCCCATGCTATTCAGCATATTACACAATTGTTGTAAATAGGGTTCACATGCTGCGTTATAGATTGTTGTAGTCCCTTCAGCCAATACAGCTGCCATCACAATATTTGCAGTTCCGGTAACTGAAGCCTCATCCAGCAACATAAAAGCTCCTTGTAATTTGTCTGCTTCTACTCCGTAGAAATGTTCTTCTTTGTTATAACGGAATTTCGCTCCTAATTTGATGAATCCTTCAAAGTGGGTGTCCAATCGTCGACGTCCAATTTTATCTCCTCCTGGACGAGGAATATATCCTTTACCAAATCTCGCTAACAGAGGGCCGACAATCATAATTGAGCCTCTAAGGGAAGCCCCGTCTTTTTTAAATTTTTCTGATTCCAAGTAGTCAAGATCTACATCATCGGCTATGAAACTGTAGGAATCAGTGCTCAACTTTTCGACCTTCACTCCTAGTTCACCAAGTATAAAAATCAATTTATTTACATCCACAATATCAGGGATGTTTTCAACGATTACTTTTTCAGGTGTTAAAAGGACTGCACATAAAATCTGCAATGCCTCATTTTTAGCTCCCTGAGGAATAATATCTCCCTTTAATTTATGTCCTCCTTCTATTTCAAATGTTGACATCTATATTATTTTTTCTTAGATCTTTTTTGTTGTTTTCCTCTACTTTGCGTTGGTTTTTTCTTTTTGATCAAATCTTTTGGATCTGATAAAACTTCACTTGAATTTGCCAAATCAATTTTTCCTGAAGACAATTCTTTTAAATGGTCGAAAATAACAGAATCTTCAACAGTATCCTTGTTCCAGTTTAAGTAGCACTTTTTCATATGATTTGCAATCGTAAAGTACAAAGCTTCACGGGCTTCTCCTTCATCCCATGTCAACGCCGTATCAATCATGGTTTGGATATTATTTCCGTAGAAACGGTATTTTGAAGCCGACTTCGGATATGCCAATGGCTCTGGCTTCGCATGTAAAACCTCCTTAATTGGTTTTTCATAAGGTGCGTCTGCGTCCAGTTCAAATTCCGACATCATAAATAATTGATCCCATAATTTGTGTTTGAAGTCTGGCACATCGCGCAAATGAGGTTGTAAATTTCCCATAACGTCAACGATGGCTTGCGCCATTGTATTTCGCTCCTCTTTTGTCTCAAGAGTCATACAATGGTCTACCAATTTTTGAATATGTCTTCCGTATTCCGGAATAATCATTTTAGTCCTTTCGCTATTATATTCTAAATCAAAATTCATGATTGTTATTTTCTTTTTATGTAAATGCAAATTAAGTAATTTTAATCAGTTCACGTGAACTTTAATCGATTACTTTAAGTTTTGCGAATTGTAGTAATAATTTTTTAATTCCAATTGATTCAAAACTGATTTCAGCCTTTTTATTAGCCCCTTTTCCTTCAACACTAATAACTTTTCCAATTCCAAATTTGGCGTGCTCTACACGGTTTCCGACACCTATTCCTTCGTCGAATAAGTTCCCTGAAGATTTAGATGTATTAGGTTCGACTTTCTTCAGATTCTTTGGAGGTTGAAAAGCAGGTTTGTTACTGATTTTCTTTCTGGGAGCTGGCTTTGAAATGGGTTTCTTAAATCTGATTTTATCTTGTGGAACAGATCCGAAAATATCTTCGTTTAAAAACTTGTTTTGAGAAGGGCTTGGTCGTTCGGATGATAAATATTCCAGAAACTTGTCGTCTATTTCTTCAATAAAGCGACTAGGTTCACTATCAACCAGCTTACCCCAACGATAACGTGTATGCGCATACGTCAGATAAGCTTGCTTTTCAGCTCTTGTCAATGCAACATAGAACAATCGCCGTTCCTCTTCCAGTTCACTTCTTGTATTCATACTCATCGCAGAAGGAAATAAATTCTCTTCTAAACCTACAATATAAACATATGGAAACTCCAGTCCTTTCGCCAGGTGAATTGTCATAAGCGATACACGCGGTTTATTATCCTTCGGATCGACATCTACACTGGTTTCTAACGCTGCAGTTTCAAGGAAATACGCCAGACTATCGTCTTCTTCCTTTTCTTTTTGCTCTTCAGTGAAATCTTTCGCCTTGTTTAAAATCTCCTGAACGTTTTCAACTTTGCTGACCCCTTCTGGTGTACCGTCTTTTTCAAGCTCCTTAATAAAACGAACTTGTTTTACCACGAATTCTGCTACTTCAAAAGCATTTTTTGATTGTGCTTCAATCTGAAAATGGCGAATCATAGTCACAAAATTCGTCAACTTCGTTTTGATGCTACCACTAACATTAACATCTACTTTATCAAGGTTGGCAGCAATTTCAAAAATGGATTTTCCATAGTGATTAGCTGCTACAGCCAACTTATCCATTGTTGTATTACCAATACCTCGCGCGGGATAATTAATAATACGCTTTAAAGCTTCTTCATCACTTGGATTGATGATTACACGCAAATACGCAACAATATCCTTGATTTCTTTTCGCTGATAAAATGAAATTCCACCGTAAATTACATAATCGATATCCTTATCTCTTAACGCGTCCTCAAGTGCGCGGGATTGAGCGTTTGTGCGATAAAGAATAGCGAATTCATTATTTGTCATTTGCAGATTCATCTTGTTTTCAAAAATGGAATCTGCAATAAATCGACCTTCTTTAACCTCTGTATAGTTTTGTTTTACTTTAATTGGAGCACCTGAGTCATTCTGAGTCCATACCTCCTTATCTAGTTTTGTTTTATTCTTTTCAATGACACTGTTCGCTGCCTGCACAATATTTCCAGAAGATCGATAGTTTTGTTCCAGCTTGAACATGCTTACATTGTCGTAGTCACGCTGGAAATTCAAAATATTCTGAATATTAGCACCACGGAAGGCATAAATACTTTGAGAGTCATCTCCTACTACACAAATATTCTGAAATTTATCGGCCAAAGCCCTTACAATTAAATACTGTGAATGATTGGTATCCTGATACTCATCAACCAAAATATATCTAAATCTATTCTGATATTTCGCAAGCACATCAGGATGACGCGTCAGTAACTCATTGGTACGTAGCAATAAATCGTCGAAATCCATGGCACCTGCTTTAAAGCAACGATCGACATACTCCTGATAGATTTCACCCATTTTCGGACGTTGTGCCATACGATCTGCTTCTTGTAAATCAGGGTTATTATAATAAGCACGCACGGTAATCAGGCTGTTTTTAAAAGAAGAAATGCGTCCTAAAACCTGTTTTGGCTTGTATTTATCTTTATCCAGCCCTTTTTCTTTGATGATGCTTGTTAACAATCGGACCGCATCTTGTGTATCATAAATTGTAAAACTTTTTGGAAAACCTAATTTATCAGCTTCAGAGCGAAGAATTCGGGCAAAAACAGAATGAAAGGTTCCCATCCACAGATTCTTTGCTTCTGAGTGACCAACGACTCCTGCAATACGCATTTTCATCTCTTTTGCCGCTTTGTTGGTAAAGGTTAAAGCCAATATATTAAAGGCATCAACACCTTGCTGCATTAAATAGGCAATACGACATGTAAGTACTCTAGTCTTGCCAGAACCTGCTCCAGCAATGATAATCATAGGCCCATCTTTCTGCAAAACTGCAGCCTTCTGCGATTCGTTAAGTGATTCAATATAGCTTTCCACGGAAGTTCTTTAAAAAGCCAAAAATACCATTCCAAATTAAGTTGGGCAATAAAATTTTTCCACAAAAAAAGGTGGTCTAATAACCACCCTTTCTTACTCACTAATATTTTATATTAGAGTTTCCAATTGAATCCCATCATAAACATGCTGGTCTTCATTTCATAAGAAACACTTGTTCCTGGAATAGCGCCATAAGGAGGAAATTGAGGAGCCATTCTAGGATCCATCATAAGACCTTCGGTAGCACCATTGCTAAATCCAGTATGATAAACAGCATTTAGTACAAATTTTTCACTAAACTCATATCCTAATCCTAATTGGATGGCATTTTCAATAATTGCCGTCGCAGGAATTGAGAAGAATGCTAAATCTTCATTAATAGGGTTTGAACTATATGTATATCCTAAACGAATAGGTAATTTGTCAACCATTTTCAATTGCATCCCAAAGGAAATCATGTTCATATCTTCCCATCCAAACCCTTGCACAGATCCGGTTTGAGTCCATCCTTTCTTTTCAAATCCTTCAGTAGAACTATAAGTCACTAATCTGTAGTCAAGCGCTAAGTCAATCTTAGGTGCAGAATATCCAATACCTGCTGAGAAGATTCCAGGATAATCCATTTGGAAATCAACTTCTGATGCAGTGTTGTCTAAGTATGTATTTGTGAAAGAGAAATCTCCAAATGTCTGAGGAGTTTTATAAGACAAACCTGCATTGAACCCTCCTTCTGTGTGATAGAACAACCCAAATTGTGCCCCAAATCCAAATGCTGAAGCCTTGTCGCTTGAAGGATAACCTGCAGTTTCACTAGGATTCGCTAATGGGTTTGGTGCTAATTCTAAGCTAGACCAGTTTAAGGTAGGTTGTATACCCATTGAAAATCTGTCTGATAATTCATAAGCCCAAGAGAATCCGATTTGCATTAACATATAGTCAGATTCAATATGACCAAATCCTCCCATTTCCTGAGGCATATTGATCGGGTTTGACATGTTTTCTGGAAATGTTACCCCAAATCCACTGATACCAAATGCCGAAACTGCAAATTTGTGTTTGCTATCAGCATTTCCCCAGAAATAGCTTATAGCAGGCATTGGAGACGTTCCTCTGTCGTCTTCAGTTAGACCAGAGAAAGTTCCATTTGATGTTGGTACGGAAGACGATAATTCAGGTGATGAGAAGAAAAGTCCAATATCAAATCCTAGTTGCTGTCCTTCAAACTCCGACAAAGCCGCTGGATTCCAGTGAATGGTACCATTAATATCTATAGGCATGGCTGTCGCGGCCCCACCCATTGACATATTCACTGCTCCAACTCCCTGCATAATGTGCCCGGCTTGAGCAAAAATTGAAGTTGACATTATTAATACTAATAATTGAAATACTTTTTTCATGATGTTTTGATGGATTAAATTTATTTTATAGCTCTTTATATTCTTTTGTTACATTTGTGAAGTAAAATTATTTTACATCTCATTAATAAACAGTGAGAAAAGTCACTCATAACCTGCTATTTGTGTAACTTAAGTCACACAATATTACTATCGAAATGGAAGAAATTATAGAAATTGCTCAATATACAATCCCAAGTTTAGTGACCGGTGTTATTGCCTATTACTTTTTTATGAATCACACCCGAAATGAAGAGCGCAAACTAAAACTGGAAGTACTTCGTCAAACAAAAAAGGAAATTCTACCCCTGAAGCTGCAGGCATACGAGCGGATGACCTTATTTCTCGAACGCATGAATCTTTCAAATTTGCTTTTGAGAATTCAATCTGTAAATAATGATAAAGTTGCTTATTCTAAAAGTTTAATTAACACGATAGAGCAGGAATTTGAGCACAATCTAACACAGCAGATTTATGTTAGCTCCAAGTGTTGGAATGTGATAATCGCTGCAAAGAACACAACCATAGGCCTTATAAAAAAGCATGAGATGAATCCAGAAATACATTCTGCTCAAGAATTAAAAGAGGGGCTACTTAAAACGATGATCTCTCAGGAATCGCCATCTTATACGGCATTGTCTTTTGTAAAGGAAGAAGTGAAAGACTTATTATAAAAAAAGAGGCCGAAGCCTCTTTTAAATAAGTTAGTTGTTAAAATAAATTCCTCCAGGTATAATTCCTGTGGAAATGGACTTCACAAAAGAGTTTCCTTCAATACTGTACATTTCAATACTTCCATTGCTGGCATAATCTTTTGCGTCAGCTCCATACAGCATTCCTTCATTCACTACCATATTATAAAAATACAATCCTGAAAGCTCTTCAGTAGTTGGTAATTCAGAATCTGTATCTCTCATTTTATAGATGTTTCCATTTAGATTATAATATAAATAACCTGTGTCGGCAGATAAGAACTGTGGATGATTTTGAGCTCCAAAATCAAGATTTAAAGTCACTTCATTTGAACTAGTTCTAATTCTCACCAAAGAACCATTTGTTTCATTTCCAGTCCAGGATGGAATTCCTTCACATAGCACCCATAAATTTCCTTTGAAGTCATCTGCCATGGAAGCTGGAACATCCCCTACTTCAATTTCCTCATCCACCTGGTATGTATCAGCATCAATCACAGAAATAATGTTGTTATGACCATAACCACCTTTGTGAGCAACATATAATTTTCTTCCTAATGCAAGGACTTTCTCTGGTCCAAAGGCTACAGAAATATTAGTAACTATACTCTCAGTGGATAAATCAATTACTGCAACATAATCATCCGATTCGTCCAATGGATCTCCCCAGTTAGTCACATATCCAATACCGTCAACTGCATCAAAATGTCTTGGGTTGTTCAATCCATTTTGAATCACGCTCTTCTTTTCAAAAGTATATCTATCAACTACGGTGATTTTATTTGAAACATTAGCAATTAAATAAGCTGTATCTTCGTAAAACCCGATTGCGTTTAAAACATTTCCCACATTATCATTTACATTGACATTCTGGTAAATATTTTGCTCTACGGTTTCTAAATCATTTCCTATATAAGTTACAGAGCCAAATCCTCCTCCAAATGGGCCTTCATTAGATATTAAGATTCCTTTTTCATAAGCTCCAGACGGTTCTGAAGGCGTTACAGGATCGTCGTCGCTACACGATACTAAAAAGGAAAATAATGCGACAAACAACAACAGTTTTGAGTGTTTCATTGTTAAATATTTAAGGTTAGTTTAAAATTATAATTTCTATTAGGCATAGGTCGGAAGGCTACGTTCTGGTAGCTTTCGTTAAAAATATTATTGACTGAAAATTGGATGTCAGTATATAGTGTTTTACTACAGTTCCATCTATAATTCATGCGTATAGTAGACACATCATAACCCTCCAGTTTTTGCAAATTATCAGTAGTTGTAAAAACCTCTCCATTATACATGAATTGGTATTGCAATGTCCAGTCTTTTAGATTGTATCCCAATGATACTGTGGCTTTATGTTTAGGAACATAGATTAATTGCTTGTTCTTTACCAAATCTATTGCTTTGGTATAAGCATAGCCAAACTGAGGTGTCCACCGCTGGTTCCAATAAATTATTTCACTTTTATAGTTAAATTCAAGTCCATAGTTTTCGGTATCCGCAATATTCATAGGACTCCAAATTGTATTTGTCTGCGGAACCCACTTGATTAAATCTTTGGAGCGGATATAAAAACTTGTCACGTTAAACTGATGTTTTTTGAGGTTGAAATCGAGACCCAGTTCTGCCTGATTTGAATGCTCAGGGTTCAAGTCAGGATTCCCACCTGGATTCCAGTATAAATCGTTAAACGTTGGTGTCCGATAATTCTTCGAAATACTGAACTTCAAAGCTGTATGTTTTTGAAGTTTCCACTTCCCGTCAACAGAGAAAATAAAGGGCACATTAAACTGATTATTGTATTCAGTTCTTAGGTTAATTCCATATTCAAATTTTTCTAAAAATTTATGATTCATTAAGAATACAGCCGATAAAATATTTTGCTGATGCGTACTAATGTTTGTGCCAAATCCATAGCTGTTCTTATATTCAAGTATTGCTTTAAATACCATTCCCTGAGCCTTTATTTTATATAGCGCATCGTATTTAGCAATAAATGTATTCGCTTTCCCAGTTGAATAAACATCCTCTCTTGAATTATCAGGGAAATACTGATACAATTCATACAAATGTGCCAGTCTGAAATTTGAAATAATGTTTTTATTAAGGAGATCTAATTGCACCATGGTTTTGACATTTTCATCCTTATAAGCATCATTTGAAACATAGGTTAAACTACCTGACAAATCCCGATTATTAAACTCAGAATTATGGTATAATTTCAGCACCATATTTTCACTCAAAAACACTCCAGAATTAAAATTAAATCCTACAAAATTATAGGCTCCATTTTGATTGATTTGATCTGTCCCTAAATAATCATAATCATTTTTTGCATTTTTATATTGCAATCCGAGTGAAATAGAAGATTTCTCATTAGAGATCTCTCCGTTATAATTCAGGTTATAGGTTTCAAAACTGCCAAGTGCCACTCCTAATTGATGTTTTTCATTTTGTCTGAAGTGAAAATCGTTTCCCAAATGTATACTTCCGCCCACGGCACCACTTCCATATTGTACGGCTCCTCCTCCGCTTTTAACAGCAATAGATGAAAAATTATTAGTTGCAAGATTGTTGAAATCCGTCTGACCGTTAAGTGAAGAATTTATATTGATTCCATTCCATACAACGGCCGTCTGACTTGCGGTAGTCCCTCTAAACGAAGGAGAGGATACCATTCCATAACCATTTTCCTTGAAATAGATTAAAGAATTAAAATTGAGTAAGTCAGTAAAGGACTGTTGCTGTTTTACTATTGAATCGGCTATATACTCGACTTTTTGTCCGGCTGAAAATTGTTTCAGCTTGACATCATTCAATACAACCACGTCTAAAAAGACCAAAGAATCTCTTTGAGCATAACTAATGCTTATAAAAAAGACTGCGATAAAAAATAGAATAAACTTAGTTCTCATTTAATCCTTCTTTCTCCCGAAGAGCACATTAAACATTCAATGGCAGGTCTCCTGGCTTGCGTATTACTAAACACCTTCCCGTTATTCACAGTGGTATAAAGATTTTTAGTAACCGCCTTAAAAGGCTGAGCTTACAGTTGCGGGAACAGCTTCGGAGTTTAACCGAATTCCCTTTTAACTTGTTCAATTAATACATGAACAGGACCATTGCTGGGTCAAATGTAGGTTATAAAAATGATTCTTTGATATTTTTTTTAAAATATTACATTTGCTAAAATTTATTGTATGATATCCTTCAAAAGTTTCTTTAGCTATAGCTGTTTCATTTTACTAGTTATTTCATGTAATCAAAATAAAACAACTAAGCCTACTTCTGTAAGTAAAAATACGGTTGAAGAAGCTGTCGGATTTAGCATTGAACACCTTGAAGATTACACGAAACTTACCATCAAAGCACCTTATTTGAACAGCGAAGATGTCTTTGAATTCAAGCTTTCAAACAACCCGAAAACGAAGGATGTTATTAAAATTCCTCTAGAAAATATTGTTGTGACATCCACTACGCACATTGCCATGCTTGAAATGCTAGGTGTTCAAGAGAAATTGGTAGGGTATCCGAATACAGATTATATCTCTTCGGAAAAAACAAGAGCGCTTATAGCTTCTGGAGCTATCAAAGAGTTAGGTCACGAAGAGCAAATAAACACTGAATTATTACTGGATTTAAAACCTGATGTGGTAATAGGTTTCTCGATGAGCAGTAACAATAAAATGTATCAAACAATAGAAAACTTCGGAATTCCAGTTATTTTGAATGGTGACTGGCTGGAGAAAACTCCTCTTGGAAGAGCGGAATGGATTAAGTTTTTTGGATTGCTATTCGATAAAGAGAAGGAAGCCGCAGAAATCTATGCTACGGTGACCAAGGGTTATAACAGTGCCAAGGAATTAGCAAAAACGGCCACCTCAAAACCTACAGTTTTATCAGGCGGACTGTACAAAGATATATGGAATTTACCTGCAGGAGAAAGTTTTGAGGCAACTTTTTTACGCGATGCCAATTCAGATTATCTCTGGAAAGATTCTAAAGGAACTGCAAGTTTATCATTGAGTATTGAAAGTGTATTCGACAGAGGAAAAGATGCAGACATATGGATATCTCCAAGTTATTTTTCAAGTTTAGACGCTTTGAATAATTCAAATGAAATCTATGCTAATTTTAAAGCGTTTCAGGAGCAGAAGATTTACAGCTTTGTCAATAAAAAAGGACCAACAGGAGGAATTGTATATTTTGAATTGGCTCCTGCTCGCCCTGATTTGGTTTTACAGGACATTCTAAAAATTATGCATCCTGAATTAATGACTGATTATTCGTTTACCTTTTTTGAAGCCTTAAAATAAAGTAGCTTGTCCTTCGTCATCGCCTTTCACTTCTTCCGACGAAACCTCAACTTCTTCAATCACTGGAGGTTCATAAGGTAAGGGATCCAAAGCGTTCACAGTTCGTATTTTATCGGTAGTCAACTGATTGCCCTGCGCTTTTATTCCTTTAACTGCTATAAAATTTTCCATATCCACAGTAATATTCTCCAGACTTCTTTTTGAGAATATCACTTCCACTTGCGGTCGATAATCTGTCAGCACAATTTCCAGCTGTGTTTTTGGATGCTCAGATATGAATTTATCTTCCTTATTCGGATTGTCAATCATGAATCGTTTTAAATAGTAACGCTCACGATCTCCATCGAAATAAATAGCAGAAATTGGTTTTAATGGCACCCATTTTTCAAGGACTATCATGTCAGAATCAAAATGCGTGCTCAACTCAGGTTTGATTGTTTTAGCAATTCCTTTCTGATTGATGATTAACAAGCGGTCTTCTCCTTTGAATTCACCTAAAAGTTCACCTCTTTCATCGACATTAAGACGCTGCACCACGTCATCAAACCATATTTTACGAGGCTTCAACGTAGATACTCCTTCCGATTTCAACTCAATTTTACGGATGGCAAATTTTGTTACAACATTACCTTTTACACCGCGTCCTTTGATGAGTAGTTCAGAGAAATCCAACTCCCATTTCAATTTTTTTACACTCCCAACAGAACGTAAATTAATCGTCACAACCTCAGCTTCTCCATTCGGGTTCGCTGTGAAATACTGTACAACAGAAGCTTTATTCCCTTGAGTTAAATCGTATTCCTTATCACGTGTAATTCCTGTAACATGAAAACGTTTCATATAGCTCGGACCACTGCGTCCATCGCGGTAAATCATGTTGTATACCGTACGTTTGTCGTTTTTCTTGAATACCGCAACGTGGATGATATCTTTTCCGACAAAAGTCTTTTGATCCACCTTTGTCACCATCATGACTCCATTTTTTCTAAAGACAATAATATCATCAATATCAGAACAATTGTCTACGAATTCATCGCGCTTCAATGTTGTACCAATAAATCCTTCTTCACGGTTCACATACAGCTTCGAGTTACGCATAACTACTTTTGTTGCAACAATATCGTCGAATAAACGGATTTCTGTTTTACGCTCTTTTCCTTTTCCGTATTTGCTCTTCAAATCCTTGAAGTAATCTACCGCATATTCAATCAAATTCTCTAGGTGGTATTTGACCTGTGCGATTTTATCTTCGAGACTTTCAATAAATTGCTTCGCTTTGTCAATGTCGAATTTTGAAATTTTCTTAATTCGTATTTCTGTCAGCTTCACAATGTCAGCTTCAGTAATTTGACGCTTTAAATGTTTGATATGAGGTTGTAACCCTTTATCAATAGCCGCAATCACACCTTCCCAGGTCTCTTCTTCCTCAATATCGCGATAGATGCGATTCTCAATAAAAATACGCTCTAAGGAAGCGAAATGCCATTGCTCTTCCAGTTCGTTTAACTGAATTTCCAATTCGCTCTTCAACAATTCAACTGTATGATCAGTCGATAGTTTCAGAATATCGGAAACACCTATAAATACAGGCTTGTTATCTTCAATAACACAGCACAACGGAGAAATAGAATTCTCACAATTTGTAAAAGCGTATAGGGCATCGATCGTTTTATCAGGGGAAATACCTGCTGGTAAATGGATTAAAATCTCCACTTCTGCAGCGGTATTGTCTTCGATTAGTTTGATCTTAATTTTCCCTTTTTCATTGGCTTTAATAATAGACTCAATTAAAGACGATGTCGTGGTTCCAAATGGAATTTCACTAATCTTTAACGTCTTTTTATCGACTTGAGCAATTTCTGCACGAACTCGAATTTTTCCACCTCTTCTCCCGTCGTTGTAGTTGGAAACATCAGCAATTCCTCCTGTCAGAAAATCTGGCATTAATGAAAAGCTTCGACCCTTTAAATACTTGACTGAAGCATCTATCAATTCATTAAAATTATGAGGTAATATTTTTGTTGATAACCCTACAGCAATCCCCTCTGCTCCCTGTGCGAGTAACATAGGAAACTTAACAGGTAAATCAATTGGTTCTTTCTTTCTACCATCATAAGAAGCTTGCCATTCAGTTGTTTTTGGGTTAAAAACCACATCCAAAGCGAACTTCGACAAGCGCGCTTCTATATAACGAGAAGCAGCAGCTCGGTCACCTGTAAGAATATTACCCCAGTTTCCCTGCATATCGATGAGCAGTTCCTTTTGTCCAATCTGTACCATAGCATCTGCAATAGAAGCATCTCCATGCGGATGGTATTGCATGGTATGCCCTACAATATTGGCAACCTTATTGTAACGTCCATCGTCCAAATCCTTCATAGAATGCATAATTCTACGTTGTACAGGCTTGAACCCATCTTTAATTGCTGGAACAGCACGTTCTAATATTACATAAGAAGCATAATCCAGAAACCAGTCTTTATACATACCGGTAACTTTCGTTATAGTCTCTTGATTTTTTTCGAATTCTTCGTGATTTGAATCGTTAATTTCTTCTTGCATACTAAGCTTCTTCTACTAAATCGAGTTCAACTTTTAGGTTTTCAATGATGAATTTCTGACGGTCAGGGGTGTTTTTACCCATATAAAATCCGAGCAACTGTTCAATAGAGGTCTCTTTATCCAACATCACTGGATCTAAGCGAATATCATCTCCGATAAAATGTACAAATTCATCTGGTGAGATTTCCCCAAGTCCCTTAAATCGGGTAATCTCAGGTTTCCCTTTCAATTTGTTCATGGCAGTTTTCTTTTCCTCTTCGGAATAACAATAGAAAGTTTCCTTTTTATCGCGCACTCGAAATAGAGGTGTATCTAAAATAAACAGGTGTCCCTCTTTGATTAATTCTGGGAAAAACTGCAAGAAAAATGTAATCAGCAAGAGACGAATGTGCATACCGTCGACATCGGCATCGGTTGCGATTACAATATTGTTATATCTTAAATTCTCAAGGCCATCTTCAATATTTAGTGCAGCTTGTAATAAATTTAATTCCTCATTTTCATAAACAATTTTTTTGCTCATATTATATGAATTCAAAGGTTTTCCTCGCAAGCTGAATACCGCCTGAGTATTCACATTTCTAGATTTAGTAATAGATCCACTAGCAGAATCTCCCTCAGTAATAAACAAGGTGCTATCCAAACGATTGTCCTTTTTCATATCGTTTAAATGAATCCTGCAATCTCTTAATTTTTTATTGTGAAGTGATGCTTTTTTTGCACGCTCTCTAGCCAGTTTTCTAATTCCGGATAAATCCTTTCGTTCTTTCTCTGCTTGTAAAATTTTCTTCTGAATTTTCTCAGCAGTATCAGGATTCTTGTGAAGGTAGTTGTCGAGCTTCGATTTCACGAAGTCGTTGATAAACGTACGGACTGTTGGTAATCCGCCACCCATTTCTGTGGAACCTAATTTCGTCTTTGTCTGACTCTCAAAAACTGGCTCCATTACTTTTACGGAAATGGCAGAAACAATCGATTTACGAATATCGGACGCGTCGTAATTCTTTCCGAAGAAATCACGCACCGTTTTTACAATAGCCTCACGAAAAGCGTTCTGATGGGTCCCTCCCTGAGTCGTATGTTGCCCATTCACGAAAGAATGATATTCTTCGCTGTATTGTGCCTTGCTATAGGTAATAGCAACTTCAATATCGTCTCCCAAAAGGTGAATGATAGGAAATAACATGAACTCATCAGCTATATTTTCTTCCAATAGATCTTTTAAACCATTCTCAGAATAGTATTTTTCCCCGTTGAAAATAATCGTCAATCCAGGATTTAAGTACACATAGTTTTTCACCATTTTGATGATGTACTCATTCCTGAATTTGTATTTTGGGAAAATTTCTTTATCTGGAGTAAAGATTACTTTTGTTCCTTTTCTAACAGTGCTTGCAGTTGGTTTTTCTTCTGAAGTGATATTTCCAGCTTGAAACTCAGCAACCGCAGTCTGACCATCGCGTATAGATTGTACCCGAAAGAAAGACGACAAGGCATTCACCGCCTTAGTACCCACTCCGTTTAACCCGACTGACTTTTTAAAGGCTCTGGAATCGTATTTACCACCCGTATTCATTTTGGAAACTACATCTACCACCTTGCCAAGAGGAATTCCACGACCGTAATCCCGTATAGTCACAGATTCATCCTTCACGGATACCTCTATGGTTTTACCTGCTCCCATCACATATTCGTCGATGGAGTTATCCAGCACCTCTTTAATTAAAATGTAAATTCCGTCATCAGGAGAGGATCCATCTCCCAACTTCCCTATATACATTCCCGGACGCATTCTGATATGCTCTTTCCAGTCAAGTGAACGTATGTTATCCTCAGTATATTTGGTTTGTTCAGCCATTTATTTGTGTAAAATAGTCGTAGTTCTGCTAATGTAATGTTTTAGACTAAAAAATAAAAAAATACCGTCCCAAATACTTTTCAACACCAAATTAACAAAGGGGTTTTCAGACTTTTACAAATTTATTTTTATTTATTCAAAATAGGCCTAAAAACAAAAAAGGCATTCGAAAAATGAATGCCCTATAATTTAGTCTATTTTCATGTTTTTAAACATTGAACCTAAAATTCATTAAATCCCCATCCTTTACAATGTATTCTTTTCCTTCTACGCGCATTTTCCCTGCTTCTTTTACCTTTGCTTCAGAACCAAATGACACATAATCATCGTAGGTTATTACCTCAGCTCTAATGAATCCTTTTTCAAAGTCTGTATGAATCACTCCCGCTGCTTGTGGCGCTGCATCACCAATATGAATGGTCCATGCTCTCACCTCTTTTACACCTGCTGTGAAATACGTTTGTAAGTTTAATAATTTATACGCTGCACGGATTAAAACAGCAGCTCCTGCCTCTTCTAACCCTAAATCATCCAAGAACATTTCACGCTCTTCGAAAGTTTCAAGCTCCACAATATCAGCTTCAGTTCCAACCGCCAATACAATGACTTCAGCATTTTCGTTCTTAACAGCTTCTTGCACTGCATCAACATATGCATTACCAGAAACCGCTGAACTTTCATCTACATTGCACACGTACAAAACTGGCTTGTCCGTAATCAATTGTAAATGCTGTACATATTCTTCACGCTCTTTTTCAGTTAAATCGATAGCTCTTACAGATGTAGCTTCTAACAATCCAGCTTCAATTTTCTCTAGAACTTCTTGCTCTTTTTGCGCTTCTTTATTCCCTGTTCTTGCAGTCTTTTTTACGCGCTCTAAACGTTTTTCAACCGATTCTAAATCTTTTAGCTGTAATTCGATGTCGATGGTCTCTTTATCTCTCACAGGATCAACTGTAGTATCAACATGAACGATATTGTCATTGTCAAAACAACGCAATACATGAATAATCGCATCTGTTTCACGAATATTAGCAAGAAACTGGTTTCCTAGACCTTCACCCTTACTTGCTCCTCGCACTAAACCAGCGATATCTACAATCTCAACCGTTGCAGGTACCACACGCTCTGGATTTACCAACTCTTCAAGTTTAGTTAATCTATTGTCTGGTACGTTTACAACACCTATGTTGGGTTCTATAGTACAGAATGGAAAGTTTGCACTCTGCGCTTTGGCGTTCGACAAACAATTAAATAAAGTTGATTTTCCAACATTTGGCAATCCTACGATTCCTGCTTTCATATAATTACGTTTTTAGCGGTGCAAATATAGTCAAATATTAGACATTAAAACGTCAAATATTTGGCGTTATGAACAATGCTCATTACCTCCCACTGTACATAACGAAAATAAAAGTCCATCAAATCGCACTTTTTAAAAATTAAGTAGTTTAAGTTGCTTGTCTCAGGCTCCAAGGTATTATGACGACTTCGTTGTAATACAGAATAAAAAGTTTAAAATCTTGTTGATAAAGGAAATTAAAATCAAAAATATCCAGTTCAAAAAAACATTATCTTTCACAACCAAGTTAAAAACCATTCCATTGAAAAATAACAAATCTTACACCAAGGCATTTATAGTAGTGACCTCACTTTTTTTTATGTGGGGATTTATCACCGTTTTAGTAGATTCATTAATCCCACGATTACGAGAAGTTTTTGAGCTTACTTTCTTCCAGGCTGGGCTAGTACAATTTGCCTTTTTTATGGCATATGGATTGCTTTCTATTCCTTCTGGATTCATTCTTTCCAAAATTGGTTATAAGAAGGGAATTCTTTTAGGACTTACTGTTATGGGCTCTGGATGCGCCTTGTTTTATCCTGCCGCAGCCATGCGTATGTTTCCTCTGTTTTTAATCGGATACTTCGTCCTTGCAGGCGGAATGACCATCTTACAAGTCGCAGCGAACCCTTATGTAGCAGTATTAGGACCTGAAGAAACAGCTTCTTCTCGTTTGAACTTATCTCAAGCATTTAACTCCTTAGGAACAGCTGTTGCACCTATGGTTGGAGCAATTCTAATTTTAAGTGATTCTATTAAATCTAGTCAAGAGATAACTGCACTTTCAGAAATGGAAAAAGAAACCTATTACGCAAGTGAAGCATCAGCCGTACAAGGACCATTTTTAGTATTGGCAGGTGCCATTTTTATGTTGGCTGTAATTATTTCAAGAATAAAACTTCCAAATATTTTAAACACAGAAGGCACTAAAGGTGGGTATATGGAAGCCATCAAACATAGAGTCCTGCAACTTGGAACCATTGGAATCTTTATATACGTTGGAGTTGAAGTTGCAATTGGTTCGTATCTGGTGAACTATTTCATCGACATGGGCATGCCGGCCATGATTAAAGAATCTGGGTTTATGTCAAATATCGCAACTTATATTTTACAGAATGATTTAAACGCAGTCGACGATAAAGCGATTGTTGGAGCCTTTGTAATGTTCTATTGGTCAGGTGCCATGATCGGTCGATTTGTGGGAGCTTATTTAACAAAGATCATAGCTCCTTCAAAAGTCTTGGCATTATTTGCGACTAGTGCATTGACTTTGGTAGCCGTTTCAATGTTGACAGATGGATTCGTTGCTATGTGGTCTATTTTATTGGTCGGATTGTTTAATTCGATCATGTTCCCAACCATTTTCACCTTGTCGCTAACCGGTTTAGGAAACCTAAAACCTCAGGCCTCTGGAATTTTATGTACAGCCATTGTAGGTGGAGCGATCATTCCGCCATTATATGGATTACTGACAGATAAATTCGACTTTAAACCAGCGTTAATCCTTATGGTTTTATGTTATTTCTATATCTTCTTCTTTGCAAGAAAAAGTACCAAACTCATATAATAAGTGTCATGAAATACTTTAAACTCTCTCTACTTTTAGTTGGATTACTTTTCATTCAATGTGCTAAGAACGTTGAAAAATCGGCTTACGACCTTGTAAATCCATTTATTGGAACTGGTGGGCACGGACATACATTTCCTGGAGCGACATTGCCTTTTGGAATGGTACAATTAAGTCCTGATACGCGATTAACCGGTTGGGATGGCTGTTCAGGTTACCATAATACAGACAGTATCATTTTCGGATTTTCACATACGCATTTGAGCGGGACCGGAATTTCTGATTATGGTGATGTTTTATTAATGCCTTTTAATGCTGAAGGATCAATTTCTTTGGAAGCGATTGAAAAACAAGAACTGATTCCATCAGTGTTCAAAAAAGAAAATGAATTTGCAAGCCCTGGATATTACAAAGTTCACTTGGATGCATCTGATACAGACGTTGAGCTGACAAGCACTCTGCGCTCAGGGATTCATAAATACAACTTCAACAAGAAAAGCAACAATAAAATGCTCATCGATTTAAATCATAGGGATATGCTCATCGATGTCGCATTAGATGTTGAAAGTGCTACAAGTATTTCTGGTTATCGTCACTCCAAAGAATGGGCTCAGAATCAAAGTTTATACTTTTACATGGAATTCTCTGTGCCTTTTGAGGCATTACTTCCATCGAACGATTCAGAAAATAAAAGTCAAAACCTATACAGAATCTTAAACTTCTCAGAGAATACTACAGAAGTTCTTGTGAAAGTCGGTGTTTCGGCAGTAAGTGTAGAAAATGCCAAGCTAAATCTTCAAACTGAAGCTGGGCATTGGGATTTTAGCAAATACTTGGCTGAAGCTAAAAAAACATGGACAAAAGAATTAAACAAAATTGAAGTTACCGATGATCGTGAAGAAAAAATGACAGTCTTCTACTCTGCTCTTTACCATACCATGATTGCTCCTAACACCTTTAGTGATGTCAATGGAGACTATCGTGGAATGGATCGTAACATTCACAACGATTCAGAAATGCCAACCTATACTGTTTTCTCCCTTTGGGATACTTTTAGAGCTGCGCATCCACTATATACTATCATTGACCAGAAACGCACCGGACATTATTTAAATACTTTTTTAAAACATTACGACCAAGGAGGTCGTTTACCCGTGTGGGAATTATGTGGTAATGAAACCGAATGTATGATTGGATATCACTCTGTTTCAGTCATAACCGATGCCTATGTGAAAGGCATTACAAATTTCGACTCTAAAAAAGCATTTGAAGCTATGGTTCATGGTGCAAACCTCGACCATTTCGGACTGGAATCTTATAAGAGATATGACTATATCAGAGCCTCAGATGAATCGGAATCAGTTTCAAAAACATTGGAGTATGCATATGACGACTGGTGTATTGGACTGTTTGCAAAACTTCATAACAACGAAGAAGTATATACAGAATTCATGAACAGAGCCCAATCATATAAAAACATTTTTGATCCTCAGACTCAGTTTATGAGAGCACGTTTAAATGGTGGCTGGTTCAAGCCATTTGACCCTAGTGAAGTAAATTTCAACTACACGGAAGCAAACTCATGGCAGTATTCCTTATTTGCTCCTCATGATATAGCAGGACTGGTTGATTTATTTGGTGGAGAAACTAATTTTGAACAACGCTTGGACGACATGTTCAATACGAATTCAGAAACTACAGGAAGACATCAAGCTGATATTACCGGACTCATCGGTCAGTACGCACATGGAAACGAACCGAGTCACCACATGGCTTATTTATATAATTTCATTGGAAAGCCATGGAAGACCCAAGAACGTGTAAAGCAAATCATTGATGAACAGTATTGGAACGGTCCGGATGGTTTATCTGGAAATGAAGACTGCGGACAAATGAGCGCCTGGTATGTATTGAGTTCTTCAGGTTTTTATTCTGTGACTCCTGGAATGGACTACTACGTAATTGGTGCACCTGCCTTTAAAGAAGTGCAATACAACTTAGAAAATGGAAACACATTTAAGATTGTGACGCACAATCTTTCTGATGAAAACAAATACATTGGAAGCGCGTCGTTAAACGGCAAGCCATTTGACAAATCCTTTTTAAAGCATGAAGATTTAATGAACGGAGGTATTTTAAAATTTGAAATGAGCGCAACTCCTTCTCCAACATTTGGAATAGAATTAGAAAACAGACCGCTCTCTCAAATTAATGTAGATCCGATTGTAACCGTTCCTTTTATCGATGCGAACAAAAAAACATTTACCGAGTCACTAACCATTACTGTTGGTGGAAACAACAAAGGTTACAATTACAAGTATACCTTGAACCCAGACGCCGAGAATCCGACTTGGATCAACTATATGGGTCCATTTGACATAAGTGAAAGTTCTAAAATACAGGCAGTATCGGTACATCCAAACGGAGACACAAGTAAACCTGTTTCCAGTGAATTTCTAAAAATCAAAGCTGGAAGATCCATTACCATCAATGCTGAATATGCGAACCAATATGCCGCTGAAGGAGACGGTGCTTTAATAGATATGTTGAAAGGTTCAAATAACTTTAGGACAGGATTCTGGCAAGGTTATCAAGGACAAGATGTTGAAGTCGTTGTCAATCTGGGGAAAAAGGAACGTATCAACCGCATTTCAACCGGATTTTTACAAGACAATCGAAGTTGGATTTGGTATCCAGCTTGGGTCAGTTATGAAATTTCAGAAGATGGCGTGAATTTTAAACCGCTTGAAACAATTCAGAATGAATTCCCAATTGAACCTGAAGGTTCTTTTACACAAGAGTTCGAACTTAGGACGAATACAAGTGCACAATACGTTCGAATGAAAGCTAAAAACTTTGGGAAATGTCCACCATGGCATTTAGGTGCTGGTGGTGATACCTGGATTTTTATTGATGAAATTGTTATTGAGTAAACTAGAAAATGGGAACTAGTGACTCACTGCTCATTTCTTTAAATAGACCTTATCACTAAAAATAGCTTCTGAATCCTTGATTAATTTTAAGGTAATGAAGCTATTTTTTATAACTCCTTCCACGGGAATCACATGCCTTGAATTTGCAATTACATAAACGTTTAAAACAGATTCGGATTCACCATCGGTAATCATTAGAGTACCTACAAAATCTTCTTCTGAATCATTCAGAATAGTAACGTTCTTCAAATCTCTGTGGTACACTGCAATAAGATCTTTAAAATTTTCTGAAATGCTTTTATAGGCTTCCTTTTCATTGCCGTAATAATCAAGTACAGACCAGCTAGGACCAGGCCAGCAATCATTTAACTGCCAAAACAGCGTCCCCATACAATGCGGGGCCTTCAATCTATGAGCCTGTACCGCCATTTGCATTCCAATCTGCTGCGCTTTTTGAGATTTTCCAGTAAAATCCTCGAAGTTTTCAGCCGGCTCAAACCAACGATTTACATGCGTTGTAATTAATCCATTACCGATATAACTTTTCTGACGATTCTTCATGATTTCTGAATCTAAAGAATAATCCACTTCATTGCTGAATTTTTGGATGGTACCCAATTCTGGAAATGACTGAAATCCATATTCCACCATGAATCGTCCGATATTCGTATGGTAATTTTCAAAAGGTTCTCTCCCATGCCAGACACCCCAATAATGCATGGACCCATGATTGAAATTTTCAGCAGTTCCCCAATTACTTGTTGGAGATGTACTGATGTAGGGAATATTGGTCAAATCTTTTACTATGGTAGGAATAAGTTCTTTAAAAACAGATCTGTACGTATTAAAAATCTCTGTGGAATCTTTAGCAGAGTATCCAAATGTATTTTGCCATCCCCAGTTACCCCATGCGACTTCAATTTCATTGTTTCCACACCAAGATGCGATGCTGACATGGTTTCTAAGGCGTTTAATATTGTAAACGACTTCTTGTTCAATATTCTCTTTAAAGCCTTTGTATTCGGGATACATGCTTCCAGCAAACATAAAATCTTGCCAAACCAGAATTCCATTTGCATCACACAATTCATAAAAAATAGCATTCTCATAAATTCCACCTCCCCAAACGCGAATCATGTTCATGTTGGCATTAGTAACTTTCTGAAAGATGTCTTTGTATTTTTTTTCTGAAACTCGAGGTAAAAACAAATCCTGAGGAATATAATTCGCTCCTTTCATAAATATTGGTTTACCATTAACCTTAAAGAAATACGATGTTCCGATGAGATCTTTTTCATGTATGAGTTCTATGGTCTTGATTCCAACACGTTTTATTTCTGATGTAATAAATGTCTCGTCTTTGAGCAAGCTCACTCCAAACTCGTATAAAGGTTGTTTTCCCGAACCATTGGGCCACCATAATTTTGGATCAGAAACCAGTATGTCAATAGGAATGATATTGGATCCTTTATTTAGAGCTATATTCTGAATACTTTCGAAACTCGTCCCTGTACTGTCCTTTAATTGAATTACTAAGGACAAAGCTGTTTTCGAAGCACTCTCAATTTCTACAATTCCTGAGAGTTTTGCTTTTCCTTCGGAAATCTCATCTGTTTTTATATATGTATCACGAATTTCAACCTCATTCCAAAAATGTAAATTAACGGGCCTCCAAATACCTGAAGTTACAAAACGCGGTCCCCAATCCCATCCGAAATGATATGCTGCTTTTCTACTGAAATTACTGACCTGTAAATCGACCGTTTCATTGCCTGAAGGTAATTTATAAGGATAATGCTCTACGCGCTCTTTATGATATTCCAAAGGAGATTCAAAAACGACCTTTAATTCGTTGCTCCCCGGTTTTAAATGTTCTTTAATGGATGCTCTCCAACTCCGAAACATATTGTCGGCTTTCATAAGCAGTACATCATTCACATATACGTCCGCATAGGTATCGAGCCCTTCGAACTCGATTTCGATCTGTTTATACGCCCTTTCTTCAGCAGTTAACTCGAAGTTCGTTTTATAAACCCAATTCTCCTGCTCTATCCATTGTAGATCCAGTTCATTATTGCCGTAATACGGATCCTCTATAAGTTTATTCTTTAGCAAATCTGTATGGACAACACCTGGAACTTCCGCAGCTAACCACGTGGAATCTGACGCCTTTTTAAATTCCCAGTTTCCAGGAAATACAACAGTTTTATTTGGTTGTTCAGAAGCGCAACTTATTAATAAAAGCACAAGTAAACATCCTAAAAACCTCATTGGACACTTGTTATTATAGTTTCAATTTTAGCTTCATCAACATTAAACTCAGCTCCAAATCCGAAATTATCTTTCCGTTTTATTACAGTCCTCCTTGCCGTAAAATGCAATTGCTGAATTCCAGCCTTTTTGAAAATTAGTGCATTGTCAGCATTAACACCACTTCCCGCAACAATTTGAATCTGTTTTCCGAAGGTCATTTGGAGTTCCTTTATAATTTCAAGTCCTTTTATTGCTTTAGATGCGCCTCCTGAAGTAAGTATTCGAGTAAAGTCAAAATCTATTAATTGTCTTACAGCATCATTTTTATTTTGAACGAAGTCAAAAGCTCTGTGAAACGTGGATTCCAATCCGTACGATTTCGCTAAATCACACAACATTTTATTTGCCTTAGATATTGTAGTATCTTCATTTAAAATCCCAAAAACCACTCCACTTACACCTGCTTCGGCAAAGGTCTTTAAATCAGATTTTATGATTTTCACTTCTTCCGAAGTATATACGAATCCACCACCTCTTGGTCGCAACATTGCATGTATATCGACACAATTCGCAGCTACACATGCCTTAACTAATCCAAGATTTGGCGTGAGTCCGCCGAGCTCTAAAGCCGAACACAATTCTACTCTATTTAACTGAAACTTTCCTGCTGCCAGGACACCTTCAAGGTTATCGGTACAGAGTTCTAATTTAATCAATGACTTAATGATTTATGGGTTTAATAGTACTTGACACTAGCTCCAAGGTCTGTCATGCTTAGCATCCACCATTTCATGCATGTCGTTGGTGGTTTTTGCATAGTTGAAACCAGCATAGACACTATATCCTCCAGTTTCTCCAAATTTATTTAAAGCGATAAATCCGACTTGCATATTGGTCATATCTTTATGCTTGGCAATGATTCGATCTACCGCCGTTTTGCAAGCCTCATCGGGCGACATTCCCTGACGCATTAATTCCACAACGATGGCGCTGCCTGCAATTCTGACAATCGCTTCTCCTACCCCAGTTGCGCAAGCTGCTCCGACTTCATTATCGACGAAAAGTCCGGCCCCTATAATCGGAGAATCTCCTACCCGTCCGTGCAATTTATATGCCATTCCACTTGTAGTACAAGCTCCGGCGAGATTCCCTTGAGCATCTAAACTCAATTGTCCTATAGTATCATGATTCTCACTATTAATAACAGGCTGGTATTGGGATTTCTCAAGCCATTTTTCCCACGCTTTTTTCGATTTTTCTGTCAGTAATTCTGTTTCTTCAAAACCTTGCTCTAAAGCAAATTGTTTGGCTCCCGCTCCAACCAACATGGTATGTGGTGTTTCTTCCATCACTTTACGAGCGACAGATATTGGATTTTCAATGTCTTGCAAAAAAGCAACAGCTCCACATGCATTATTGTGATCCATGATACAGGCATCAAGGGTTACGTTTCCTTCTCTATCAGGCAAGCCTCCTAAACCAACACTTGAATTATTAGGATCAGACTCCGTAACACGCACTCCCTGCTCTACAGCATCTAATGCAGTTCCATTATTTGAAAGCACCTTCCAGGCAGCTTCATTAGCTTCCATTCCATGAATCCAAGTAGAAATAACAACAGGTTTTACGACTGTTTTTTGTTCATTTTTTTCAGTGGATTCCGCGACTTCTTTTGAATTGGAAGATATACAGGATGTTGTAAGTACTGCTGCGCCTCCAAGAGCCGAAAGCTTTATAAAGTCTCTTCTGTTTTTCATACGTAGGTTTGTTAGTTGGGTACAATGTATAAAAAAAGCTCAATAAAAATTGAGCTTTTGATTTCGTTTTGAATGATTTTATTCGTTGTGTAAGAACTTTTGCTTTGCTAACAATTCGTCTTCTGTCTCTTCATTTTCTTCATCAGGAACACAACAGTCAACAGGACATACAGCCGCACATTGAGGCTCGTCGTGGAATCCTTTACACTCGGTACATTTATCAGTAACAATGAAATAAACTTCATCATCTACCGGCTCATTCGACTCATCAGCATCTACCTTCTTTCCATTCGGCATAACAACAGATCCAGTTAATTCAGTTCCATCAGCATAGGTCCATTCTTCAGCAGCCTCATAGATTGCGTTATTCGGACATTCAGGCTCACAAGCCCCACAGTTAATACATTCGTCAGTAATTTTTATTGCCATAAGTAGTAATTAGATTAATTTTGCACAAACTTACTATTTTTTTGAATCATTAAAAATGGGTTCAATGTAAAATAGCAGTTAAGAATGACATTTAGATATCCATTTAACGAATGAACTTATCACAAAGAATTAATGCTTTTAGCGCCTTAGGAGACTTCTTCTCTCAATTTTCTACAGAAAAAATTGAAAACAAATTCGACACCAAAAACAATCAATTATTTTTTGATGTATTTAAGATGCAAATCGATAGAGCTCAGGAATTTAATGGCTGGTTCAATAAAGTTAATGTTTTGAAAGCACTGGAAAGCTGGACCGAAGCATTAACCGAAGAAAACCTTTTGAAATGGACTTCGGAATACGACTTTTCAAAAATTCAGGAACCGAAGACAGTTGCAGTAATTATGGCTGGAAACATTCCTTTAGTTGGGTTCCATGACTTTCTTTGCGTTTTAATCGCTGGTCATCATATTACTGTGAAGCTATCGTCAAACGACAAACATTTTCTTCCTTTAATTGCGAAATTCTTAGAATATTCTGAAGAAGGATTCAAAGGGAAAATCGCTTTTACGGAAGCAGGACTTGAAAACTACGATGCAGTCATTGCAACTGGAAGTAATAATACAGCCCGCTATTTTGAACACTATTTTGGTAAAGGTCCGAACATCATTCGAAAAAGTAGAAATTCTGTCGCTATTTTAAATGGAAATGAGAGCCATGAAGAATTGGAATTATTAGGGGATGATATTTTCCAGTACTTCGGACTAGGCTGTCGTTCCGTTTCTAAACTATATGTTCCAAAAGGATACAATTTTGAACCATTGTTCAAGGCTTTGTTCAAATTCAAGGATATCATCAACTACAAAAAATACGAAAACAACTACGATTACAATAAGGCAGTTTATTTGATGAGTTTGTTTAAAATTAGAGAAAATGGGTTTGTAATGCTGAAGGAAGATGAAAACTATGCTTCTCCAATTGCGACCGTGTTTTACGAATTTTATGAGAATTTAGACCTACTAAAGAATCTCCTAAAAGCGGATTCCGAGAAAATACAGTGCATCGTGAGTAACGAAAACGTTGTAGATTTTGTAAAATTTGGCCAAACTCAGCACCCTAAATTATGGGATTACGCCGATAACATAGATTCTATTGAGTTTTTATTAAATATTTAGTCTGTTTTTTAATTAATATTCTAACAGACTTTTCGTTTTTTTATCGAAATTTGTTTCGACCAAAATCTTATATCACATGAAGAAACATAATTTTAGTGCTGGACCTTGCATTCTTCCTCAAGAAGTTTTACAACAAGCGTCTCATGCAGTAGTTAACTTTAACAATTTAGACCTTTCTTTAATAGAGATTTCCCACAGAAGTAAGGATTTTGTAGAAGTGATGGATAAGGCTCGTAGCCTTGCGAAGGAATTATTAGGTCTAGGAGATGATTATGAAGCACTATTCCTTCAAGGAGGTGCCAGTATGCAGTTTCTAATGTCTGCCTACAACCTTTTGCCTGAAAATGGTAAAGCAACTTTTGTGAATACCGGAACTTGGAGTTCAAAAGCCATTAAGGAAGCAAATCTATTAGGCGACATTGAAGTGATAGCTTCATCAAAAGACAAAAACTTCAATTATATTCCGAAGAATATTGAAATTCCAAGTGACGCTTCTTATGTACATTATACGTCAAACAACACCATTTTCGGTACTCAGGTCAATGAATTTAAGAAAGGGAATGCCTTATTGGTTTGTGATATGAGCTCCGATATCTTTTCGAGAAAACTAGACTTTTCAAAATTTGATTTAATCTATGCCGGAGCTCAAAAAAATATGGGACCAGCTGGAACAACATTGGTCGTTGTCAAAAAAGACATTTTAGGAAAAACAGGAAGAACAATCCCTTCTATGTTGAATTATCAAACACAAATTGATAAAGACAGCATGTTCAATACTCCACCTGTATTTGCAGTGTATGTCTCAATGCTAACTTTGCAATGGTTAAAAGACCATGGAGGTATTGAAGCAATAGAAAAAGTGAATAATAAAAAGGCCGCTTTACTCTATGCAGAGATTGACCGTAACCCATGCTTCAAAGGGTTTGCAGTTGAAGAAGATCGTTCTAAAATGAATGTAACTTTCTTCTTGGAAGATGATACGAATTCAAATGTTTTCAACAATATTTGTGAAGCAAAAGGAATCAGTGGATTAAAAGGGCACAGATCTGTTGGAGGATACAGAGCAAGTATCTATAATGCGCTTCCTGCAGAAAGTGTGGAAGTTCTTATTGATGCCATGAAAGATTTAGAAAAAACAATACAATAATTATATAATGAAAGTATTAGCAAACGACGGATTAGCAGTTAGTGGTGTTCAAGCGTTGAAAGATGCCGGCTTTGAAGTTGACACAACGCATGTTGCTCAAAATCAATTAATCGACTATATAAACGATAATAACATTACAGTGTTGTTAGTGAGAAGTGCAACAGAAGTTCGCGCCGACTTAATTGACAACTGTACTGCGCTGCAAGTTATTGGGCGTGGAGGAGTTGGAATGGATAATATTGATGTTGCATATGCTAAAGAAAATGGCATTTCTGTAATAAATACGCCTGCAGCTTCATCACATTCTGTTGGAGAATTAGTTTTTGCCCACTTTATGGGACTAGCACGATTTTTACAAGTTTCAAACAGAGAAATGCCTCTTGAAGGGGATGCTCGTTTTAAAGAATTGAAAAAATCATTTGCAGCTGGAGTTGAATTAAAAGGAAAAACCTTAGGACTTATCGGGTTTGGACGCATCGGACAAGCAACGGCTAAAATTGCAATCGGTTTAGGTATGAAGGTCATTGCCTTTGATCCTTTTATTGAAGAAGTAAGTTTAGAATTGGAATTTTTTGATCACCAATCTGTATTCTTCCAAATCAATACGGTTACAAAGGAAGAAGTTCTTGCTGAATCTGATTTCATTTCGTTGCACGTGCCTGCCCAGCCTACTTATGTTATTTCAACACCTGAACTTGAAACGATGAAAGAAGGAGTGTTTATAGCTAATGCTGCCCGCGGTGGTGTGGTTGATGAGGTAGCCCTTGTTAAAGCTATTGAAAGCGGAAAAGTAGCTGGTGCCGCTTTAGATGTTTTTGAAAATGAACCAAATCCTGAAATTCAATTGTTGATGAATCAAAACATTTCGTTTACGCCACATATTGGAGCTGCAACATTAGAAGCTCAACAACGTATTGGAACTGAGCTGGCAGAGCAAATAATTGAAATCTTAAACTAAGAAATCATATTTTAAAGACCACTTTTAGTGGTCTTTTTTTTGAATTCAACTCCTGCTTTTCCATTGATAAAATTGATTTATCTTTGTCCACTTAAAATCAATCCATGAGCATAGCAAAAAACTTGCAAAAAATACTGAGTGCTGTTCCAAAACAGGTAGCGCTGGTTGCGGTTTCAAAAACAAAGCCAGTGAGTGATATCTTGGAGGCCTACAACGCTGGACATCGTATATTTGGAGAGAACAAGATTCAGGAGATGGTTGAGAAGTACGAGGAATTACCAAAGGATATCCAATGGCACATGATTGGTCATCTACAACGTAACAAGGTCAAATATATGGCATCATTTGTGCATTTGATTCACGGAGTTGATAGTTATAAGACGCTGAAAGAGATTAACAAACAGGCTGAAAAACACGACAGAGTGATTTCCTGTTTACTTCAGATAAAAATTGCAAAAGAAGATTCTAAATTTGGTTTATCAGAAAACGACTTAATTGAAATCTTACAAAATCCTGAACTCAATTCATTGAACAATATTAAGATTGTTGGTTTTATGGGGATGGCAAGTTTTGTAAGTAATGATGAAGAAATTCGAACTGAATTTAGAACATTGAAAGATTTATTTGAGCGTTATAAAACAAATAGAACAAGTAACTTTCAACCTGAAGTTGTTTCCATGGGAATGAGTGGAGATTACACTATTGCCATAGAGGAAGGAAGCACGATGATACGTGTTGGGAGTTCAATTTTTGGAGTAAGAAATTATACATAGTTTGTACGCAATATTAGACATAGAGACGACCGGAGGAAAATTCGATGAGGAAGGCATCACGGAAATTGCTATCTATCGATTCGATGGTAACGATGTAGTTGATAAATTTGTTAGTCTGGTCAATCCTGAAAGGGATATACAGCCTTTTGTAGTGCAACTCACAGGGATCACACCTAAAATGGTGCGTAAAGCACCTAAATTCCATCAAATAGCAAAACGAATTGTTGAAATTACTGAAGGTTGTACACTTGTTGCACATAATGCGAATTTTGACAATAGAATTCTTACTACAGAATTTAAGCGACTTGGTTATACTTTTTCTAAAAACACACTTTGTACTGTGGAATTGAGTAAGGAATTGATTCCAGATCAATCTTCCTATAAACTTGGGAAATTATGCAGATCACTTGGTATTCCGGTTTCTTCGAGACACAGAGCTGAAGGTGATGCATATGCAACTGTTCATTTATTCCAGCTTTTAATGGCAAAGGATCAGGTGAAAAATATTATCAAAAGTTCTATTAGAACAGATAATAATAGGTCGCTAGCGCCTAAATTACTCCGTATATTAGATGACATCCCTAATGAAACAGGGGTTTTCTATGTCTTAAACAATACTCGAGAGATTTTATATATAGGCCGTTCTACAAATTTAAAAAAGGCAGTCAATCAACTTTTACTTCGCAGTTCAAGAAGTGCTAAAGCTATGCAGAAAGAACTGGTTTCAATTATCTATGAAAGAACTGGTACCGAGTTGATCGCTGAATTGAAGCAAAAGCATGAAATGGAATTGAATCGACCTAAATTCAATTTCACCTCAAAAAAACACTTTCCCACTGTAAGTTTTAACCATGAAAACTTTATGATTATTGATAAGGGAAGGTCGATTTCAGAAAAGACAGTTATCCTTTTTCGGGAAGAACGGATAATTGGATATTGCTTTACAGATTTGAGTTATCAGATCAGTCATACTGAGGTTTTACAGAATCTTATTACCCCTCTCGAAAACTCTTTTAGAAATAGGTTTCTTGTCAAAAAATATTTAAATTCACAAAGTAATACGATCAAAGAAATCGTACGATTTTAAATATTAACAGCCAAACTTCTATGAAAAAGAAACTAGCACTACTCTTTGCCTTGTGCAACCTGTTTATCTATGCCCAAAAAAACAATTCCTACGAAAATTTTGGAAGAATTACCCAAGCTGAAGCAGATCTCACCTATTACCAACAAGATTCCAGTGCAAACGCCTTAGTTTTGCATGAAAACGCCGAAACACAATTTCTTTTAGACAATAACAGCATTATTATTTCCACGTCTTATTATTTTAAAATAAAATTGTTTAATAAAGAAGCCTTCGACCACGCAAAATTTGAAATTAATTTACACAATACTGAACGTCGTTCTGAAAAACTGGAAGACATTAAAGGGTTTACACATAACGGAATTGTAAAAACAGGACTTCAAAAAGAAAATATTTATACTAATAGAATTAACGATAACTGGAAAGAAGTCAGTTTCACCATGCCGAATCTAAAGGACGGAAGTATTATTGAAGTCATGTATACGGTTCGATCACCTTTTATGTTTAATCTAACGGACTGGTATTTTCAATCTGACATTCCAAAACTTTACAGTGAATATAAGGCATCAATTCCTGGAAATTTTGTTTACAATAGAAAAAAAATAGGTCCCTTGCGACTTTCAAAAAATCAATCAACCATTAAGAAAGACTGCTTTTATGTGCCAAATAACGGAACTTCAGATTGCGAAGTCATCACATATGCGATGACAAATGTACCTGCCTTCATTGAAGAAGCATATATGACCAATAAGTTCAACTTTCTGGCAGCAATCAATTTTGAATTGATGGAATACAACAGTTTTAGAGGTGGTAAAGAAAAGTACTCTAAAACATGGAATGACGTTGATAAAGAATTTAGAACAGATAATGACTTAGGTAAGCAGTTGAGAAAGTTTGAATTTTTTAATGATAAATTACCTGCTGAATTGGCTACTGCAAAAACGGACATCGCTAAAGCAAAAATCATTCACCGTTTTATAACAGAGCATTATGTGTATAACGATAAATATGGATTATGGGGTGACGTGAACATAAAAGATGCTTATGAAGATCGTGTAACCAATGCTACGACCATTAACTTAAGTCTTATAAACGCATTAAAAGCTGCTGGATTTGATGTGAAAATGATGTTGCTTTCAACCCGTTCAAATGGCTTAGCTACGAAGGTTTACCCTGTAGTTTCTGATTTTAACTATGCTGTTGCAAAACTTGAGATTGGAGATAAATCCTATTTACTTGATGCTACAGATAAAAATGCACCATTTGGTTTACTTCCCTACAGATGTTTGAATTCATATGGACGCGTGATGGATTTTGAATCCGAGAGTTATTGGTATGATATTGTACCTGAACCACATTCAAAACAACAAAGTTATGTAAAATTAAGTATGGATGAGCTAGGCGAATTAAGCGGTCAGATTCGAAATATCAACTACAAATATGATGCACTTGAAAGACGAAATAAAATTAAAAACTTAACTGAAGAGTCTATTATTGAGAAATTTGAGGCTCAGTTCACAAATATTTATGTGGAAAATTATGAAGTGAAAAACCTTCATGATGTTGAAAAACCATTGACTGAGACTTTTGATATTGTTTTTGAAAAAGCCGACGACAACGCAAATATCCTATTTTTTAATCCTTTTTTCGGAAATCGATTTGAATCGAATCCTTTCAAACAGGAAGATAGAATCTATCCTGTAGATTTCGGACATCCGAGAAAGTTTTATCTGACATTAACTATGGATATTGCTGATGGTTATTCAATAAAATCTGTTCCCGTTTCAAAAAAATTCGTTTTGGAGGAAGATAGTGGCAGTTATACCCTTCTTACTATGAAAAAGGAAAACTATTTTGTCCAGTTAAAGAGCTCTTTTATTCTTTCAAAAGCGAAATATTTCAGATTTGAATACCTGAATTTAAAACAACTATTCAGTAATGTTGTAGCGATTCAAAATACGGATATTGTGATTGACAAGGACTTATCTAAATAAAAATAAAAATAGTATTTTAGACCTTATATAATTCTACTGAATGAAACGAAAGAAGTACTTCAAAAGCAAATGGAGATCAAGACTTCATGAAATCATATACGAAGCCGATACTGGATTGGGTAAATGGTTTGATATCATTTTAATTATTGCCATTATTATTAGTATTCTTTTGGTAATGCTTGAAAGTGTTGAAAGTATAGATGCAGAATATCACGATTTCCTTCTTACTTCAGAATGGATTATTACAGTCTTATTTACGTTGGAATATATTGCACGTATCGTTTCTATAAAGCGGGCAAAAAAATACATCTTTAGTTTTTATGGCATCATTGATTTCCTGGCTACTATTCCAATGTATTTGTCCTTGTTCTTAGTAGATGCTCATGCTTTATTAGCGTTGAGAGCACTTAGATTGCTTCGTGTTTTCAGAATTTTGAAACTAACACGTTATTTGGGTGCTAGAAAAACTCTTATAAACGCGCTGAGAAACAGCAAACTTAAAATTGCTGTTTTTTTATTCAGTGTGATTGTTCTTACCATCATTTTAGGTACCATAATGTATATGATTGAAGGACCTGAAAATGGATTCAACAATATACCACACAGTATGTATTGGGCCATTGTTACGCTTACAACCGTTGGTTATGGAGATATTTCTCCAAGTACCCCAATTGGGCAATTCATAGCGAGTATTGTAATGATTCTGGGGTATGGTATTCTTGCAGTACCGACAGGAATTGTATCAGCGGAACTGGCCAAGGGAGATGATTTTATACAAACCAATACACAACATTGTCCAAATTGTTTCGAAGGAGAACATTTAGATGAAGCTCAATTTTGTCAAAAATGTGGCCATTGTTTACATGAAAAAGAATAAGTATTTAATATCGGTTGTAGGTGCCACTGCTATTGGGAAGACTTCTTTAAGCATTAAACTGGCAGAACATTACAACACAGAAATTATTTCCTGTGATTCCCGTCAATTTTATAAAGAAATGTGCATCGGTACTGCAGTTCCTTCTACAGCAGAACTGGCGGCAGCAAAGCACCATTTTATTCAAAACAGAAGCATTCGGGACGATTACAGTGTTGGACAATTTGAAAAGGATGCTCTTGCGACCATTGATGAACTGCATAAAAATCATGATGTTGTTATCATGGTCGGAGGAAGTGGACTGTACGCAGATGCCGTTACTAGAGGTTTAGACTACTTCCCTCCTGTCGATCCTCAAATCAGAATTCAACTTAATGAAGAATTGGAGAAAGACGGGCTGGAATTGTTGCAAACTCAATTAAAAGATTTGGATCCAGAGAGCTATACTAATATTGCATTGGAAAATCCACATCGTGTCATCCGAGCACTCGAGGTTTGTATCGGAAGCGGTAAGAAATATTCGAGTTTTAAAAATAAGCCCAAGGCACCTCGAAATTTTAAGACGATAAAAGTCGGATTACAGGCTGAGCGGCAATTAATGTACGAACGTATAAATCAACGTGTTGATATTATGGTTAAAGAAGGACTGCTTTCAGAAGCCAAATCATTGTATCCTCAAAGAAATTTAAACGCTCTGCAAACGGTGGGATATCAGGAATTGTTTGAATACATTTCGGGTAACTGTGATTTAGAATTTGCGATTTCAGAAATCAAGAAGAATACAAGACGCTTTGCAAAACGACAAGTGACCTGGAACAAAAAGGATGAAGAAATTCAATGGTTTGACTACGATACGCCTATTGAAGCTATAACAAGGTTTATTGAAAGAGAAATCATTTAATTTTTTACAATTGATTTTACACATGTCAATTTTAACATGATGAACTAGCATAGAAACACCTCTTTTTATCATAAAGATTACACCAAAGAGGTCGGATAGCACTAAGTAAGCTAATTACATCAATCTCTATTAGATTAAGACACTTTAATGCAGGAAATAAAAGAATTTTTAGAAGAAAAGGTTAGTCAATACAATAATCCAAAATTCATTGAATCAGATCCGATTCAGATACCGCACGGCTTTTCAAGAAAAGAGGATATTGAGATCGCAGGTTTTTTAGTAGCAACTATTGCATGGGGAAAAAGAGCTATGATTATAAAGAATGGCGAGCGTATGATGGAACTCATGGGCCAGGAACCATTTGATTTTGTCGTAAATCACACCGAATCAGATTTAAAATCATTTGACAGCTTTGTACACCGCACTTTTAATGGAATTGACTTCAGGTTCTTCATCAGGTCATTACGCCATATTTATAAGCATCATGGCGGATTAGAACAAGTTTTTGATTCTTACAAAACGCATGATTCTATGCAGCCAGCTATCCATGCATTTAAAAAAGTCTTTTTTGAAATTCCCTTTCCTGACAGGACTCAAAAACACATCTCAGATCCAGGAAGAAATTCGGCAGCAAAACGTATCAATATGTTTTTGAGATGGATGGTTAGAAACGATAACGCAGGAGTCGATTTCGGAATCTGGGATAGTATCAGTCCGTCCCTGCTCTCTTGTCCGTTAGACGTTCATTCAGGGAATGTAGCTCGAAAACTGGGTTTGTTGTCGCGTAAGCAAAACGATGCAAAATCTTTGTTAGAACTCGATGAGAATCTAAGAGCTTTAGATGCAACAGATCCCGTCAAATACGATTTCGCCTTATTCGGTTTAGGAGTATTTGAGAATTTCTAATTTTTTCGAATAAAACATAAAGTAAAGACTAACTATAGAAAACTTTCCAAGGCTAATTCATAACTCTGCAAACCAAATCCTGCAATAACTCCCTTCGCATTAGGTGCTATATAAGAAACATGTCTAAAATCTTCTCTTGAATGTACATTTGAAATATGCACTTCTATAACCGGTGTTTCAATGCCTTTAATAGCATCTCCAATTGCTACAGAAGTGTGTGTATACGCACCTGCATTAAATATTACACCATCAAAAGTGAATCCAACCTCGTGCAGTTTGTTTATCAATTCGCCTTCTACATTGCTTTGAAAGTATTCCAACTCGACGTCCAGATACTTTTTCTTTAAATGATTAAAAAAATCTTCGAAAGTCTGAGCACCATAGATTTCAGGCTCTCGTTTACCTAGCAGATTTAAATTTGGGCCGTTGAGGACAAGAATTTTCATGAAACGTTTATTTAAAAGTAAATATATTTATTTTTATCGTATGAAATGGAAAAGTGCACTCCAAGATTATCAGTTCTATTTAAAAATAGAAAAAGGATTATCAGAAAATACCTTGGCAAGTTATACGAACGATATTAAAAAATTGATCCGATACCTCGATGAGAACGATATTATTGTTTCCCCTGTCTCTATTGACCATGATACAGTAAAGGAATTTGTTTACGACATGTCCAAACGTATCAATCCGCGATCTCAAGCACGTTTAATTTCAGGGTTACGCAATTTTTTCGATTACCTCATTTTTGAGGATATCAGAAGAATGAATCCAACTGACTTGTTGGAAGCTCCAAAACTTGCACGGGAATTACCTGATACCTTAAGTGAAGTGGAAATCAACTTAATTTTGCAAGTTGTAGAACACGATATCAGAATTCATGAAAATTCCATGAAGCCGAAAACTGTTGCAAAAAAATTTCAATTAATTCGCAACAAAGTCATTCTGGAAATGCTTTACTCTTGCGGAATGCGCGTATCTGAGCTGATTAATTTAAAACTGTCTGATTTATTTTTTGATGAAGGCTTTATAAGAGTCGTTGGTAAAGGAAATAAAATGCGTTTTGTTCCAATAAATTACAACACTCAGGAATTGGTTCAAGATTTTATCAATGATAAGCGCTTTAAAATTTCAAAACCCGCCGTTGGTCATGAAGATTTTCTTTTTTTAAACCGAAGAGGAAAACAACTAACCCGGAATATGATTTTTACCATTGTAAAAGATAATGCAATCAAAGCTGGTATTGAAAAAAACATTAGTCCTCATACATTCCGGCATTCTTTTGCAACACATCTATTGGAAAACGGAGCCGATTTAAGAGCTATACAGCAAATGCTTGGTCATGAAAGTATTACGACAACCGAAATTTACACACATCTGGATCAAACTTACTTAAAGAAAGTCATGCACAAATACCATCCTAGAAAATAAAAACCCCCGAATAAATCGAGGGTCTTTTTTACTAGTTCTTTTGTCTTTATTTTGCAATATTCACTGCGCGTGTTTCTCTAATTACAGTCACACGAACTTGTCCCGGATAGGTCATATCATTCTGAATCTTTTGCGAAATTGAGAATGATAATTCTGCTGCTTTTACATCATTTACTTTCTCGCTTTCAACAATAACTCTCAATTCTCTTCCCGCTTGAATCGCATATGCTTTTTGAACCCCGCTAAATCCAAATGCAATTCCTTCTAAATCTTTTAGACGTTGCATATAAGAATCCAACACTTGTCGCCTTGCTCCTGGTCTTGCTCCTGAAATAGCATCACACACCTGAACAATAGGCGCAATTAAAGTCTTCATCTCAATCTCGTCGTGGTGCGCTCCAATAGCATTGCAAATTTCTGGATGCTCATTGAACTTTTCAGCCCACTGCATACCTAATAATGCATGCGGTAATTCACTTTCAGTTTCAGGTACTTTTCCAATATCGTGCAATAATCCAGCTCTTTTTGCCAGCTTCGCATTCAAGCCTAGCTCAGCTGCCATGATACCACACAAGTTTGCCACTTCTTTAGAGTGCTGTAATAAATTTTGTCCATAAGATGAACGGTATTTCATTCTCCCAATGGTCTTAATCAATTCAGGATGTAATCCGTGTATTCCCAAATCAATAACCGTACGTTTACCTACTTCAATAATTTCCTGATTCAATTGTTTTTCAGTTTTCTGAACAACTTCTTCAATACGTGCCGGATGGATTCTACCATCTGTTACAAGTTTATGCAACGACAAACGAGCGATTTCTCTACGTACAGGATCGAAACAAGATAGAATTATCGCTTCTGGAGTATCATCAACAATTATCTCAACTCCTGTAGCCGATTCCAAGGCACGGATATTACGTCCTTCTCTACCAATAATTCGTCCTTTCACGTCATCTGATTCAATGTTGAAAACAGATACACAATTCTCAATTGTCTGCTCCACTCCTACACGCTGAATCGTATTCAAAATCACCTTACGTGCTTCCTGATTAGCTGTTAATTTCGCTTCTTCTATGGTATCCTGAATAAATGCCATAGCATCAGATTTTGCTTCGTCTTTTAACGATGACATCAATTCTTTCTTAGCTTCATCAGCTGATAATCCAGAAATAACTTCCAAGTTTTCAACTTGTTTTCTATGAACTTTTTCTACTTCTTCAGACTTCCGTTCTAAAAATTCTACTTTCGTATTGTAGTCTTTTATTTTGTCATTAAGTTCGTTGGATAGCTTTTTATTTTTATCAAGCTCTTTTGATATTTGGGACTCTTTATCTCTTGTTCTCTTTTCTGCATCAGCCATTTTTTTGTCACGTGATAAAATCACCTTTTCATGCTCAGATTTCAACTCGATAAACTTCTCCTTTGCTTGTAAAATTTTATCTTTTTTGATGGCATCAGCCTCAATTTTAGCCTCTTTAATTACGTTAGCAGCTTGTGCTTTAGTATCTCTGATAATTTGTGCTGCTTTCTTCTTTTCAAGAGCTTTGGCTATTACATAACCAATCCCTAACCCTATTACGATACCAATTATGATTGGCACTATATATTCGATCATATTTCAAGTTTAAGTATAAAAAAACCTACATTAGAGAGGTAATGTAAACTCCTTATAAACAAGTTTAGGACTAACAAATTGGTCAAGTATCCATTCTAAGATGGCACGCTTTCATAATTTAGACTCATCCTTTATAAAGATTTAGTGTTGAGTTTAACAAACAATAACTAATGTAGGCAGTGTATTAATATTTTATTTTAAAGAACTTATTCCTTAAGCTGCGCTTCTAACAACGCATCTATAGTTTTTAATTTTGTTGTCGCTTTTTGTATTTCTTCGTCTTCATTAATGGCATTTACTTCCATCACCGATGCAAATTGAAAGGCACACATGGCCAGCACATCCTGCTTGTCATTCACGGCATAGTTTTTTTCAAAAACAGCAATTAAATCATTAATTTTCTTTGCTGCCTTTCTCATTCCCTCTTCTTCATTTTGACTGTTCACTCTTACAGGATATAATCTGCCTGCAATTGAAACCTTTATTTTGAAAGAGTCTGCCATTTTAAAGATCTTATTCGTTCAACAATCCTATGCAAGAATCAATTTCACGAACTAAAGCGTTTATTTTGAGTTTTGTTTCTCTTTTATCTTCCTTACTGCCTTCTATAGTTTTGGCAATTCTTAAGGTATTATACTTTACTTCCAATACCTCCTTAGAATCCTTTTCTTTAGCAAGTTCCTGCTCCAATAAAGCTATTTTGCTGTATAAAATATCGTTTTCCTGAACTAAAAACTGATACTTGTCCAATAACGCTTTTAATTTAGCATCAACTAAATCAACAACTTTCGTTATATCATTCATAAAGAACTAAAGAATAAACTATAAATACAAAGTTAGCATACCTATACCAATATTACAACTGTTTTACCGTTTATTATGACAAGTATTGTCAATATTGACAGTACTCATAAA
The DNA here is from genome assembly GCA_964227255.1 of Flavobacteriaceae bacterium. Lineage (GTDB taxonomy): Bacteria > Bacteroidota > Bacteroidia > Flavobacteriales > Flavobacteriaceae > Lutibacter. The sequence goes on from CAXQVI010000047.1 coordinate 95,686, forward strand.
ATAGCCAAGTTCAAATCAGATTATTTACTATTTTAGCACTAAAGCCTGTTAAAGTGAACCGACCGTTTATAGTATTTCTTTTATTGTTTTCACAATTCTTTTATGCACAAGGTGACAGCCATTTGACGTCGGATTATCCCTTGGATTATTTTGCAAATCCACTCGAAATTGACCTCATACTATCTGGAACATTTGCTGAATTAAGGAGCAATCATTTTCATGCCGGACTTGACATAAAAACCAACCAGGTAGAAGGACTTAATGTTCTGGCTTCTGCATCTGGATATGTTTCACGTATAAAAATTTCCCATTGGGGTTATGGTAAAGCGCTGTATATAACACACCCTAATGGCTATACTTCTGTTTATGCGCATCTGAAAAAATTCAGTCCGAAAATCGAACGCTACATTAAAAAGAAACAATACCTAAAAGAATCCTTCGAAATACAGGTTTTTCCTGAAATGGGAGAATTGGAAGTCACACAAAAAGAAATTATAGCACTGAGCGGTGCGACTGGTGGGTTTGTGGGACCACACCTCCATTTTGAAATACGAGATTCCAAAACGGAAAAGCCTATAAACCCAATGTATTTTGGAATTAAAGTCGATGACCATAAAAAGCCAAGAATAAATTCAGCCCTTGTTTATCCACTAAGCAAAAACGCGCAGATAAATGGGGTTCAAACTAAAACAAAACTCAACATTATAAAATTGGAAGATGGCTCGTTAAAAAGCGCAACTATAAAGGCCCATGGTACAATTGGCTTCGGAGTCAATGCCTATGACCAGCTCGACAATGCTTATAATAAAAATGGTTTATACAGCCTGGAAATGAAGTTGAATGGTGAAAGGAAACACTTGTTTAAAGCAAGTTCTTTTGCTTTTGATGAAAGTAAATACATCAACCTATTAATTGATTACGGCCGCTTTTCAGAATTAAAACAACGCGTTCAGAAATGCTTTATAGAACCTTCAAATACTTTTAGCACGTACGACCGTTCTGTCGGAAATGGCTATGTACAAATAGAAGATGGCAAAGAATACACGGTTGAAATTCTGGCTAAAGATTATAAAGGAAACATTCAGAAACTTATCATTCCTGTAAAAGGAGAGAAAAGAGACAATCCTGTGATTCCTGAACCTACTGCGACAAACTACTTTATCGGTGCCAACCAATTTCACAAATTCAATCAGCAAAACGTGACCATTGCATTTCCTAAAAACACTTTTTATAAAGATGTTTATTTGGATTTTAAGGTAGAAAATGGAATCGCAAAAATTCATGAACCTACGATTCCTCTTAACAGGACGTATACCTTGACATTTGATGTGTCAAAATATTTAGAGTCTGAAAGAAAACAACTCTACATCGCAAAAGTTGCTGATGATGGAAAAACGAGCTTTGTGAGTACCAAAAAGAAAGACAATTCGTTTTATACTACTACGAAAAACTTAGGAAGTTATACGTTAGATACGGACGCAGAGGCTCCTGTTATTTCTTTGAAAAATTTTAGAAATGACCAATGGATATCTGCCCACAAAACCTTACAGGTTAAAATTTCAGACAAAAAATCGGGCATTAACTCCTATCGCGGTCAAATCAATGAGGAATGGATTTTGATGGAATACAATGTAAAATCTGGTGTTTTAACCTATGATTTTTCCGACAAGTCTTTTCCTGACGGAAAACATAATTTAAAGGTCGTTGTAACTGACAATGCAGGCAATGAATCCACTCTTAATGCCTCTTTTTTCAGAAAGAATTAAAACATGAAAACTGCTTCCCTAACCCTTTTCTTTTTATTTTTTAGTTGTTTGACTTTTGGTCAAACCTATATTAAAGGTTCAGTACGGGATGAAAACAACAAACCTATTCAAGGTGTAAACGTTACTCAAAATTCAAAGGGAACAACTACTGATTTGAGGGGAAACTATGAATTGCAAGTTGTTGGAGGTGTCGAAATTGAAGTCGTTTTTAGTCATATTTCTTTTGAGACATTTAGAAAAAAAATCAAAATTCCGAATAACAAGACCTTTCGGTTTTCACCAAAATTAAAACCAAAAACTGAAACGATTGATGAAGTTTTGGTAGAAGCAAACAAATCTGAAGTCGAAGGAATGGTTTCAGTAAACGCCGAAGATGCCACTAAAATACCAGGCGCAAACCCAGGAATTGAGAATTTGCTTATGACCCTTCCAGGTGTCAATAACAATAATGAACTAAGCACGCAATACAATGTACGTGGCGGAAATTTTGATGAAAATCTGGTGTATGTCAACGGTATTGAAATCTATCGTCCGTTTTTAGCACGGTCGGGTCAGCAGGAAGGTTTGAGCTTTATAAACGAACATCTGGTTCAAAATGTAAAATTCTCAGCTGGAGGATTCCAAGCCAAATACGGAGATAAGTTATCTTCTGTTCTAGATGTGACCTACAGATCGCCCTCCACATTCAGAGCGATGTTTGACGCTAGTCTTTTGGGAGCTAGCGGGAGTTTGGAAGGAACGCTGTTTAAGGATAAACTTCAAGTTTTACTGGGGATTCGCTACAGAGATAACAGCCTTTTCATCAATTCAAAGGATACAGAAACCAATGCTAATCCGAATTTTACAGACGGACAATTATTTTTAAAATACAATTTCAATGAAAAATTCGATTTGAGTTTTTTGGGTAATATTTCTCTCAATAATTATAATTACCAGCCTCTGACAAGACGAACGCGTTTTGGACCAATTTCAGATCCCAAAGAATTCACGGTCTTTTATCAGGGAAATGAAGAAGACAGTTTCGAAACATATTTCGGCGCCCTTAAGGCGAAATATCAGTGGACTGAAACTTTAAACGTATCATTAAATACATCCATTTACCATACTCAGGAAGAAGAATTTTACGACATCCTAGCGGCTTATCAATTGGAAAGCGCAGCTCAATCAAATGGTCCCATTGAGATACCCGATTTTTCTAATGGTATTGGAGCTCAGCTAAATCACGCTCGAAATGAATTGGATGCACTTATTTATAATGCGCAACTTAACGCTCAATACAGAAAAGATAAACATTTATTGGAGGGAGGTATTAAGTATCAAAAAGAAGATATCCGCGATCATTTAAATGAGTGGGAAGTCATAGACTCCTTGGGGTTTTCTGTCAGACCCGATTTTATCCCCGGAAATAACCAACCCTATGAACCCTTTACAGGTCCGATTGTTCCTTTTCAACATATCAATGCACAGAATAATGCAAATATCCAACGTTTTGAGGCCTTTATGCAATACAGTAAACAGGGCTACTTAGATATTCATAAAATTTGGTACAACTTCGGTGTACGTTCGCATTCGTGGACCATCTCTTCACCTGTATTTGAATCAAATCAGGGAGCTGTGTTCAGTGTGAGAGGACAATTTGCAATTAAGCCCTACTGGAAAAAAGACATGCTTTTTAGAATTGCCGCTGGAATGTACCATCAACCTCCTTTTTACAAAGAATACCGCAATCATGAAGGGGAACTAGTTCCTTCTGTAGATGCCCAAAAATCAAATCAAATAGTTTTAGGACATGAGTACAGTTTTAAATTATGGGACAGACCTTTTAAGCTTATTTCTGAGGCTTATTTCAAAGGAATGAAGGATGTGAATACCTATACAGTCGACAATGTAAAAATTCGCTACGCTGCCAATAATAATGCCGTTGCCTATGCTACTGGATTGGATTTAAGATTGCACGGCGAATTCGTTCCTGGAACTCAAAGCTGGATTAGTCTTGGGTTCTTAAAAACAGAAGAAAATAGTGCTGACAGAGGTTACATTGCACGTCCGACTGACCAACGAGTAAAATTTGCTATGCTATTCCAGGATTATGTTCCTAATATTCCGAGAATTCGGATGTATTTAAATCTGATGTTCAATACAGGTGTCCCAGGTGGAGCTCCATCCTATGCTGATCCATATGACTATCAAGGCCGATTAAACTCTTATCAAAGAGCAGATATCGGAATCTCATACGTTTTTACGGATGCTCAATTTGAATCGAATGCAGGCTGGCTTGATGTTTTTGATGAATTTGTTTTGGGAGTAGAAATTTTCAATATGTTTGATAATAGAAATTCCATAACAACTACCTGGGTGCGCGACGCATACTCCAAACAGTATTATGGAATTCCGAATTATATGACACCTCGTTTGTTTAACGTAAAACTTGGCGTAAAATTTTAATCTGTTAAAATTTGTGCAGTATGTTCTTTGGTTTTAACCTTAGCAATCACATCTTCAATCACACCATTTTCATCTATTACAAACGTTGTTCTGTGAATCCCATCATATTCACGTCCCATGAATTTTTTAGGGCCCCAAACACCAAACGCCTCGATAACAGCTTTCGATTCGTCTGCAAGTAACGGGTAAGGTAATTCTTGTTTGTTTTTGAAATTCGCCTGACGCTTTGAGGAATCGGCACTCACACCAAGCACATCATAACCCTGACTTAAAAATCGTTCATAATTATCTCTCAAATTACAGGCTTCCATAGTACATCCAGGTGTACTCGCCTTCGGATAAAAGAACAAAACCAACTTCTTCCCTTTATAATCATCTAATTTGATTGTATTTCCATCTTGATCTAAGGCTTCGAAAGAAGGTGCCTTGTCTCCTATTTTTAATGTTGTCATAATTTGTATTTTAGCCTTGTAAATATACATAAAATGACTAAGCAAGAGAAAGTGCAGTTTGTAATTGACACCCTTGAAAAATTATATCCTGAAACCCCAATTCCATTAAATCATAAAGATCCTTACACACTGCTCATTGCAGTCTTGATGTCGGCACAAAGTACGGATGCACGTGTCAATATTATAACACCACTTCTTTTTGAAAAGGCAGATAATCCCTATGATATGGTGAAACTTTCAGTAGAAGAAATTAAGGAAATCATTAAACCAGTAGGACTTTCACCAATGAAATCTAAAGGAATACACGGACTTTCTCGCATATTAATCGACAAACACAATGGTAAGGTACCACAGACCTACGAAGATCTAGAGGAACTTCCGGCTGTTGGACATAAAACAGCGGCAGTTGTTTTAAGTCAGGCCTTCGGAATACCCGCATTTCCTGTTGACACCCATATCCATCGCTTGATGTATCGTTGGAATTTAAGCAGTGGTAAAAACGTAATTCAGACCGAAAAAGACGCAAAGCGATTGTTTCCAGAAGAATTATGGAACAAATTGCATTTACAAATTATCTATTACGGACGTCAACATTCTCCTGCCAGAGGCTGGGACATGGAAAAAGATATAATTCAACAGAAAATAGGAAGAAAAAATCTTTAATGTCAAAAACCCATTTCAGAGAGACTAAAATGGGCCAAAGAACATTAATTCAAATGTAATTCAATATAGTTTTTGTTGGTTTTAACTACTCGTAACTGCCTGGAATAGTTAAGCAAATATTGAATTGTTTCTTTTTTAGGTTGCTCTTTTACAAGAGACTTTCCAGAGTAAAGTTCCATCATATATTATTGGTTTTTAATACATAACGTAACTTCATTCCTTTTAGTATTAATCCACTAAAATAATATTGTGCTTCTCAATTAGCTTTCTAAGATTGATTAACGCGTAACGCATTCTTCCTAAAGCTGTATTGATGCTAACATTTGTATTTTCAGCGATTTCCTTAAAACTCATATCTCGATAGATACGCATAATAAGTACTTCTTTCTGATCAGAGGGAAGCCCCTGAATCAAATCTCTTACATCATTTAAAATTTGATTTTTAATCAATTGCTTTTCAGCATTTAAAACATCATCACCTATAACAGTGAAAATGTCAAACTCATCATTGTTTTTAAACGTCGGGATTCTTTTGCTTTTTCTGAAGTGGTCAATCACAAGGTTATGAGCAATTCTCATAATCCATGGTAAAAATTTACCTTCATCATTATAGGTTCCTCGCTTCAACGTTCTAATGACTTTTATAAAGGTATCCTGAAATATATCTTCTGCGATCTCTTTATCCAAAACTTTAGACACAATAAAGCTAAATATACGTTGTTTATGACGTATAACTAAGCGCTCAAGCGCTTTTTCATTTCCATTCATGTAATCTCTGACTAGTACACTATCAGATAATAACTTACTTTCCATAGGTCAATACTTATAGGGGTTAATAATTCGTATTTGTTATAAAAAGTAGTTGTGTACTATAGGCAATAAGTTTTTTGATATAATTCAAATTTGCGCAAAATTTCAATAAAACACAAGAAAAATGCATTAATTCTCAAAGTTTTAACATCTTATAACTTTTAAAAAGGACAATTTGTTATGACTTTATTTCTCTTAAAGCCAAAGCAGATTTTTTATATTTGCAGTTCCTATAAAATTCTGAAATGACTAAAAACATTACCGATTTAGATCCGAAGCAAAACATTCTTATAAAAGGTGCAAAATTGCACAATCTAAAAGATATCGATGTTGCTATACCTAGAAATAAATTGGTTGTTATAACAGGGCTTTCAGGATCCGGTAAATCCAGTTTGGCATTCGATACTCTTTTTGCTGAAGGACAACGCAGATATGTGGAAAGTCTTTCTTCTTATGCACGGCAATTCCTGGGGAAGTTGAACAAACCAAAAGTAGATTATATAAAAGGTATTGCTCCTGCCATTGCTATCGAGCAAAAGGTAAACTCAACAAATCCGCGCTCAACGGTTGGGACTTCGACTGAAATCTATGATTACCTGAAATTACTATATGCCAGAGTTGGTAAAACCTTCTCTCCTATTTCTGGCAATGAAGTAAAAAAACACACAGTAACTGATGTTTTAGATTTTGTTAAAACCCTGGAACTTAAAACTAAATTATTATTGCTGGCACCTGTTCATATTCCGGATGACAGAAGTAGTCTCCAATCGTTAAAGATATTAGCCCAACAAGGTTATGCCCGCATAAAGTACAGAGGGAAAATCGAACGAATTGAAGATATCAACGAAGAAATTGACCACGATTTTCAATTAGTAGTGGATCGAATTATTGTGAATGACGATGAAGATTTCTTCAATCGTTTGGGAGACGCAATTCAAACCGCTTTTTTTGAAGGTAAAGGTACATGTCTATTAGAAGATTTGGGTTCTAAAGAAGTCACAGAATTCAACAATAAGTTCGAATTGGATGGCTTGCAATTCTTTGAACCAAATGTCCATTTATTTAGTTTTAATAATCCCTATGGAGCATGTCCTACGTGCGAAGGTTATGGCAATACCATTGGAATTGACGAAGATTTGGTGGTTCCTAATACTGGACTTTCTATTTACGAAGATGCCATTCTTCCATGGAAATCTGAATCGTTTAAAATCTATAAAAACGATCTTATTTCTCACGGTTACAAATATGATATTCCAATTCATAAGCCTTGGTTTGAACTAACTGAGGAGCATAAACAGCTAATATGGAATGGAACTGATACCTTTCATGGCTTAACACATTTCTTCCAACACCTTGAAGAACAGAGCTATAAAATACAGTATCGCGTGATGCTTTCACGTTACAGAGGAAAAACAAAATGTACATCATGTAATGGAAAACGCCTTCGCGAAGAGACAAATTATGTGAAAGTCGGAGGTAAAAACATCAACGAGTTGGTAGATTTGCCTTTGGATGAATTAACCATTTTCTTTAAAGACTTAAAGCTTGAAGACTATCAGTTCAAAATTGCCAAAAGATTGTTGGTAGAAATCAACAATCGTTTGCAGTTTCTGAATGATGTGGGATTGAGTTATTTAACCCTCAACAGGACATCAAATTCTCTTTCAGGAGGGGAAAGTCAGAGAATCAACCTTGCAACCTCTTTAGGAAGTAGCTTAGTGGGTTCCATGTATATATTAGATGAACCAAGTATTGGATTACATCCAAAAGATACAGAACGCTTGATTAAGGTATTGCTTAACCTAAGAGATTTAGGAAATACCGTTATTGTTGTAGAGCATGATGAAGACATTATGAAAGCTGCAGATGTAATTATTGATATTGGTCCTGAAGCTGGTTCTTTTGGTGGTGATGTCGTGGCAGAAGGAAGTTTTGATGAAATTTTGAAATCGGATTCTTTAACCGCTAAATATTTAAATCACACTCTAGAAATTGAAGTTCCAAAACAACGAAGAGCTTCAAAAAAAGCTTTGAAAATTATTGGAGCAAGAGAACACAATCTCAAGAATATCGACGTTACTTTTCCTTTGAATTCACTCACTGTAGTAACAGGAGTTTCCGGTAGTGGAAAAAGCACCCTGGTGAGCAAAATCTTGTATCCTGCCATGCAAAAAACCATTGGTGGATATGGAGAAAAAGTCGGACAATACTCGGAACTAACAGGTGATACAGGTATTGTTGAACATGTGGAGTTTATTAATCAAAACCCTATTGGAAGGTCAAGTCGTTCTAATCCCGTGACCTATATTAAAGCATATGATGATATCAGAGCGCTATTTGCCTCTGTAAATCTTGCTAAAACACGAAACTACCAGCCAAAACACTTTTCGTTTAATGTGGAAGGCGGACGCTGTGAAGTTTGTAAAGGAGATGGAGAAGTCACTATTGTCATGCAGTTTATGGCCGATGTGCATCTGGAATGTGACGCTTGTAAAGGGAAACGTTTCAAAAAAGAAATTTTGGAAGTTAAACATCAGGGCCATTCGATCAATGATATTTTGAATATGACTATTGATGATGCCATTGCATTTTTTCAAAGATATGGAGAACAAAAAATTGTCAATAAATTAAAACCTTTACAAGATGTTGGCCTAGGTTATGTCACCTTAGGACAAGCCTCCTCGACCCTTTCCGGAGGTGAAGCACAACGAATTAAGCTGGCCTCATTTTTAGTAAAAGGTTCCAAACAAGGCAAGTCCTTGTTCATTTTTGATGAACCAACAACCGGATTGCATTTTCACGACATTCAAAAATTATTAACCTCCTTCAATGCATTAATCGATAAAGGCCATTCAATAATAGTTATTGAACACAATATTGACCTTATTAAATGTGCCGATTACATCATCGACTTAGGAAAAGAAGGTGGAAAAAAAGGAGGGTCCCTTCTGTTTGAAGGAACCCCTGAAGATTTAAAGGACTGTAAAGATTCGTTTACAGCACCATTCCTGAAGGAAAAGCTTTAGATTATTCTTTTTTCTCTTCAGCTGTATTTTTTAAATTGTTTAAAGCTGTTTTAGCTAAAACAAATTCAGGATAAATTAAAATTGCACGGTTGAATGATTTTTCAGCCTCAGCATTTTTCTCTTGTGCCAAGTAGGTCAATCCTTCTAAATAAGCAACTGCACCTTTAATATCAATCTGCTGTGTGAAGTTCTGGTTCACCTGAAAATTCACCTTTACCTCTTCCGGATTTGGCATCCCGTCAATGACTTTAATTACAGCCATTGCCTGATCGTATTCTTTCATTCCAAACAAAAGACTTGCTTGCTTATATCCGTGATAAATACTTTTCTTTTTTCTGAAAATCTTAGCATAACTGGAAGCAGCTTTATCATAAACCCCTATAGACTCCAAAGAAATAGCATGGATTTCTAATAATTCTTCGTTATCAGGATTCCTTTTTAAAACATCATCAGCCACTAAAAAACTCTGAACATATCTACCTTGTTCGAAATAGACATACACTAAGGAATCTTTATAACTACTTGCCTCACCCTCCAAAGCTATTAAGTTATACAATGCATCAATCATCTGATTTTGATCGCTAAACGATTTAGCCTGCTTTAATTTTGATTTTTCTAATTCAATTGAAGTGGCATTTTGAGCGAAACTTACCGCTGCAAAAAGCACTGTCATAAAAAACATTACTCGTTTCATAAATACTTTAAATTTTGGCGATAAATATAGAAGAATTAAACAATTAGAGCGTCAATTTTCACAAATAAATTCAAGGCATAAAAAAAGAGGTCTGAAAATCAGACCTCTCTGTGTTAAAGGGTGAAAGACCGGGTTCGAACCGGCGACCTCCGGAACCACAATCCGGCGCTCTAACCAACTGAGCTACAATCACCATTTATTAGCGGTTGCAAATTTAAGACAAAACTTAGATTCTGCAAAGATTTTTTTAGATTAAATTATCAAAAGATTTTACAGCAACATAACGTTCTGAATTAAAACCTTCTGCACAATCCACCCCTACAAGTCGTCCTAAATCCTGAGCTCTGTACTTCACACTCTCAATAAAATTCTTACTCGATATTGGAGAATTAGGCTCCTTTGAATTTGGGTCGAAAAACTGTGAACTGTATGCTTGTACTGCAGCCATTTTAACTTCAATGAAGCCAGAGATATCAATAACAACATCTGGTTCCAAATTTTTCCATTGTATATAGTGGTATACTTGTTTAGGTCGCCAAGCTTCCTGTTTTTCTCCCATATACATTGTTTCAATTTTTCTTAATCCGGATAAAAAACATGCATCAGAAACCAGTTTACTCCCTTTTGGATGGTCTATATGTCTGTCGTCGACTGCATTGCACAAAACAATTTCCGGACGGTACTTCCGTATAATTTCAATAATTTTTACCTGGTGTTCTCTGTCATTTATAAAAAAAGCATCTGCAAATCCCAAATTCTCACGCACATCGACTCCTAAAATCTCAGCCGCTTTTGCTGCCTCTTGAGCACGAATTTCAGCAGAGCCTCTTGTTCCCAATTCACCACGGGTTAAATCCAGGATACCCACACTCTTTCCTAAACTTATTTCTTTTGCTACCGTAGCTCCACAACCTAATTCTACATCATCGGGATGTGCTCCAATGGCTAAAATATCTAATTTCATAAAAATAATTGCCTTAATGATTGTATCAAATATATCAATTTTACCAAGAATTACAGTACTTAAACAAAAATACGCCAAAGTAAAATATTTAAATGAATGGTTTGTTTTTTTGTGTAAATGGTAAAAAAAATTTGGTAAAATGAATTGTTTCTTCTATATTTGGTTTCATAATCAATGAATTAACTCCAAAAATCATGAGACTTTTAACCCCATTTTTAGCCATATTTTTCTCGGTTTCTATTTTTGCAAATCCAGTTATTCCAAATACTGAAAAGCAAGCTTTAATTGATTTGTACCATGCAACAAATGGTGCAGATTGGAATATTACTTGGGATTTGAATGAATCGATCGACCAGTGGCACGGTGTTACTATAGAGAACAATACAGTTGTTGGAATCAATTTATTGATGAACAATTTAGAAGGAACTATTCCTTCAAGCATTGCAAATCTTCAACAGTTAAAACATCTTAATCTAGGTTTTAATAAGTTACAAGGTGAAATACCAAGCGAAATCACTGAAATCAAGAGTTTAGAACAGCTTGAATTGTTTATGAATAGTTTAAGCGGTAAAATTCCTGCAACAATAGGTAATTTAATCAATTTGGAAGTGTTAACACTTTACAACAATCATTTAAACTCAGATCTTCCGAATTCAATTTATAACTTAAGTCAATTGAAAGTATTGCAATTGAGCAGCAATAAAATTACAGGTTCTCTGTCTTCTGATATTGCTAATCTTAAAAATATTGAAGTACTCGGATTTTTTGATAATGCAATGATGGGAATCATTCCTGAAGAAATTGGAGTACTTAAAAATTTAAATGAGTTTACAATTGCTTCAAACCTTTTTGAAGGAGAATTACCAGTATCTATCCAGAATTTGAAAAACCTTAAAACCTTTTTAGTTTCTGATAACTATTTTGAAAACAACAGTTTAAATGCTTTACCTACTTCTATTGAAGTTAAAGATTTTACTGCGCAAAATTTTACAACTAGCCAAAATCAAAAACGAACAACTTCAAACTTATTGAACGAAATTGAAGATTAACGTTGGATGATAGCTTGCCAGCACCTTTTTAAGGTGCTTTTTTTTTGCTCTTTTTTAGGATTAATTTAACATCGTTGCATATGCAACTAATTACTTTAAATTTATTTTTGTTGCGCTTAAACAACTGAATTTAATAGTGCAATTAAAAAATTTCAATTCTACTATTGGGCCCTATATTGGTAAGACCTATAAAATGATGCACTCGTTTATATCTGATGTCATTCAACAGAATAAATTAGATATTACGGTAGAACAATGGGTCTTTTTAAAGGTTGTTTCAGAATCCCCTACTCCCATATTTCAAAATGATTTAGCCCTCATTACCAAAAGAAACAAAGCTTCTTTAACAAGGCTGTTGAACACTTTGGAAAAGAAAGAGCTGATTTTCAGAAAAACTCTGGATAACGATTCAAGAAAAAAATATGTATTCATTTCAGAAAAAGGAATCGAACTTTTCAATAACACCCGTCCAGTTTTTATGGATGCCATGCAATTAATGCAATCAGGTATTTCGGATTCTGAGTTAGAGCAATTCTTTAAAACCATTACTAAAATTCAATATAACATTCAACTTCATTCAAATGAAAAATAAAAGAACCATTATCACTTCGGTACTTGGTGTACTACTATTAATTGGAGCCTATTATTTGGCCGCTTTCTTTATTGAGTCGAATAAACGCGTACGTCCACAAGCCAAGCAAGTCGTAAAAACTGTCTTTACCGAAAAAGCAGTCAACGGTGATGTTCCTATTATTATCACAACTAACGGAACGTTATTAGCAAAACACCGCATTGATATTTTTTCCGAAGTACAGGGGATTTTGAATCCTTCAAAAAAGGAATTCAAACCTGGGGTTCACTACAACAAAGGAGAAACCTTAATCTCCATTAACAGCGACGAATTTTATGCCAATCTGCAGGCTCAAAAGAGTAATTTATACAATGTCCTGACTTCAGTTATGCCCGATATACGTTTGGACTACCCTGTTGAATACCAGAAATGGCAAAAATATTTGAATGAATTTGATGTAAGTAAATCGGTGAAACCACTTCCGGAAACAACTTCAGAAAAAGAGAAGTTCTTTATCAGCGGACGCGGAATTTTAACCGCTTATTATAATGTTAAGAACCTAGAGGTTAAATTAAGTAAATATCAAATCCGAGCGCCTTTTACTGGTGTTCTAACTGCCAGTTTAGTGAATGAAGGAACGCTAGTCCGTCCAGGTCAAAAATTAGGAGAATTTATTGACCCTACAATATTTGAAGTCGGGGTTTCTGTAAAATCACAATATGCCGATTTATTGAAGGTTGGCAAGAATGTTAAACTGCACAATTTAGAAAATTCCCAATCATGGGAGGGGAAAGTTGTACGTATCAATGGTCGTGTTGATTCTCAGACTCAAACAATAACTGCGTTTATTGATGTGGCTGGAGAGAACTTAAGAGAGGGTCAATACGTGGAAGTAGATCTTGAAGGAAAAACGGAGCAAAATGCCTACACTGTTTCGAGAAAATTACTCATTGACAATTCAAAATTATACATCGTACAGAACGATTCATTAAAATTAATTGATGTAAATCCTGTATATGAAAATAAGAACACTGTCGTAGTTAAAGATATTCCTAACAATGCTGCAGTCTTATCTAAACCAGTACCTGGAGCCTATCATGGAATGGTAGTAAACGTTTATAAAAAGACTGAATAATGAGAAAACTGATTTCCTATTTTATTAAATATCCAGTTGCTGTAAACGTCGTAATATTGGCGTTTATCGGTTTCGGAATTGTTGGAACGCTTTCCTTAAAATCGTCTTACTTTCCGTTATCAGAAACTCAGATAATCAATATAAACCTTACCTATCCTGGTTCTTCTCCTCAAGAAATGGAGGAAGGAATTGTACTAAAGATTGAGGACAATTTAAAAGGTTTGGTTGGAATTGACCGTGTGACTTCAGTTTCGCGAGAAAATTCAGCTACTATTACAGTAGAAACTTTAAAAGACTACGATGTTGATTTAATTGTACAAGATGTTAAAAATGCTGTAGACCGAGTACCTTCATTTCCTTCAGGAATGGAACCGCCAATTGTAGCAAAGCGCATCAGCATACGACCTACCATCAACTTTTCAATTAGCGGAGATAATATTTCTTTAGCAACATTGAAGGAATATGCTCGCATTGTTGAAAATGACTTGAGAGCAATAGATGGAATTTCACAGGTAAGTTTGTCAGGTTTTCCCGATCAGGAAATTGAAATTGCAGTAAAGGAACACGATTTACGTGCCTATAACCTTACCATAAATGAAGTTTCACAGGCAGTTAGCAGAACAAACTTATTGATTTCGGGAGGAAATATAAAAACCTCAGATGAAGATTACTTGATTCGTGCCAGAAATAAAAACAATTACGCCAATGAATTATTGAATATTGTTGTTAAATCGGAGCCTTCAGGAAATATCATCCGTTTGAGTGATATTGCTGATGTTAAAGAATCCTGGTCTGAGAATCCAGACCGTTTGTATTTCAACGGAAAGAAATCTATCGATGTTTCGGTGAGTAATACAAACTCGGAGGATTTAATGTCTTCTGCGGCAAAAGTGAGAGACTATATCGAAACTTTCAACCAAAAGTACACTAATGTAAAAGCCAACATATCAGATGACCGTTCGGTGGCTTTAGGGCAAAGAACAAATTTGTTGATTGAAAATGCTGTTGTTGGAATTTTGTTAGTAATGTTCTTCTTGGCCTTATTTCTGAACATGCGTTTAGCATTTTGGGTAGCAGCAGGATTGCCTATAGCCTTCTTCGGAATGTTTATGCTCGCAGCAAACTTTGGTATTACAATTAACGTATTATCGCTCTTCGGAATGATTATCGTAATCGGTATTTTGGTAGATGACGGAATTGTAATAGGTGAAAATATTTACCAGCATTACGAGCAGGGAAAATCACCTGTACGTGCTGCTATTGATGGAACCATGGAAGTAATACCTCCTATTGTTTCAGCAATTTTAACGACCATTATCGCCTTTTCAACATTTTTCTTTTTAGATGGACGTATAGGGAATTTTTTTAGTGAAGTATCGGTTGTAGTAATGCTAACTTTGGTTATTTCATTATTTGAAGCTTTGATTATTTTGCCTGCCCATATAGCGCATTCCAAAGCTTTGAAAAAAGATAAATCAGGTGCAGGACCAATTTATCAGTTCTTTACTAAAATCAATCACAATGCGGAAAAGGTGTTATTCTATATAAGAGATAACTGGTATGTTCCTTACTTGAAGTTTTTCTTAAAAAACAGAATCTTAGGAATTGCTATTCCTGTAGCTCTATTAATTATAAGTATTGGCGCCATTGGAGGTGGAATTGTAAGAATGTCCTTCTTCCCTTCTATCGCCAGTGACCGTGTTTCAGTGAATTTAAAGATGCTGCAGGGAACCAATGAACAGATTACCGATTCCATTATTACGGTAATCGAAGAAAAGGCCTGGATGGTCAACGATGAATTTACTGAAATACAAACAGGTAACGAGCCTGTCATTCAAAATATTATTCGTCGCATTGGTCCTGGGTCATCAAATGGTAGCTTAACAATCAACCTGCTACCAGGAGAATCGCGTGATTTTTCTTCTATGGAAATCACAAATGCCATTCGGAATGCTGTGGGGACTGTCAACGGTGTTGAAAGTCTAACTTTTGGATCTGGAGGTAACTTTGGAGGTAGCCCAATTGCCATTTCACTTTTAGGAAATGATATTAATGAACTTAAAGCTGCTAAAGAAGAGTTGAAATTTGAAATGGCTCAAAATGCATCCTTAAAAGACATCTCAGATAATGATCCTGCCGGGATTAAAGAGGTTCGATTGCAACTTAAAGACAATGCCTACATGCTTGGTTTGAATCTTCAGGGCGTTATGAGTCAGATTCGTTTTGCATTTTTCGGATTACAAACACAACGATTCCAGCGTGGTCAGGATGAAATTAAAATCTGGGTACGTTTCCAGAAGGATGACCGCAGTTCGATTAAAGATTTGGATGATATGTGGATTACTACTCCGAATGGACAAAAAGTCCCATTATCTGAAATTGCAGATTATACCATTGCACGTGGTGATGTTTTAATCAATCACCTGAGTTCGCAACGTGAAATTCAAATTTCAGCCGATTTAAAGGACAAATCGGAAACAGCAACAGATTTACTTGAGGAAATAAAAGCGACGATTATTCCTACAATTATTGCGAAATATCCGACTGTAACGCCTTCCTATGAAGGACAAAGCCGTCAGGCCAATAAAACCTTAGATTCGGCAAAGAGAGTTGCATTCATTATTCTGGCACTGATTTATATCGTTATAGCATTCACATTCCGTTCCATGGATCAGCCGCTATTACTTATCATTATGATTCCTTTTAGTTTAATTGGAGTGGCTTGGGGCCATTATTTACATGGATTTCCGGTAAATATGTTGTCTTGGCTAGGAATTATAGCCCTTATTGGTATTATGGTAAACGACGGACTGGTATTGATTGAAAAGTTCAATAGAAACCTGAAATCTGGCATGTTATACGATGAAGCATTGGTTGCTGCCGGACGCTCGAGGTTTAGAGCAATTTTGTTAACATCCATCACTACTATTGCAGGATTAGCACCATTATTATTAGAAAAAAGTAGACAAGCACAATTCTTACAACCTATGGCGATATCCATTTCTTATGGAATTGCGATAGCCACAATACTGACACTTGTAATGTTACCATTACTATTGTCCATATCGAACACCTTGAAAGTGGCAATAAAATGGTACATCACCGGTCAAAAAGTGAGTAAAGAAGAAGTAGAACGTGCAATTATTGAATTAAAAGGAGATTCAGATGAATATTAAAATAGTAACGTTTATTTGTTGTTTGAGCGTTGGCTCATTATTCAGCCAGGAAGTTCTGACCAAAAATGATGCAGTAGATATTGCTCTGGAAAACAACTACGGTATTAAACGCGCCAAAAATACAGAACGAATTGCAGAAAATAATGCAAGTATTTACAACAGTAATTACCTCCCAAGTATTACTGCAAATGCTGGTGCCAATTACAATAACCGTGAAACGGAATTCCAACGTGAAGATGGTGAAACAAACGTAAACAAAGGGG
Source organism: Flavobacteriaceae bacterium (assembly GCA_964227255.1). Taxonomy (GTDB): domain Bacteria; phylum Bacteroidota; class Bacteroidia; order Flavobacteriales; family Flavobacteriaceae; genus Lutibacter. The sequence goes on from CAXQVI010000047.1 coordinate 112,700, forward strand.
AAAGTGAAAGTCTGAATGCATCTGTTGGATTCAATTATACGTTATTTGACGGACTTGGACGAAAGTATAATTACAAACAGTTAAAGGAGCGTTATAACCTCTCTGAATTGGAAACACGCACCGTTATTGAAAACACGTTGTTAGACATATTTACCGTGTATTATGAGGTAGCAAGACTCACTGCAGAACAGCAAAATATTGGTGAATCATTAGAAATTTCGAAACAACGTATGCAAAGAGCAGCGTATGCTTTTGAATACGGGCAATCGACAAAGCTTCAGTTATTAAATGCAGAAGTAGATATGAATAACGATAGCATTCGCTATATCAATACTGAACGTTTACTTACGAATGCTAAGAGAGATTTGAATCTACTTTTAGGTCGTGCTATTACAACAGGATATGCAGTGGATACCAATGTTAATTTTGAATTGTTTTTTAACGAAACTCAGCTTTTAGAAAAAGCAAAAGCACAAAATGTTGAAATGCAAAAAATTGATGCCAATGAGTTGATTGCAGATTATGGAATTAAGATTAGTAAATCTGCTTTATATCCTCGTCTGAATTTCAATACCGCCTACAGTTTCAATGAAACAAGAAATAACAACCCGAATAACCTTGCTTTCATTAATAAATTGCAAACTACAGAAGGTTATAATGTTGGTGTAAGTCTGAACTGGAATATTTTTGATGGAGGGACAACTAAAACAAGGATTGCCAACGCGAAAATCGCTGCAGAAAACATCCAGGTTGCTAAATCTGAAACCATCAGTCAATTGGAACGCAATGTAATAAATGCTTTAAACGTTTATAACAATGCCTTATTCATTCTGCAGGCTGAAGAAACAAACGTCGCTACCAACCAGTTGAATTTCCAACGTACAGAAGAACAATACAAACTGGGACAAATAAATTCTATTGAGTTCAGACAGGCTCAGGTGAACTTATTAAACGCACAGTCCAACTTGAATACTGCAAAATTCTCTGCGAAGAATGCAGAGCTGTTTTTGCTGCAGGTCAGCGGACAATTATTAGATTATAACTTTTAATGAATAGCCAGCGATTTGCTGGCTATTTTTATTCATTCATTCTCATTTTAATTTTCGATTGGAATATTTAGTATTTTTATCGCAATTCCATAATTCCAGGAATTAAACTAAAAGAATAAAAACTAATTTCTCGTAAAAGTTCAAGTATGAAAATTTGCTTTATTATGTACCCGTGGGAAACGGTACAACCATCACAGGATTCAACACTTCGAATTATTCATGAAGCCGTAAAGCGTGGTCATGAAGTTTCTATTACAAACTCATCTTATCTTACCATTCGGGATAGCATTACATTTAGTTTATGTCAAACTATTAGGTATGAAGGAAAACTTACAAATAGCATGGTTTCCTTTTATAAAAATGTAACATTTAATAAAAATATGTTAGCCTTAAGTGATTTCGATGTGATATTCATGCGAGACAATCCACCTTTGAATGGTTTGGTACTTAACTTTTTGGATTCCATTAAAGATGATGTGTTTATTATCAATGCTATCGATGGATTGCGTGAAGCAAATAATAAAATCTATACAGCGGCATATTACGATCCGGAAAGAGAATTAATTCCAGCTACACATGTATCAAAGAATATTGATTATTTATTAAGTGTTATCAAAGAGTCTGATAATGAAAAAATGATTTTGAAACCTTTAGATGGTTATGGAGGAAGTGGTGTAATCATTATTGAAAAATCGGCCATGCATAATATTCGATCCCTCCTTGAATTTTACATTCATAAAGAACGAAGCGAATCTAGTTATGTGATATTGCAAGATTATATAGAAGGAGCTGATCAAGGTGATGTTCGTATTCTAATGCTTAATGGTCATCCCATAGGCGCGTTGCGCCGAAGACCCGCTGCAGGAGATGTGCGCTCTAATATTTCTGCAGGAGGTTCTGTTGAAAAATACAAGCTAACCAAAGCCGATAAAATTCTATGTCTGAAAATTGGCGAAAAATTAGTGCGCGACGGAATTTATTTCGCCGGATTAGATTTAATAAATGGAAAATTGATTGAGGTAAACGTAATGAGCCCGGGAACAATAGCCGATATCAATAAACTGAACAAAGTTCGTCTTCAAGAAAAAATCATAACGTATCTAGAAACCGTTGTGGATAACAAAAACAATTTAAATGAGGACTTAAAACCTGAAAAAATAGTTTAATATGCTACAATTAAAAATTAGTGAAATTATTAAACTAATTCAAAGTCAGAAAACCTTTGAAGCTGTTGCATCTGACAACTCTTTCAAGATAAAGGTAAACAAATACGTACCGTATTGCTGCACTGCAATTCACGATGGCAGTAATTTACGACCACCTTTAAACGAGAAAATTGCCATAAATGAATATGGACGCTGGTATGAAGAGGATCCCTTTACCGGTGAATTTATTGATGCCTTACCTATTACTTTAATCGGACTGGATTCCAGGTATGAATATGATTTAAACAGGAATCCGGAAAACTGTATTTTCGAAGAGGCCTGGGGAAATAAAGTTTGGAAAAAAAACCTAAGCGCTGTCGAGAAAAAGGTAAGCAAACAAAAACATGCGAATTTTTACAAGGTAGTTGCAGCCCTTATTGGAAAACTCGAATCTCTTTATGGTTCATCTATTATCTATGATATACATTCATACAATTTTAAGCGTTGGGATCGTGAAGTCCCTTTGTTCAATATTGGAACTGAACGAATTGAAGTCGAAAGGTTTGAACCTTATATAGAAAACTGGAAACAAGAATTAAGTTTAATTGAAATTCCAGGTGTGATTAATAAAACTAAAATAAATGATGTTTTCTTCGGGCGTGGATACAATCTAGAGTACATTACATCTAATTTTCCTAACAGTTTAGTTTTGGCTACGGAAGTCAAAAAAGTGTATTGCAATGAACTTACGGGTGAAGATTACCCCAAAATTATTCGAGAATTACAACAAAAACTAAAAAGAGCCATTTTAAACAATGCTCAATTTTTTAGTGAAGAAAACACCAACTGGAAATCTACAAACACTGCTCACCTTCTTGATCGTAAAAATGATCCGGCAATTATGAAAGTGGACAAGAGCCTCTTTCGAATGTTGAAGGGATTTGAGTTACTAGCTTATGTGAACCCATCAAATTCCAGAGCGCAAGAACGCAGATTCATTAAAAGTAATTACACCAAAGAGCCAAAATTTAATTATGCACCAATAAAAATTAATCCTTTTGAATTAAAACAAAAACTTAGCGGATTAAAAACTAGTGATATCTCAGATATATCTATCAGACAACTTTATGAATCTGTTATAAACAGTTATTTTGATAAAATTGATTTGCTTTCCTCACTCAATACTAAAAAGTTTCTGTTCAATTCCTTAAGATATTTTGGACGACCAAGTACAACTGATCTTGTAAATGCAAGGTATTTACTGCATCTTCCTCCAGTTCCTTCAGAACCAAAAAGACAACCGCAATTGCATATTGATGAAGTCCTGAAAGTGTTTAAACAGGGAATTCAAGAGTACGGTATAGACTGTAAAATTGAATTAAGTAAGAAGGTGATTTCTCAGGTCATGGTGTTGAATTCCAAGAAGACTGTATTAATTCGACCTGATGCAAAATTCACTAAAAGAGATATCAATGCACTTATTGAGCATGAGATTGGGGTTCATATGTTGACCACTGAAAACTCTATCAGTGAAAAATTAAAGATTTTTAACCTCGGTTTACCAGTCAATACCCTAACCGGAGAAGGCCTTGCAATTTTATCCGAATATCTCAGCGGGAATCTCACATTAGACAGACTAAAGAAAATTGCTTTAAGGGTCGTTATTGTGGATATGATGTGCAATGGAGCCGATTTCATCGAATGCTTTAATTATCTGCGTAAAGATCAAAACATTGATCCAGGAGAAGCATATACTATTGTTACTCGGGTATTTCGCGGAGGTGGCTTTACTAAAGACTATTTGTATTTAAGAGGGTTTGTCAAAATTCTGAAAGCCTGGAAATCCGATTTGGATTTAACTCCTTTATTAATTGGAAAAACCTCAATTGAGAACTACGACGTAATTAATGAGATGATTGAAAGAAAAATTGTATCCTCACCTGAACTCATTACTAAAAGCTTTCTTAATCCACTTAGTTCCAAAAATGACGATGTTTACGACTATATCCTGAGTGGATTACAATAAAATTTTATTTATGTATCGACTAAAATCAATTCTCGCTTTTTCTGTTTTTCTCATTTCATTCTATTTGCTTGCATCTGGTCACCCCGTTTTATCAAGACCAATGTTTCCGGTTGTTCCACTTCCATGGGGAAATTGGATTGCCTGGGTCGGATTTATTGCTTTCCCATTAAGTATTTATTATGGAATTAGCTCAATCAGAAAACCGAAAAGCAGAATGAGCGGGTTCTTCCATATACTGCTTAAATTAAATTTATTTCTTGCTTTTTTATGGATACCTATTACCTATGGCCTTTCTGGAAATATTACAAACACCTTTTCAGAAAAAGCATCATTTCAGGGCGGACAACTAGCTATGAAAATGTTCTGGGCCTTCAATGGGATATTATTATTTCTTCCAATAGGTATTCTTTTTGCAGTTGGAATTCAAAAAATACTAGGTTTCTTTTCACTTAAAAAATAGTAATATCAAAATAGCCTATTTGATGTTATCCAAAAAACTGTTCATCTAAATCCTGTTTGTCACTTCGAGTAATTAGAAGCTAACAATAATCATCATTCCAGCATTCTGGAATTTATATATTTGAAGGAGGCCAAAAATTTTGCTTTTGAAAAGAATCCAAGCTTTAGACATTCTTAGAGGTTTTGCTCTTGTATCAATCATGTTACTTCACAGTATTGAACATTTTGATGTCTATTATTTCCCTGAACAACTTCCAGAATGGATGAAATCCTTTGACAAATTCGTTTGGGGAATCATGTTCTTTTTGTTCAGTGGTAAGTCCTACTCAATTTTTGCTTTACTCTTCGGAGTCACCTTTGCCATTCAATTAAACAATCAAAAAAAACGCAATAAAAAATTTAGCGGCCGCTTTGCCTGGCGTATGCTATTATTATTTGGATTCGGGGTATTTAATGGCGCATTTTTTCAAGGAGATGTTCTGGGAATCTATGCCACTTTAGGAATCCTATTAATCCCTTTGTGTAAACTCAAAGACAGCCTTGTTCTTGCAATAGCAATATTCCTTATGTTTTTACCAAGTGAACTCTTACATTTAATTTATGCCTTCCAACATCCAAATGAAGAAATCGCTGACCCTGTTTCATGGACTTATTTTGGTAAAATGATGGAGTATATTGGTGCACCTAATTTTTGGGGTACGGTTCAGGGAAATTTAACCAATGGAAGAACCGCAGTATTGCTTTGGAACTGGGAAAACGGACGCTTTTTCTCTATTTTAGCTTTGTTCTTGTTTGGATACCTCATGGGAAAAAGAAATCTATTTGTATGGACAACGGCTACCAAAAAGTTTTGGTTCAAAGCCTTCCTATTGTCAATTGTCTTTTTTATTCCACTATATGCAATTCAATTGAATATGCAGAATCTTATTGAAAGTCCTATCATTAGACGGGCAGCAAGCACTATTGAAACTGCATGGACTAATTTTGCATTTATGACTTTCCTCATTTCTGGAATCATGATTTTATTCAACAGATTCAATATGAATTGGCTTCTGTATTTTTCACGCTTCGGAAAAATGAGCTTATCCAATTACATCATTCAATCCATATTAGGTACAGCTATTTACTATGGCTGGGGTCTCGGATTTTATAAGCTAACAGGAGCTACTTACGGTTTAATCATTGGTTTAGCTTTGACTTTCCTCTTGGGGAAATTCTGTAAGTGGTGGTCATTAAGCCACAAATACGGACCATTCGAAAGTCTTTGGCACAAAGCTACTTGGATGGGCACAACAAAGTAATTTTCATGTAAATAACTAGATTTAAATCTTTAAATTGCTCTTCAATTAACGATTTAGATTCCTTTCAAATGAATATATTTTGGTTCAGAAGAGACCTTCGGCTGCATGATAACACAGCCCTATTTCAAGCATTTAAGTCGGGTTTAACTACATTGCCACTATTTATTTTTGACGATAAAATTTTAAACCAGCTTGAAGCAAATGACGCTCGAGTTTCTTTCATTTATGATGAATTAGAAAAACTCAATTCTGAACTGATGGAATTTGGATCAGGAATTAAAATTTTAAAAGGAAACCCTATTGAAGTTATCCAAAATCTCATTTCAGAGTATCAAATAACTTCATTATATTTTAATAAGGACTATGAACCGTACGCCTTAAAGAGAGATCAGGAAGTAACCGATTTATGCATTAAGAACAGTCTTCAAGTTCACGCATTCAAAGACCAGTTAATTTTTGAACCAGGTGAAGTATTAAAGGCAGATGGAGCACCTTACACTGTTTATACCCCTTATAAGAACAAATGGCTTGAACATTTTGAAACATCTTCATTAGAAATCAATCCTTTTGAAAACATAGAGAAAGAAACTTTCTATCAATTTGAACCGAATTTTCCGTCTCGAGATATTTTAGGAATTAAAGAAAGTGATATCAAAGTCGTACCATTTGATTTATCTGTCACATCCAATTATCATAAAAATAGAGATTTTCCCGATAAAAATGGCACTTCTCGATTAGGACCACATTTAAGATTTGGAACAGTAAGTGTACGTGAAATGATCATCCAAAATGAGAATACAACATTTCGAAGTGAACTCATTTGGCGTGAATTCTTTATGCAAATACTCTATCATTATCCTAAAGTTGTTTCAAATAATTTCAGATCTAAATACGACCGTATTCAATGGCGAAACAATGAAGAGGAATTCAAAAAATGGTGCGAAGGAAAGACGGGATATCCTATGGTAGACGCCGGTATGCGAGAATTAAATACCACTGGATATATGCATAACAGAGTTCGAATGATCACTGCAGGATTCTTGTGCAAGCATCTGCTCATCGACTGGCGCTGGGGTGAGGCCTATTTTGCTTCCAAACTATTGGATTTTGAATTGGCTTCCAATAATGGAAACTGGCAATGGGCTGCTGGAACAGGTTGCGATGCTGCTCCCTATTTTAGGGTCTTCAATCCAATCACACAGCAAAAAAAATTCGACCCCAGGGATACATACGTTAAAAAATGGGTTCCTGAATATGGAACAAAAGCCTATCAGGAACCCATAGTTGATCATAAATTTGGCCGCGAACGAGCAATAAATACCTATAAAAGTGGTGTGTTTGATGTTTAATTGTAGATTTTCATGGTTCGATGTCCAAAGATCCTATATACTGTCAATTCATACTCTTAATTTGATTTCTTTTAAAGAGTGAAATTGGAATGGCCCAATTTCACCCTTTGCTTAATTATTGTTTTTACCCAAGATTATATTATGTAAAATTTTGTAAAAAAGCTTTTCTTTCTCACTCTCTTTCAGAAAATTAAATTGGTGTGGAATGTATATTTCCTCATCTAAAGAATCCACTTCTTTACCATTTCTAAGAACAACTCCTTCTCGAATAGTTTCATTTGAAAATCCATAAAGTTCTTCTGCCTCGACAAGATGAATTTTCAAGATAGTTCTAGCCTTAATAGTAGAAACTATTTTTTCAGAGTAAAGTCCAAAACCAGATACAAATGCAATTATTAAGCATGTTGTTAAAGTTTTCACCTTTCAGAACCTGTTATACTTCAGGCTTAATTTTTAGTGGTAGATAATATAATTTTCCTACCTCTCCAGGCTGATCAACTTTCTTTTGATTTAAATGTTTTCGTATGTATTTTTTCACCAATTTATTTGTTGAATCAACTTTTAGTACAACTATTTCACCTTCTGAGCCATATGTGAAATATACTTTAACTAGAGATTCATTGATATTTCCAAAAAATGTGTCAGGTAATAAATCTACGATTTGTGCTCGAAGTAACGGTATAGGTGTTACAGGGTCAGGGTCATTAATTTCAGATGCAAATATGCTGCTCCCTCCGATTAAAATGGCTAATGCCAATAATTTTAATGATTTCATAATTAGTAGTTTAATTTGATTAAATGTGTGTGTGTTCCGGGGTTTTCAATATCAACTTATATTGAATTTTAAGAGGTATTTTATGGGAAGTACCAATTATTAGCTTTAAAACTTTATAAGTTTTTAAAATTGCAGCAAACAATTCAGCTAATTGCTTTTTAATTTAAACGGCAGAAAATGTTTTTAAAACTTGGCTAGATTTTTATTCTTATCAAATGTAAAGTGAAATTTTTGATTTTGAAATACCTAATTCTCGGTATTCTATAGAAACTAAGTTCAGCTTTTTGAATATTACAATCTTTTAATTTAGATTTCCCCAATGGCACATACATGCCCTTTTAGTCTTTTTACAATACCTTTATCTCTGAAAATCAGTAATATAGAGCAACTTCAAGTATTTTTTTAGTAACTTACACTTGATGAATGTTATGAAGGTAGCTGTACCATGAATAAAATTGCTGAAATCTTGAACTTATGGCAATCTGAGAATCAAAATGACACCCCTACCAAAGCCCTACCCAACTTAGATGTTATAGATAGTATTGCCGCAGCATCCTCTGCCGGGATGTATTATTATTTTGTCTTTAGCTTTGTTTCTGTTCAATTTAAATATGTAAATGAAACCGTTGAAGACATCCTAGGCCTACCTGCCAAAAAATTTAACTTAAAAAAATTCCTTAAGAGACTTCATCCTAACGACTTATCCACGATGTACGCCAAAGAACGTACTATTTTTGATTTTTATCATCAGTTACCAAAAGAGGATATCCCTCTTTATAAGGCTGTTTATTTATTTCGTCTTAAAGATTCAGAAGGAAATTATAAAATCATACTGCATCAAATTAAAGTAATTGATGTCACAGAAAACGGTAATATCCGACAAATTGTTGGAGTCCATACAGATTTAACACATCTCAATATTCCAATCAGTTCAAAAGTTTCTTTTATCAGCAAAGAGAGAAAATCACATTTCAATATTGAAACAAAGGAAAAACTCAACCTAAATCCGTGTAATTCAAAGCTCTTATTTTCAGAAAGAGAGAAAGAAATATTACAATTTATTTCGGAAGGAAAAACTTCAAAAGAGATTGCATCCAATCTTTACCTTTCAACGCATACCATAAATACCCATAAAAAAAATATCATCAAAAAATCGAACTGCAAAACCTTTATTGAGCTCATAACCAAATGCATTACTGAAGGGGTTATAAGTTTGAATTAATTATATCTATTTTTTCAAGATATGCTACTTTTGCTATTTTTGTTACTTTGTGTGATACAAAGAATTACACGAATACAAGAAGCTAATTACTACTAAACTTAATCATTTGAATACAACTAAAATCTCTCCTTACTGGTCGAATATCAGTCTTTTATTTCTCCTAATTGTCGCTTTAATAGGAACCTTAATGCGTTCAAAATACATATTTGAAGTTCCTTTTGAATTTAGAAATTTAGTGCATGCTCATTCACACACTGCATTTCAAGGATGGATTTATCTCATCATATTCTTGATGTTGTGTAAATTATATCTGAGACAGGAACAATTTAACAAGGGAAGATACAAACTCCAATTTCATTTGACGATAGTTGTGCTGATTGGAATCCTGGTCAGTTTTGCAATACAAGGTTACAAAATGTATAGCATCATCTTTTCAACTTTATTTCAAGTCTTAAACTACTGGTTTATTTTTCGTTTTTACAATGACCTCAAATCACATCAAAACACCATAGATGTTAAGTTTATTAAAATGGGAATTTGGCTTGGATTACTTTCAACGGTAATGCCAATACTCATTGGGGTTTTGGTGGCAAAAAAAGAACAAGGAACAGAACTCTACAATGCCTTTGTATATACCTTCTTACACCTACAATACAATGGATGGTTTTTCTTTATCGCAGTGGGCTTATTTTATAAATTTCTCATGATGAAAGGTATTGAGTTTAAAAATGAATTTGCAATCAAGTCCTTTAAATACCTTGCCATTTCGGTAATACCCGCTATTTTTTTATCCTTTTTAGGAATGAGTATTTCTGATAAGGTATTGCCAATTGCCACTATTGCCGCCGGAATTCAGCTGTTGGCAGTATTCTATTTTTATAAATCCTTTTCTTCAAAATTCTCAGAAATCAACAACAATGAACGTTTGGGTTTCAAGTTGTTCATGAATTCATTTGTTATTGGTTTCGGAATTAAAATCCTGCTTCAGGGACTTTCAGCCTATCCAGATTTTAAAGAACTGGCATTCATGAACAAGTACAATTTACTGGCATATATGCATCTGACATTTATTGGAGTGCTAACTTTTCTTTTTCTAGCACTTATGATATACATGAAATGGTTTAAAAAAGGAAAAATTCTGAACGTCGGAATCATAGTACTATTCCTTGGTTTTGTCTTTTCTGAAGCCCTTTTAGGAATAAACGGTTTGGGGACCTACACCGCTCCTAAATACCTTTATTATGCGAGTCTCTTAATGGTCGCTGGAATTCTGTTATTATTGATTTCACCAAAATCAAAAACAAATTGATTAAATTTAGAAGGAACTAAATGTACTATCATGGGAAAAACCTATTCAAACGGAGACATAAATGTCCACTGGAATCCTGACATTTGCATTCATGCAGGAGAATGTGTCAAACGATTACCAAAAGTTTACAATCCGAAAGCAAGACCATGGATTTCAATTGAAAACGGAACAACAGAAGAATTGATAGATCAAATCAATCATTGTCCGTCGAAAGCCTTATCCTTCACCAAACAATAACAATCTTTTAATTCAAGAGTACTCCATACCACCCGTTAGAAAGAAGTTAATAGCAGCCTTAATTGCATTGACCAAGAACTGCTGCATTAGTTTATAATTTTTTTGAGGATTTTGAAATTAAGATTATTTTACAATCAATAAAGACTCAATTAAACCTGTGATATGTTTAGTCATAATAAATACCCGAAAGCTTTAAAAAAAGAATTCCTAGTCTTATTTTTACGCAATAAAATCAATTTGATGCAATCTTCCTTTTTTACCCCTATTCTGAGCTTAAAAATAGTTTATCTAGTTGCAGTTGTATGTTTCTTGACTTCTTGCCAAACTAATACACCAGACAAAATCAACAACTTACAAGATCCGAATCTTGTATACCAATCGTACGAGCCTTCAAGTACCGATTTAGTGATTTCACGTTCAGCATATAAAGATAAACTGTATGGATTTTGGCTAGGGCAATGCATTGCAAACTGGACGGGACTTGTGACTGAAATGGATAAGATTGGAAATATTGGCGAAATTAAAACAGGAGATTTCTATACACGAGAAGACTGGGGAAAAGCTGATCAACCAAGTATTTGGGGCGAAGGGATTCCGAGTGACTTATCGTCTACGATCGATTTTGTTTTTACCGAACCCGGAACTCCATGGGGATCAGATGACGATACAGATATTGAATACATGTATCAATATCTTATGTACGCCAACAAAACAGCTATTTTATCAGCGAATCAGATAAGAAACGGTTGGTTAAAACATATCAAAGAAGAAGAAGAAAATTTTTTATGGGTTTCGAATCAGCAGGCCTTTGATTTGATGCGTGAAGGACTATTACCTCCTGAAACCAGTGCGCCGGAAAATAATGAACATTATGAAATGATTGATGCCCAACTTACTACTGAAATCTTTGGATTGTTTTCACCTTCAAGACCTGACAAAGCACTTGAAATAGCCCATCTCCCAATTAGAACAACTGCGAATTATGAAGCGGCTGAAATTGCAGAATTTTATGTCATTTTACACGCTTTGGCAAGTCAGACTGACTCGTCGAAAACCATGAAAGAACAAACCCAATGGATGGCTGAAAATGCTGCCAAGTATTTAAATCCTGACACTTATCCGGCTAAAATGTACAGCTTTGTTAAAAGAAGTTATGAGGACAGTATTCCATGGGAAGCAACACGTGATTCTCTTTATTTAAAATACCAGGTCAACGAAGAAGATGATTATAAGATTACTTCCAAAAACCTGTATTGCAATGGATGCTTTGCTGGGGGAATCAATTTTGGAGCAAGTCTTATCAGTTTGTTTTATGGTGAAGGTGCTATTAAAGAAACTATCAAAATTGGTTCTTTGATGGGATGGGATTCCGACAATCCGACGGCAACCTGGGGCGGACTCCTGGGATTTATGATAGGAAAAGAGGGAATTGAAAAGGCATTTAACAGACCACTTTCCAATACATTTAACATACATAGAACACGTCAAAATTTTCCAAATAATGGTATAGATTCATTCGAAAATATGTCAAAAACAGGAATTTATGTAACAGATCGCGTTATTCAGAGTCTATTAGGTGGAGGGGTCGATTTGGAGAAAGATGTTTGGTTCGTTCCACAAAATTGATGAGTACATGAATTATTTAGCGATTTTTGGAAGTTCTCCAAATCTCCTCTTTTATTTCTTATTTTTGTTACAGTAGAATTTCATATAAGCCTCTACAAAATTTTGAATTCCCTCTTCTATTGGAGTTTCAGGCTTGAAATCTATATATTCAAATAAACTTTCAACATTAGCATAGGTACTTTGTACATCTCCCATTTGCATCGGTTTAAAAACGATATTTCCTTTTTTATTTAACGCCTTTTCAATAGCTCTTACAAAATCCATCAATGCTACCGGACTGTTATTTCCAATATTGAAAATCTGATACGGTTTAGAACTTTTGGAAGCTGTCGGATGCTTTGCGTCAAAAGCAGGATTGTCCTTTTCAGGTGGTTTTGGCAATAAACGTTTGATGCTCTCAACAATATCATCTACATAGGTAAAATCACGACTCATGTCTCCATTATTAAACACATTTACCGGCTCATCATTCATAATAGCATCAGTGAACAAATGCAGGGCCATGTCAGGTCTGCCCATAGGTCCGTACACCGTAAAGAATCGCAGTCCCGTAGAAGGTATATTGAATAAATTGGCATAGGAATGTGCCATCATTTCATTCGACTTCTTGCTGGCAGCGTACATTGCTAAAGGATGGTCTGTACTGCCATCTTCATGGAAAGGAATTTCTTCACTCAAACCATAAACCGAACTAGAAGAAGCAAAAACCAAATGTTCAACTGGAAAAGCTCTGCAACATTCCAAAATATTTAAAAAACCTGTAATATTAGAATCGACATAGGCGTGAGGATTTTCAATAGAATAACGTACACCGGCCTGCGCAGCAAGGTTAATTACATAATCAAAATTCTGAGCAGCAAAAAGGTCTTTTAAGCCTTGAAGATTGGTCAAATCAAGTTTTAAAAAACTACACGCATCCCCTGCTACCAACACTTCATCAGCTATCTGCTCTTTCGCAATACCTAAATCAGTTAATCGCGCATATTTCAAATTCACATCATAATAATCATTGATATTATCAAGTCCTACAACGTAAAAACCTTCTCTGACTAATAATTTTGATAAGTGATAACCTATAAAACCGGCCATTCCAGTTACTAAAACTCTTTTCATTTAATGTGACTTTGCACGACAAAAATACGTTTTATTATTTAAGAATAAACTGTCGAAAAATTATTTTAAAATCGGACGAACAAGAACAAAATTCCTCTTAAATTTGTTGCCTTAAACACCGAAAATATATGAATAAGCAAATCATTGAATGTGTTCCAAATATCAGTGAGGGACGCGATATAAAAAAGATTGAAACCATTGCAAATGTTGTCAAATCCGTGCCAGGTGTGACACTTTTAGATGTAGATCCTGGGAAAGCAACAAACAGAACAGTTATAACTTTTGTAGGGGAACCGCAGCCTGTGATTGATGCTGCCTTTTTACTAATTCAAAAGGCACAGGAATTAATTGATATGCGCAAGCATTCGGGTGAACATCCACGATTTGGAGCCACCGATGTTTGTCCGCTAGTACCTATTTCAGGAATTACCTTGGAAGAAACTGCTGTATATGCGCACAAACTTGGAAAGAGAGTCGGAGAAGAACTTGGAATTCCCGGATATTTTTATGAAAATGCTGCAAAAGAAGCAAAAAGAGTAAATCTGGCAAGTTGTCGTTCAGGTGAGTACGAAGGATTAAAAGAAAAATTAAGTTCGACCAACTGGAAGCCAGATTTTGGACCAGCTGCATACAACGATTCGGTTGCAAAAAGTGGAGCAACGGCGATTTCTGCTCGTGATTTCTTAATTGCGTATAATGTAAACCTGAATACGACTTCCACAAGAAGAGCAAATGCTATTGCTTTTGATATTCGTGAAGCTGGACGCGTAAAACGTGAAGGAAACCCTGTTACTGGAAAAAAGGTTTTAGATGAAAATGGAGAGCCCGTAAGAGTTCCGGGGAAATTAAAAGCTGTTAAAGGTATCGGATGGTATATTGAGGAATATGGAATTGCGCAAATTTCGTACAACCTAACCAATATCAGTATCACTTCTATGCACGAAGCGTTTTATGAAACTACAAAAGCGGCAACTGAAAGAGGTTTGAGAGTCACTGGTTCTGAATTGGTAGGATTGATTCCTTTAAAAGCGATGCTGGCTGCCGGAGATTTTTATTTAAGACAGCAACAGCGTTCACTTGGGATTTCAGAAGAAGAAAAAATTAAAATCGCTGTAAAATCTTTAGGGTTAGACGATTTAAAACCTTTCAACCCAAGAGAAAAAATAATCGAGTATTTGATGGAAGATGAAACTAAAAAATTGGTTGATCTAACTATCAAAGATTTTGCAGAAGAGACTGCAGGAGAATCTATGGCTCCGGGTGGCGGATCTATCTCTGCGTATGTTGGCACTTTAGGTGTTTCTTTGGGAACCATGGTTGCCAATTTATCTGCGCACAAAGGGGGATGGGACGACAAATGGGAGTTCTACTCAGATTGGGCAGAAAAAGGTCAGGCATATAAAAACAGATTGTTGTTTTTAGTAGATGAAGACACCAATGCATTTAATAAGATTATCGACGGATTCAGAATGCCAAAATCGAATGCTGAAGAAGTAGCTGAACGAAAAGAAGCTATTGAAAACGCTACAAAATACGCTACTGAAATTCCATTCCAGGTTATGGAAACTGCCTATAACTCCATGGAAGTTATGGAAGCAATGATTAAACAAGGTCTTCAAACTTCTTTGTCTGATGCAGGTGTTGGTGCCTTGTGCGCAAGAACAGCGGTCATCGGAGCTTATTTTAATGTAAGAATCAACGCTAAAGACATTAAGGATCGAGAATTTGCTGACGACATTCTTAAGAGAGCTGCAGCTATTTATGAAGCAACACTCCAAAAAGAACGAGACATGATTGCAATCATCGATACAAAAATTTAATATGATAAACCCCGGAGCTTTGCTTCGGGGTTTATTTTTCAATTATTTTTATTCCTTAAAATACAAATATCCAAATGAACTTGGAGCATGTACATCAAAGCCATCTTCATAATCGGATGGAAACAATGTAGAAGTAATTCTTCGAACTCCATCAACCTCATTTCTGTCTTGTCGCAATGCTAAGAATGTCCACCTCGACCCTACTGCTATCGGAGCATAGGTATCGAGTTTAAAAAACAAATCTAAAGGAATCTTCATTTCCATAGTCCAGCCTTCATCTATATCGGAATTATTATTTACCGTTCCCTTGATTACAACTTCAGTTTCAAAATCAGGGTTAAAGGCTTTCAATACACCTGTCTGACCCTTATAGTAATCAGTCATAAACCAAAAATCATTTGAAACATTGAACAGATTTACTTCAAATCCCATATGCATCGGTATTTGATCAGGTACAGGTGATAAAAACACTTCTGCACAATCGTCCATATAAGGAGCTCCATCACGAACCAATTCTCTTGCTGTTATGAATTTATCACTGCAATTAAAAAACGCATACAAATAATCTTCATCCCAGAGCATACGAAACTCGGTTCGTTGCTCATCGTTTTCCTTTTTAATTGAATCATGGTAATAGAAATGCTTAAAAGTGTGTACTTCAGATTTATTCCAGTCTACTTCGTCAGCTTTTCCATCGACGACAATTTTGGAAGTCGCTTTATGCGCTGTGAAACTTGGTAATTCTTTTACTTTTTCTGAAGTTGGATTTTTTGAAGGACCATCACATCCAATAAAAACTAAGGATACACAAACAAGAAGGGTATAAAATTTCATCGTAACGAATTGTAGCTATCCAAAGTTATTTAAAAATAAATACTCGAAAATTGAAGGAATTAGCTAATTGAAGCAACTAATTACCTTCAAAAAGAAGAAAATATACAAGGTTCCATTACACCAACCTTGAGAATCGTGCATTTGAATTTGGAAAATCAACACCCATAGCGAAAAAAGTAATCAAGCCACCAAGGAGTCCTGCGACCCATACTTCCCAGGTTAATCCAGAAGTAGTTTCTATCAAAGGCACCCTTACAATGGTAAAACCGATTCCTATTAGCACTGATAAAATGGCAGTCCACTGGTACAAGCGCAATCCCTTCCAAATCACTGTCTGTGCTTCACCTCGATACGCCTCCTCTACAAATCGGCCTAAACCAGTCAATATTAAATACAAACCAAATATAAAGGCATATGAAAACTCATTATTCCATAACTCGAGCAGGACAAAACCAACTAGGAACAACCAGATTATTGCGTACAACTGTGTGGGATGCAACAACTCCCCTTTCAAATGTGAAATTCCGCAGACTCTTGACCTATGATGGTGGTAGCGAATTCCGAGTTTCTCATTTGATGTTGGTGCTCCATGGCAACAACCGTTAATCAAACATCTCAATCTTCCTATGGCTTGTACCCAAGGCATTGCAACTGATATAATGCCTATGATGACCCAGACATTCACTTTCATAAAATACATCAAAAGACTTCCAAAGAGAATTCCTACCAAAGCGCCGTAATAGCCGAATGGACGTTTTAACTTTTCCGAACCTTCTATGACCTGTGCCCATAATGCTGAAAAAATGATAACTGCAACTGCAAAAACTAATATAGCCCAGGCATATTTTGGTCCTACAAGATATCCTGCCATAAAAATTCCTAAAAAGGACCCGGCTCCGACATAAAAGCCATGGTTGATAATTCTTACATTTCCAAAAACCCATTCTTTCCAGGAATTGGCCACTTTATCAGAAGTGGTTCTCAATAAATTCCAGATTTTTGAATACAAGGATGCGATTCCGAAAATAATAAGAGAGCTAAAGAAATGATTGATAGACGAATTGTTAACTGCCAACTGGTTAAAGATTATGAGCGCGCCCAACAAAAAGAATAAATACATCATCCAGCCCTTCTCATTAGATATGAATTTCAAACTGATTAGCGTAAATGCAATTGGAACCGCCAACAGGACTCTTGACAAAAAATCGTTATAAGATTCTTCAAAACCTTGATGTCGGAAATACTGCGCTCCAAATTCAGGCCAAAGAAAAGCGAAAAACATCACTAAGAAAACAGCCATTAAGAATTGAATTCTCCAATTTCTCAGCACCCTGTTCTTGCGAACTAAAACCACAGGCAATAGCATAAAAACAAAAGCAATTAATTCCAGGTAAGAAGATTCAATATATGGAAACAAATACCAAACTTCGTGATATTTAGCTTCTGTTGTTCCAAATAGCGATAGTATTATAAAATTGCTCAAAAAGTAAACTATAACTATTTGAATCAACAATGCTAAACGCTTCATAATTGAAGGTTTTTCCTGATCATTCTTCAGATAAAATAGGGTCTGAATACGCTCATTTGGAAAGCGGTCTTTTAATTGTAACGCTTCATACCCCCAAACCAGTGCTATCATTCCTAAAATTGTAATTGGTGTTACAAGCCATAAACCTCCATCAGAATTTAATACTATAAATGCGCCGACCAATAAGATTCCAAAGCCCCAATAAATGGGATGCTTAAAAATTTTATAGGGACCCTGTTGCACAAAATTCTTTGGCGGATAGGCATTCATAGGTAATCCGCTACCTTTAAGCATAAGTGTTAGCATAGCCCAAATCATCAACAAGCCACCAATAATTGCTAGTGCAAGTCCGGCAACCTCATTTATTTCAATATGAAACCTGATGAAATCATCCGTATGAACTGCCCAATAATACAACCCTATCGGAAGCAGAATTAAGAATAATAATCCATAAAGAAATTTGCCGATAATTTGATTAGAACTTTTCATGTTGAAGTTTTAATTTGTGATAGAATATTATGATTGAAAGTATCAAAAAGATGCCACTGTATAAAAGACTGTACAGAACAGAATTGTTAACAGGATAATCTGTAAAAGATGCTTTTATAGCGCACTGTGACGGATAAAATGCCGGCAGGTACTGTATGATTTCCTGTTGCTCCGACTGCGCATAAAACAATGGGTTCTGAAGCCATCCAGCATCTATATTTATGAGCAAGACAATTAATAAAATACCTTCAAGTTCACCTTTAACCGTGCAGCCTACCAGCATTCCGTACAATCCATAGACAATACAAGACAGAAAAAGGGCTAAGACAAATACAAAGAAGTGTCGTACTTCAAAAAAATGATGAACCAGAAAACCGACATAGAATGAAGTAAAAACACATGCGATTAGGATTGCAATTAAATTCGAAAACAGCACTTCATTAGGATGATAACCACAGACAACAAGTCGCCTGTTTGCTAAATAGTTTTTTTGAAATAGATAATGGGCTAAAAATGCACTTAAAAAACCAGCCACCGCGACCGCAAAAAATACCAGTGAAATTTGCTTTTCAGCAACTGAGATGAATATTTCTTCATCTAATGATCCCAACATAAAAGGAAGCTCTCTGCTGGAGGTCGTCAATTCAACCACTCCAAGAAAAACTATAGGAATTACAAAAAACAACGTAATCACAATACTTCTTCTCGAAAGCATTTTCATAATTAACTTAGTGCTCAGTATGATTTTATGAAATTTCATATAACTGGCCATTTTTAAGTTCATAAGAGCAATCAAACCTTTTCAAATCATTAATGAAATGGGAAACAATTAAAACTGTGATTCCCTTTTCTTTTAGATCATCTGTCAAATCCCAAAACCTTAAATAAGTGTCCCAGTCAAATCCATTGTAAGGTTCGTCCAAAATCAGTAAATCAGGAAAATTCAATAATGAAATGGCCAAATTTAGTTTTTGAATAGTTCCACCGCTCAATTCGGAAATCCGATACTTGAAGTACTTTTGGAAGTTTAGCCTTTCTAATAAAAATTGAATTGGACTTTGAGCTTCTCTTTGCTCTATATCATATGCCGCACAAAAATATTTGAAATGTTCTTCAACTGTAAGCTGGTCAAAAAAATGAGGTAGTTGAGGACAGTACCCAAAATCCCCGTTTATAGCAACTGATCCCTTTTGAATTTTTGTATAACCGATTAAAGATTTGAGCAGTGTAGATTTTCCAGATCCATTTTCAACGGCAATACCATACATTCTACCAATTTTTAATTTCAATGATATTCCATTCAGAACCTTTTTTTTTCCGTATGACTTCTCAATATTTTTGGCATGTAATATCATCTGTCTTCATTAAAATTTACAAACTCATGTATGGCCCATCCTAAAAACAAATTCCCCGATACATGTAGTCTTCCTTTACTCAACCATTTCTGCTCTTTTGCAGTTAGAAAATGTTTAGGAATTACACCACTAAAACCAGGTAAAAATCGAAACAGTCCTTTCAAAACATTAAATATTTTCTGTTCCGCTTCAAGAATCTGAGGTTCATTTAGCTCTAGATGAAATTCATTATTCGGACTTAACAAATATGCATCAGTTATATGCCAGCCTGAAGAGCTCTCTCCATTTACCCATACCCATTGCTGGGTTGTTTCTTTTTTATATTCAATCCAAACGATGGAATACGCTTCCGAATTAAATCGCCCCCACCGCAGTTCATCCATTGGAATATTCCACGGCAACGTATCCAAATCCAAACATTCTGCATAACCCACACCTTTCAATAACTCATCTTGAAATTTAAGTTGTACCATTGATTTAGATTGAAGACAATTCCAAACTAAAGCACCTTTGTCATCTTTGAACAATGTTTCAGATAATTCAGGTGCTGCTTTATTCCATCTTCCATTGACACCAAATTGAGCATCAGCCCATCTTATTTGGTCATCTCTTCTTTTCGGTCTTCTTATTCCTCTGATTTTTGAAGTATATACCGCTTTTTTACCTTCAGGTTTAATCAGACTACTGGAATAATTTATTTTCCAGCCTCTCCATTCAAGGTTAGCGACATAAAAAATGAAACAATCTCCTTGACGGGTAACACAGTCCAAGTACCACTTTCGTAGTGAAAAATTCTTTTTAGGTAAATGATTTGCTCCCATTGGTCGGACTTTGGGAAATTATATTCTAACTAACTGGACAGAATACTTTTGAAAAGTTTTCTTGCTGGTGCTTCGTAAACCAGTGGAAATGTCATTCTTGTCAAAAGTTTGAAATTCCCGCTTGGCAATCTTTTGTGATGTTCGTCTAAAAGTTCCATTCCCTTTTTGGCTCTGTATTTAAACCATTTCTGAATACCGGGTGAATCCATTGACAAATCATTTTTATCAATTCCGCATAATTGACATTCTTCTTCAGTAAAGTTTAAATAGCCCGCAACTACATCAGCTTCAAAATCCTCTAAATCGAATTGATACCTGGTCGCAAGTCCTAAGGGCTCTAAAATTTTATATTTCTCAGGGTCTTCTTTGAATATTTTTAGTGTAGCTTTAATTGTTCCGGTAATATCGAGTTGATGAAAGTGTTTTATCAGCACCTCTTCAGAAAAAATCGTTTTGGAACCTCTTCGCTTGGCATCGAACATTAGAGAATTTAAAATATCATGTGTTTCAACTAAGAAATTTTGTTGAAACTTTTCTCCGAGTTCAAAACAATGCAACATCATTAAATCCACTTCATCTCTGGGATTGACAGGGTTTAATGAAAAATCAATTTTTTCTTGCAGATATTCTAGTTCATTTATATAGCCTTCAGGTAAGGGTGCATCACCATCTACTATATCATCTAGATATCGCATTAAGGTGTAATAAAACTCAAGAAATTCGCCTCTGTTAAAACTAAAAGAAACGTACTTGAAGAAGCGTAGATATCTGAGAAACACTTTGTATTTCCATCCTCTTGTCTTCAACATATGGGTAAACACCTTAGATCGAAGATTTTTTGCACTTGTATTCAGACTCAATTCCATAGAACCTGTACCCTGTGAAGTAGCCACAAAAAACATTAAATTTAAAGGTAGTGATTCTGACAATCCTTTACAAGATATTCAGGATAAATAAGTCTTATTAAGTTCCTTACACTAAAAACATCAGTCTAAATCTAATAGAATTTTGTAGATATTTGAATTCGGAAGGTACTCATAATTGGCAGACTCTATTCTAATTTCATTGAATTCTGTAAAGGCACAACAGTCGTCACTAACCCGTTCCGAATCTACATAAATACTAAACACATCCGTGGTTCCAACTGTTACATCTAATTCAATAATTTCAGTTTCCCAACCAATGGTATGCAGTACCAATAAATTCAAATCTTCCTGGTCGTAAAAAGTAAAATCCTCAGACGCTCCGGATTCGGAATGGTTTACCAATATTCCAGCGCGACTTAAGGTTCCATTCGTAAATAAGTTTTCACCTGTTTCACTATCAACAAGTTCGAAAACGAAAGTATTTGGTGGTGTGAAACAATTTTCGTTGCATCCTATATCGGAACAACTCTGAAGAAAGAATAAGGTGAATACAATTATAAGTACTTTTAATCTTTTCATAAATTAAGGGTAGGTATTTAAGCTTGAAAGTAGCGTAGATGGACAAAAAAACTAGTAAAATTTATAAAAATAAATCGTCTTAGATTTCCCTTTATTTCGTTTTAAATAAACTGCCAATTTATTTTAATTCCAGACTTTAATTTCATCGTCTGCAGATATACCATCAATGACCTCGACATAAATACCGTCACTTAGTCCTAGACTCACGTCCTGACGTCTAAACTCTTTTTCACCCGTTTTAATTTCAACAAATGGAGCTTTGGTTTTTGGATCGTATTGCACCAGTCCTTCTTTCAATGCCATTACCGCTTCCGCCTTATCCAAAATAATCGATGCATTTGCACTTAATCCTGCTCTAATAAAGGTAGAGTCCTGAGTTTTTAAAGTTCCTTTAATTTCAAATTGAACCGCTCCATTTTCCAGAATTCCTTTCGGAGCAATATAGTCAAGTACTGCTTGAAAAACAGCATTTTCATAGGCACCAACAGTGATTTCAAGAGGAAGACCTCTTTTGATTTTACCGATTTCAGATTCATCAATTTTCCCTTCAAATATCATATGATTCACATCCGCTAAAGCCGCAATAGTCGTTCCTTCGTTGAAGTTATTTGCTTCAATAACCTGGTTTCCGACTTCCACTGGGACTTCAAGTACCATTCCTGAAACTGTAGAACGAATCATGGTATTGGCAGTAGCTCCCGCTCCTTTAGTCGAACCCGTTTTCACAATATCATAATTCTCACGAGCAGCACTTAATCTTTGACGCGCTTGAGAAAATGAAACTTCCGCATCTTGAAAACCTTGTTCTGAAATAACCCCTTTTTCATACAATTCTTTTTGTCTTTTAAAAGTCCGTTCTTCATTATCGTACGTAATCTTGGCCGATTCAATATCATTTTTCGCGTTATTCAAAGAAGAAAGATTAGGAATTACCTTGATTTTAGCAATTAAATCATTCGCCTTTACTTGATCACCACCTTCAACATAGACCTCTTCAATAACTCCAGAAATATTTGGCTTAATCAATACTTCTTCCAGAGGAATTATGCTACCGGTAGCCACAGTTTTCTTTACAATGGTTCTGGTTGTTGCCTTTTCCGTTTTATATACAATAGGGTCTTCGGCATTTTTTTGATACAAATAATACATCGCAATCCCGAAAGTGATAACAATGGCAACAAGTATAAAAATGGTAACTGATTTTTTCATATTGGTTTGTCTTATTCTCTAATATTTATTCGTTTCTTAAGGCTTCTACTGGTTTTACACTAATGGCATTCTGAGCGGGTATCATTCCAGCTATCAGTCCCGAACCTACTAATATCGCTAAGGCAATAGTAATTACGCGTAAATCTACACTCGGATTCATAAACATATCTACTGGTCCAGTTTGCTCAATAGCATAATTAATAAGGTATATGGTAATGGCTCCAAATACTATTCCGGCCATCCCTGATAAAATGGTTAAAAATACTGATTCACCTAAAATTTGTCCTCTAATGGTGCTTGGTTTGGCTCCAATTGCTCTTCGGATTCCAATTTCTTTAGTCCGTTCCTTAACTACAATGAGCATAATATTACTTACACCAATTATTCCAGAAAGCAATACTAAGATTCCCACGAAATAGGCTATGACTTTCAAGGCAGAAAATAAAGTCTCTATGCGGTTGTATTGCTGAAATAAATCGAAGTGTCCGACTGCTCTCCGATCTTCTGGATGAATTTTGTGATTCTCTTTTACCACTGCAAAAATAGACTCTTTAATCTCGGTAATTGGAGTACCGTCCTCGGCAGTAATAGCCATCCATCCTACGCGATCTCCACGATTGAATGCTTGTGAAAATGAAGTAAACGGGATGAATATCTGGTTTTGATTCTCTTCGTTATCTCCTCCTCCTGCATCTTTTTTATATACGCCAACAACCATAAAGTTGACTCCATTAATTTTGATATAGGTCCCCATAACCTCTTCATCCTTGTCGTACAACTCAAGCTTCACTGAAAGACCAATTACCGCAATTTTGGCTTTATTCTGAATATCACCAAAATTGATAAAACGCCCTTCGACAATGTCCATTGGCTCCTGATAGATAATTTGTGGATAATCTCCATAAACATTGAAAGCTCCTGAATTCAGACCGCGAACTACATTGTTAGCTCCTCGGAACCCTCCTAATTGATTTCTTGGTGAAACATAGCGCAGATTAGGAACTTCAGCTTTTATATCATCTACATCACTTAAACGGTATGAAAACCGTCTGCCCTTTGCCATTCCTTTGTACGATTTAGTGACTCTTTGAGTCCACATAAACATCGTATTTGTTGCGACATCTCCAAAATCCGCTTTGACACCATTTTCAAGTCCTTTTCCTGCGGCAAGTAATAGTATAAGAATATAGATTCCCCAGAACACACCAAATGCGGTGAGAATTGTACGAAGCCAGTTACTCGTTAAGACTTCCAACAATTCGTTCCATCGATCTCTGCTGAATAGACTATTCATGACTTAAGGCTTTAACAGGTTGAATGTTGGCTGCTTTCCAAGCGGGAATGAATCCTGCTAAAGCTCCGGCAACTATTAAAACAATAACCATTGTAATAGCCATTTCAAAGTTTACAGAAGGATTTACAACATAATCGATTTCCACATTGGGTCCTATTAGTTCCAGGAGTCCCATCCCTAAAATGAGTCCGGAGAATCCGAAAACTGCGGTTACAAATATAGCTTCCTGTAAAATCATACCTATAATAGACCAAGGCTTTGCTCCAACGGCTTTTCTAATTCCAATTTCTTTGGTACGATCACGAACAATGATTAACATGATGTTACTGACACCTACAACACCTGCTATGATGGTGCAAATTCCAACAAACCAGAAAAACAACTTAATATTGTTTGTCAATGAAAAGTAGCGCTTCGCATCTTCCATAGAATTATAAACATTAATAGCGCTATTATCATCCGGAGCCACAGTATGTGATTGCTTCAAAAAAGTTTCAACATTATCCGCAAAATTTTTGGCATTTTCAACAGACTCGTCGAAAGTCTTCGCAGGTTTTAAGGTAAAAGTAATATTATTCACGCGTGTCCCGCCATTAAAGATTCCCTGAGCTGTAGTAATCGGAATAACAACACGTTCCTCTTCTCTGTCTCCTCCTGGATCGGCGTACACTCCGACAATCTTGAAGCTAATTCCTGATAGTTCTATAAATTCATTAATTGGGTCAGTATCTTTAAAAAGATCATTCTTTATTTTATTTCCAATTACCATCACTTTGGTACGCTCATTTATATCATTATGATTTAAATAGCGTCCTTGCAACATACTTTGATTTTCTATCTGCTGGTAATCGGCTGTAACACCTTCAATTCTATAAGAAATGGATTCATTTTTATAATTCATTAATGCTCCAAATACTCTAAAAACATTTGATTTTTTATCAAGTTCATCTTCATAATTGGCAGCAATGGTTTCAAAATCCTCATTATCCATTTGAATACGACGACCTGGATTCAGTCCTTTAAACTCTTTTGTAGTAACTCTGGTCCATACCCAGATTCTATTTGATGCATCAGCCTCAAACTCCTTCCGAACACCGTTCTCCATCCCTTGCCCGAATCCCAATAAAATAACAAGAATAAAAATCCCAGATGCCACAGAAAGACCTGTTAAAAATGTGCGCAGCTTATTCTTTCGAATAGTTTCAAAAATTTCTATCCAGCGATCTATATCAAACATAGTTGTTTGTAATTTCGAAATGTGATTTTAGTTAGTTCCAGTGAAAAACTCATTAAAATGAGTTCGCAAATACGTATTAATGACATATAAAACTACAGTATGTTACACTCTTTTTAAAATATAACTTGGAAAAGATTTGTTAAATTTTATCGAATGATGGATTTCCTTGAAAATTCTAGCCTCAACAATCCATTTTTTAATAAATTCTATTGACGAGCGGTAACATTTATTACAGAAGATAAAAAAGTCCATTTTGGTTGACAAAAGTCATATCAAATACCTTTAAATAGAGGTAAATTTGGGTTTCTAATCATAATAATAAAAAAAGTTAATCACTATGGAGACAATCAATGAAGTGAAAAAGCGTGTGTACAACTTTGGTGCTGTTACAGATGGTGACAGCTCCATGCGTAACCTCTTAGGAGGAAAAGGAGCCAATCTTGCTGAGATGAGTAATATCGGAATTCCAGTACCACCAGGATTCACCATTACGACTGAAGTATGTACAGAATACAATGCACTAGGACAAGAGGAAGTTATCAATTTAATTAAGGAAGAAGTAGAAGCAGCCATTTCAAATATTGAAAGTACTATGGGCACTACTTTTGGTGATAAAGAAAATCCTTTATTAATTTCTGTTCGTTCCGGAGCAAGAGTATCTATGCCAGGGATGATGGATACAGTATTAAATCTTGGTCTTAATGACGAGGCTGTTATTGGTTTAGCTAAAAAAACAAATAACGAACGTTTCGCTTGGGATTCTTACCGTAGATTTATTCAAATGTATGGTGGTGTGGTTTTAGGTATGAAACCTGAATCTAAAGAAGACATTGATCCTTTCGAGGAAATCATGGAAAACCTAAAAGATAAACGAAAAATTGAATTGGATACTGAATTCACTATTCAGGATTTACAAGATTTAGTTTTCGATTTCAAATCTGCTGTATTTAAAAGAACAGGAAAAGAATTCCCTACAAATCCATGGGATCAGTTATGGGGAGCTGTAGTTGCAGTATTCAATAGCTGGAATGGTGATCGCGCTGTTTACTATAGAAATATGAATGGTTACCCAGCAGAATGGGGAACTGCCGTAAATGTTCAGGCAATGGTATTCGGTAATATGGGTGAAAACTCAGGTACTGGTGTTTGCTTTACGCGTGATGCGGGAACAGGAGAAAATGTATTTAACGGAGAGTATTTAATTGATGCTCAAGGTGAAGATGTTGTAGCAGGTGTTAGAACTCCACAACAGATTACTAAATTAGGATCTGAGCGCTGGGCTCAATTAGCTAAAATTGAAGAAGAGGAACGTGCTGAATTATACCCTTCTTTAGAAGAGTTAATGCCTAAAATTTACAAGGAATTAGATGATTACCAACGTAAATTAGAATTACACTACCGTGATATGCAAGATATGGAGTTTACTATGCAAGAAGGTAAACTTTGGATTCTACAAACTAGAAGTGGTAAGCGTACTGGAGCAGCTATGGTAAAAATTGCCATGGACTCAATCAAGGAAGGTTTAATTACTAAAGAAGAAGCATTACTTCAAATTGACCCTATCAAATTAGATGAATTATTACACCCTGTATTTGACACTAAGGCTTTAAAAGTAGCAAAAGTAATTGCACAAGGATTACCGGCTTCTCCTGGAGCAGCAACTGGTAAGATTGTTTTCTTTGCTGATGAGGCTGACAAGTATAAGAGTAGTATTTTAGTTCGTATTGAAACTTCACCTGAAGACTTAGAAGGTATGAACATTGCAAAAGGTATCTTAACTGCACGTGGAGGTATGACATCTCACGCGGCTGTTGTTGCTCGTGGTATGGGTAAATGTTGTGTGTCTGGAGCAGGTGCTTTAAAAATTGATTATAAAACTAGAACATTAAAAGTTGATGGTGTTGAGTACCACGAAGGAGACTGGATATCATTAAACGGTTCTACAGGAAATATTATTGAAGGTAAGGTTGCAACAAGTGAGCCTGAATTGAGTGGTGAATTTGCAGAAGTTATGGAACTATCTGACGAGTTTGCAACGATGAAAGTTAGAACAAATGCTGATTCTCCAAAAGATGCACAGGTAGCAGTTAAATTTGGAGCACAAGGAATTGGATTGACAAGAACGGAACACATGTTCTTTGAAGTTGACCGTATTAAAGCAATGCGTGAAATGATTCTTGCAGGAACTTTAAAAGGAAGAAAAGAAGCTTTAAAAGAATTATTACCAATGCAGCGTGAAGATTTCGAAGGAATCTTTGAAGCATTAGAAGGACTTCCAGTAACTGTTCGTTTATTAGACCCACCATTACACGAATTTGTACCTCACCAATTAGAGACTCAAAGAGCTTTAGCTGAGGATATGCACATTACTCTAAATGAAGTAAAAGCAAAAGTGGCTGAATTAGAAGAATTCAACCCAATGCTAGGACACCGTGGATGTAGATTAGGTATCACATACCCAGAAATTACTGAAATGCAAACAAGAGCAATTATCGAAGCTGCATTGAACGTTAAAGCTAAAGGTATTGAAGCTAAACCTGAGATAATGATTCCGTTAATTGGAACTATCCAGGAGTTTGAAAGTCAAGAGGCTATAATTAGAAGGACTGCAAACGAAGTATTCGAAGAAAGAAATGAAACAATTGACTACTTAGTAGGAACTATGATTGAAATTCCTCGTGCTGCGTTAACAGCAGATTTAATTGCCAAGAAAGCTGAATTCTTCTCATTCGGGACAAATGACTTGACTCAAATGGCATTTGGATACTCAAGAGATGATGCAGGTAAATTCTTACCAATTTACATCGAAAAAGGAATCTTGAAAAACGATCCATTCGAAATATTAGATCAAGAAGGTGTTGGACAATTAGTTCAAATGGGAACGGAAAAAGGTAGAAGTACAAATGCAAACTTAAAAGTAGGTATTTGTGGTGAGCACGGTGGAGAGCCTAGCTCAGTTGAATTCTGCTACAATACTGGTATGAACTACGTAAGTTGTTCTCCATACCGTGTGCCAATTGCACGAATTGCTGCTGCACAAGCTGCAATAAAAAAAAATGCTAGTCTAAACTAGATTAAGTTTAAGTTCATAATGGAAAAATCCACCTCTCGGGGTGGATTTTTTATTTGAAATAATAACCAATCTCAATAGTAATAATAACTATACTTTGGAGTATTATCTTTTCCTGAATTTATAATGGTTGAACTTATAATATCTCCATCTTCATCGAAGGTGTTGGTATATTCATCAACTTCATTTGAATGTTCTATTCGAGATAAAATATTATGATTGTGATTTTTATCAAAAGATTTGAATACTTCAACAAAACCAGTAATTCGACTATATGGTGATACATTTTTTTCGTAATGATAGGTTTTTGTATTTCCAGTATCCATCCCTATTAAAGAGATTATATTTCCATAACTATCAAACGTAATCTGATGCTTTTCTACATAAAATCCACTAGATTTAATTATTTCCATTTCAATTAGTAGATCCGATTTGTAAAAAAACACCCTGTCATTTCTAACACCGTTCCAATTTTCTTTTATCGCTACTATTCTGTCATATTCATCATATAGATATTCACGGCTAAATTCTACATTACTACTGGAATATTTATAAAAGATCTTTTCAATCTTATTTCCTGAATAATTAAAATGAGCTACTGCATCTATATGTTCTTCAACAATACTATCTAATTTATTGCCTGAATAGTAAAATATGTATGATTCATCCCCATAATATTGAGCATTATCAGAATCTTCAATAATCAATTTCTTTAGTAATTTTCCCTCTGGTAATGGATTTGAAGGTTCATGATTAGGATCATTTGGTAGGTCACTATTATCTTGTGAACAGGCATATCCTAAAACAAGTAATAAAGCAAATACTAATTTTTTCATTTTAATTTTAAAAGTTTATAAATTATTTCAAAAATGAAGCATCCATGAAAGCAGTAATAATTTATTTCCAATCAATGAGAATCACAGCATTTTTGTACCTTAAAGATATCTATCCCCCCCCACAAAAACAAGAAAATTTTAAACTATAGCGTTAGTCGCTGATAATCAAAAATCTACTCTTTAAAACAAAAAAAAGAGCCTCATTTCTGAGACTCTTTTGGAATATAAAATGGAAGTAAAATTACTTTCCTGCTAAACTCACTTTTAGTTTTTGTTCATCTTCGATTTCCTGCGCTTTGTAGGCATTATCTACTTCACGTTTCATCAACAATGATATAATTAATGCCACAACAAACAATCCGGCAAAGACAGTTAAAGTTGCATCTAAGGAACCTGTTGTATCTTTCACATAATCGTAAATTGTTGGACCAAATACTCCTGCCAATCCCCAGGCTGCTAAAATCATTCCGTGAATGGCTCCTAATTGTTTTGTTCCGAATAAATCCCCTAAGAACGCCGGTAAGGTTGCAAAACCTCCACCGTACATAGTAATTACTGTAAATAATACGAATAGGAATGCCAATTCATTTGAAATCTTTGCAATAAAGAAGAATGCAAAAATTTGGAATGCAAAGAATAATATATAGGTATTTGCTCTTCCGATATAATCAGATAAACTTGACCATAGGATTCTTCCCAAACCGTTAAATACCCCAATCAATCCAACAGCTCCCGCTGCTTCCATTGGTGTGTATCCTAATTTTTCCTGCATCATAGGACTTGCGGCAGAGATGATTGCAATACCACAAGAGATATTGATGAACATCATGATCCACATATAATAAAAACGCTTTGTTTTTAGTGATGAATTTGCATCAATGTTAGCCATATCCTTTTTTATGGCCTTCCCTCCTTCTTCAGGATTGAATCCTTCTGGCATGTATCCTTCTGGTGGTCTTTCAATATAACGAGCAGATGATAAAATCAATACCATATAAATAGCACCTAAAATATAGAATGCATTAGAAACTCCTACGCTATCGAATAACGATTGCATTACAGGTCCGAATATCAATGCTGCAAATCCGAATCCCATAATCGCCATTCCTGTCGCCAATCCTCTTCTGTCCGGGAACCACTTCACTAAAGTACTTACAGGGGTAATATACCCAAGTCCTAAACCGATTCCTCCTAACACTCCATAAGAGAAAAAGAACAATGGCAACGACCCTATTTGAACCGCTAACCCGGATCCTAAAATTCCTAACCCATATAAAACACCTGCGACAGTACCACTTACTCTAGGTCCAACTCTTTCAACCCAACGTCCTAAAAACGCCGCAGAGAAACCTAATAATAAAATGGCAATTTTAAATGCCCACTTGATGTCACTTCCTTCTACCCCGAAAACATCTTTTACTGGGTTTGTCATTACTGAATAAGCATAAACCGATCCAATAGAAATATGGATACCTACTGCAGATGCTGCAATAAGCCAACGGTTTTTTAATTTTTTTGTATTCATAATATAAGTTTTGTGCTAATGCACCTTAATTGATTTTAACTTCTTTGAAATATTGACTCAAAATTGTCTCTGCCTCTGCTAATTCCTCTTTGGTATTCTCTCTAGCTTCTTTCAATTCATATTCCCAACCAAGTGCCTCCCATTTGTGGACACCCAATTTGTGGTAGGGTTGAATCTCAATTTTTTCAATGGTTTTATAGTCTTTAAAATAGTTTCCTAATTCGTGCAACAATTCAGGATTTCCTGTAATCTCTGGTATTAAAACATAGCGTAACCACATTTTTTTACCAGAATCCTCTCGGTACTTGGCAAAACGAAATGTAGTTTCTTTGTTTTTTGCTCCAACTAAAGCCTGAAATCCTTCTTCACGCATGTGTTTGATATCGAGCATCACTAAATCAGCATACTCGTCTAACAACTCTTCTGTGAAATGATTCAGGATACGACCATTCGTGTCAATATTAGTATGAATTCCTTCCTCCTTCAATCTTTTGAAGAAAGTGATTAATTCTTTTGATTGTAATAATGGCTCTCCTCCTGAAACGGTAACACCACCCTTATCGCCGAAATAGGATTTCATACGAATTGCGCGTTGCACCAAAGATTCAATGTCAGTTTCAGTACCACCCTCTTCCGTTGATATAGTATCCGGATTATGACAGTACAAACATTTCAGCTTGCAACCTTGTAAAAACACCACCATGCGAATCCCTGGTCCGTCATGCGTTCCAAAAGACTCGATTGAGTGTACTAACAATGTATTTTCTGAAGTTTTGATAAGCCTTTATTTTATGGTGAAAAAGTGTCCAAAAAGTGCGAAACTTCCTGAACACTTTAAAATTCATCTATACTACGTCTGTCTTACAACGATTCGTGGAATGATCTCGACAATACTTCTAACTGTTGTTCTCTCGTTAATCGAACAAAGTTAACAGCATATCCAGATACACGGATTGTAAGCTGTGGGTGATCTTCTGGATTCTCCATGGCATCC
Source organism: Flavobacteriaceae bacterium (assembly GCA_964227255.1). Lineage (GTDB taxonomy): Bacteria > Bacteroidota > Bacteroidia > Flavobacteriales > Flavobacteriaceae > Lutibacter. The sequence goes on from CAXQVI010000047.1 coordinate 144,768, forward strand.
ATTAACGTTTCTTTATTTAATACGTTCACATTCAAGTGTTGCGCTCCGTTGATGAAGTATCCGTCAATTGCAGCTGTTAAGTTCTCAATACGCTCTTCAGTTGATGCACCCAAAGATTTTGGTACAATTGAAAATGTATTAGAAACACCATCTTGTGAATCTCTATAATCGATTTTTGCTACAGAGTTTAAAGAAGCAATCGCTCCGTTAGTGTCACGTCCGTGCATTGGGTTTGCACCCGGTGCAAAAGCAACACCTTTTTCTCTACCATCAGGAGTAGCTCCTGTTTTTTTACCATATGCTACATTAGATGTAATGGTAAGTACAGACATCGTAGGGTTTGCATCTTTATAAACAGGTAATTGTTGTAACTCATTGTTGAAGTCAGCAACAGCTTGTGCAGCTAAAGCATCAACTCTATCATCATCATTTCCATACATAGGGAATTCTCCTTCGATTTGGAAATCAACAGTCAAACCTTCTTCATTTCTGATTGGCTTCACTTTAGCGTATTTGATTGCTGATAAAGAATCGGCTACGATTGATAAACCTGCAATACCATATGCGATATCGATGCTTGGGTTTGTATCAATTAAAGCCATTTGTGCTTTTTCGTAGTAGTATTTATCGTGCATATAGTGGATAATGTTCATAGAATCATTGTACACACGTGCAACTTCTTTAATAGCTACTTTGTAGTTCGCCATAACTTTATCATAATCTAAGTACTCATCAGTATAGTTTTCAATACCGTCTACCATTTGAGTTCCTGTATTTTCGCAACGTCCACCATTAAGAGCTAATAACAATGTTTTAGCGAGGTTTGTACGAGCTCCGAAGAACTGAATCGACTTTCCTAATTCCTGGTAAGAAACACAACAAGCGATTCCGTAATCATCAGATCCACGAGTTTCACGCATTAAATTGTCATTCTCGAATTGGATTGATGATGTATCGATAGATACTTTAGAACAGTAGTTCTTGAAATTTTCCGGTAAATCTTTTGACCAAAGGATTGTCATGTTAGGCTCTGGTGAAGGACCTAAGTTGTATAACGTATTCAAGAAACGGTAAGAAGTCTTTGTTACTTTTGTTCTTCCATCTTCTAAAAGACCTCCAATTGCTTCTGTTACCCATGTTGGATCACCTGCAAAGATTTCATCATAAGCAGCCATACGCAAGTGACGCACCATACGTAACTTCATTACGAACTGATCAATGTATTCTTGCGCTTCTTCTTCAGTAATTACTCCATGTTTTAAATCATCTTCGATGAAGATATCTAAGAAAGTAGAAACGTTACCTAAAGACATTGCAGCACCATCTTGCTCCTTAACAGCAGCTAAGTACGCCATGTATGTCCACTGAACAGCTTCTTGAGCATTTTCAGCAGGTCTGTTTAATTCTAAACCGTATTTGTTTCCTAATTCAATGATTTCATTCAATGCATTGATTTGGTCTTGTACTTCTTCTCTTAAACGAATTACAGCTTCAGTCATTGGACCGGTTACTGCAGCCTTATCTGCTTTTTTAGCAGCGATTAAAGCATCAACTCCATATAAAGCAATTCTTCTGTAATCACCAATTATTCTACCACGTGCGTAGTTGTCAGGTAATCCAGTTAAGAATCCTAAAGAACGGAATTTTTTAATCTCATCGTTGTATGCAGCAAATACTCCATCGTTGTGAGACTTAACATACTTTGAGAATAATTCTGTTAGGTTTGCATTAGGCTTAGCTCCATGCTCAGCTAAAGCTTTTTGAACAACTTTAAATCCGCCAAATGGCTTCATTGTTCTTTTTAATAATTCGTCAGTTTGTAAACCAACAATTGTTTCATTTTCTCTATCTATATAACCAGCTTCAAAAGCACTAACCGTTGAAACTATTTCAGTATCAACACATCTTACTCCATTTCTTTGTCGCTCTTCTTTTGTTGCCTCTTTACATACATCCCACAGTTTATTTGTTTTATCTGAAGGACCTACTAAGAACTCGTGGTTCCCATAATAAGGAGTGATATTTTTAATAACGAAATCACGAACATTTATCGTCTCATTCCATACTCCTTCTTTAAATTTTACGTCTACCATTTTATATAATTTAGCTTAAATAAATTCTTTAATTATTTATAGTGTAAAGATACAACAATTCTTTGTCAACCCCCGTAAACAAAGGGAAAATTAGATAGCCTAATTGTAAAAAATTTACGAAAACGTTGTAAATATATGGCTAGCGAGTCTTTTATTTTGAGGTACTAGGCAAATCCCTTAAATAATTGAGATAAAAATGTCTTTTTTAATGATATTTGTCAATTAAAAACGTCCTAAAAACGTCAAATTTTGACTCATAAATTATTTCCATTAAGAAATTGAATTATCTTCGTAGCATGATTCGAATTGTTCTTCTTGGAGGTGGAAATGTTGCCTATCATTTGGCCAATCATTTTCAAAAAAATGATTTAACTGATTTAGTTCAAGTCTACAATCGTAATCTCGAGCATATAAATTTCATAGACCAAACCGTTTTAAAAACACAGGATCTGAACGCATTGGTTGAAGCGGATATATACATACTTGCTGTTTCTGATGATGCAATTTCAGAAGTTTCAGAAAAAATGATAAATGTTAGTGGTCTTGTTATACATACGTCGGGAGGTAAAAACCTGAACGAATTAAAAGGAAGTTATCAAAAGGGAGTGCTTTATTTCCCACAGTCATTTACAAAAGGTATACCTATGAAATTCAACAATGTACCCGTTTGTATTGAAGCTCAAGACACAACTGATTTGGAGTTACTTTACAAAGTAGCAACTACGTTCTCTGATACCGTTTACCAAATTAATTCTGAACAACGGAGCTATTTACATGTTTCAGCTGTTTTTGTAAATAATTTTGTGAACCATATGTTTACTATAGGGAATGAAATTTGCACTGATCAAAACATTCCATTTGAGATATTGACTCCGATTATTAAGGAAACAGTGACAAAAATTCAGAAGTTATCCCCTATCGAAGCTCAAACAGGACCAGCCATTAGAAACGACATTAAAACAATACAAAAACACAAAGCCTTGTTAAACTCTCAACAAAAAGAATTGTATACATTGCTAACAAATTCAATACAGAATTATGGGAAAAAGTTATAAAGAGATGATGCCAGATATTACAACATTCATTTTTGATGTTGATGGGGTATTGACTAATGGTATCGTGCATATTTCAACTACAGGTGAATTGACACGACAAATGAATATTAAAGATGGTTATGCTCTAAAAACTGCGGTCGACAAAGGATATAATGTATGCATCATTTCAGGCGGCACAAATGAAGGCGTTAGAAAGCGTTTAGAGGGACTTGGAATAAAAGACATCCATTTGGGTGCACAGAATAAAATAGAGCTGTACGAGGCTTATTTAAACCAAAAAAACATTCAACGAGAGCAAGTATTATATATGGGAGATGATCTACCTGATTATCCTGTTATGAAACTTGTGGGATTACCAGCGTGTCCGAAAGATGCAGTTCCTGAAATTCAAAACATATCAGAATACGTCTCTCAGAAAAAAGGTGGCTTGGGATGTGTTCGTGACGTTATTGAACAGGTATTAAAAGTGCGAGGTGACTGGAATGATAATTTTGAAGCCAGATATGATTAATGTTGATGTATCCCAGACTTCATTCACGAAATGAGAATAAAAAAAAGCGCCAAGAGCGCTTTTTTTATTGTTATAATTTTATTCAGTTACGGATTCAAGCACTTCACTAGCGGCTTCCTCAGCTTCTTCAATTGCTTCGAGCATGTCACTTAAATTCCAGAATCCATATTCTAGTACATTCTTTCCATCTACAAATTGCTTTGACAAATGAACGGGTATGGAAAGTTCTCTACCAGTCTCCTTTACTTTACCTCTCCAGATTCCCCAGAAGTAAACCCACTTTTCACCGCTATCATTAATAACCATTTCATAAAAAGTCCTTCCTTCTTCAAATCCATAGCTTTCGAAATAGGATAACATCGTTTTATGACCTGCAAGTACTTGATCGACACTTCTGTAATTATCCCAATCATTGTGAAATATTTCAGAGGAGTCTGTATACTGCATTACCCATCTTTCCCAATCAGCATTCAAATAAGCTTCTATACCACTTTTAACCGTTTCAATTTCAGGGGCATCACTGGCATAACGGTGATTTTTTGAATTACATGCTATTAAAAACAAAAAGGCTCCAAAAATTAAGATTACGTTTTTCATAAAAGGTGATTTAAGTGATTTATTCGAAATAAGTTACAAAATAAATTAATCACTTCCTTCATATAAGGAATAAAAAAAAGGAGAAGGGATCCCTTCTCCTTTCCACTAATAAAAACAAATATTAATTAATAATTATTTTTTCCGAAGCAAAAAACTTACCATCTACCAGAATTCTTACGATGTAAACTCCAGTTTTTAAATGAGCTACATTTACTTGCTGTTGATTATAACCAGCCCCTATTTTACTTGCTTTGTGAGCAGCAACTGGTCTCCCCATGATATCAAATAGCTCTATAGTAACATTACCTCTCTCATTCAGCATGAAATTCACCTGTGCGTTTGCATCAATGACAGGGTTTGGTGAAACTTCCATTTCTCCAACTCCAATATTGATATCTCCTACAATTCCATCAGGTACTGCGGAAGGATCGTTTACAATAACGACATAAACTCCTACAACTGTGAATCCATCCTCTTTACCATCATCAGCTCCAAATACCAATAAGGCTGTACCTTCTTTCAGAGGTGTAATACCAATAGTGTAATTTCCAAAGGTTAAATCTACAATGTCAGGAGTATAGTTTCCTGCCAATACGTTGAATGAATCTCCATCGGGATCACTAAACATCTCTCCTGGATGCACCACATACCCTGCATTGGGATCTGCAATATTTAATTCGATGACTTCATATTCGGTATTAAAAACAGGTGCACGGTTTTTATCCAATACTTTTAGTACTATTTCATTTGTTGATATATTCCCTACAGCATCCTTAATTTCTAACTGCCAAACATATGCTCCTGCACTGTTATAGTCCGTTTCAAAAGTCATTTGAGCCATTTCCTCTTCGCTGGTAAAAGTGTGCGTCACTGCATCATTTGAATTTTCCTTCAAGGTGTAAGTAATGGCATCCCCTTCCGGATCTGAGGCCTTAAAGTTGACCGTTAGGGTCTCTAATTCTGTGATCTTCAAAGTATCCTTATACATATTTGGATAGTAATCGAATTTTGGAGCTCCATTAACATGTAATTCCACATTGAATTCATCATTCTTTCTTTGAACATCATTGGTTTTTGCCAATACTTTTCCAAAAAATGAACCAGGACCTGTTATACTTGGGTCGACCGTTGCAGTAATTGTTCTGGATTCTCCTTCTAATAATTCTCCAGTCAAATGATCCAGGCTAAACCATTGTGATGCTCCGGCAGCCGTGGTTGGTCTAATCTTCCAAACCGTTTTACTGTTTTGTGAATTATTAGTATACCATGCAAATCCGCTATTTTCGGAAGCATTACTAACGCCTACCTGAGCTGCTTCATTCTTCTCAACATCGTTGGAAAGATCAAATCCACAGAATTTTTTATCGACTGGTGGAATATAAACTACATGAAAAGTCTCTCCCTCTTCGAATATTACAGGAATGTCCAATGGAAAGGTCATCCATTCTCCATCTGTTTTTTTATCAATTTCAAAATTTTGTTGAAACGCCAATTCACCAGTATCAGGTTTCTCACCTCCTTTATATACGCGTATCTGAATGAATTCCCCTTCCTTGGTTGCATAAGCATATACCTGCAAGTGTGTTAAGAAAAATCCTCCGGAAGGAGCCACATAGCGCTGATTAAAGGCAAGTTTTGGTCCATAAACCATTGGTGTAAAACTTCCATCAGCCTCATCTTTCCAATCATTTGCCATCTGATCAATGATATCAGGAGATTCAAATAAAATTTCACCAATATTCTCAGAAATAACTGTTCCTTGGTTGTCGTCTGTATTTGGGAATACCGCAGGTACCAAATCGTATTTCAAGGTATTTTTACCAATATTCGAAATATTAAAATCGTAAGTGATTAAATTATTCGTATTTGAATGATATATCTGATCTTCAGCATCCCAGTCAAATGTAGGAGACTCTATAACTTCCGCTAGTAGTTTAACAAGCTTGTCATTTGTATTGCTTACAAAAGTCATAGTTCCATCAATATTTTCAAATTCATTTATAACTACCTGAATTTTCAATTTGACAGTTCCCCATGGTTCTATTAAAATATCTTTTCCTAAGTTGCCTGAACTGTTGAGTGCCAATTTTTCTCCAAGTATATTGTACAAGTTTACATCTTCGATATTGTTAAAGATGATTTTCTCAATTGACAAAACTTCATGGCCATTATTTTCAATTACAAACTCCTCCTCTACAATTGTTTCTAATGAATCAAAAATTACATTATTCCATTGCAAAGTATCCACGGTAACAATATTTGGCGTTCCATTTACATTAATAACCACCGGAATTTCAATCTTTGGTTGATCTGAACTATTGGTCTTTAAAACAATAGTATCATTAACCGTTGTAGTCCTGAAAACATGCTCTGCACTCAAATCGATAGTAAAGTTCTTCGTCTGTGACCTGAGTACCTGACCATTTAGTGGAGGATTTACTGAGACTGATGTAGAATCGCTAATCATTGCCCATGGCATAATGTAAGCCTGTTCCTCATCCAATTCCTCTGACTCGTCAGGACTTTCCAATCCGTACTTCATGAGAGAACCATAAAGTTCTACATCTTTATAATTAAAATAAATTGATCCATCTTCATAGATTTCCAACTGGAAGGTTACTGACCCTCCTGAAAAATTAACTTCCTGTCCTTTAAATTCATTCCACTGAATAACCAATCTGTGCTCTTCTTCAAGAATATGAACTCCTCCATCTGTTGTTGGTGGAATTAAGTCACTCCAGAATGGTGCTATCATTCCTGCTATACCATCATCCTTTTTAAAATCTATCCCATAGTATTCATTTTGAGGTTTCACAACGGTTATATATCCGTTTTTCGATACATAAACAGAATCATACAATTTCCCGTAATAAGGAAATTTAAATTTCAACGGAACAGGTAATTGCTCACCCGCACTTACCTGGTGTAAGATTCCTGTTTCTTTAATGTCCTCCCATTTGTATTGAATTCTATCCTCTTCAGAAACTTTCCAAGTATATCCGAACTCATTTTTAAATTCATTGATATTCTTTTCTTCCGCATGTTTTACGCCTTCAGAACTAACTCTGGCAACATTTGCATTCTCAAAACTAAATTCCAAATCAGCATTTGAAGTAGTTGTAGTTATGCTAAATGATTGCGAAATAATTTCTCCACCATTAAGAGTCACATTAATATTGGAAGGGATCGTATGTATGAAGGTCGGATTTGCCCTTCCTTCCCCAGTTAAAATAACTTTTTCCGAAACACCATTACTATAATTGATGGTCATTTCTTCTTCGATAGTCCCTTCGGTTAATGGTTCAAAAATCACAGGTATTGCCTGATTGGTTCTCGCACCAAATCCAATTGGAAAAGCTTGGTCAACTTTAAAATTATTTCCGTTAAAACTTACATTAGATATTTCCCCTCTTGCATATCCAATATTTGACACTTCCAAAAACTTGGTTGTTGATGCATTTTTCATATGCCAGTCAAATGCTAAGCTATCAGTAGCAACAAAATCAGCTTCACCAATTACATTGATCGTTATCGGAATTTTTTCATAACCCGTTTCTGAATTCGTTTGAAAGTTGATATAGTTGGTATAAGTACCTTCAATCATTTTAAATGATGAAGGATCCACTTTTAAACTTAAATCTTTATTTTTCCCGGGAATAATGAGCCCTTCACTCTCTGACACATCTGTGATCATAGAGATATCATGAGAAGGTATAAACCTAATCACATCTCCATTTTTTAGACTTATTGAATCATCATTAATATCCTTATAAACAATTTTATCATCAATTGAATTTCCAATGAATCCTACAATATAATTTTCTCCTGCAGGAATATTATCTACATTCTTATATCTGTATTCAACAGTACCATCACGAAACAGGGCTACCTGAAATTCAAGAGCTCCTTCCATTTCATTTTGTTCGTATTTGCCTTGATATAATTCAAATGAGAATACAATGTGATCTCCAAAATCATATACATATATTACATCGGTAGCTGTCATGAAATCCTCAAACAGCAATGGTGCAAAGGAATTTTTAGAACGACCAAAAAGAAAATCCTCAGTTCCATATCCAGCTCGCGAGAAATATATCTGACCGTCTCTTAAAAACAGCAAATGTTCAAATGTTCGATTGAATATAGGGAACTCCATTAAAAGATCTTCTCCCTTTTCCCATAAGTTTGAATTTTCAACTGCTTTTGCAAAAGGTTTGATATCTTCCCAAGTGTTTGGAATAGGACCTCCAGGAGTATCAGATGTTATAATTGAATAGCTGATATCTTCAACAAAAACATTATTACGGGCATTTTTAAATTCGCTGTAATCAAACTTGAAGGTTACATTTTCTTCAGTTCCTGTATTCGCGATATTCAAATTTATAGTTGCAGTTGCATCTGCAGCTACAGTAATTTCATTTACTGCTAATGCTGTAGTTAATTCACCTGCATTCTCAACCAACATTTTTGTTGGAAGAACCATTTCTCCATAATTGGTTTTCAATGTCAATGGAACATTTATAATTCCAGTATTTGTTGTAGTATATCCAAACCTAAAATGAGCACTATAACTTGGATGCACTACAAGCGTGTCATTCATAACATTACTAACGCCAGTATCAGTTGATATGACATCATAAATTTCTAACGGAGCCAGACCTATATTTTCGAGATCGATTTCCAATTCATTCAAGCTGTTCTTAACAATGTTAAATTCATGAATTGTTTCTTCATCAATAGCTCCTTCCTGACCTGAAACATTTACTTTCACTTCAATATTCATAATACTTTTATGAATATCATTTGAAACGATATTTACTGAAGCCAGGTGTTTTCCTTCTGTCAAATTTGAAGCATCCACATTAAAGCCTACATTCATATTTTCGCCACCATCAATTGCACCATTCCCAGGAGTAACAAATACATAAGAACCATCGTTACCAGTGCTCAATGCTCTTTCCAAAGGCACATAATAGCTTGCAATATATTCTGGCTGATAGTCAAAATAGCTTTGTCCTCCATCTTCAGACATCATAAAGTGATTCAAATAACGTTGACTTATAATTACACCCTGAGGCATTGTATTCTCTTTCGGGTGGTGCATTACTATCCAGAATGTTTCCCCGTCTTCAAAACGTTGAGGCTTGTAAACTGGGATTCGGTGCCATTGAAAATTACCTATTGAAGTAGAATCCGGATAATACTCTTGTAAATGGACTGTTTTTGCATCTAAAACACCTGAACTACCACCTCTTTTAATTTCTATGATAATCGGCTCAGAAGTCTCCAAATATAAAGCAGATTCAATATGTGTTAAATTGAACGTAAATGTAGGGTCTATAAAATATCGCGTTGCATGAGACATGGATGCATTATAGGTTTTTGGGCCAATAATACTTCTTGCTGGGGTTCCATCTTCATAGGACATTCCTGCGACTATTTCGGTAGTATCATCATTCCAAAATTCTGGTCTCGTTACAACCCCTTTAGCCTGCTCATCAGTCAATGGTTTCATTCCTTCACCATGACCTTTTGCAGCCATTGAGACCTTTAATGCCTCCTTCTTTCGTGTCGCTAGTTTTTCTTCCAGCTCCTCCTGAACTTGCCAATAATAACGTTCGTTTTGAATATAATTTTCCCACAGCAACTTCCCTTCTCCTTCATTAGAGAATGTCACATGCTGGGTTGCTACTGTATTTTCACTCACATTGATATCGAACTGTAAATTACGTGTCGATGTCATAAAATGAGGAGGGTTCGTAGTGCTTACATGCAAAATATTTGAAATTGCAGATACGTTATTAAACATATCCGCCGATTTCATTGCAAACCAATAATCTTTTGTTTTTAATAGCCCTTGAAGTGTCACTTCTACATTTGTACCTGCATCAAATGGGTTTGAGAAAGCAAACAATTGTGCATTATCAAAATTTTCAGCTGTAATTTCAGATTCTGAAACTGCCAGATAAAAAACTGCTGGCTGGAAATTATCCTCATCAGCTGGAACTGTCCATCCCAATTTTACTGCATTGTGATACACTTCTGCGGCATGTAAGTCTGTAATGGCATCAGGAGCTATCTTCCCATCATCAGCCAAAGCTAATGTGGCATTAATCATTCCCTTACCATACTTATTTTGATGATCAAAAATGAAGTCATCCACCGAATTTCGAATAATAAATTCAAGATCGTTGGCTGTAAAATTACCGTCACTTTCACTGAATTTAGCAATTACAAGTGCTGCTATTCCAGAGACATGCGGACAAGCCATAGAAGTCCCCTGAAAATATCCGTATTCGTTGTTTTTAATGGTGCTTAAAACCCCTCCTTCATGACCATAATACGCCTGATCTCCTCCAGGAGCGGCAACATCTACCCATTCACCTCTGTTCGTATATCCGGCCGGATATCCTTCAGGTCCAATAGAAGATACGGCAATAACTTCTTCGAAAGAACCTGGAAAATGCGTTTGCTCTCTACCATCATTACCAGCTGCGAAAAACAATACTCCACCTTTCATTGGACTTCCTTCATAGTGTCCTGCTTCTGCAACAAAATAACGTACAGCATCCAATACCTCAGGTTCGTAATAATCTGGCTGTGTATACCCCCATGAATTTTGTGAGATAACAGCCCCATTATCGGCACCATAAACAATTGCCGCTGCAAAATTTCCTGAAAGAGACGCACGGTCATCGAACACCTGGCACGACATCAATCGTACACCATTTCCAGAACCGTCACCTCCTGCAACTCCTGCAACTCCGATTCCATTGTTTGTTACAGCACCAACAGTACCGGCAACATGAGTCCCGTGACTGTGAGAAGTTAATGGTCCAGAAATTACAAAGTTAGTTCCATGAAAATCATCAATAAAACCGTTCTGATCATCATCAACTCCTGCCTCTCCATTCATCTCGGCTTCGTTCACCCATAAATTTTCCTTTAAATCCTCGTGTTCAGTATCAATTCCTCCATCAACAACGGCAACAATAATGTCTTTTCTCCCTGTTGCCTGAGTCCAAGCCTTAAACAAATCAATATCCATTCCTTCAGTTCCATTAGTACCATCATTTTTGTAGTGCCATTGATTTGGTAACATCGGATCATTAAAGTCCGCCTCTTTAGCGGCTATATTTTTTGCTTTTAAACCAGATTTTGTTGCATTTCCGGATGTATTTTGAAGTTCTCCTAAAGTAACTTTTATAGGATCCCCGGGATCTTGAACAAACACCTTTTTATAAACAGGTTTGGCAATAGCAATCTCACTTAGACTGGCATATTCAGCTACAACTACTTGTGGGTCTGTATGTTCGTCAAATTCAATTTCAAACCATTGATGTAATCCATATTTTCTATGTTTAACTTCATTCTTTAATGAGAATGGGAATACACGCTTAATGCGGTGAATTCCAATTACATCACTGGTATTATCAATATTATCTACTCCTAAGACTTTGGTTTCTGAGTTTGCTACATTTAAACTTTTTGCAGCAGGTAAGTTAGAAAGATACTTCTCTTTTACCTTGATTCTGATTCTACCTTTTTCTAAATCGTTCGGAACGTTTTGTCCCATCATCACAATAGAAGAAAAGGCGAATATTAAATATATTAATCGGGTAATCTTTGGCTTCATACTCTTTTTTTTAATTATTCTGAACATCTCTTACATACCTAACTGACATCCCAAAACCGTGGGCATTTCCATAGGTATGGCCCACTGCCTCCTGCTCTTTATAAGACAGGACTATTGATGTTAAGCCGTTTGAACTTCTATCTGCTAACCAATAAATACCAAGTACCCCTTGATCTTTAAATTCATTTCTCAATGCAGGGTCATTCATGCTAAAAATGTCGAAATAACCTCCATAACTCAAATTCATTCCCGAACTTCCTCCTTCAACGATTTTAGGACCCGCAAATTCCTGTCCTCCAAAAGAATTCAGCATATCATCCCATTCGGCTAATGTTGGTAACCTCCATCCTTCAGGAGCGGCATCTAATGCTGCATCATGATTGTACAATCTTCCGTGATATTTGCGATCTTCTTCAGAATCAACAGGAATTCCACTACTCATATAAGAGCGTTCTGCATTTCCGTAATACCAGGATCCCGATCCAGAATAAATAGCATAGTTGAAGTTCTCTGCCATCCATTCTAATCCATTAATTTCTGTGTACTTGTAGGTTTGATTGTCACGTTTATCCACGAATACACCCCATTTCCCCCTGAATCGAAGCTCTAAAGTGTCAACTGACTCACGACTATCTATAGCTACTTTCCATAGTAATTTATATGCTACGTCCGGATTTCCTCCAAAAAGTGATTTTGGATCTGTAGCATTGTATACTGTTCCGTCTTCACCTTCAATAATTTCCCATTCTGCAGCTGCTCCTGCAGGCAGGAAAGCATTTAAATCGTAGAACTTTTCAGCGAATTTTTCAGTTTTAATGTCAAGGTCATCCTCTCCGGCAAATGCTCTTAACTCATCCGTTCGAAAAGTAAACTCTTCGAATGCTACTTTTGAGCCGTATTTAAGAGACCAACGCACTGTATATGTTTCATCCTCTATACCGATAAAAGCAGCTTTGCTATTTGTAGCATCTTCAATTCTTGAAGTTTCT
>CAXQVI010000048.1:0-3562 GCA_964227255.1 Flavobacteriaceae bacterium
TAACAATGGCTATAAGTAATTGCTTGTTCTCGCCTACTTCTGAAAATCCTCGCGGATTTTCAGTTTGGTGTGTACTTGCAAAGTTAACCGCTAACCCACGCAACTACTCATAGCCGAAACCGTTGTACACCATTTGAGAAAAGCAATCTACATAGCGTTAATATTTGGAATTTTGGCTTCTTGTAAACAGAAAACCAAACCAGAAAAAGCGGAAAATAAACCGACTGAAATTCCTGCTTGGAAAGTTGATTTGGACACGATTTTGGAAAAGAATAATCCGAAAAACCTTGATCTTTCCAAACATCAGTTATTTATCGACACAACTCGGAATTCTGAAAATTTTGAAAAACTGATTAATTGGAAACCAAACCGATTTGATAATGACGCAATTGCTTATCACGAAAAGGAAATTGCAAAAAAACATAGACCAATAAAGATTGACTTAAAACAATTCCCAAAACATTGGATAAGTTTAAAGAAATTAAACAATGAGTTTGTGATTTATGAGCCTTGTGATGGAAACACAACCGCTTTTGAAATAAATAAAAGTTCAGTTCTATTCTTCTATCAACTGGAACCTGACGCTGACTTGATATCTGATTTAAGGAAAATAACGGAAAATGAAATCTCATTGGAATTAAGAACTGTTCCACAAAAAACGGAAACTGAAAAAACTGAACTAACCATAAAACCGACCGAATTTGAAAATGTCTATTTGCTAACTTATAGTTTTGGCGAATGGTACGTGACACCAAAAGAAAAAGTGTCTGAATTTGATATTGTGGTTAATCATTGTCCGACAATGAAAAGAATGGAATTTAAAGGATTTGACATAAAATAACGTGAATAAAAAACGGTGTACAACAATGTATAACCGCAATTACGGCGGATTCGACTACGTCCGAATCCACTCGGAATTACTAACACCAGTGCTTAACCGAAAATGATTAACTTTAAACCCGTAACTGACGGTTATACGAGACCGTTGGGCACAAGTTTGAAAAAAACCATATATGAAAAAGAAAATTTATGAATTTATTAATAAAAATTCGCTTTTTATAAAATTCATCTATGGATTAATTATTTTAAATGTTATTACCTTAATTTTGGAATCCTACCAAGAATTAAGAGTTTCATTTTCTGCCTTTTTTAATTATTTTGAATTATTTTCTATAATTATTTTTACGATTGAATATTTGTTAAGGTTATGGACTTCTGATTTAGATAAATCTTACATAGGGAATTCATTTGAGAAAAGATTAAAGTTTGGGTTTTCGACTCTTGGATTAATCGATTTGATAGCAATTTTACCATTTTATCTACCGTTCATTATTCCATTCGATTTGAGAATAGTAAGAATTTTGCGATTGTTTAGACTACTAAGGATATTTAAACTTGGTAGATACTCGAAATCATTAAATACTATAACAAGTGTTTTGAAAAGTACTAAATCTGAATTAGCAATTACAGGTTTTGTTGCATTTATTTTATTAGTCTTGTCTTCAACAATAATGTTCTTTTTTGAGAATGAAGTTCAACCTGAAAAATTTGCTAGTATTGGTCATTCGTTTTGGTGGGCTGTAGCAACTTTAACAACTGTTGGATATGGTGATGTTTATCCAATTACAGCAATGGGTAAAATAATGAGTGGAATAATAGCACTAATTGGAATCGGATTTATTGCACTTCCAACTGGAATAATAAGTTCTGCTTTTGTTGAAAGAATTCAAGAGCAGAAAAAATCAAAAAAAAAATGTACTTGTCCAAATTGTGGAACTGAATTCAATAATTAAAATTAAAAATATGAATAAAGGAGGCTTTTCTTGGAAAAAATTAAGTGGATATTCAGCAGCAAAATCTAATGTATCGCGAAAAATTGGAATCCCATTAACAAAAAGTGGACGAAATCAAAAAGTTGGTCGAATTGTAACTAAAGGTTGTTTAGGAATGTTGGCTATATTGACTTTGCCTATTTTGTTTATTCTGGTCATTATATTATATTAAGAATTATAAAAAAACCTGTACCCAACAATGTATAAATTCAATTGCGGCTGAATTTCCTACGGAAATTCATACCAATTTTCTATCTTTCAGCTTCAACGGAAAATCGTACCGATTTTCCGCAACTGAAATTTATACGCTAACGTTGTGGGTAATGCGGGCAGAGTATTAACATTGTAGCAAAATTGATTCTTATGGAGAAAAGAAAATTAGATAATTGGGAAATCGAAAATTTTGAGGATTGTATTCCATCAATTGAAGAAATGTTCCAGATAAAATTTCACTCTGAGGAACTAATAAATGTCACAGACTTTGATGAGCTGTGTGATGCTGTAATAAAAAAGATATCCCTAGAAAATATTGACTCTTGCACAAAGCAACAAGCCTTTTACAAATTAAGAAATGCATTTGATAAAATTGGAATCAAAGAGAAAAGCGCGTTGACACTAGACAATGATTTAGCAGAATTGTTACCAAAAAAGTCTAGGAAGCATTTGGTTAGAGAAATTAACGGAGCATTGGGATTTGATATAAACTTGTTGTCGCCTCCTCCAACTCTACATAAATATCTATTTTATGGTATTCTGATTTCAATTTTTCTTTTATTTGTTAAGTGGGAAATTGGATTAATGGGACTAGCAGTATTAATTCCATCTATGATAGTCTTAACAAAAATTGGTAAAGAGTTAAAAGTAAAATCAGTAAGGGAATTGGTTGAACTAATAACAAGAGAAAACTACTTAAAAGTAAGGTCTGAGAGTGGAACTATTAATCGTAAAGAATTAAAAGCAGTTCTTACAGATTGGTTTTCAGATATGCTAGCAATGGATAAAGACGAATTATTTAAAGTAAGATTTGCTTAAAAACCTTTGACCATGAAAATCAGACTAATTACATATGGATTATTAGCTTTAATATTAAGTGGTTGTTTTGGTTTGTTCGACAGCGGAACCAAACGCATAACTGGAAAATACATTGTAGTTTGGATTGACCTTCCAAGAAATCAAGGAATAGGCGAAGAAATTGAAGGAAGTTCTGGAAGTTCAATAGGATTAGTGCCAGAATATGTATTTGCAGTTGGACACAATGAGGAATATATAATTGCAAAGCAACATCCGACTTCAGGATTTGATAACGGATTTGAAATTGATACGACTGTTACGAATTATTACTTAATCGACATGAATGCGCAAAAAGATAAAGTAATTGGACCATTGACGAAATCAAAATTCGATAGTACAAGAATTGCTTTGAGAATTCAGAATGTTGAGTTTGACATGATTTTTAAAGAGAATCCATAAATAAAGCACATACCCACAACAATGTATATACAAAATAGGCGAAGTCGTAGTAAATTCAATGGTTGTAGCCCGCTTCAAAATTGTAACGGTTTGATAGTTTTGAAGCCCGCAATCGCCTACTTTGCATATACTTACCGTTCAAGCACATTCGGCTAAAGCCGACCAATGTTGCTACATTGCTTCGCAATTCTCGCCCCATTGGAAATGTGCTTGAACGCTGCGCTATGCCAAATTGCTCCTAGGTATATCAAATAACATCG
>CAXQVI010000049.1:0-2811 GCA_964227255.1 Flavobacteriaceae bacterium
TGAAAATAGTCAGACGGTAGAAGTCTAGCAGCTCACGACGTTGTCCTTTTGATTTTAATTTGTGTGCTTCGCCATAATAAGGAGTCATGCGTTCCATTCTTCCCGACTCAGGATTTCGGAATGAAAAATAAACATACCAACGTTTGTTGATATCGCCATTTGCGTCGTAAATTTTGGGGATTGAATACTGTTTCTTCAAAGTAAAATCGTATGCAGAATCGTATGCATTTTCGTATTCAAAAGTAACTAATTCGTTTAAAATAGACATGAAAAAAAACGGTTTAGAAGCTAAACCGTTTGATTTCATTGACTTTGAGCCTTGTAGCGTGATGCAGAATTGAACTGCAGACCTCCGGGTTATGAATCCGACGCTCTAACCAACTGAGCTACCACGCCATTAATTGCGGGTGCAAATATAGAAATAAATACAATTCTTACGCAAATAATTTCCGTAAATTTTTTCTATTTTTTTATTTTTTTTAATAAGAATAAAATATATATATTGCCATTCTAAAGATAATATATGAGTAGCAAAATTAAATTCGAATTAGAGTTTCCAATTCATGCTTCACCTAGCATGTTATATCAATATTTTGGAACTCCATCAGGTTTATCTGAATGGTTTGCAGACAATGTAAATTCAAGAGGAGAGGTTTATACTTTTATTTGGGATGGATCTGAAGAACAAGCAAAAGTATTGCAAGAAAGACCCGACGAAAAAATAAAATTCAGATGGTTGGAAGATGAAGATACTAAAGAGTATTTCGAATTTAAGATTGAAGTCGATGAAATCACAAAAGATGTTTCACTAATCATTACTGATTTTTCTGAGGAAGATGAATTAGAAGAGTCTAAAATGTTCTGGGAAAACCAGATTGAAGAACTTAAACATACAATCGGCGCATAACCACAGCATTGAAAAGCATTAAGAACCTTGAATTTTTCAAGGTTTTTTTATGTAGTTTTGCCAAAATTTTATCAAGCATGATTAATTTCAACGGGACTTTAGTAGCAAAGGAAACAGCAATTTTTGGAGTAGAGAACAGAGGGTTTAAATATGGAGATGGACTTTTTGAAACTATTAAGGTAGAAGAAGGAAAGGTTCGGTTTATGGAAGATCATTATTTTCGTTTGATGGCTTCCATGAGAATGATTCGAATGGAGATTCCTATGACTTTTACTTTGGATTTTGTAGAAGCTGAAATTATGAAGACTGTGGAAGCGAATGGTTTAAATAATGCAAGAGTTCGCTTTTCAGTTTATCGCTCTTCAGGAGGGCTTTATACTCCTGACAATAATACCATTGAATATGTTGTAGAGGCTAGCCATTTGATTGTTCAAATTGCTTCAAAGTATGAAGTGGATATATTTAAAGATTTTTATGTGTATTCTGGATTGTTGTCTACTGTTAAAAGTACGAACAAGCTGACCAATGTTTTGGCTGCGACTTATGCTGCTGAAAATGGACTAGACAATTGTATTTTGATGAATGAACAAAAGAAAGTCGTTGAGTTTACTAATGGAAATCTATTCTTAGTTAAAGGAAATGAAATTTTTACTCCGAGTTTGACTGAAGGTTGTGTTAAAGGAATTGTTCGAAAAAAAATTGTAGAGGCGAGCGGTTTGATTGAAGGATATAGTATTAAGGAAGCAAGTATTTCTCCATTTGATCTTCAAAAAGCAGATGAGTTGTTTATGACCAATGCTATTATTGGAATACAACCAATTACTAAATATAGAAAGAAGCTATTTAGTACTTCCGTTTCAGAAAAAATAAAGGAAAAATTAGCAATTTTAGTTTAAAGAAGGGTTTTTTGGAGCATTAGCCCAAATCTGATATTCACCACCTTTCGCCATAATTTGATTCTTCCAAATGCTGTCGCTTTGAACTTCAAAAATATTAGGATAAATGTTGTTGGCTATAATCCAAGCCGAATCTTTCAATTCATTATCAAGTTGATTTACTGACCATCCTGAGTATCCTAAGAAAAAACGAATGTCATTTTTATCGATTTGATTGTTGTGTAACAAATCAGATAAGCTATTGAAATCACCTCCCCAGTAAATGTTCTTGTCTATTTTAATACTGTTTGGAATTAGTTCAGGCAGCTTATGAATGAAGTATAAATTTTCTTGCTCGACTGGCCCTCCAGAATATACTGTGAAATCACAATTGACTTCTGGTATTAAATCAGATAGTAAAAATTCAGTTGGTTTATTAAGAATAAATCCGATACATCCTTCTTCGTTATGTTCAGTGAGGTATATAACCGAGCGGTTAAATTCCTTGTCATTTAGGATTGAGGGTTCAGCAATTAACAAGTTCCCTTTATTCGGTGTTTTAATGCCCATTTTGTAAACTTTCTTAAATATAGCAATTTAAAACGAATCTCAAAAAAAACTCCCTGCAACCGCAGGGAGTTCTTAAGATTTGATTTTTTCTTTGGTTAGTTTACTGCGTCACTGAATCCAGCTCCTGCCTTAAACTTCACAACATTTTTAGCTGCAATTTGAATAGTTGCACCAGATTGAGGGTTTCTTCCTGTTCTAGCTGCTCTTTTCGAAACTGACCAAGTTCCCCATCCAACTAGCGCTACTTTTCCACCTCCTTTAAGAGTGTTTGTAACATTATTAGTAAATGATTCTAAAGCTGCCTTAGCTGCTGCTTTTGAGATACCAGCGTCAGCCGCCATAGCATCGATTAAGTCTGATTTGTTCATAATTTAAATGTTAAATTAATTGGTTATACATAATTAGCTGTTAAGCCGTTAACAAAGTTATACGGAATAAGGGCTTATGCAAGTTTTACCC
>CAXQVI010000050.1:0-5843 GCA_964227255.1 Flavobacteriaceae bacterium
TAGTAGCGGGAACTGGACTCGAACCAGTGACCTTCGGGTTATGAGCCCGACGAGCTACCTACTGCTCTATCCCGCGATTTGGACTGCAAAGATAGGACATTTTCTCAATGTAACAAGGATTTCCCAAAAGAAAATTAAACTTTTTTAAAGCACAGAAGTCTTATATTTATTGCAAGTCCAGACAACCTTATGAACACCACCCACTTACAACATTTATATTGGCGCGGAGGATTTAGCCTCCCTCCTTCTGAAATAGAACATCTTAGTTCCTTCAGCAGGCAAGAAAACGTCAAAAGACTTTTTAAACACTCTGAAAAATACACACCTCTTTTCCTTGAAGAAAAGCCTGATTTTAATTCTCTCAAGAACTATCGCATGATGAATGCAACAGAAAAACAGGAACTTCAAAAGAAAAATCGTCAGCTAATTGCCAAATACAATATTACCTGGTTCAATCATATCAAGTCAAGTGAGCAGGCCTTGCGAGAACGTATGACCCTATTTTGGGCCAATCATTTTGTATGTCGCGGACAACATTATTACCATATTCAACTGTTTAATAACATCCTGCGTAAAAATGCTTTGGGTAACTTTAAGACCTTTGTTCATGAAGTGTCAAAATCAGCTTCCATGCTGAAATACCTCAATGCCAAACAAAACAATAAACAATCTCCGAATGAGAATTTCGCACGTGAACTCATGGAATTGTTCACCCTAGGCATCGGAAATTATTCTGAAAAAGACATTCAGGAAGCTGCTCGAGCGTTCACAGGATGGAATCACGACCTCAAAGGTGACTTCGTACTAAGAAAAAGACAACACGATTATGGTATTAAAACCTTCTTCGGAAAAACAGGCAATTTTGAAGGTGAGGACATCATCGACATCATCTTGGAAGAAGAACAATGTGCTCGTTTTATCTGTGAGAAAATGTACCGCTATTTTGTGTCAACTCAAATCAATCAAAAAC
Organism: Flavobacteriaceae bacterium; assembly: GCA_964227255.1. Lineage (GTDB taxonomy): Bacteria > Bacteroidota > Bacteroidia > Flavobacteriales > Flavobacteriaceae > Lutibacter. The sequence continues at coordinate 971 of CAXQVI010000050.1, forward strand.
ATGTAGAAGAATTAGTGAGTGTTTTTTACCCTTCCTATGACATTTCAGCAGTAATGGAACATATGCTGTTATCTGAATGGTTCTATGATGAAAAAGTGATCGGTACGAAAATAAAATCACCCATGGATCTTATCATTGGTATCGATAAAACGGTTCCCATTGAATTCGAGAAAGACCGACAGCTTCTATACCTTCAAAAACAACTCGGACAACAGTTACTCTACCCGCCAAATGTCGCAGGATGGGAAGGCGGACAAACATGGATTGATACCAATAGCTTAATGCTCCGACTCAAATTACCAGCAATTTTGCTCAATAATGCTGTAATATCCTTACAAGGAATTCCGGAGTTTGAAGACACGTATGAACAATACCTTGAAAAACGAAAAGGACAAAAAAGTGTTATAAAAATTACATCCGACTGGTATGCGTTTCAACAGCACTTTGAAAAGCTCAAAGCAGAAGACATCCAACACAACTTAATTGTCGCAAAAATGAGTCCGCAGGCACGTCATTTACTCGCTGAAATCTCCGTTGAGGATAAAAAAGGCTATTGTCTGCAAGTTATGTCGTTACCAGAATACCAATTATGCTAAACCAACTGAAATGGATAGAAGAAAATTTATAAAGAATAGTGCCTTAGCAAGTAGTTTGTTCTATGTCCCTGGCTTTATCAATGCGGCCAATCAACTGGACTTTTCAAATACGGGTTATAAAAGACTGGTTGTAATTCAACTTTCTGGAGGAAACGACGGACTTAACACGGTAATTCCATATAGAAACGATTTGTACTTTAATGCAAGACCTTCTATCGGAATTAAAAATGATTACTTGAAACTGAACAATGATTTGGCATTAAACTCAAACTTAGCTCCACTCAAACAATTGTACGATAATGGAGAACTTAGCATCATTAACAATGTTGGTTATCCGAATCCGAACCGTTCTCACTTTAGATCTACCGACATCTGGCATACGGCCAGTAATTCAAATGAATATCTGACTTCCGGTTGGCTGGGACGCTATTTGGATACCTATGGAAAAGCACCACATAATGCCTTGGAACTTGATGAAAACCTTTCGCTTGTGATGAAAGGAAAACAATTGAACGGTATGGCGGTAAAAAGTCCGCAGCAACTGTTCAGAAATACTCAGGATCCTTACTTCAAAAAAGTATTGCAGAACAATGCGGATCCGCATTTAAGCGAACACAATCTCGGCTACTTATACAAAACCATGATTGCTGCTGAAAACTCTGCGAAGTACTTATTCAACACAACAAAAACCTACAGCAATCCAAAAACTTATCCGAACAGTCCGCTAGGTCAACAGCTAAAAACAGCAGCAACATTTATAAACTCAGGCGTAACTTCAAAAGTATTGTACACCTCACTCGGGGGGTTCGATACACATAACAACCAAAAAGGCCGTCAGGACCGACTGCTGAAAATCTATGCTGAGGCAGTTGGAACCTTTGTGTCAGATTTAAAACAGCAAGGCACTTTTAACGACACCTTGATTCTTACATTTTCTGAATTCGGACGACGCGTAGCGCAAAATGCCGCTAACGGAACCGACCACGGAACTGCAAATAATGTATTTGTCATTGGTGGAAATTTGAATAAGGCAGGACTTTATAATGAAGCACCAAACCTGTTAGACTTAGATGGAAACGGTGATTTACAATACAGTGTTGACTTCAGATGTGTGTATGCAACCATTCTGGAGAAATGGATGGATGTGAACGATGTCAACGTGCTGAACAGGGACTTCCAAAAGCTAAGTTTCCTGTAAAAACAGTATTCCTTAAAAGCATTTGAGTACCTTTGCAAAAAATATAAAGTTTATGGCACATAAAGCTGGTTTTGTCAACATTATAGGAAATCCCAACGTAGGAAAATCTACGTTGATGAATGCACTTGTTGGCGAAAGATTATCTATCATCACCTCAAAAGCACAAACTACAAGACACCGAATTTTGGGTATTGTAAACAGTGACGATTTTCAAATCATCTTCTCAGATACTCCGGGAATTATCAAACCCGCGTACGAACTGCAATCGTCTATGATGGACTTTGTAAAATCCGCTTTTGAAGATGCCGATGTATTGGTATACATGGTAGAAGTGGGAGAAAAAGAATTGAAAGACGAGAGGTTCTTCAACAAAATCAAACACTCAGATATTCCAGTTTTATTATTACTTAACAAAATCGATACAAGTACTCAAGACATCGTTGAAGAAAAGGTAGCGTATTGGTCGGAGAAGTTACCAAATGCAGAAATCATGCTGATTTCAGCCTTGGAAAAATTCAACATCGATGCCGTATTTAACCGTATTCTTGAATTGCTGCCTGAATCTCCAGCCTTTTATCCGAAAGATCAGTTAACCGACAAGCCTGAGCGTTTCTTTGTAAACGAAGCCATTCGTGAAAAAATTCTTTTACATTACAAAAAGGAAATTCCTTATTCGGTAGAAGTCGATACCGAAGAGTTTTTCGAAAATGAAAAATTCATCAGAATTCGTTCGATTATCATGGTGGAACGCGAAACGCAAAAAGGAATTATCATTGGACATAAAGGTGAAGCCTTGAAACGAGTTGGGATTGAAGCCAGAAAAGACTTGATGAAATTCTTCGACAAGAAGATTCATTTGGAATTATACGTAAAAGTGAATAAAAACTGGCGAAACGACAAGCGTCAGTTAAGACGTTTTGGTTATAATGAATAACTCAAAACTTGATTCAATTTTGAACAACTTTAAAAAGCTCTGACACAAGTCAGGGCTTTTATTTTTTCTCTAAAGTTTTCTCCATAAAATCGTGCAGTTCCTCCATTTGCTTGTGACCAGCTCTTCTGCCAATACGCCCAAAAATATACATGAGGACCCAAATTACTGGAATGGCAATAAGTGTGAAATAGGCCATGGTGGCATCCTTTTTTAACAGGTATTGCACGTAGGCCCAAATTGAAGCTCCTATAAAGGCCGTTCCCAACAAAAAATGAATAAACATGAATAGTGTCCATACATTAGGTTTTGGACCGAATAAGCCTTTTACAACTGACTTTTTCTCTTTTACTTTTTCAATTTCTATTTGTAATTGTGGTGACCAAAAATGATCTTCTTCATGTGGAACGTCAATCACAATATGACCATCAACTATTTTCGAGCAAAACTTACATTCACCATCGTCTAAATTACTTTTGAACTTCTGAAGTAAGTCCTCCTGACTCTCTTCAAAATCGATTTTGAACCGCGGACGCAGATGTATTTCGCTATTTTTTTCCTCGTGCATAGTTAGTTAGTTGGGGAGGTAATTTACATATTTTTCCGAAATGACAATGTATTCGACTTACATCTCATAGAATTCCCATTTTAAATGCGTATTTTTGCACAAAATTCAAAAATTCTGATGAGTAATATTGTAGCCATTGTTGGTAGACCAAATGTTGGAAAATCGACTTTGTTCAATCGCTTGATACAAAAGCGAGAGGCCATTGTTGATTCTGTTAGTGGGGTGACCCGAGATAGACATTATGGAAAGAGTGATTGGAACGGAAAAGAATTCTCTGTCATTGATACTGGAGGATACAGCGTTGGTTCCGATGACATCTTCGAAGAAGAGATTAGAAAGCAGGTGCAACTTGCTATTGAAGAGGCTGATATTATTGTCTTTGTAGTTGACGTTGAAAGTGGAATTTCTCCAATGGACGAGGAAGTTGCAAAAATTCTTCGCAAAATTGAAAAGCCAATCTTTATGGCTGTGAACAAAGTAGATAACGCCATGCGTCAGGAAGACGCCTATGAATTTTACAATTTAGGGTTAGGTGAATTTTACACCATTTCTTCAATCAATGGATCCGGAACTGGAGACTTGCTAGATGCCATCGCTAAAGAATTGAATGAAGACGAAGATAAAAAAGATGATGAGCTACCACGATTTGCTGTCGTTGGAAGACCTAATGCAGGAAAATCTTCTTTCATCAATGCGCTTATTGGTGAAGACCGAAATATTGTAACGAACATCGCGGGTACGACTCGTGATTCTATCGACACAAAATACAACCGATTTGGATTCGATTTTAACTTGGTAGATACCGCTGGAATTCGGAAAAAATCGAAAGTTAAGGAAGACCTGGAATTTTATTCGGTGATGCGTGCTGTTCGAGCTATTGAATATTGCGATGTTGCCATTTTGGTAATCGATGCTTCACGTGGTTTTGAAGGACAGGATGAAAACATCTTCTGGTTGGCCGAAAAAAACAAAAAAGGAATCATCATTCTGGTTAACAAATGGGATCTTATCGAAAAGGAAACCAACACCATGCGTGATTTCGAAGCGCAAATTAGACGAGAGATTGCTCCATTCACGGATGTGCCAATCATTTTTATTTCAGCGCTAACAAAACAACGCATTTTCAAAGCAATTGAAACTGCTGTGCAGGTATACGAAAACAAGAACAAACGTATTCCAACAAGTAAATTGAATGAAACCATGCTGGAAATTGTTCAAAACTTCCCTCCGCCAGCTATCAAAGGAAAATACGTAAAAGTCAAATACTGTATGCAGTTACCAACACCAACACCTCAGTTTGTGTTCTTCTGTAACTTACCACAGTACGTAAAAGAACCATACAAACGATTTGTAGAGAATAAACTTCGTGAAATTTACGATTTCCAAGGGGTTCCTATTGTAATCTACTTTAGACAGAAATAAAGTTAATCTCCGAAATTTAGGAGGCTATTAGAAAATATTAATAAGAGTACAATTTGTCATCCCCGCGCATGCGGGGATCTTTTTATTCCTCACGCCCATAAAATCTTTTTCTTAAGGTATTAGAATGTGCATCGTCTGTCATCCCCAACTTGATTGGG
>CAXQVI010000051.1:0-3492 GCA_964227255.1 Flavobacteriaceae bacterium
AAAGGACAACCTCTAGTTTAGCTTCTCCACTTCCGATAAGGGGTCATATGTAAACTTATTAAATATCCTGTACCTTAAAGGTATTCGTCTAAGATACCTTTTCATTTCTTGCCGTAAAGTGCAAAGTTACTACCAAGAGCAAGGCACTTATTGGGAAAACCGCTAGCATTCTCGTAACAGCATCTCCCTGCATCGCTTCAGCTGACAGCACCATCACTAAGTGAACAAGTACGAATAAAGCAGAAAATAAAGCAGCACTCATTAAAATCACCTGATTCGTTGAATGATTACTCCTTCCGATCAGCACTCTTAATACAAAAGGAACGGTACATAACAAAGCTAAAACTCCGTAATTCAGGTTTGCCAATCCACCTTCCAACATATATCGGCTAAAAAGCAGATGAAACAAAAAAGCTGTTCCATAAACAAGTACAAACACCCCTGCAATACTCCCAACTAACATTCCGACTTTTGTCTTTATCATTATTTCCACCCTTTCTACTTCTTATATGCTAAAACTCAAAGAAACTTCCGATGAATCATCCAGTGAAAAAATAGACTTGTACTTAACGAAATCACAACACTTTTTAAGAGAGCTCTGCGTTTTGCTCGCTTAACCAATCCGTTAAATCGATCACGTTGAATGGGGAATTCTGTTTTTCTCTCCATTTTTAACCTCCTTTCTTCTTTAAACGCTTCAACTTGAAAAAAGTGAACAAAAAAAGAGCTGAACCTCCAGCTCTTTTCAGACCTTAATATTTATCCGCTGTAACTCCAAGAACAGCAGCTCGTATCATCTGCGCATCATTAAATTGCTTTAACTCTTCAGGGGTTCCGGTGACGACAACTCCAATTATTCCTAATTTTTCCGGAGCTAAATCGTTTTGTCCATTATTGGTCATCGAATCATACAAACGGTTTGCTGCCTCCTGGAAATCGCCCTGTTCTTCCTGTAGCCATTTGATTTGTTGAATGAACCCATTTGCTGACTCAACGGAGTCTTGGTTCTGGAGAAAACCATAGGCATCGTTCCCTAAAATTGGCTCTGCCTCTTCAGTTTGCACATCTGTAAGACCTGTATCCACCCAATACCAGTTTAGTTGAGTAGCAAATCTGCTCTGTACTTCCTCTATACTGTAAACAGCATCAAAAGAAAAGGCCATTTCAACCATTTTATTCTCATCGATATCGTCTAACAAAGGTCTATCATCCGGAAGAAATGCGTAGTTTCCGTTTGGAGTATAAAATTCAATCACCCGTTCTCCTTGAAAGTAAACAGGAATTCTTTCATCTTCACTATTTCCTGTCCCTGTAACAAAATTAGATTGAATCAGTCGTGAAGATCCAAAAATAGAAAACACTTTTTCGTGATTCTCCCAAGGAACAGGTACCCCTGATACAATTTTTTTGGTTTCAGTCGTGACTGAAGCTGAAAATGGCGTGTAGTTATACAACGAGCCCATATTCTGCACGTTGGCTCCCTGAATGGATTGAGTGGCATAATCATAGCTGATCTCACTGTCCACTTTCTTATACATCAAGAAAGTTCCCAGCCAAAAAAGACCGGCAAATAAAAGCAAGCTGACACTAAGAGAAATTACGATGTTCTTCATAAGTGATCTCCTTCGTGCCTTCTTCACCAGTTTAGAGAAATCATTATCGTTGTGGAACAGATTGTTATTTTCATTCATACCCTTGCCTCCTGTACTCTTGAACAAATTCCTTACGTGCCCGGTACAATGTCGTTTTCACTGTGTCTTCCTTCATCTCACATAATTTTGCAATATCTCGTATGGACAGATCCAAACTGTATTTCAGAATCAACAGTTGCTGATATTTTGGTTTCAATTTCTTCAAGACATCGTCCACATCCTGCTTGCGTTCATTCTGTAGCACAGCGTCTTCCGGAGTGAACTCTTCAAATAATTGCTGGAAATTAAATTTCAAGGCTATTGCTTGTCTTCTCGATCGCTTTCGGTACAAATCGTAATATCCGTTAACCGCTACACGAAATAACCAGCCTTCTACGTTCTTGTGGCTGATGGAATCAATGTAGAGTATAAATTTATAGGCGGTATCCTGAACGATATCTTCAGCATCTTCTTTAGAAGCACCCATCTTCATTAAATAATTCTTGACGATTTTTAAGTAATCATATAATTTTTGGTCCATTAATATATCGTCCATTCACCGGCCTCCCCTCTTAATAACGTTCTTCCTAAAGAAAGGTGAACAAAAAACAGGAACTTTTTCTCTTGAACAAAAGGTATGCAAATTCGCACTAGACAGCACTATCTCTCCCCTTATTAAAAGCAAAATATTGTATTTCTACTTCAAATAATTGGTTTAGCATAAAGATAAACTCATGAAAAAGGAGTCGGCTCTTGTAAGCGACTCCTCTTTTTCACCTTCCGATAACCTCATGATATGTAAACTACTCTTTTATATTGTTAAAGCCGATAAGGACTCTATCTATAATCGGTAAAATATTTTTGTCGAAGTTCTAATATATGAATTTGCGCTTTTTTCTTCACTGTAAATAAACTGTTTTAAACTGATGTTCACTTGGTTTTCTTTCATGCACTCTGACTTCATCATTACTCATCCATTTAATATCTCCTAGTAATGGATAAAGCAAGTCGAATCTTGGCTTTGTTTTATAAAGGACTTCTGAGTAGATGTGCTTTTGTTGTTGGTCTTCAATTACTAATGAAGCCGTACAATCATATATCCCAATCTCTATTTCAATTTTCGCTCTTAATTTACGATTAGGACTTGATTTCAGGTTTTTATACGTTTTTTTGAATGTATAATTTTTTTCGACTACCTTTTGATACGCATATAAAAAGGGCTCTTCGTCCCAACCTTTGTCCTTACAAATAACCTGTAGTCCATCCATCATCAGGTCAAGTGTCTTTTTCTTTTTCTCTAAATCGGACAGATGGTAAAAATCACTTACATCGTAGGGGATCGTTACAGGCAACAACCCATCCATGATGACAGGTTGACAAGCCAATTCGGCATTTGGGCAACACTCAAATTGGACACTACTTACATCATCAAAATGAAGTTTAGGTAAGAACTGTTCAAAGAGATAAACAATGCAGTTGGTTTCAAAATAAAATTGACCTTGTTTAGGTTTATGGTGTTGGGGTGAACGATCTTTAAAATTAAAGCCTCTAAATAACATTCAATAATCTACTCCTTATGGCCTTGAGTGATATCTAGTATCATCCAGCCTGCCTCAACCATGTAGTGTCCGTTGAGTCACCTCATAAGCAGCAATCGTTTCGCTACAAATACAAAGCTGGTTAATATAGATTTAAATAATTTTAATACTAAATTTATAAGCTTTTTCTTTCCATAATGCTTGATAGCTAAACCCCAATCCTATTGAAATGCGAGTTTTCAAACCTTATGGCACAGCCTTTTGAATGTATCATATTTTCGTTTGAAATCAGTTTTGATGGATTATCTAATAAAGCGCATGGA
>CAXQVI010000052.1:0-2464 GCA_964227255.1 Flavobacteriaceae bacterium
TTTCCTGCGCTCACTTTTCTTTGGTGGCGCTCTTTATTCAAAAAAATCCCGATGGAAAATTTCCGTCGGGATTTTTTAAGACTTCTTTTACTATTTTTCATTTTTCTTTGCTAATTCGCGAATGGTATTTAAATTAAGCGTCCAAATCACGCTAATGATTATGTAATAAATTGCAATAACTGATAGGTTATCTGTTAGGTTCATCCCAATCGGTTTTTCTGAAACGAAGTGTCCCCAAAGGATTCCAATTACCAGTAGCAATATAGGCGTGATAATATGTGCCATCGTATACATCAGTTTATCTAGTTTCAAAATTTCACCTCTTCCTGGACGGAATTAGTATGGATCAACCGTGTCTCCATGTGCATTTACCGCCATAATGAATAAGTGTACCAGCTATTCCAACAGCATTTGTAGAGAGCGTAAAATATCTTGTGTAAATGGGGTAGAAAGAAAAGACTTTTCTAATATTTAGTTTACATATCATCATATTATCGGAAGAAGGAGCTTCAACTGAAGTTCCTTCTCTTTGTATTTTCAATAATAGTTTTTATGCACCCTCTAAAATTACAGCCTTTAATGAACACCAGCTTGATGATAGAAAAAGGATAACTTTTCTGAGATCTATTCAATGATAGTAATAGTCGCTTGAAATAAAGGTGGAGTGATGAAAACTGTAGACGGGTTGCTTTGCTCTAAACCAATTAGTGAGAAAGTCAAAATCACCTTGTTGCAGGAAGCTACAGTAACAGGGATAACTAATAATACTTTGATGATGACCTCTTCGCTTGTTGTTCGAAAATGGGACACCGGTAATCTTGAAGGTATCAGGAAAGTGATTGCTATTGTTCTTCAGATTTAAATCAAAAACCTCGCAAAAGATAAAGCTAGAACAATATCCTGACAAAAATTACTCAACTAATATGTAATTAGCTTTATTACAAACAGCAAAGTATTTTTAGGAATATGTTATTCTGAGTAAAATCAAGCAGTTTACTCGAAACATGGGATTGATTGCGAACTGGAAGTTTTTGAGCCAGAGGCATTAAAAGGCCCGTGTCATTGGGAAAGGAGGAAGCGAATGAAGCGTATTCTGGTAGTGGAAGATGAGAAATTGATGTGTGACCTTATCCGTATTCATCTTGAAAATGAGTTCGATCTGGTGTTTGCCTACGATGGCGCTCAGGCGCTGCAGATAAAAAAAGACCAGTCTTTTGATTTATTGGTACTGGATATTATGATTCCCTTCATGGACGGATTTGAAGTTTGTAAAGAAATCAGGCGCAACTCCATTATGCCTATCCTTATGTTGACTGCACGGTCTGCTATTGAAGATCGGGTTAAGGGACTTCAGTTAGGGGCGGATGATTATTTAGTAAAGCCTTTCGATTTCGAAGAATTAAAAGCCCGCATCTATGCCTTGTTAAGAAGAAGTGCTCAAGTTGAAAAAAATATAGCCGTTGATTCGATCATTGTGTTAAAAGGTAAAAAGTTAATTGTCAATAAACAGGATAAACAAGTACTTTTCTGTGGAAAGAAAATGGAACTTACGGCGAAAGAGCATGCCATCATTGAGTTACTCGCAGGATCGCCGAACAAAATCTTCACACGGGAAGAAATTCTCGATTTAGTATGGGATTATTCAGAAATACGGGATGTAAGGGCAATTGATTCGCACATCAAGAACATTCGGCTAAAATTTAGGAAGCTTCAGCCAAATCTAGCCGTCATTAAGACAGTCTGGGGTTTAGGCTATCAAGTCGATTTGAAAGAAACAGCAGATGAGGCGTAAAGGAATTGTAGTGAAGCTGGGTTTACTGATCATGGTCCTATTCTTGAGCATACTGATTCCGTTTGCGTTCTTGATTGATCAGATATTCTTGAATATCTATTCCATCTACCTGAACGATAACGTCAGGTCTCTCGCCCAAAGCCTGGAAGTCGAATGGATAGAAAAAAATCAATCCCCTGAAGAAATTTATCACCATTTGGATCTTTTCTTCGAACACGAAGTGCTTTTTTTTAACGAGAACGGCCACATCACGCATGGCAATATTATGGAGTTCAATGAAGGAAACCATCTTCCAGATGAGTGGCTTGCACAGTTGCAAAACAGTGATACGGTAGAAGGCGAACGTTATAACTCAGATATCGAAGAAAATTTTTATTATTTTGTTGAACCCATTTTCGACGCCGAGTCATTTGAAGGCGGGGTCATGATTTTTTCTTCCATTGATGAATTACACAATAAAATGCACAACGTAAGAGATTGGTTGTTTCGGACGATAGTTGTGACTATCTTGATCGCAATAGGTTATACGTTTTTTATCGTTTGGTATTTATCCAGGCCCTTGGTTAAGATGGAGAAAGCGACACGCGAAATTGCAAAAGGTAATTTAACTACACGTGTAGAAGTGAACAGCCGAGATGAACTTGGCTCTTTGGGCAGTGCCATCAATGATTT
>CAXQVI010000053.1:0-24340 GCA_964227255.1 Flavobacteriaceae bacterium
ATAGGACCCGAAATTTATAAATTTCGGGTCCTATTATTTGTAATTTTATGAATGTAAATCTATATTTGGCTCGATAAATTCTATGAAATTATAAATTCTAATATTTTTACTAATTAAGATGAATTTAGTGAGGAAAAGTGTTTGAAATAAAAAACCGAAGTTAAGATCGTAACTGCGGTTTTTTTATTTTTTATGAGTTCATTAATGATTCAATTTCATCAGCCTCAATAGGAATATTCTTCATAAGGTTGATTGGTGCTCCAGTTTCTTGGATAACAACATCATCTTCTAAACGAATTCCCATATTCTCTTCAGGGATATAAATTCCAGGCTCAACTGTGAAAACCATATTTGCTTTCATAGGTGTTTTTAGAGCTCCATAGTCATGTGTATCTAGTCCGATGTGGTGAGAAGTACCATGCATAAAATACTTTTTGTAAGCAGGCCATTTAGGATCTTCATTTTGTACGTCGGCCTGAGAAATTAATCCTAAGTCTAGTAATTCAGATGTCATAACCTTACCAACTTCTTTGTGGTATTCTGCCCAAAGCATTCCTGGAACTAACATGTTTGTTGCTTCGTTTTTTACTCTTAATACAGCGTCATAAATAGCACGTTGTCGTTTAGTAAATCTTCCATTCACAGGAATGGTCCTTGTCATGTCACTCGAATAGTTTGCATATTCTGCTCCAACATCCATTAATAACATGTCACCATCTTTACATTCCTTATTATTTTCAATATAATGTAGTACACAAGCACTGTATCCTGATGCAATAATTGGAGTATAAGCGAATCCTTTCGATCTGTTCCTTAAAAACTCGTGCATGTATTCAGCTTCAATTTCAAATTCCATGATTCCAGGTTTTACAAAGGGTAATATTCTCTTAAAACCTTTCTCCGTAATGTTACATGCTTTTTGAATAATATCAATTTCCTGAGGTTCCTTTACGCCACGAATATTTTGTAGAACCTGATTTGATTTTTCCCATTTATGCGCGGGAAAATCTTTTTTACATTGTTTGATAAATCGGTCCTCTCTTGTTTCTATTTCAACAGACTGACGGTAGTGTTCATTTGTATTGAAATAAATAGATTCTGCCTCGGTCATTAAATCGAAAAACACTTTTTTGAATTCTGATAACCAGTAAATTGTCTTAATACCTGAAACCTGTGTTGCTTCTTCTTTGGAGTATTTAGCCCCGTACCAAATTTCAATATGTTTATTTGTTTCCGTTAAGAATAAGATTTCTCTATGTGCTGGATCAATGGCATCTGGGAATAGCAATAAAATGCTTTCTTCTTGATCTGCACCAGATAAGTAGAATAAATCACTGCTCTGCTCAAAAGGTAATGTACTATCTGCTCCGGTAGTGAATAAATCATTTGAATTAAAAATTGCAATCGATTTTGGTTTCATATGAGCTGTAAACTTCGCTCTGTTTTTGATAAATAATTGATTGTCTATTGGATGGTATTTCATACGTATTGTTTTAAAAAAGATTCGATCTTGGTATTTAAGATTGATGATTGTTTTATTCAAAAATTAGTCCATATTTGAAGGACTTGCTAGTACCTTTGTGTTCTCAAACAAATTTATACATTTGTTTAAAACCATAAATTACGAATCCAATATTATTTATGCGAATACTAATAGAATTCGTTCAATAATATTAAATCAACTAAATATTATAAACTTAGATCAACTTGAATTCATGAAAATCAAATTAGTACTGCTTGTCACCCTTGTTTCAGTAATTAGTATTTCTGCACAGGAATCAATTGTTAAAAATGTTCCGTTTACCAATATCGGACCCACTATCATGAGTGGTCGAATTGTAGATGTAGATGTGAACCCTGATAGGTCAACCGAATTCTATGCTGCCTATGCGTCGGGTGGTGTTTTTTATACCAATAATAATGGAACAACTTTTACTCCAATCACAGACAATGCCGAAACTTCAAACATTGGAGATATTGCGGTGGATTGGAAAAATGGAACGATTTGGGTGGGGACGGGTGAAAGTAATTCTTCACGCTCATCCTACGCCGGAATCGGAATATTAAAAACTACAGATAATGGAAAAAGCTGGACTCACGTTGGATTGGAAAATTCACAACATATAGGAAGAATTATCATAAATAAAAACAATCCGGATGAAGTTGTAATTGGAGCTGTTGGGAATTTGTATACTTCAAGTAAAGAGCGTGGGATTTTCAAAACAACAGATGGCGGTAAAACCTGGACAAATACATTATTTATAAATGAAGGTACGGGTGTAATTGATGTGGCAGTTTCACCAACAGATGCAAATATCATGTATGCGGCTTCATGGGAACGTGAGCGTAAAGCTTGGGATTTTGTGGGGGATGGAGCAGGTTCTGCGATTTATAAAAGTATGGATGCCGGATCAACCTGGCTAAAATTAACGGTTGAAGGTGCTGGATTCCCTGTTGGAGATGGTGTAGGGCGAATAGGTCTTGCTGTGGCGAGTTCAGATGTGCTATATGCGTTGTTAGACAATCAAAATATGCGTCCGACGAAAGAGAAAAAAGAGGAAAAAGGCCTGAAGAAAAACGACTTCAAAGGTATGTCTGTGGAAGATTTTTCAAAATTGGATGAAAAAGAACTGGGAGCCTATCTTAAGAGCAATGGATTCCCTCAAAAATATACTGCAGCATCTGTAAAGAAACGCGTTGCAAAAGGAGAAGTGAAACCGGCTGACTTAGCTTTGTATCTCGAAGATGCAAACTTTGTGCTACTGAATTCTGAAGTGATTGGAGCTGAAGTATACAAATCGGTTGACGGAGGAAAGTCTTGGAATAAGACGCATGAAGATTACCTAGATGGTGTGTACAGCTCTTACGGATACTACTTCGGAATTATTGGCGTGAATACTGCAAGCCCTGATAAGATTTATGTGGGAGGAGTTCCATTGATTAAATCTGATGATGGAGGAGAAACTTTTTCTTCTATCGGAAAAGAAAATGTACACTCAGATCATCAGGCGTTGTGGGTAAATCCCAAAAAAGAAGGACATGTTATTGATGGAAATGATGGAGGTATCAATATCACGTACGACGATGGTGAAAACTGGACGAAAAACAATGCCCCTTCAGTAGGACAATTTTACGCGATTAATGTGGACAATCAGAAACCGTATAATGTGTTTGGCGGATTGCAAGATAACGGTGTTTGGTATGGCCCAAGTAATTACGTATCGTCCAAAAGATGGGAGAGTTCTGGTCAGTATCCATATAAAGGAATAGGAGGAGGAGACGGTATGCAAGTTCAAATCGATTCAAGAGATAACAATGTGGTATACTCAGGATCTCAATTTGGATATTACTACCAATACAATCTAAAAACTAAAAAGCGAAGAAGTATTCATCCAAAGCACGAGTTAGGTGATACACCATACAGATACAATTGGCAGACACCAATTTTATTGTCACCTCACAATCAAGATATCTTGTATATGGGAGCAAACAAATTGTTGCGATCTATGGATCAAGGTAAAAACTTTGATGTAATCTCTCCTGATTTAACAAGTGGCGGAAAGAAAGGAAATGTGCCGTACGGAACTTTGACAACAATTTCTGAAAGTCCCTTTACTTTCGGAATGTTATACACAGGTTCAGATGATGGCTTTGTGTATTTAACCGAAGATGGAGGTGCAAGCTGGAAGAAGATTTCAGACAATTTACCACAAGGGTTATGGGTGTCAAGACTCATTGCTTCGGAACATGAAAAGTCGAGAGTTTATGTCGCACTAAATGGTTACAGAAACGATGATTTTAAGCCATATGTTTATGTGAGTGATGACAAAGGTGTGACTTGGAAGAATATCAATGGAAATCTTCCTGATTTCCCAATAAACGTGATTAAAGAGGATCCAAAAGATGAGAATGTACTTTATTTAGGAAACGATAATCAGGTGTACGTTTCGTTTAATAAAGGGGCTTCATGGGAGGCTTTTGCTGAAGGATTACCGAAAGTTGCGGTACACGATTTAGTGATTCAAAAAGAGGCAAATGATTTGGTTGTAGGAACACATGGTCGTTCTATATACAGAGCAAACATCTCTGGACTTCAAAAATACAACAAGGTAAAAAATGACGAATTAACAGTATTTCCTATTGCTGCTTTGAGAGCTTCATCGCGATGGGGAACTTCTTGGAGCAAGTGGTACGATGTGATGGAACCTGAAATCTCAGTATCCTACTATTCAAAAGCGTATGGAAGTAAGACAATGCAGGTATTGGCCGAAGACGGAACCTTATTATTCTCTAAGTCTTTAAACGTAGAAAATGGATTTAATTACGAAATGTACAATGCTGAAGTTTCAGAGAAAGCTGTGAAGTCTTATTTCAAGAAAAAAGACATTAGTTTGAAAGAAGGAACTAATGGAAAGTATTATCTGCCAAAAGGCAAATACACTCTGAAAATTGGAAACTCAAAACAAATCTTAGAGTTGAAATAAGATGAAAATTAATTTACAAAAAAAGCACAACAGAACTGTTGTGCTTTTTTTGTTTTTAATCTAAGTTTAGTACTTCACTGCTTCCATTTCTTTGAATGGTGATAAGTCAATATTCTCAACTGATTTTTGGTATTCTGGCCATTGGTTTTTGAAGAATTCATTGATAGCGTCAACAACTGCTCCAACTTTTGAATCTGCATTTTTCATTAATGTGAATTCTGTTTCACCAGGCATTTGTCGCAAGCTTCCAACATATCTGCGAGCTCCGTATAAGTAAGAAACCGTGCTTGGGAATTCAGTTGCTGTAATTCCTTGACGTCTGTCCTCTTTTCCGAACATCAAGTCCTGTAAGTCAGTAATCTCCTTTAAAATGTCTTTATGCGATTTCAACAACTCATCAAATTTCTTGTTTTTGTTTTGTGCTTTGATTCGCTTTTGGTAGTCATCGACAATTTCCTTCGCTTCGGCCAATTGCTGTGTCGCTTTACCTGCATTTGCAGTTTTCGTTTCAAGCTCCTTTAACATGTCGTATTTAGTTTGAAGCACTTCCATAGGCATTTCTATTCTAGGATCGTATTTTACATCGATAGAACTTTCCGCAGAAGCGTTTCCAAAATTCATTTTCAGTTTATAAGTCCCAGGTAAGACTGACACACCTCTAGGTTCAGAACTGCGTTTTCTGGCTTTCGATCTGGAGATTCCAACCTGACCTTTTTCACCGAGATACCAAGTCATTGTATGCAGTCCATTTTCTTTCGGAGCCTTTTGCTTGATTGTACGAATTAAATCTCCATTAGCATTGAAAACCTGAAGGTGAATAGAGTCGAATTTTACTTCTTCTTTTTTCTCTAAAGGAGTATCGTTTTTCGATTTTTTCTTCTTTTTTGAAGTCGTTTCAGTTTCCTTTTCAGGTCTGTGAATACTGTATTTGATAATCGCTCCACTAGGCCTGTTGTCTCCATTATAAGTCGCATTTGCTCCAAATCGTGAACCAGATGGTTGCTGTGTTTGCGCTAAAATGGCAGTTGGTGGTGAAAACAAATTAAGAGTGTTGTTCAATGAAGCTACTCCATTTGATGCAACTGCTCTGAAAGGTCTAATGTCGTCTAAAACATAGAACGCTCTACCAAAAGTTCCAATAACCAAGTCGTGTTCTCTAGGGTGAATCACTAAATCCATAGTTGAAACATTCGGGAAATTGTTGTTCCACTTTGTCCATGTTGTTCCTTCATCTATACTGATGTGCAATCCGTTTTCGGTCCCTAAGAATAATAAATTTGGTGCTTCTAAATCCTGAACAATAGCCAATGTATATCCAAAAGTTTCATCTTTTCCATCTAATAAACTTTCCCAAGTCTTACCAAAATCTCTGGTTCTGTATAAATATGGTTTGAAATCGAATTGACGGTAATTGTTTACTACAACATAAGCCTCTCCTTTGTTGAATTTTGAAGCTCTGATTTGCGGAATCCATGCCTCATTCGGCATTCCTTTAATATTTTGACTTACAGCGGTCCAAGTTTTTCCACCATCTTGAGTCACTTGAATGTTTCCATCATCTGTTCCTACCCATAAAATATTTGGATCGAAAGTACTTGGTTCAATCGCAAGAATTGTACAATGGTTTTCTGCACCTGTAGCATCCATGGTAATTCCACCACTTTCGTGTTGTTTTTGCTTTTCCGGATTGTTGGTCGTTAGGTCAGGTGAAATAATTTCCCAAGTATGTCCTTGAGTAGTTGATTTGTGCACAAACTGACTTCCGAAGTAAATAGTTTCGTTATCTGATGGGTCTATAGAAATTGCCGAGTTCCAGTTAAAACGGAGTTTTACATCTGGATTTGGATGTGTTGGTCTGATTCCTTTTTGAGAACCTGTTTGTCGGTCGTATCGCGCTACATTTCCTTGTTGCGACATCCCGTATCCGAATCTTGAGTTTTTTGGGTCAGGAACCATATCGAATCCGTCACCGAACATTAATTCCTGCCAGTACGAGTTTCTTAATCCCTGTGCTTTTAAAACATATGCTGGTCCAACCCAAGAACCATTATCCTGCATTCCTCCATAAATGTTGTAAGGGTAATCATTGTCTACAGCTACATGGTAAAATTGTCCAACCGGTAAATTTTCAACAAAGCGCCATGTCTTTCCTTTATCATGTGTAATGTTTAAACCACCGTCATTTCCATCCATCATAAAGTTCGGATTTTTTGGGTGAATCCACCATGCATGATGGTCAGGATGAACTCCTTTTGAAGTTCCATAAGCTGGCATTAACATGTTAAAAGATTTTCCACCGTCTTCACTTACGTTCACATAAGTAAACACCGAATAAATGCGGTTTTCATTTACAGGGTCTACAAAAATATCTGAGTAATAAAATGGTCTGTTTCCAATTCCACCGGCACCTCTTCCGCTAGATTTATCGTTTACCATTTTCCAGTTTAGACCACCATCTTCTGAACGATACAAAGCATTCTTTTTAGCTTCAATTAGCGCATATACTCTATTTGGATTACTTGGAGCGATGGCCAATCCCATACGTCCTAAGTTTCCTTTTGGAAGCCCCTCTTCAGAAGTTATTTTCTTCCAGGTTTCACCACCATCGTATGTAATATACATTCCAGAACCCTCACCCCCGGAGGTAAAAGTCCAGGGCTGACGCAGGTGTTCCCACATAGCTGCGATTAATTTATTGGGATTTGTAGGGTCTACAACTAGGTCAGCTGCGCCCGTTTTATTGTTAACGAATAAGGACTTGGTCCAGGTTTTTCCGCCATCTGTTGTTTTGAAAACGCCTCTTTCAGGGTGCTCCCCCCAAGGAGATCCGACAGCAGCCACATAAACGGTATTTGGATTGTCTTTGTCAATGATAATTCTGTGAATATTTCGCGTTTTTTCAAGTCCAACAAGTTGCCATGTTTTTCCCGCATCCAAGCTTTTGTACAACCCATATCCTCCCGTTAAACTATTTCGAGGATTTCCTTCACCGGTTCCAGCCCATATTACGTCAGGATTAGTTTGCTGAATAGCAACTGCACCGATTGATAAGGAACCTTGTTCATCGAAGATTGGTTCCCATTCAACTCCTCCAGAAACAGATTTCCACAATCCACCGGATGCGGTTCCAACATACATAATTTGTGGGTTGTTTGTAACCACATCAATTGCAGTAACACGACCACTCATTCCAGCTGGGCCGATAGAACGTGTCTTAATGTTTTTAAACAGTTCCATGTCGAGTTGCTGCGCAAATACACTGCTTGAAATAAGAAGCAATAAGAGTAAGGGATTTTTCATTTTTAGATTTTAATTGGTTTTCGAAGAGCTTAAATGTAGGATTTTTATACGTTAATAATTCGTTAAAATACAGCTATTTTAAATGATTCTAAATAACAAAAAGGGTAATATAATCTTTTAATAGGTTGAAATCATATAGTATCTTTGTGCCACTAAAAAAATAATAAAATGAGCGGATTTTTATCTTCATCCATAGCACGTAAGGTAGCTATGTCTTTATCAGCCTTATTTCTTATTAGTTTTCTACTTATTCATTTAGCTATAAACTTGACGTCTATTTGTAGTCCGGATTTATTTAATGAATTATCCCATTTCATGGGGACTAACCCTGTAATTCAGTTTGGTTTACAACCTGTTTTGGTGATTGGAGTAATCTTTCACTTTTTTATTGGGTTTATTTTAGAGCTTAGAAATAAAAGAGCACGTAATGTAAAGTATGCTAAATTCAATGGAGCGGCGAGCGCAAGTTGGATGTCCAGAAATATGGTGATTTCTGGAGCTGTGATTTTAGCCTTTTTAATTTTACATTTTATCGATTTTTGGATTCCAGAAATGAATGTCAAATACGTTCAGGGCGATATGTCAGGAATGATTGATGGAGAGTACAGATACTTTATGGAATTACAGCATAAGTTTGAGAATCCAATAAGAGTTGGTGCTTATGTAGTTTCTTTTGTATTGTTGGCATTGCATTTAATGCACGGATTCCAATCGGCATTCCAATCAATTGGATTCAATAACAGATACACAGGATTTATCAAAGGATTAGGAAAATGGTATTCAATTTTAGTTCCTGCAGGATTTGTAATTGTTGCCTTATATCACTTTTTCAACCATTAATCTTAAATAATTATGACGACTTTAAATTCAAAAGTACCGAAGGGTCCAATTAAAGATAAATGGACACAATATAAAGACAATATTAATCTTGTAAATCCGGCAAACAAACGTAATATCGATATTATCGTTGTTGGTACTGGATTGGCAGGAGGTTCTGCGGCGGCTTCGTTAGCAGAATTAGGATATAACGTAAAAGCATTTGCGTATCAGGATTCACCACGTAGAGCGCACTCTATTGCAGCACAAGGGGGAATCAATGCAGCAAAAAACTATCAAAATGATGGTGACTCGAACTACAGATTGTTTTATGATACTGTTAAAGGAGGTGATTATAGATCTCGTGAAGCAAATGTATATCGTTTGGCAGAGGTTTCAGCAAATATCATAGACCAATGTGTAGCACAAGGAGTTCCTTTTGCTCGTGATTATGGAGGCTTACTTGACAACCGTTCATTTGGTGGAGTATTGGTTTCTCGTACATTCTATGCGAAAGGACAAACAGGACAACAACTATTATTAGGTTGTTATTCAGCAATGAACCGTCAGATTGCTCGTGGTAAGATTGAGATGTTCAACCGACACGAAATGCTGGATGTAGTGAAAGTTGGTGGAAAAGCAAGAGGAATTATCGCTCGTGACCTTATTACAGGTGAAATTGAGCGTCATTCTGCACACGCAGTTGTAATTGCAACTGGTGGGTACGGAAATGTATATTTCTTATCGACAAACGCGATGGGATCGAATGCTACTGCAGCATGGAAGATTCACAAAAAAGGAGCCTATTTTGCAAATCCTTGTTTCACACAAATTCACCCAACCTGTATTCCACGTTCAGGAGATTACCAATCGAAATTGACATTGATGTCAGAGTCATTGCGTAATGATGGTAGAATCTGGGTTCCTGCAAAGATTGAAGACGCAAAAGCAATTCAGGAAGGTAAATTAAAGCCAACTGAAATCGCAGAGGAGGATAGAGATTACTATTTAGAAAGAAGATATCCTGCGTTTGGTAACCTAGTGCCACGAGATGTTGCTTCTAGAGCAGCAAAAGAGCGATGTGATGCTGGTTACGGAGTAAATGCAACTGGGGAAGCTGTATACTTAGACTTCGCTTCTGCAATTGAGCGTTACGGAAAAGAACAAGTAAAAGTTCAGGGTGTTGATAATCCATCAAAGGAGCAGATTACAAAATTAGGAGAAGGAGTAGTTGAAGCGAAATACGGAAACTTGTTCCAAATGTATGAGAAGATTGTTGATGACAATCCATACAAAACTCCAATGATGATTTATCCTGCAACGCACTACACAATGGGTGGTGTTTGGGTTGATTATAACTTGATGACAACTGTAGACGGATTGTACTGTATTGGAGAAGCGAACTTCTCTGATCACGGAGCAAACAGATTAGGAGCTTCTGCATTAATGCAGGGTCTTGCTGATGGTTACTTCGTATTACCGTATACCATTGGAGATTACTTGGCAGATGATATTCGTACAGGAGTAATCCCGACAGATTCTAAAGAGTTTGAAGAAGCTGAAAAAGTTGTGAAAGACCAGTTAGAATTCTTCATCAACAATAATGGAACACATTCAGTTGACTATTTCCATAAGAAATTAGGATTAGTGATGTGGAACAAGGTTGGTATGGCTCGTAACGAGAAAGGATTGAAAGAAGCGATCAAAGAAATTCAGGAAATTAGAGAAGACTTCTGGAAGAATGTCAAAGTACCGGGGGACTTAAATGAAATGAACCCTGAATTGGAAAAAGCTGGAAGAGTTGCTGATTTCTTAGAATTAGGAGAATTATTCGCTAAAGATGCACTTGAACGTGAGGAATCATGTGGAGGTCACTTTAGAGAAGAGTATGTTACTGAAGATGGAGAAGCAAAACGTGACGATAAAAATTTCGCGTATGTAGCAGCATGGGAGTATACTGGAAAACCAAGTGAAGCTATCTTGCATAAAGAGGAATTAGAATTTAAAGATATTGAGTTAAAAACTCGTTCATACAAATAAGAAGACAATTATGAATTTAACGTTAAAAATTTGGAGACAAAAAGGACCTCAGGATAAAGGTCGTATGGTCGAATATAAGGTAACTGACATTTCAGAACACATGTCTTTCTTAGAAATGATGGACGTATTAAATGAAAGTCTTGTTGCAAAAGATGAAGAGCCAATTGCCTTTGACCACGATTGTAGAGAAGGTATTTGTGGAATGTGTTCTTTACACATTAATGGTGAGCCTCATGGACCAGACAGAGGAATTACAACTTGTCAGTTACACATGAGAATGTTCAAAGATGGAGATACAATCTACATCGAACCATGGAGAGCAACAGCATTTCCTGTAATTAAAGATTTAGTAGTAGACCGTACTGCTTTTGAAAGAATTCAACAGGCAGGTGGATATATTTCAGTAAACACTTCAGGAAATACTCAGGATGCGAATGCGATTCCAATTCCGAAGAAGGATGCGGATTTATCTATGGATGCTGCAGCATGTATAGGATGTGGTGCTTGTGTTGCGAGTTGTAAAAATTCAAGTGCAATGTTATTTGTTGCTGCAAAGGTTTCTCAATTTGCTTTACTACCTCAAGGTAGAGTAGAAGCAGCAGACCGTGTTAAAAATATGGTAGCGCAAATGGATGCTGAAGGATTTGGAAATTGTTCAAACACTGGAGCATGTGAAGTAGAATGTCCGAAAGGAATTTCCTTAGAGAACATCGCTCGTATGAACCGTGAATATTTAAAAGCTACAATTTGCTAGCTTTAAATAATTGATATAAAAAAGCCGAAACTCATGTTTCGGCTTTTTTTATGTTCAGTTCGTAAAATAAACTTAAACAGCTACACTTTGAGGGGAGCGTACTTTAAAATTCTTCCAGTATTGCATTAAAACAAAACTGCATATCATTGACGATGCCAATCCTTCAATTAGAATAGCAAAGCTGATTAATGGCGGAGTTAAGTTAGCACCCCAAAGATTCATGCTGTGCGTTTGCATTAAAAAAGCGGGGTCTATATAAAACAAATAAACCATTGACGATGCAGCCGTTAAAATAACAGCTACAGAGGCTGTCAGATATCCAATAGATAGGTTGGTAAGGTAATTTGTGTTTATATTAGTCTTAATATTTTTCTTGATGGCTCCATTGACGCCCCAAAAAACAAAAAGGAAATTAATAAGTCGTAGTTCAGTGATGTGTTCCAAGTTAAAAACCTTCATGATTAAAAAGAATGCTCCGATCAGAACGAAAATTTTTATCCCTTGCGTTAAAATGATTTTTTTAGTGTCCATAATGTGAATATTTTTTTAACTAGTCGTTAAAGGACGCATAAAATTACGAAAACAGGTGTCTTAATTTGTTGGGTGTTAATAACTTATGAAATCTTTTGACATGTATAAAGTAGTTATCACCAAGAAAATAGGCGTAAAAATGAACTTTTCGTACATTTATTAGCTAAAATTTTATTGAGATGAATATTTCATTGCAATCCAAATTACCCGAGGTGAAAACCTCCATTTTTACAGTGATGTCGCATATGTGTCATCAAGAAAATGCCCTTAATTTGTCACAGGGATTTCCCGACTTTCCAAGTGATCATGCACTTATGGATTTGGTTTATAAAGCCATGAAAGACGGAAAAAATCAATATGCGCCCATGCAAGGTGTTTTAAAACTTAGAAAAGCAATTTCTGACAAAACGGAACGATTGTATGGAGTGTCGTACGACCCAAACACGGAAATCACGATTACTGCTGGAGCTACCCAAGCTATTTTCACAGCCTTGTCTGCCGTTGTTGAAGTGGGAGATGAAGTCATTATTTTTAAACCAGCTTACGATTGCTATGAGCCAACAATTGAACTGTTAGGAGCAACTCCTGTCTCAATACAATTGAATCCTGAAAAGTTTGAAATTGATTTTGACCTATTAAAATCTAAGATTTCCGATAAAACAAAATTGATTATTATTAATACACCACATAATCCTTCTGGGAAGCTGATTTCAAAAAAGGATATGACACAATTAGAAGCATTGCTGAAGGAAACATCTATATTGCTTTTAAGTGATGAGGTATATGAGCATATTGTTTTTGATGAAAAAGAACATCAGAGCGCCATTCGATTCCCTGGATTAAAAGAACGGGCTTTTATCACGGCCTCATTTGGAAAAACCTTCCATAATACGGGATGGAAATTGGGATATTGCATGGCTCCAAAATGGTTGATGAAAGAATTTCAAAAGGTACACCAGTTTAATGTATTTAGCGTGCATCATCCTTCCCAGGTAGCATTAGCTACCTATTTGCAAGATGAAAATAACTATCTGGAATTGGGTGCTTTTTATCAAAAGAAACGAGACATATTCCTAAATTTAATCAAAGATTCTAAATTTGAATTTGAACCTTCCGAAGGAACATATTTTCAGATGTTGAATTATAAAAAAATTAGTACAGAATCTGATGTAATACTAGCAGAAAGATTGGTCAAGGAATATAAAATCGGTTCCATACCAATTTCTGCATTTAATGAAAAAGGATTCGAAACTCATGTACTCCGTTTCTGTTTTGCTAAATCCGATGAAACCTTAGAAAAAGCAGCTGAAATATTATGCAAGATTTAAAAGTAGCCATTGTTCAATCCAAATTGGAGTGGGAACAACCAGAGAAGAACAGAACACATTTTCGTAGTGTAATTTCTGGAATTTCTGAGGAAGTCGATTTGATTGTTCTTCCGGAAATGTTTGTCACGGGATTTAGTATGGTTCCGGAAAAGAATGCGGAAACTATGGATGGTCCATCTGTGCTCTGGATGCAAGAACTTGCTCAGAAAAAAAACAGTGCTATTTGTGGAAGCCTTATTATCACCGAAAATGGAAAGTTCTTCAACAGATTCCTGTTTGTAACTCCAGAAGGTCAGATTTCGACCTATAATAAAAGACACTTGTTTACACTCGCAGGAGAACATGAAACCTATCAACAAGGAAAAGACCAAACTTTGATTGCATACAAGGGATGGAAAATTCGACCTCAAATTTGCTATGATTTGCGCTTTCCTGTATTTATTAGAAATACGGACAGGTATGACTTATTGATTTTTGTTGCTAACTGGCCAGAAACGCGCGTAAATGCTTGGGACACCTTATTGAAAGCACGAGCAATTGAGAATCTTTCGTATGTGGTTGGCGTGAATCGAGTAGGAGAAGATGCAAATAATTTGAAATATAACGGACATTCTGCTGTGTATGATCCATTAGGGAATGAAATTTGTTATCCAATTGAAAATGATGAAAAAGTTGCAATAGTTTCCATTAGTAAAGGCAACGTTGAAGCGGTTCGAAAACAGTTAAACTTTTTGAACGATATGGATAATTTTAAAATTGAGCTATAAGATTTTATGAGAAAGTCGGTATTATTTGTTTTTTTTCTTATTACTACTGTGAATGTGCTGGCGCAAAAACCTAGTGGAGTTTGGTTTGCAGGAAGTAATTTACGTATAGATAAATCTGCCGGAGTGGATGAATATAAAGTAGACTCTATTT
This sequence comes from Flavobacteriaceae bacterium, assembly GCA_964227255.1. Taxonomy (GTDB): domain Bacteria; phylum Bacteroidota; class Bacteroidia; order Flavobacteriales; family Flavobacteriaceae; genus Lutibacter. Next base: position 14,172 of record CAXQVI010000053.1, read on the forward strand.
TTGGAGTTGAAGGTTCAATCATCGATTTTGTTTCAAATAAAAATTTCATAATAAAAGGTATTGGAGGAAGTAAAATTCAGGGAACGTATCAACAATTTAAGGATACACTTCAATTTAATGTAGATGAATACCGATGGTATGGGGTTGTAAAGGACGAAGAACTGAAGCTAACGATGATCGATTCTTCAGATTATGTGCTGGAAATGTTTTATAAAAAGCTTAAGCCTTCTAAAATTTCGAAAAGTAAAATTCTCGATAGTCTGAGTGTTAAAAATTCTTTTTGGAGCTTGTCTTTAAGCACAGGGGCTATTGGTTTGAGTTTGTTTCAGAGGGACACTGCCGATGTGATTGATAAACCGAGGGCATTTATCTCGGAGTTTTTAAATCATAGAACGCATACGGAAAAGGGAAATTATTTAGTTGATTCTTATAAAAATTATATGTTCTTGTACCTGTTTGGTAAAACAACGCTATTTGAAAACCTGGTGTTATTGAATGATTTTTCTGCAGGTCAATACTCAGGTAAATTATACGACAGCGATAATTTATGGGTTACAGACAATAAGATTGGAAAAGTGGTATTGAAAGAAGTTCCTGTTTTGAGTGATTTGAATCATAAGGATCTCATTTCTAAAATGTTAGGAAGATACCAATTGAAACTCCTTGATCTAAGTCATTTAGATCTCACAGAGGAGGTTAAAACAATCATATCATATTTCGAATTGCAAGAAAATAACCTCTGTAAAATTGAAGTTTTTATTTCTGAAGATAAGGAGGGAGTTTCTGTTATAAGGAAATTGGAAAAATCAGGTGTTTGGGAGGTGAATCCTTCTGGGCAGTATGTAACTGTGACTTTTGATGATGAGCGATTGTCATATGTGACATTTAAAAAGAACAGCGATTATACCGAATTTTTACTGGACAAGAATCCGTGGAGGGACGAGAACAGTTTCAACATGGAATTAAAATTTAAAAAGCAATAAAAAACCCGTTTCAATGAAACGGGTTTTTAGTTTTATGCAGGTTGCATCCATTTAAAATTGTATTTCGTGTCTGGTACTACCATTCGTTCTGTAATACGGGTCATTCTATCCGGAAGTTTCATCAGGAAGTCACGTGCTTTTTCAGCTTCATCAGTTAATCCATTCATCTTGTCGATTTCCCACATAGAGTTTAGTTTCTTCAGGATGTCGATATAGTCGAACCCCGTATAAACTCCAGTTCTTTGAGCAACAACCGAAAATTGCTCAAACAAGGTAGATTTTTCCTCTCCTGATTCTCTTAGGAACATTGCTGGCATCACAATTTTATGTTTCATCATATGTGAAAAAGCGAGCATCATTTCCGAAGGGTCATATTTGAAAATTTGTCGCACAAATTCCGAATAGGCCATGTGATGTCTCATTTCATCTCCAGCAATAATTTTCGACATTTTAGCCAGTAATTTATGTCCGTTTTTACGCGCGATTTTAGCGACATTATTATGAGAAATATAGGTAGCTAATTCTTGGAAACTCGTATATACGAAATTCTTATAAGGATCTTGAGAAGTCCCAATGTCGAAACCGTCAGTGATCAAATGTTGCGTTGTTATTTCAACTTCACGCATGTTCACTCTTCCAGATAAATACATGTATTTGTTTAAAACATCTCCGTGTCTGTTTTCTTCACCTGTCCAGGCGCGAATCCATTTTGCCCATCCGTTATCATCTTCCCCTTCGTGACGCTGTTTGATTCCTTCAATTTCCATCAGCCAGGATTCATATGTTGGAAGTGCTTCTTCAGTAATAGCATCACCGACAAGAACTGTCCAAAAGTCATCATCTAATTCTTTTGAAAGCTCTTGAATTTCTTTTACTTCTTCAATAAAATTAACTGATTGTGAATTGGGAAGAAAGTCTGTCGGTTGCCAGATCTTTTCAGGAGTGATTAAAAATTTCTCTACGAATTCATCTATATGCTGCTCCAAGGTCTGCATGACCTCAAGACGTATATTTTTAATTGACATTATGTGTGTAGTTTTAGTAGCCCGCTAAACTACACCATTTTTTACGGTTTCTTCTACTTTTTCAAAAAGAATGTCGAACTCGTACTCACTGGTTTTCATTGGCTCGTGCAGATCTACGATTAAATGCACTCCGAGTTCTAAAGGAAAGTTTCCATTTCTTAATAATTTCCATGAATTATTAATGGTTACGGGAACCACATATGAAGACGGAGCTGTTTTGGTCAGCATTTTCAAACCGTTTGAAGAAAAGCGCTTTGGAACACCATTTCTGCTTCTTGTTCCTTCGGGAAAAATAACCCCTGCATAGTTGTTCTTTTCAAGATACCTGCCAAATTCCATCAAGGTCCTGAGCGCTTGTTTTGGATCTTTTCTATCGATCAAAGCAGAACCTCCATGTCGCAGATTATAAGAGACACTTGGAAGCCCTTTACCTAATTCAATTTTAGAGACAAATTTTGGATGGTATTTTCTCATATGCCAAAAGAATGGAGGGATGTCGTGCAAACTTTGGTGGTTAGCCACGATAATTAATGGAGCATTCATTGGTAAAGGAAAATTTATTCTAAAGGAGACCCTTCCCCCTAAAATATAAATGAGGTGTGTAATGAAAAAGTTTAGCCAGACCACAGATTTTCTGTGAGCATTATAACCTCCGAGATTTAGACACAACCATTGAATAGGACGAAAAATCAGTAGCAATAATCCAAAAAAGAAATAATAGATGATTGAAAGCGGATAGGACAGAAGTTTCTTCATGATATAAAAAAACCTAAACACTTGGTTTAGGTTGTTGAGTTATTAGTCTAACCAATTATCCCAAGGAATTCGGCTAAGAACAATGATTAATGCAATGGTGTAAAACAATGCGATTGTTTTGAATTTGACTCCGTCTTCAGATTTCTTTTTATGTGTAGAAAAACCGATAGTAACTAAAATAACTGCAAGAATCATCATTAAGGGGTGTTCTACAGCTATAAGTCTTGTAGTAGCATCTTCCATGCCGCTTTCTTTAAGAGATTTGTACCATGGAGACATGAAATACCAGCCTAATCCAATAATTAATTGAATGTGAGTAGCAATTAATGTAAACAATGCGATTTTACGATCTTTTGTTTTGAACTCTCTTTCAGAAGATAATCCAGCGAAAGAATTAACTACAGTAATTACTAAAAGAGCGAGAACCAAATAGGCCCAGTAAGAATGAAGTGTTAACATTTTAGTTTGTTTTTATGTGTCAAAAATAGTGAAATTTATGTATAAACGACAGTAGAAATAGTTGAATTAAAAAGACTTTTTTATATTATTTACAAAATAAATGGGGTGATTTATTGAAATACTTATAGCAAAGTACTATGATTGTTATGAAAATTCAAAAAAAATTGTATTTTGCAAGCGTCTTAATCAAATAATCATATACAAGCATCATGAGAAAACTATTGAGTGTTATTTTTACACTTTTTTTTACATCTTTTATGTTCGCTCAAATATCTGTAACTGGTACAGTTAAAGAATTGAAGTCTGGAATGCCAATTCCGGGAGCTAATGTAAAGATTAAAGGAAAATCAATTGGAACTACTACAGATTTTGATGGAAATTTTTCATTGAGAGTTAATGAACAAATACCATTTTTTATTGAGGTTTCACTTCTTGGGTATAAACCACAAGAGATTCAGATTACATCTGACAGTCAAGTATTAGATGTGAATCTAGAAGAGTTAGCAACTGCTCTTGATGAAGTAGTTGTATCAGCTTCCCGAACACCAGAACGCGTGCTGGAATCACCTGTAACCATTGAACGAATGGATTTTAGAGCTATTCAAAGTTCCACCGCAGCCGATTTCTATGACGGTTTGGAAAACTTAAAAGGGGTAGATATTAATACCAATAGTTTTACATTTAAAAGTGTAAATACTAGAGGTTTTGCCACCTTTGCAAATACGAGGTTTATGCAGTTGGTCGATGGAATGGACAACTCTTCACCTGCATTGAACTTTAACTTAGGAAACCTTTTAGGGATGTCGGAACTAGATGTGAATACCGTGGAATTACTTCCTGGAGCATCTTCTGCCTTGTATGGAGCGAATGCTTTCAACGGAATTTTGTTCATGACGTCTAAAAATCCTTTTGATACTGCTGGCGTAGACTTTTATGCGAAAAGTGGTTTAACTTCTCAAAAAGCAGCTGGAGACAATCATTTTTACGATGTTGGGGTACGGGTTGCGCATAAATTCAGTGATAAGTTTGCCGCAAAAGCTTCGATTTCTTTCTTAAGAGGTACCGAATGGCATGCAACAGACTACAGGGATTTTGCGGATTTATCCAGAGATCGTTCTCATCCAAATTACAACGGTTTGAATGTGTACGGAGATGAGGTTTCGGTAACCCTTGATTTTGATCAATTGGCTGGAGGCTTACCTGCAGGTGTTTTAGGAACCCACACGGTTTCGAGAACAGGGTACAACGAAGTTGACTTAATGGACAATGTTGCTGAAAGTATGAAAACGGATATTGCCTTGCACTACCGACCTTCAGGAGAAGGACTGGAATTGATTTACAACGGTAAGTTTGGTAACGGGAATACTGTTTATCAGGGTACTAATAGATACGCCATTAAAAACTTCTTTATGCAGCAGCATAAAATTGAAGCGAGAGATGATAACTTCTTTGTACGTTTATATATGACTGACGAAGATGCAGGAGATTCATACGATACCAGATTTGCCGCGATTAATATCAACAGAGAATGGAAGCCGGATTTGGCTTGGTTTGGTGATTATATTGGGGGATATGCCGGAGCAGTATTGGTTGGAGGAGCTTCAGAAGAAGAAGCGCACGCAGCGGGAAGGCTTGCAGCAGACGCAGGAAGATTCATACCTGGATCTCCGGAGTTTAATGCCGCTTTAAACAAAGTAAGACAGGATGGGGACTTAACCACAGGAGCAAAATTTACAGATAACTCAAGAATTTATCACGGAGATGTTAATTACAACTTCGTCAATCAGATTGATTTTGCTGACATTCAGGTAGGGGGTTCCTGGAGACAGTATTCATTAAATTCTCAGGGAACAATCTTTACAGATTATGACGGAGCAATCAACTACAATGAATATGGGGCATATATGCAAATTCAAGATAAATGGATTGAAGATCGATTAAAGTTTACAGGATCATTACGTTATGATAAAGCTAAAAACTTCGATGGGAACTTCTCTCCTAGGGTATCGGTTTCATATGCATTGGGTAAAGGAAAAACAAGAAACCTGCGTGCATCATTCCAAACAGGGTTCAGAAATCCAACCACTCAGGATCAATATATCGGATTAAATGCAGGGGCGGCCTATTTAGTGGGTTCTGCACCTGATAACCTAGATCGTTATAATACAAACCCAATAAATGTGAGTACAGCTGGACAAGCACTTGGTATACCTGCAACTGTTTCTTTAGTGGGACGTGCAGCCTATGAAAATTCATTCACTGTAAATTCAGTAGCCTTAGGAGCTCCTGAAAAAGCAAGCTTTGGTTATGTACAACCTGAAAAGGTTACAGCCTGGGAGATTGGATATAGAGCAGGTTTCGGACGCTTGTCGTTAGATGCCAGTGCTTATTATAACCAATATGAAGACTTTATTGGAAGTAAAAATGTAATAGTTCCATTATACGGAAAAGCAGATTTCTCAGACGGAGGTTTAGCTGGAGCTGCATTACAGAATGATGATTTCGAAATATTTCAAATCTATACAAACTCTGCAGCTGATATTCAGTCTTGGGGAGGTACCATTGGAATTAATACGAAAATACTCGGTGACTACGATTTAGGAGTGAACTATACTTTGGCCAAATTTGATTTTGATCAGGCGTCAGATCCTGATTACGAAGCAGCCTTTAACACTCCTGAGCACAAGGTGAAAGTTTCTTTTGGACACTCTCACGTTTTGGAGAATTTCGGATTTAAAATTGACTACCGCTGGAGTGATAAATATTTGTGGGAAGCGGCTTTTGCAGATGGAATTATTTCAGCAAGATCTGTCGTAGATGCGCAAGTAAACTATACTGTACCATCGTTGAAGTCGGTGATTAAGTTAGGAGGAGCAAACATTGGTGGAGTTGAATACTTCAGTGCCCCTGGTGTTGGAAAAATCGGTTCACAGTATTATTTGGCTTGGACAGTTAATCTATAAGCTTCGTTAAATTTTAATTAGAACATCAAAATGAAAAAAATATTATATACGTTTTTAGCTGCAGCTTTATTCTTTAGTTGTGAACGCGATGAGGTTGGGGTTGTGCCTGTACCTCCAATTCAGATACCACCTGATGCAGAATCACCAATAGAATATACAAGTGGATCTGCGAATTTCACGAACTTTGTTTCAGTCGGAAATTCATTGACAGCCGGATATTCGGATAATGCATTATTTAAGGAAGGACAGGAAAATTCTTTTCCCAATATGTTAGCGCAACAAATGTCGCTGGCTGGAGGAGGTTCCTTCGATACTCCTTTTATGAATGATAATCTTGGAGGTTTGTTGTTAGGTGGACAACAAATTACTGGAAATAGATTGTTCCTAGACTTTTCTTCAGGAACACCTACTCCATCAATGAAACCTGGAACACCAACAACAGAAATTACGAATACACTATCTGGAAACTTCAATAATATGGGAGTGCCAGGAGCGAAGAGTTTTCACCTTGCAGCTCCAGGGTATGGAAACGTTGCAGGGGTAGCTGCCGGATTGGCGAATCCATATTATGCACGTTTTGCTTCATCATCTGGAGCGACAATAATTGGAGATGCTGCAGGACAAGCACCTAGTTTCTTTTCTTTATGGATTGGAAATAATGATATTTTAAGTTTTGCTACATCGGGCGGAGCTGGAGTTGACCAAACAGGAAATTTAGACCCAACGACTTATGGTGGAAGGGATATTACAGATCCAAATGTGTTTGCAAGTGTTTATTCAGGATTATTGGATGCCTTAACGCTTACTGCAACCGGAGGAGTTGTAACAAATATTCCAAGTGTTGTGGATATCCCATTCTTTACAACTGTACCTTATGCGCCATTAACACCGGATTCGTTGGCTGGGCAAATTGAATTATTGAATCAGGTTTATGGAGCATTAAATGGAGTTTATGCCTTTGCTGGAGTGACAGGAAGAGATATTTCTTTCAGTGACCAAATGGCGAATCCAATTGTAATTTTTGATGAAGAACTAGCTGATATGGGAGCAACCATTACTGCTGTTTTAGGCGCTAGTCCTGATTTTTCTTTGTTTGTTCAATCACTTGGATTACCGGTACAAGCAGTGCCTTTGGTAGCTCAGTTAATGGGTGATACTTACGGTCAGTCTAGACAAGCTACTGCTCAAGATTTAGTGGTGTTTACTTCTGCAACCGTTATTGGAACTGTGAATGTGGAAAGAGCAGAACAATTGGTATTGGCTGGACTGCCTGCTGAAATGGCAGGGACATTCAGTGTTGAGGGAGTTACATTACCAATGTCTGATAACTGGGTATTAACACCAGAAGAGCAAACTGCTATTGAAAATGCACGTGTTCAATACAATGCAACTATTGAAGCATTGGCGGCAACACACAATTTAGCGTTTTATGATGCGGCTGCTGATTTGAATGAATTAAACAATGGAGGAATTACTATGAATGGTATTACTTCCACAGGAGTCTATGCGACGGGAGGAGCCTTTTCTTTAGACGGAGTGCACCCTTCTCCACGCGGATATTCCATAATTGCAAACGGAATTATTGATGTTATTAACGCAAAATATGGTTCGAATATGCCATATGTTGATGTTGGAAATTATAAGGGAGTCTATGTAGATTAAGACCTTACCAATCAAACATATTGAGTCTCACGACCTTTTAGTCTTTTTTAAGATTTTGGTCGTGGGATTTTTTTTTGGCTTATGTTTTTTAAATCGTACAAAAAACCTATCTTTGCTCGACCAAATTAGAGCTGTTTCTAGTTGGATAAATAACTAAAAAATAAATAGTAATAGTAATGGCAAAAGTTACAGGAAAAGTTGCACAAATTATTGGTCCGGTTATCGATGTTGAATTCGAATCTGGAACAGATCTTCCTAGAATTTATGATTCACTAGAAATCACAAAAGCTGACGGGACTACTTTAGTTTTAGAGGTACAATCTCACATTGGGGAAGATACTGTTAGAACAATCTCTATGGACTCCACTGATGGTTTGAGTAGAGGTGTTGAGGCAGTTGCTACAGGAAGTGCAATTCAAATGCCAGTTGGTGGAGACATCTACGGACGTTTATTTAACGTTATTGGAGATTCAATCGACGGTTTAGGAAACTTACCTAAAGAAGGAGAAAATGGATTGCCAATCCACAGACAAGCTCCTAAGTTTGATCAATTATCTACCGCAACTGAAGTTTTATTTACGGGAATTAAAGTAATTGACTTAATTGAGCCTTATGCAAAAGGAGGTAAAATTGGATTATTCGGTGGTGCCGGAGTAGGTAAAACAGTTTTGATTCAGGAGTTGATTAACAATATTGCAAAAGGTCACGGAGGTTTATCTGTATTCGCAGGAGTAGGAGAGAGAACTCGTGAAGGAAATGACCTTTTAAGAGAGATGTTAGAATCTGGAATTATCAAATATGGAGATGACTTTATGCACTCTATGGAAGATGGTGGATGGGATCTAACTAAAGTTGACAAAGAAGTTATGAAAGAGTCTAAGGCTACTTTCGTATTCGGTCAGATGAACGAACCTCCTGGAGCACGTGCTCGTGTTGCCTTATCAGGATTGACTATCGCAGAATATTTCCGTGATGGAGCTGGAGAAGGGCAAGGGAAAGACGTTTTATTCTTCGTTGATAATATCTTCCGTTTTACACAGGCAGGTTCAGAGGTGTCAGCACTTTTAGGACGTATGCCTTCAGCTGTAGGTTACCAACCAACATTAGCAACAGAGATGGGTGCTATGCAGGAGCGTATTACTTCGACTAAGAATGGTTCTATTACATCTGTACAAGCGGTTTACGTACCTGCGGATGATTTAACGGATCCAGCGCCAGCAACAACTTTCGCCCACTTAGATGCAACAACAGTATTGTCTCGTAAAATTGCCGAGTTAGGAATTTATCCAGCAGTAGATCCATTAGATTCTACTTCTAGAATTTTGGCTCCGGAAATCTTAGGTGACGATCACTATAACTGTGCACAAAGAGTAAAAGAGTTATTACAACGATATAAAGAGTTACAAGACATTATCGCGATTCTTGGTATGGAAGAATTATCTGAAGAGGATAAATTAATCGTACACAGAGCACGTCGTGCGCAACGTTTCTTATCTCAACCATTCCATGTAGCGGAACAGTTTACCGGAATCCCAGGAGTATTAGTAGATATTAAAGATACTATTAAAGGATTCAACATGATTATGGATGGTGAGTTAGATAAGTATCCTGAAGCTGCATTCAATTTAAGAGGATCAATTCAAGATGCAATTGATGCTGGAGAAAAAATGTTAGCTGAAGCTTAAAAACTAAAATCGTATGAATTTAGAAATTGTAACACCAGAAGCAACATTATTAAATTCAGAGGTAGAGTTAGTATCTGTGCCTGGAATTGATGGATCATTTCAAATGTTAAACAGTCACGCGCCAATCGTTTCTATCTTGGTAGAAGGAAATGTGATTTTTAAAGGAACAAATGTTGAAATTGACGAAGAATTTGAAGGAAGATTCACTGAAAATAAAGGTGAATATACGTTGCCAATTAAAAGTGGTACTATTGAAATGAAAGGGAATAAAGTGGTGATTTTAGCCGACTAAGTTTCCCTTCTATATGAAATTGAAAAGCCTCGCATTTGCGGGGCTTTTTTATTTTCATAAGCGTTCTGATAAAGCGAGATCTGTCATCCCCAGCTTGACTGGGGATCATCACAATGTTTCCGAAATCATTTTTGTGCGATAGAGTTCTAATTTTAGAAAAGGCTCATCTGTTTGTTTTCCCGTTCATGATTCAGCAGCCATTCCTTTCGCCATAAACCGCCAGCATAACCGGTTAAAGAGCCGTCTGATCCAATGATGCGATGACAAGGAATTACAATCCATAAAGGATTCTTTCCATTCGCTGCAGCAACTGCTCGTATTGCCTTTTCATCACCCAGACTTTT
>CAXQVI010000054.1:0-36880 GCA_964227255.1 Flavobacteriaceae bacterium
TTTTTTTAAAATTTGATATAAATAGATTTGGTTGATTTTGTTAGGTATGGTACTTTGACTTCTAATATTTTAGACTCTTTGTTATAGTGATAGTTATATCCTTTAACACTTGCTGGAGTCTGCTTTATATTGTGAATTTTCAAGTTGAAATGTTTTTTCTCAAAATTGTAGTTTTCCCCAATGTCTGTTGCGATTTCAAAGGTAATCCCTTCTTCAGTTGCTTCACTGCTGAAATCTGTAATTTCAAACATTCCTTTTTCATAGGCTTCTGGCGTCATTCCATCATCATTGTACAACGCTGCAGTGCTATTTGAGACAGACGCATCAAAATAATAGTGTAAATCTACATGGTTTAATGTGTACAGTTGAGAAGTCTGAACCGGCTTGACCCGCGGAATAATGGCTCCTCCTCTTACATAAGTAGGAATTTTTTCCATAGTTAAAGCAACTGTCTTATACTGTCCTCCATCAATCTTTTCATCAGTATAGAAATCGTACCAGTTATTATTTGCCGGGAAATATACTTCGTGCACCGTAACCCCTGCATCTGTAATAGGACTCACCAAGAAGTCAGGTCCCCAGAAATAGGAAGCCTTGTACTCCAAAAGCTCTGGTTTCGTAGTATCTTCAAAGAAAACAGGGCGCATCAAGGGCGTTCCGTTTTGATTATTTTCAAACACCATTGTGTAATGGTAAGGCATTAAAGAATAGCGTAGTTTGATACTCTCTTTTGCTCTTTGTTTTGTTTTTTCTTCTCTGAAAACTGGCTCAGAAGGCACATCTTCTTGTGCATGTGGTCTGTAAATCGGTTGGAAGACTCCATATTGCAACCAACGCGTATACAATTCATCATCAAGATTAGCTCCTGCAAATCCTCCTAAATCAGAATGCATATAAGCCAATCCTTGCATACCCATTTGAAGCGCAATCTCTACCTGAGGTTTTAATCCACCCCAAGTTCTGTTTACATCACCAGTCCACGGCACCATTCCGTAATGTTGCGATCCTGAATAACCAGCTCTCATTAAAATAAACGGTCGCTGTTCTGGAAAATCTCTTTGGTACCCGTCATGGATCAATTTCGCCCAGTAATGTCCGTAAATATTATGTACCTCATCAGCTTTTCCACGAGCGTGCATCATTTCTGTTGGGTGCACCTCTGGCTCACCAAGGTCTCCCCACCATCCACCAACTCCAAGGTCTGTCAATCTCTTATACACATTCCAAAACCATTGTTCCGTCTCAGGCTTATAAATATCCAGCAAAGCCGTATGACCAAAGTAGAAATCGTAGGTCAATGGTTCTCCCTGAGCATTAGTTCCCAGGAGTCCTTTTTTTGAAGTCTCATCCCATTTAGATGAGTTCTTCAAAATAAATGGCTCTGTAATTAAAATTGTTTTTACTCCTCTGTCATTTAAATCCTGAATCATTTTTTCTGGGTTTGGAAAAGCTGGCTTATGCCAATCTAGGTTCCCCATAGTTCCCTGAACAGTTTCACCAAACCAGTATAAATCCAAAATAATAGCATCAACTGGAATTCCCTCTTCTAAGAATTTATCAATTGTTGCAATCGTTTCTTCTTGCGTATGATATCCAAAACGACTCGAAAAATTTCCAAGAGCCCAGCGCGGAATCATTGGCTGCCTTCCAGTCAATTTCGTGTATTCACTCACCATTTCCTCATAATCATCAGAAGCAACTACCTGATAGGTTTTTCTTCCTGAAATAGTCTCATAACGCAATGAGTTATCTTTATTGCTGTCTAAGTCTAAGTATCCAATTGCACCATTATCAAAGTGCAGCATGTACTTGTTTGATGAATACACAATTGGCAGCGTAAAGTTCATCAATTCCGAATGCGTTTCGTAACCATAATGCGCTCGGTTGTATAACTTCAATCGATATCCACGACGATTCATTCCCAGAACTCTGGCTCCACCTCCATAGATAATTTCTGAGTTCGTCAGGTTGAAGTCCAATACTTCATGTTCCTCAGTTTTTTGGTATCCTTTTCTTTCACTAACTAAAAAATCACCCTTGTAATAATAGGCGATTTGAAAAGGATTTTTAGTGATATGCACAGTAATACCGGAAGTTTGAATTTCAATTTGCTTTCCTTTAGTTTGAATCTTCACTTTCACCCCAACAGGATCCATGACAACGGCATCTGAATGCAAATTGAAGGCTTCCCCCATTGGAACGAAACTGGTTTCCATAATTTCGTTCGAATAAGGTTTAAAAATGTAGGAACCATCGCTGGTTACGACTTCAATATGTCCTGCATTTTCAACAATTTTTTTGAATTTTCTATCGGTATTTTGTGCGACAATACTCGTTGAAAATACGAACAGCCATAAAGAAACTATAATTCTTAGTCCTTTCATTATTGTTTATTTTTTTAGTAAAAACTCAACAGGTATGCCAAATCGTTGATTCCAGGAATTTTCTGAATGATCGGTACCTTCGAATTTTAAATTTCTTGAATTTTCTTCTGTATATCCTTTTTCTCTGAGCACGGCATTGACCTCATCTTCATACTCAACATAGTATTGATCAAGTGTCTCAGTTCCGAAATCAAAATAAATCTTATGTGTGCTTGGGTCCGGTAGATGCTCTTTCATATAGTCGAAAAATGCATAAGGAACCGGATTGTTTTCCATAGGCATAATTCCTGGCCAGTGCGTCGATAAACATGCCGCACCGCCAAATACTTCTGGATATTCTGAAATAGCATACATAGAAATTAATCCACCCATACTGGATCCTGAAACAAACGTGTGTTCTCGATCAGTATATACAGGGAAATTTTCATCGATATAAGGCTTTACTTCCTTTACAATGAATTTCAAATAATTGTCACTATTGACTTTTGTACTGAACAAGTGATTATTTCCGCGCTTTGCATTTTCAATAATCGTATCCTTAAACGTCTGTGGTAACATTTCAAAAGGTTTCTGAGGAAAATAATCTGAATGTCTGATGTCAGCATGATTCCATATAGCAACCACAATGCAGTCCCGAATTTTTCCTTCGTCAATTAAACCTCCAACAATTTCATCAACCTTCCATTCCTGTTTATTCCAGGTTGAATTTGCATCGAACAACATTTGTCCGTCGTGCATATAAAGTACAGCGTACTTTTTGTCTTCTGAATAAGAATATGGCAACCAGATATCTACGTTTCTCGGACGTACATATGCTGAAGGAAAATCTTTGATACTCTTTATTGATCCGCTTCCAAGCTCACCTGTATATGCTTCCAAAGTAATTTCAAGTTGAACTTCTTTTACTGCATCCTTTTTCTTTGAATCACTTTTGGAACCACAAGAAATAAGTCCGATACTTAAAACGATTCCAACCATTAAAATTTTGCGCATAGTTATTTTTTTGTAGTGAACATATAAATTCCTCTACCAGATAAAGTCATACTATTACCCCAAGTCAAAGTTTCTGAAGTAACAATATTTTTTACTTGCTTTCCTTGAAGTTCGGCTTGCTCAAATCTTGTTAAATCCAATTCAAACGCTTCTTCATTTTTATTCAAAATAACAGCTACAGTTTCATCTCCTTTCATTCTGAAAAGCACATAAACGCCATTTTGAGGTACAAAATGCAATGTTTTTCCAGAGTGAATCGCTTCACTGTGCTTTCTGTAGTTTAAAACAGCTTTGGTGAACCCCTGCATATCTAATTGATCTGTGGTTAAGCCTTCTCCAGTGAATGCATTTACACCATCGCCTTCCCAACCTCCTGGGAAATCACTTCTGATTAATCCGTGGTCTCCTGGTTTCGCCTGATCGTGCATCAAAATCTCTGTTCCGTAATAGAATTGTGCAATTCTAGGCAAGGCCATCAAATAACCTATAGCCATTTTTGTTTTTGGCACATCTAAATTTACCTGAGTGTGGATACGACTCATATCGTGATTATCAGGAAAAACTACAATGCTGAATGGATCTGAATAAGCAAAATCATTTGCCAATGCACTGTAAAGCCTGAACAAGCCATCTTCCCATCCTTCTTCTTCATTTACCCCTCTAACTACTTGCTCTTGCATGGCAAAATCCATGGTCGATTTTAAATTCGACTGGTAGCCGTCTCTGTTTTCTGAAGCCGATTGCCAATATCCAATTAATAATGGATTCGAACTCCACTCTTCCCCAACAATGTTGAAGTTAGGGTACTCTGTCATGATAGCTCCAGCCCATCTCGACATAAATGCTTTGTCTGGGTAAGGGTAGGTATCTTGTCTAATTCCACTCAAATCCAGTGTTTCAACCCACCAGATACTGTTTTGAATCAGGTATGTTGCTAATAATTCGTTTTTTTGGTTAAGGTCTGGCATAGCTCCCGAGAACCACCCATGACTCATGCCTTTTTTATCAAATTCGGAGGCATAACTATCCTGATTTACAGTTCTTCTATGTGTTGAACCAATATTATGACCTCCCTTTTCGAAATTCTCCTGATAGTTTACCCAATCAGACGCTGGTAAATCTTTCATCCACCAATGTTCAATGCCAATGTGGTTGGCAACCTGGTCCATGATAAGACTTACTCCTAACTCACGTCCTTTTTTACTTAGGTTGATGTACTCTTCCATAGTTCCAAAACGAGGATCTACCTTGTAGAAATCGGTCATCGCATAACCATGATACGAACTTTGAGGCATATCGTTAATTAAAACCGGACATGGCCAGATTGCAGTAAATCCCAAATCACTTATGTAGTTCAAGTGATTTGTGATTCCCGCTAAATCTCCTCCGTGTCTCGCGTAATCATGAGAACGATCAATTTTTTCTTCATGCAATCCTTTCACAACATCGTTAGAAGGGTCTCCATTGGCAAATCGATCTGGAGTGATCAGGTAAATAGCATCTTTACTGCTAAAGCCTTCTCTGTATTTTGAATCTTTCTTTCGCTCATTCAAGGTATAGGTATAGCTTTTTTTAGCTTTTTTACCATTCTTTGAAAATTGAATTTCAAAAGTACCTGCTTTCGCATTTTCTAATGAAACAGTTACAAATAGATAGTTGCTGTTTTCTGTACGTTTTACAACATCAATTTGAATGTTTTTATCTGAAATCACGGGGGTGTAATCAGCGATGGCATCACCATAGATTAACAACTCCAGTTTGTGATTCTCCATTTCAACCCACCAGTTTGGTGGCTCCACTCTTTCCACCTCCTGGGCCTGAATTTGTATGCAAAAAAGTGCCACTAAAAGAAAGATTCCTTTTTTCATATAATCAAATTGTGATTGAACTGTTTGCTTCAATCGTGTGGTTTGAACCATTTACTACTATTTCTATGGCTTCATCAGACTCGTTAAAGAACTTATTCTCTGTTTGAGATTTAAATACTTTAATGGTATGTCCTCTAAAGTTCACCGTATATTCATAAGAAGTCCATTCTCCTGGAATCTGTGGGCTAAACGTTAATACTCCGTCTTGCCACACACGCATTCCTCCGAATCCTTGCACCACAGACATCCAAGTACCAGCCATAGAAGTAATATGACAACCTTCGTGTACCTCATGGTTGTAATCATCCAAATCTAAACGAGATGTTCTTAAATACTGCTCGTACGCTTTTGGCATTCTATCGATAGATGCTGCTAAAATCGAGTGTACACATGGAGACAATGAAGATTCATGTACTGTTAATGGCTCATAGAAATCAAAGTGCTTTTCGACCTCAGCTTTTTCAAATTTATCTTCAAATAAGTATAAACCTTGCAGCACGTCTGCCTGTTTGATATAACAAGATCTTAAGATGCGGTCCCAAGACCATTTTTGGTTGATTGGTCTTTCAGATTTTGGCAAATCTGAAACAGGAATTAATTCTTTATCCAAGAATCCATCTTGTTGTAAGTATACTCCAGCTTCTTCACTGTATGGGAAATACATGTTTGTAGCAACATCCATCCACTTATCAGTTTCTTCAGAATTCAAGTTTACTTTCGCCATAACACGCTCGTAATCTGCTGGGTACTCCTCTTTAATTTTTGCGATATTTTCAACAGTATATTCGATACACCACTTAGCAAGATAGTTTGTGTAGAAGTTGTTGTTGATGTTGTTTTCGTATTCGTTTGGACCAGTAACACCTAAAATCACATATTGATTTTTAGCTTTAGAGAAGTTTGCTCTCTGGTGCCAGAAACGAGAAATAGCAATCATTACTTCCAATCCGTATTCAGGAATGTAAGCGTAGTCTTGTGTATAATTTACATAATTGTAGATTCCGTACACCATTGCTCCGTTACGGTGAATCTCTTCAAAAGTGATTTCCCACTCGTTGTGACATTCTTCACCATTCATGGTTACCATTGGATATAAAGCAGCGCCGTTTTTGAATCCTAATTTCTCAGCATTCTCGATAGCTTTATCCAATTGGTTGTAACGGTATTTCAATAAGTTTTTAGCAACTTCCTGGTCTTTCGTAGACATGTAGAAAGGAATACAATATGCTTCAGTATCCCAATAAGTACTACCACCGTATTTCTCTCCAGTAAATCCTTTTGGACCAATGTTCAAACGCGCATCAGTTCCTAAGTACGTCTGATTCAATTGGAAAATGTTGAAACGGATACCTTGCTGTGCTTTAGTATCACCTTCAATTACGATATCTGCAGTTTCCCAAATGCTAGCCCAAGAAGCAACCTGATCAGCTAATAACTGGTCAAATCCTAAAGTTTTTGCTTCAGAAACATTTTTCAATGCAGCTGCAGCAACAGCATCTTCAGCGTGGTTCATAGAACTTGCGTACGAACCAAATTTATAGATTGTTGCAGAATCACCTTCATTTACATTTAGTGTGTACTCATATGTTAATTGCTTCTCTTCTTTAATAGTAGTGTGAGTAGCGTCAACCGAAGCTCCATTAATAGCAAAAGCAACATCCATTGCCGTTCCTACATGGAATTCAGTTTTTAAAGTTTTAGAATGAATCACACCCTGGTGTTCTCCTTCATGTACACTTAAAATTTCCCAGAAAAATTCGTCGTAGTTCGCGTCTTCGTTCATGATACCTGCATCGATGTACGGAGCGCATTTGATTTCACCTGAGAAGTTTAAAGCTTTAATTTCATATTTAATGGCACCAACTTCGTTGTATTTAATTGAAGTGAAACGTTTCACGTTTACTTCAACCGTGTTACCATTTGGCAGTGTAGCTTCGAAAGAACGACCTAACCATCCTTCTTTCATATTTAATTCACGTCTGAAGTTTTTGATTTCACAAGTATTTAAATCAAATGACGTGTTATTTATTTCAATTTTAATTCCGATCCAGTTCGGAGCATTTAAAACTTTTGCAAAGTATTCTGGATATCCATTTTTCCACCACCCTACACGTGTCTTATCCGGATAGTAGATTCCTCCGATATAACTTCCCTGGAAAGTTTTACCTGAATAATCTTCTTCAAAGTTTGCACGTTGTCCCATAGAACCGTTACCGATACTAAAAAGACTTTCAGATGCTTCAACGTTATCTGCATCAAATCCTTCTTCAATGATGGACCACTCGTTCGGAATAATATAATTCTTGTTCATTACTTTAATTAATAAGATCTTTTAAAAAATCATTCGTTATTTCTGCCATATCAGCAAACACGTAATTTGCGTGACTCAACACCTCTTTTTCTCCAATTCCAATACTTACCATTTGTGCCGCATTAGCAGCCTCAACACCAGCAATTGCATCTTCTACAACTACACAGTCTTCAGGGTTCAATCCAAGTTTTTCCGCTCCGATTAAAAACACTTCCGGGTCTGGTTTCGCTTTGGAGACGTCGTTCCCGTCCACTATAGCGCTGAAGCGATCAATCAACCCAACTTTTTCTAGTATTAATGGGGCATTTTTACTCGCCGAACCGAGGGCAAATTTGATACCATTATCATCTAGAAAATCGAGCATTTCTTTAACTCCTGGAAGAATTTCTTCGGCCGTCATTTTATTCACAAAACCTAGATATTCTGTATTCTTTGAAATGAGCATTTCTTGTTTCTGCTCTTCGGAAATATCAACCTTTCCAATATTCAACAATATTTCAAGGGAACGCACTCTGCTTACCCCTTTTAGAAGTTCGTTATGTTCTTCTGTAAATTCAAAACCAAGTTGATTAGCTAGATTTCTCCAAGCCAAAAAGTGGTACTTCGCGGTATCTACAATAACACCGTCTAAATCGAATATAAAACCAATTTCTTTTTTCATTTTTTAAACTGTTAATTTATTGAGTAGGTTAACTCGCTACGGTATCATCAACATCTTGTACTCTAGCCACACAAAGAGCAGCAATAAGCAGGGACACACCGCTCATTACAAGTGCAAACATTGGGTTTCCTCCGTAAACATATTTTACGATAGGTCCACCAATTAAAGCATTTAAAATTTGAGGTAATACGATGAAGAAATTGAAAATCCCCATGTAAACACCCATTTTTCTAGCAGGAATAGAACCTGCAAGAATAGCATAAGGCATCGCTAAAATACTTGCCCATGCCACTCCAATTCCGACCATTGAAAGAATCAACCAATCTTCATTAGGCATAATGTACATTGACAATAACCCTAATCCTCCAATTACTAAAGAATAGGTATGTGTTTTTTTACGGCCAATTTTCTTAGCAATTGCAGGTAAAAAGAAAGCATAAACAGCTGAAACTGCATTGTAAACTCCAAAAAGAATTCCAACCCAGTCACCCGCATTTTGATACATTGTTCCATGATCATCAAGTTCCAATCCATACACATGATGGGCTACAGCCGGAGTGGTAAATACCCACATTCCAAACAATCCAAACCATGAGAAGAATTGTACCCAACTCAATTGACGCATCGTTGCAGGCATTTTTTTGAAATCAGAAAAAATATTCATCAAGCTAGATTCTTCTTCTTCCTCTACCTCTTCCTCTCCTTCATTGCTGAATTGCGCAACTTCTTCTGGCGAATATTCTTTTGTCGTGAAAACAGTTATAAGAACACTTCCCACCAAGACAACTGCTCCTATAGTAAATGATAAGGTTAAATTTAATGGCACTTTTCCTGCAACAGCTTCATTACTTATACCAACCCAATTTGCCAATACATAAGGCAACCAGGAACCTAACACTGCGCCTATCCCAATTAATACTGTTTGAACACTAAACCCCAGCGTTCTCTGATCCGATGGCAGCACATCCGCAACCAAAGCTCTGAAAGGTTCCATTGCAACGTTAAAAGATGCATCCATAATCATTAACATTCCAGCTCCAACCCATAATGCAGGCATAAAAGCTGTAAACATATCAGCATTCGGCATTAATATTAGACCTAGTGAAGCCATTAAAGCTCCGGCCAAAAAATAAGGACGTCTTCTACCAAGGCGTGTCCATGTTCTATCACTGTAATAACCAATAATAGGCTGGACAATTAAACCTGTCAGGGGTGCCACAATCCAAAACCACGAAAGTTCGTGAACATCAGCTCCAAAAATTTGTAAGATTCTACTAGCATTTGCATTTTGTAATGCGAAACCCATTTGAATTCCTAAGAATCCAAAACTCAAGTTCCAGATATCTAAGAAACTTAGTTTCTTTTTTTCCATATGAATAAATATTATAAAATTGCACATCAAGACCTGATTAGTCTTAACATTTTGTGTGAAGTGCGAAAAAAAATAGTAGATGTAATTCGAAAATTACGTGGGCAAATATACAAATATTTTTTTATCAGAGGATTAGATCGTATTAATTCTTTGTCGACTGACGCAATTTTAAATCAGGTGAGATAACCTCAGTTTGGAAATCTCCTTTTTTCTCAGTCTCAATTCTGTTTATAAGTAATTCTGCCGCCTGAGTTCCGATTAGAAAGCCATGCTGAACGACTGAAGACAATGGAGGATTGGTAAATTCTGATATGAGTCCGCTGGTAAATCCAATAATAGATAATTCTTCAGGAACATTGATTCCTTTTTCATGTGCTATTGACAAAGCATGAGCCGCATAAATTTCATTTACAGCTAAAATAGCATCCGGACGATTTTCCATTTCAAAAACCTTCGCAATTTGCTCTTTTAAATCCTTGCTATCATCAATTTTAAAAATAATTTTATCTTCGATGTCAACCCAATGGTGACGCAATGCTCTTTCATACCCTTCTTTTCTTAACTGCCCTACGGTAATGTAGTCTTGGGTAGTCAGTAATGCAATTCGTTTGGCTCCTTTATTTAACAAGAAGTCGACGGCTTTGTACGCTCCTCCAACATCATCGATAATCACTTTATCGCATTCCAATGAATCAATAATACGATCAAACAAAACCAATGGATAACCATCTGCCAGCATCCTATTAAAATGCTCATAAGAATTCATTTCCATAGTTTCTCTGGAAAGCGACACTATTAATCCGTCTACACTGCCATTAGTTAACAGGCTAATATTTTGAACCTCTTTAGCATGAGACTCATTTGATAAGCATACCATAACATTATACCCCTTTTTATTCGCGAAATCCTCGATTCCATCAATGACTGTAGAAAAGAAATGATGGACAATTTCAGGAACCACTACCCCAATAACTAACGTTTTTTGATTTCGCAGCTGAAGCGCCAAGCTATTTGGCTTATAATTATAGAAAGCAGCATAGCCTTTGATTCTTTCCTTTAAATCTTCTCCAATTTCAGGACTGTCTTTCAACGCTTTTGAAACCGTTGATATGGAAACATCAAATTCTTTGGCAATCTTCTTTAATGTGATTCTTTGCTTCATTCTAAAATTACACCTTATTCTATTGAACAAATATATAATTTACGCGCACTTTTTAAGGTGTTTTTTATGAACTTTTCAATCAAACTTTGTTAAAAATCTCAGGCTCAATCCCAAAATCTGTCGTTTTAAAGAAAAAAACAGTCAAAAAAAAGCTCCAAGGAATACAAAATTCAGATCATTCCGCACAGAATTAAAGATATTTACCCGTTTTAACCTGAAAACTCCAACGTTAGAGTAATGAAGTTATGAACACGAAAACGTTGTAGTACTCTGGTTTTAACATATTTACTTTGTTAAGGAAATGCTAAAACAGTATCTTTCTAAAGTGAAATGTAAAATAAAATAGTACAAATTTTTTAAAACAAACCTTTATTATTAATTAATTCAAATTAGATGAAAAATTTTAGATTTTTATTGTTTAACGTCTTCTTTCTGCTCCCTGCCTTGATATTTGCTCAGCAAACCATTACGGGAACTGTGACTGATGCAGCGAGTGGAATGCCCTTACCAGGTGTAGGCGTTTTAGTTAAAGGAAGTACGCTGGGAGCAGCGACTGATTTTGATGGTAACTATACAATAGAAGGAGTAAATCAGGGAGATGTCCTTGTGTTCTCATATATTGGATTCCGTACCCTAGAAATTACAGTTGGTTCTAGCAGTCGTGTTGACGCAGCTTTACAAGAAGATGCTCAGGCTTTAGACGAAGTTGTAGTTATTGGATATGGTACAACTACTGTTAAAGATGCTACCGGATCTGTTACATCAGTGAAGGCCGAGGACCTTAACAAAGGAGTCGTTGTATCTTCAGATCAAATGTTAACCGGTAAGGTTGCAGGGGTTCAGGTAACTTCTGGTGGTGGTGCTCCAGGTGCTGGTTCTACAATTAGAATTAGAGGTGGTGCTTCATTAAACGCAACCAATGATCCTTTATTTATTATAGATGGTGTGCCTGTTGACAACTCTGGAATTGCGGGTATGAGAAACCCTTTGAACACGATCAATCCGAATGACATCGAATCATTCACTGTATTAAAAGATGCGTCTGCAACTGCAATTTACGGTTCTCGAGCATCGAATGGGGTAATTATCATTACTACTAAAAAGGGTAGAGCTGAAGAATTATCTGGAACTTTTAGTTCCACTTTTACCGTAAATCAGAACAATAACACAATTGATGTGTTGTCAGCTGATGAATACAGAGATTTTGTAAACCAAAACGGATTGCCATCTGATATCAATTTATTAGGTAATGCAAATACTGACTGGCAAGATGAAATCTTTAGAACAGGTTACGGAATGGACCACAACTTAAGTTTGTACGGAGGTTCAGAAAATTTAAACTTCAGAGGGTCTATTGGTTATACTGGAACAACTGGTACTTTAAAAACTTCAGAATTGGAAAGGGGAACTTTTGCATTCTCTATGGGTGCTAAAGCTTTGGAAGATCACATGAAAATTGATTTCAATATCAAGTCCTCTTTGGTTGATAACCGATTTGCTGATTATGGAGCAATTGGAAATGCTATTTCTTTTGACCCAACAAAACCTGTTTACGATGCTTCTTCTAAATTCGGAGGATTCTGGGAATGGACTCAAGCTGATGGAAGACCAATTTCAGTTGGAGCTCCTAGAAACCCTGTTGCATTATTAGACTTAAGAGATAACAGATCTTCTGCATCTCGTCATATTGGAAATGTACAAATCGATTATAAAATGCATTTCTTACCAGAATTAAGAGCGAACTTAAACGTTGGTTTCGATAATTCTCATTCAAATGGAGATAACTCAATTTACAATTCTGCTACAATTAATGCGAATGACCCAGACGAACTTGACGAAAAGCTTGCCGCTGGAAACATTTCTCATTATGAGCAAACAAAAGAAAACACTTTATTGGATTTCTATTTGAATTACTCAAACGACTTCGAGTCTATCAACAGTACAATGGATTTCATGGCTGGTTATTCATACCAAAACTTTATGAATAAAGGTTTTGATACAAATAATATTCAGGACGAAACTATTACTGAAACATTTGATTACTACAACGAATTGAACTTACAATCGTTCTTCGGACGTATGAAATGGTCTTTCTTAGATAAGTACCTTTTTACTGTTACTTACAGACGTGACGGTTCTTCAAGATTTGTTGGAGACAACAAATGGGGTAACTTCCCTTCCGCAGCTTTCGCATGGAAATTGATTGATGAAAATTGGATGAAAGATTCCAACACGTTCACAAACTTAAAAATTAGAGCTTCCTGGGGTATTACAGGTCAGCAAGATATTGGTAACTACTATCCGGCAATTGCCACGTACTTAGGAAGTACAAATAGTGCACAATACCAGTTTGGTTCAAACTTTATCAATACATTTAGAGCAGAACCATTCAATACTACATTGAAGTGGGAAGAAACGGAAACAATCAACTTTGGATTGGATTTCGGATTTGCAAATGATGTAATCTACGGATCTGTTGATTACTACCAAAGAGAGACAATTGACTTGTTAAACTTCATTCCATTCCCAGCAGGATCTTCATTATCAAATGCAGGTAATGCAAACATTGGGACAATGGAAAACCAAGGAGTTGAAGTTACTTTGAGTTCAAGAGTTATCAATAAAGATGAAATGAGCTTGAACTTGACTGCGAACTACACGTACCAAGAAACTGAAATTACAAAGTTAACTACGAATGACGACCCTACTTACGAAGGTGTTGAAGTTGGTGGATTCTCAGGTGGTGTTGGTAACACGATCCAAAGACACTCTGTAGGATTTGCTCCATATACTTTCTTCGTTTATGAGCAAGTTTATGATGCAAATGGAACACCAGTAGAAGGAGTTTATGTTGACCGTAATAACGACGGACAAATTACTACTGCTGACAAGTACAGATATAAAAGACCAACTCCTGACCATTTAATCGGTTTCACAACTGATTTCACATGGAAAGACTGGTCCTTCAACATGGCTTGGAGATCTAACATTGGAAACTATGTGTACAATAACGTTAATTCTAACCACGGATTTAGAGATCAATTATTGAACCCTGCATTCCCTGAAGTAATCAGTAATGGAGTTCAAGATGTAGTTGCTTCTGGATTTGTAAATGGTGGTGCTGAAAGATATCTTTCTGACTACTATATTCAAGAAGCTTCATTCGTGAAATGGGATAACGCAACTATAGGTTATAACTTTGGTGATGCCTTAGGTGAAACTACAAACCTTTCTTTATCTGCAACTGTTACTAATATTTTAACAATTACAGATTACGAAGGAATTGACCCTGAAGTTGGAGGTGGAATTGATTACAATATCTACCCTAGACCAACTATTTATCAACTAGGTGTGAACTTAAACTTTTAATTGACGAGACATGAAAAAATATTCATTTAAAATATTATTCTTAGGAACTTTAGTAAGCTTATTCACATTGACTTCTTGTTTAAGTGAATTAGACCAAGTTCCACAAGACAAAGATGTTGTTCTTGCTGATGAATTGTTTGAAGATTCTGAAGCATATAAGCAAGTATTAGCTAAATTATATGCCGGATTAGCAATTAGTGGACAACAAGGACCAGCAGGTTTACCTGATATTACTGGAATTGACGAAGGATTTAGCCAGTACTTAAGACAATACTGGTTAGCACAGGAGGTTACTACAGATGAAGCCGTAATTGGTTGGGCTGATGGTAGTTTACCTGACTACCACGAGCAAGATTGGACTTCTTCAAATGAGTTCATTGCTGCTCTTTACAACCGTTTAATGTATCAAATTACTTCTACGAACTCTTTCTTAAGAGAAACAACTGATAGCAAATTATCAGCTCGAGGAACTGATGATGCATTGTACGCAGAGATTCAAATTTATAGAGCTGAAGCACGTTTCTTAAGAGCTTTATCATACTACCATGCATTAGACTTGTATGGAACATTCCCATTTGTTACTGAAGCTGACGAAGTTGGATTTTTCTTCCCAGAACAATACAGTGCACAGCAATTATTCGACTTTGTAGAAAGCGAATTGAAAGCTGTTGAGGGAACTTTAGTTGCTGCTAGAGGAAATGAGTATGCAAGAGCAGACAAAGCTGCTGCTTGGTCTCTATTAGCTAAATTATACTTGAATGCTGAGGTTTATATTGGATCGGGTCGTTACAGCGATTGTGTAGCTTATTCTGAAAAAGTAATCAACGCTGGTTACACTTTGGAAGGAAACTATGCCAATATGTTTTTGGCCGACAACCAAAATGCAAATGGAGTCATTTTCCCAATTGCATTCGACGGATTACATACACAATCTTATGGAGGTACAACTTTCTTAATTCATGCTGCAATTGGTGGAGATATGAACCCATCTGACTTCGGTGTGAACGGAGGTTGGGGTGGTACTCGTACTACCAGCGCTTTAGTGAGTAAGTTCAAAACTGGAATTAACATTGGTGCATCTAATGCTGCGATTGGACCAGAATCAACTTGGGGAATAGTAGGAGATGCTACTCCAAACGGATGGTCTGGACCTGATGCAAACTTACATGAAGTTTCTACTGGATTATACCAAGGATTCTATGTATTGACTGATGGAGAAATGAAATTCAGACAAAACAACGACTGGGGATTCAACTACGGTGATGATGGAACAGATGGAACTATTGAAGCGGGTGGAGCAAATATTCCAGTATCTGGTGGATTGTACAGAATTACACTCGACTTAAACAATGGAACTTATATGTTAGAACAAGATCCAAGAGCGATGTTCTTTACTGAAGGTCAAAACCTGGAAATTGAGTCTATCTCTACATTTACAGATGGGTATGCAATTACTAAGTTTAAAAATGTTGACCAAAATGGTAACCCTGGTTCTGATACCAATGGAGACTTTACAGATACTGACTTCCCATTAATGAGACTGGCAGATGTATACTTAATGTATGCTGAAGCAACTCTTAGAGGTGGTGGAGGAAGTGAAGCGTTAGCAATTTCTTATATGAATGAATTAAGAGCAAGAGCAAATAATTTTGGAACTATCGCTTCTATTGATTTAGATTTCATCTTAGATGAAAGAGCAAGAGAATTATACTGGGAAGGTCACAGAAGAACTGACTTAATCCGTTACGGAAGATTCAGTCAAACTGATTATTTATGGCCTTGGAAAGGTGGTGTTAAAGATGGTATCTCAACTCCGAGCTACTTAGACAGATTGCCAATTCCTTCAACGGATATTAATGCGAATCCTAATTTAACACAAAACCCTGGGTACTAATTAAAACAAATGCAAACAATGAAATTATTAAATAGATTATTATTATTCATGTTCGCTACTACCCTTATAGTAGCGTGCGATGACGAGGAATATCCGGTATTAAATCCGAGTGCCGAAACAGTAGTTAGTCTATCAAGCTCAGATGTTGTTTTAGACAAAGATAACCTTGATGCTGACGTATTAACTGTTTCTTGGTCCGAGCCTGCTTATGGATTCGAAGCTGCTCCTAGCTATAGAATTTCTTTTACATATGCAGACTTAACCGAAGTTGTGAATGCAGGATCTGCATTATCTAAAACTTTTACGACAAGTGAATTGAATAAAATTTTACTAAACTTAGGTTTTGAAGGTGGCGTAGCTAACCAAACAAACATTAAAGTTGATGCCGTATTAAGTTCGTATAAAGAGATTGCTTCAAGTAGCGTTACATTAACTGCAACTGCTTTTGAAGATAAATTAGATCTTTCTACTATTTGGGGTGTAGTTGGTTCAGCTACTCCAAACGGATGGGATGGACCAGATGTACCTTTCTATAAAACTTCAGAAGCTGATGTTTTAGTAGCTTACCCTACTTTAACTGGTGGTGAAATTAAGTTTAGAACAAACAATGCATGGGATTTCAACTATGGTGACAGTGGTTTAGATGGAACTTTAGACGAAGGTGGAGACAACATTCCTGTTAATGCTGGGACTTATAAAATTACTTTAGATTTAACTACTTTAACATACACGATTGAAGAGTATGCGTGGGGACTTGTCGGTTCTGCAACTACAAATGGTTGGGACGGACCAGATATGCCTTTACAGTATGACCCATTCTCTGACACATGGAAAGCTCTGGTTGAATTGGCAACTGGAGAAATCAAAGTTCGTCAAAATAATGATTGGGGAGTAAACTACGGTGATAATGGAAGCGATGGAGTTTTAGATGCTGGTGGAGACAATATACCTGTAAACGCTGGAACTTACCTAGTAACTGTAGACTTTAAAACTTTCGAATACTCAATTAAACCAACATTCATCTGGGGAATCGTAGGATCTGCGGCACCTAATGGATGGGACGGACCAGACGTACCTTTGAACTTATCTTTTGAGAAGGATGACTTCTGGTACATTAATGGAGTTACGTTAGCTGATGGAGAAATGAAGTTCAGAGCAAACAACTCATGGGACAATAACTTCGGAGACACAGGTCTTGATGGAGTTTTAGACAATGGTGGTGATAATATTCCTGTTTCTGCAGGTACTTACAATATCACGATTGACTTTGCTGACCCTAATGCTCCAGTTTGGACAATTCAATAATTCTGAAATGATTATTTGATATAAATACAAAACTGCACAGTATCTGCTGTGCAGTTTTTATATTATTTAAGACTATTATGCCCATGAAGAAAATATTACTTTTTTTATCATTTTTGGTAAGCTCCCTGCTCTATTCACAGGTGACAACTAATCCGTCTATTCCATCTATTGAAGGAGAAATAACCATCATTTTTAATGCCACTGACACACCTTTAGAAGGTGAAACAGGCGATATTTACGCTCATACCGGTGCAACTGTTGATGGAGAACGCTGGCAATACGTGATCGGAGAATGGGCCCAAAATTCAGTGAACCCAAAACTTACAAGAGATAACAGCAATCCAAATCGATACACTTTTACGATTACCCCAGACATTCATAGTTTTTATGGAATACCTGCGGAAGGAGTTGTAACTGAATTAAGCTTCGTTTTTAGAAATTCAAATGCCAGTACTCAAACTTCTCCAGACATATTCATCGATATCTTTCAGGGAGGATTGAATGTTGCCTTTACATCACCAAATGATGGTGCGGCCTATGACAGGTTTGAAGTTATTACTTTTGAAGCTGAGGCTTCTTCCAATGCAGATTTAGAATTATTCGTTGATGGCGAATCAAAAAAATCTGTTTCAAACAATACTCAAATAAGCTATACGACTTCATTCTCAGATTCAGGGAATCATACGATAAAAGTAACTGCTGAAGCTGGAACTGAAACAAAAGAAAGTGAAATTTCAATCTTCATTAAAGCACCAACGAGCAATCAACCGATGCCTGCAGGTGTTGAAAACGGTGTAAATAGCAACCCTGATAACTCGGTAACATTTGTATTACTAGCTCCGGGGAAAGAATCAGTGCACCTATTAGGAGATTTTAACGATTGGAGTATTTCTACCAATTATCAAATGTATAAGGATGGTGACCATTTTTGGGTGACCGTACCTGACCTAGACCCAAACACAGAATATGCCTACCAATACTTTATTGACTATAGTATTAAAGTTGCAGATCCATATTCAGAAAAAATATTAGATCCTTGGAATGATCAATGGATTAAAGAAGGAAACTACCCTGATTTAAAAGAATACCCAACTGGCAAGACCGAGGGATTTGTAAGTGCCTTCAAAATAAATGAAGCAGCTTATGCATGGGAAGTTCAAGACTTTATAAAACCAGACGAAAGCAATTTGATAATCTACGAACTTCACATTCGGGATTTCGTAGAATCTGATTCATATAATGAAGCACTAACGCGTCTGGACTACCTTGAGGGACTAGGTGTAAACGCCATCGAATTAATGCCCGTTAATGAATTTGAGGGAGCTGATAGCTGGGGGTACAATCCGGCTTTATACTTTGCTCTGGACAAAGCTTATGGGACTAAGAACAAATTCAAGGAATTTGTAGATGAATGCCACAAACGTGGCATCGCTGTGATTGTAGATGTGGTTTTCAACCATTCTTTTAGTCAATCGCCAATGGTTCAAATGTATTGGAACAGCGCTGCAAATAAACCTGCTTCAGACAATCCATGGTATAACGAAGACCATAACTTTGTTGATAACACCTCAGCACATTGGGGATACGATTTCAATCACGAATCTCAATATACTGTCGATTTCTTCAACGATGTCATTTCTTACTGGATTGAAGAGTACAAAGTAGACGGATACCGCTTCGATTTTACCAAAGGATTTTCAAATACTTTATGGTACGGAAGTAATAACTGGGCCAGTGATTACGATGCATCTCGTATTGACATCTTAAAAAATTACGCAGATCATACCTGGAGTCATGACATAGACAATAAACCTTATGTTATTTTCGAGCATCTTTCTGAAAATTCAGAAGAAAAAGAATTGGCAGACTATGGAATCCTTTTATGGGGGAATCTTCATTGGTCATTTAGTCAGAATACAAAAGGAAAACCTGGAGGTGGTAATATCGACTGGATGTCGTACCAACGACGAGGCTGGACGAAACCAGGAGTTGTTGGTTACATGGAAAGCCATGATGAACAACGTATTATGTTTGAAAATCTGAATGACGGGGAATCCAATACGAATTACAATGTCAAAGATTTAAACACTGCTCTTGAAAGAGAAGAATTAGCAGGGATGTTCCTGTTTACCATACCTGGTCCGAAAATGATTTGGCAGTTCGGGGAAGTGGGATACGATTATGATATCAATTTTAACGATCGTGTAGGAAGAAAACCTGTTCGATGGGATTATTTTGATGTACCAAATCGGAAGCATGTATACAATACTTGGGCGACTATGATTCAGTTCAAAACAGCATACCCAGATGTGTTTAATACGGAAACCTTCAATCTTATTGAAAATGGTTTGATAAAGACTTTATCTCTTTCAGACGATTCGATGGATGTTGTAATCATAGGTAACTTCGATATCGTTTCTAAAGAAGTCAATCCGAATTTCACTAAAACCGGAACTTGGTACAACTACTTCAACAGCGAAGAATTAGAAGTTTCAAATACGACAGAGACTATTACATTGAAACCCGGTGAATACCGCATGTATTCAACAGTTAAGTTAGCAGATCCTAGAGGAGGAACAAATTCTGACGACAGTGATAATGACGGTATATCAGACGATATAGATAATTGTCCGAATAGTTTCCCTGGGGCCGTCGTAAATGAATTTGGATGTGAATTATTCTCGCTTCCTGCAGATAACTTTACGGTGCAGGTGACTAGTGAAACTTGTCCGGATAAAAACAACGGAATTATTACAATTACTGCAAAATCTGCGGAAGATTATTCGGTGACGATTAATGGAACTGATTATGACTTCACTTCCGAATTAGTCGTTGAGAATTTACCTCCTAATGTTTATGAGTTCTGTATTTCTGTAAAAGGAACTGGTTATTCTCAATGTTATGAAGTGACAGTAGATGCAGGGGTATCTTTATTAGGAAAAACAACTTTGGCAGGTAACAAACTTCAGATTTCAATTGAAAGCGGTACGGCTCCTTTCTATGCATCTGTAAACGGAATTGTTAAATTCGAATCTAATAAGTCAGAATTTGAGATTGATGTTCACGATGGAGATGAGGTTGAAATCAGTACAAAAGTTTCTTGTGAAGGGGTTTTAGCTAAAAAAATCGATTTCTCGGAAATGATTGGTGTTTATCCAAATCCGAGTAAGAATGTATTCACTTTTTCAATTCCACAAAGTCAGGGGAATGTTGCTATTGAAATCTTCTCAATATCGGGAAGTTTGATTTCAACTGGAACTTATTCTCCTTCAAATGGAAAAGTAGCTATTTCTCTTGAAAATAAAACTTCAGGATTGTATATTGCAAAGGTTTATTTAAAGCAACCATTAGTATTTAAAATAATTAAAGAATAAGATGAAGAAATTATTATATATCGCAGTATTGGCTTTTGTTTTTAATGCTTGTGGCGGCGACGGCGGCGGTGGAGGCACTCCTCCTCCAGTTGAAAATACTGCTCCCAGCACTCCTTCCCTGGTATATCCTGGTAATAATGAATTATGTATTGACAATTCTGTGAATTTTAGTTGGGGAACCTCAACAGATTCTGAAGGCGACCCAATCACCTATACATTTCAAGTAGCCTTAGATCAAGGATTTACTCAGGTGGAACATTCAATTTCCAGTACAGCAACCTCACAAGTTATTAATTTAGATAAAGGTGTTGCCTACTATTGGAGAATCTTAGCAACAGACAGTAAAGGAGCATCAAGTAATTATTCGTCAACGAATCAATTTTACACTGAAGGAGAAGGTGAAACCAATCATTTACCATTTGCACCTGTTTTAGGAGGTCCAGCTTTAAATAGCATTGTTACAGAGGCTACAGCTACACTATCATGGACTGCAAGTGATGTTGATGGAGATTCATTGACTTATGATGTATATTTTGAGACTGGAGATACACCAACCCAATTAGCTGCTGAAAACATATCTGAAAACACTTATGTAGTAAATGTTTCAGGTTCTTCCAGCTATTCTTGGAAAGTTGTTGTTAAAGATGGTCAAGGAGGAGAAACCATCGGACAAATATGGAACTTTAAAACGGATTAAGTTTTCGTTCAATGATAAAATAAAAAAGCTCTAGTTTCAGACTAGAGCTTTTTTTTTGCCTTCAAACCACAAAGAAGGCATATCAATCAAAAAAAATTACAATATTTTATGGTAATAATACGGCTTGAACTACATGTATGATTCCATTCGATGCTGAAATATCAATCATGTTTAAATCAAAATCTACTGGGTTTGCGTTCCCACCAGTCATAATCTGTGCACTTGAACTTACCATAAAACTAGCCCCTAATAAAGTCTCTATTGTTCTATAGTTATTACTTGGAACTACACTATTAGCAGCCCTTCTACCTTCTGTTACATGATATAATAATACATCTCCAACAGTCGCGGGTGCAATCTTTGCGTCCACTTCTGTAAAAATTTGATCAAATGTTTTCATGTTTCCCGATTCATCAGTAAGATCAATTTCAAGAGCGCCTAGCAAAGCAACAAAAGAATCATTTTTTGGAGCGAATACAGTAAACTGATCAGTCCCAGCGAATACACCGTCTAAACCAGCATATTGAAGAGCTGCCAATAAAATTGCAAAATCTGCATTTCCTGTTACAATTTCCGCTATTGTTTGATCTCCTTTCTTTGGAGCTTTAGCCTCTATGTCACCATAGTTATTCATATCAACAGCGTCATCATTTGAACATGACGTAAACGTAAACATAGCAATTGTTAAAATCGTAAAGTAAGTTGTTAGCGTTTTCATTCGTAAAGTGTTTAATGTTAATGATTCAAAGTTAAACACTATGTTTTGTTTAACCAAATTATTTATTAGTTAAACAATTATTTTCTAACGAAATACAAATAAAATCAAATAATTAGCATGATTTTTATTATGTTTAACATTTTATTTGTTTTGTTAAACAATATGTTAGTGGAAAGTCATTGATTTTGAAGCAAATAAGCACTTATATGTACTTTACAAAACGTTGAATGAGTTATTCTAAATACGGAACCTCTTTTGCAATAAAATCCCTTGAGTCCTCATTTAGTGAAGCAAACCTTCGAAGTAGTCTTTTAATAAGACCCAACCTCATTTTAAGAATTTTTCTATAGATATAAAAAATAATCTATTCCTTTTTAAATCATCGTATTTAAAATCCGTTACACTGCGCTAATTGAAAATAATTTAGGCCCAAAACTATGAATTATAGAGAAAAACCCTATACTATTAAGAGCTCAAATACTTCAGCCCAAGTTAGTCTCACATCTTACTTCCAACCTGTGACAACCAAAATACCCAACAATAAAAAAACCAGTATTAAAATAAATGATGTGTAGAACAGGGAATACCACTTTCCTGTTTTACCAGTCTTCTTCATCGTAACTTTTTTATATAGTGGTACATAATCAAATATTTTACCCTTAACATAAAAACCATTGTTAAATAGACTGGCATCAAATCCTTCATTCCTTAAATATTTAACAATTTTTATACTTATTGATAAATTCCACCAAATGAGCATCAAAGCTACAATCCCAATAATAATCGCTATTGAATCCATAAATCAAAATTTATAATTTAGAATGTAAACTGCATACGCTACTTTTATAATCCTATTCAAGAATAGTGAATTTTTATATAATTTTAATATTTAATCCACTCGCTCCCAAACTTCTTTATTGTTGCCTAATTCGGCTTTTAAAAGATTTCCTTCAACTATAAATTTCCATGTTACCTCCATTCCTTCATTTGAATCAAAATTACTTAAAACTGTTTTAATTGTAATTTGGTCATTATTTATGGAATAAGCAGATAGCTCCCCTCTAAAATATTCCATTAAAGGAGCCTTCGCAATAGTCATATAATGTGTTTTACTAAAAATATTATAGGCGTCACCTTGCGAAATGCTATCGTCGGGATATCTTAAAAAAGTTCCATCTTGATTATCCCATATACCAGACTTTAATTTCCACATACCTTCCAGACTAATTTCATGAATTTCATTGGTTTCAATTTTTACAGATCCTTTTTTATCTGTACAACCAACAAATATTATTGCAACAACAACCAAAAGTTTCATTAAATTTTTCATAACACCGTATTTAATTAGATTCAATACTAAAGTTAATGATTTAATTACCAGCTCTTTATGGTTTTTAAAAAAATGTTTATAGATAAAAATGCTTAAAGAATATCCAGAATACTGGAGTAATTCCTAAAATAAATCCGCAGATTCAAGTAAAATCCCTGGGTTGCCGTGCATAGTTCATAAAAAATATAGCCCATGTTGAAATATCAAAAAGTCTTCTGGCTTCGCCAGAAGACTTTTTACTCTAAGCCCTTTGCGCACAATCTTGCAATATTATAAATGAAAAAAGTCTTGCATAATTGCAAGACTTTTTCTTATCTGTGGGCGATGAGGGATTCGAACCCCCGACCCCCTCGGTGTAAACGAGGTGCTCTGAACCAACTGAGCTAATCGCCCTGAGCGGATGCAAATATAGAACCTCTGAATAAATTAACAAAATTATCAAATAGAAATTTAGCTACTTTCTCCATCTTGTTTTTTATTTCATA
The DNA here is from genome assembly GCA_964227255.1 of Flavobacteriaceae bacterium. GTDB lineage: Bacteria > Bacteroidota > Bacteroidia > Flavobacteriales > Flavobacteriaceae > Lutibacter. Next base: position 23,924 of record CAXQVI010000054.1, read on the forward strand.
GGATACTCTGAAAAACAATCATCAAGGTTATAAATTCGCTGGCAACTTATTTATTCCACAACGAAATGGCTTTTACTGTTAACTGGAACGCCCTGTGTTGTAAGTCCTTCTATTTCAATTTCATATTCTCCCTTTAAATCACCCGTAAAAAACGATAGTCGATATATTTCATTCGACTTCAATTTAATTTCAGGATTCCAATAAAGTGTAGTTCGCGAATCAGGTTTCGATTGTTCTTCAAATCCATTTATATGATCTGGAGAATAAAATTCTCTAGCAACATAGAACCCTTGAGAAGAGAAATCAATAATTCCAGGTTGACGTTTTACACTTCCAACACTAATCTCTGTTCCAATCTTTGAATATATAGCAACAACTCCATTATTACTATTAGAATAAATATTGGCGTCTGGTCCTTTCAGAATATCAATAAAAGAAACATCATTTGCATAAATAGTTCCAATATAGGTAGAATCAATCTCCATACCATCCAAATAAAAAGCTGGAGACCTTCTTCCTCTTAATGAAATTCCGTTTCCTAATGGCTGAATTCCAGGTCGAGCTCTGAGTACTTCCAATACAGTTTTCCATTCAGCACCTCGTTCATCCGCAGTCACCACTCTATCTGTTGGAGATCCATATATTGTTCTGGCATCCATTTCCTCTTCTCGCCTATCCAAATCAGTTTTCGCCTTTCCTTTAACCAGAACTTCATCCAGCTCATTTACATTCTCTCCGTATTCAGCCTTAATTTGATTAAGATAATTTGCAACATTCAACATAGCTGTCAAATCTACTTCATCTCTTGAGTAATTGGTTTCGTCAATAAATTCAGGATAGTTTTCGTTATTTTTTATCGAAATCAATACTTTGCGATCACTGTTCTTCTCAGAATTTAAATCTGTTTTTCTCGCTTCTATTAATGTCGGCATCGCATCAAAGAATACAAAAGGACCAAAACTGAAATTTCCATTTTCATCGGATTCAACAACCTCCTGGTAGGGTTGCTTTTTGACTAATGTTAATCTTGTTGGGACAGCCAATGGTTCATAAGGGGATTTTAAATTTTTTACTACGCCTGATATGAATATTCCTCTTTCAATCTTAAATTGATTTGGCTTAGTCTGTTCTTTCAACAACTCATGCCAACTAAATCTTCTCCATCCATTCGTCAACATAACTAAATCTAACAAAAACCGCTTTTTATTTTCTTCACCCACTTCAAAAAAGTATTTCGGATTTTCCAAAGCGCCTCTCAAATCTGAATTTAGCAACAACCATGTTTTAATAGTCTCTCCGGCATCCTTTTCACCTAAAACCTTAACATCTCTTACCGCCATTGAAAAATTTCCAGCCGTTAAATTACCTGCCTGATCTTTTGCACTCAACTCTAAAACCACATGATTCCTTGTTGAAAGTTCTGATTCATTGTTTTTAATGACAACATCAACGTCATTTAATGTGTTGTTAACAAAAAATAATCTTTCGGAAACTGGAACTCCAGTGGAATCAAATAAAGTTAAATGAACAACGCCATCATCGAAATCAGCAGCATTCAATAAAATTGAATAATCGGCTAATTCTTCTTCCTGATATTTTTGAAATATAGTTTGTCCTCTTTGATGCGCGACTAAAAACGTTCCTTTTAAACCAGATTCATTATTTGAAAAAGGGTGAATGACAATATTTTCACCCTGATTTATTACACTTAATCCATAACCTTGTAAAAGGGCTTTAGGTAAAGGATAATGCTCTTCATTTCCATTGTAATCAATACTAGCATAATACATCTTTCCATCTTGAGGAATAAAGTTTAAAACCCCAAGTCCGAATTCATAAATTTGAAATTTTGAAACTTCATTACCATCTGTATCTACTACCCTTCCAGTAATATCTTTTACACCTTCGGAAACTCCGCTCAATTTTAACGCAACTTTATTCTGAACTCCTACAATCAAATTTCCTCCTTCAGGATAAAACTCCAAACTTGGTCTCACAAACTCAAATAACTCCTTTTCAATTGCGTTGCTCTTTTTCACTTCCATATTTTCCGCACCCAAAATCAAAAGCTCTTTATAAAAGAAATAGGCCGAATCATCATTTCTCATAAAATTTGTATATGCTCTAATCCTATAGTTCCCAGGCTTCCAATTTTTATCTATTTCAAAATCTCCAGCCTCACTAATTTCATTGATAAAAAGTCTTCTGTGAGCAACAATACTGTCTAATTCATCAAGTAAATCCACATGCAAAACAAAACTCTTAGTACTCTTCAAATGATTAACTCCATTGACCAAATATCCTGCAAACCAAATTGTTTCATTTTTAGCATAGATTGTCTTATCGGTTTGAACATAGACCTTTTCAGGAAATTCATTTTGTGAATAGGACTCTAGTTTTTCTAAAATCAACTTTGGTAGTTCATTTTGATACTTTGTGGCAAATGCTACAAGCATAAAGGTCAGTAAGATTAGAAGTATTTTATTTCTCATAGTAATATGCTAGAATCTTAACAAAATTAGAAGAATACTTCAAAATGGCAGTTCAAAAATCCGCCAATTATACGAAGAAATTATCATGTTAAAACCCTCATTTGCGTTTGCCAATTGTGGAACGGCACTGCAATCTATGGAATTCATTCCTAAATTACTTTGGAATAATTATTGGTTTTAGGGATTAACTATCCTCCATCACTGCTACATCCATGTTGAAACATCAAAAGTCTTCAGGCTTGGTCTGAATATATGTATCCTCAAAACCTTTTACAAACAAGCATGTCATAGTTATAAATGAAAAAAGTCCTGCATTTCTGCAAGACTTTTGTTCTTATCTGTGGGCGATGAGGGATTCGAACCCCCGACCCCCTCGGTGTAAACGAGGTGCTCTGAACCAACTGAGCTAATCGCCCTAAGCGGATGCAAATATAGAACCTCTTTTTGATTTGACAAAACTTTTGATTCAAAAAAAACTCTAATTTTGGCTTCAAAATATAATCCAAATACAAACATTTTAAAACTATAATTGCATCCCTTTCATTTTCAATATTTTACTATTTTACCAAGAATGGAACATGTCTGTAAAAATAATCCCCATGGCCCTTAAACATTTTATCATATTCTTCAAAAAACTTAGTTCGTTCTTCCTCATCTGGCCAATGAGCTTCAATTAGCTTATTCACTTCTTCATTTCCTTTCTCCATATCTGCTAAACTCTCATATACTCTTACTTCAGCAACTTCATTTGAATTTGATCCCCAACGATGAACATGTGTATAAAATGCCTTCAAATAAGGATTCTTCATTGTGATGTTATCAAAGTATTCTTTGTATCCTTTTCCCCCATCACCTCGGTAATGCATCTGCACATAAAATATAAGAGGTTTCTCCGTATTTAGATCCATAGGTTTTGAATAAGGTGTAGTTACATATATTTCATCACTATGCCAGGTACTATAATAGCTATTGCGCTTTTTGAAAAAAGCATCTCGCTCTTCTTCATTTGGCCAACCTTCTTCAATTAATTTATTTATCACATCATTAACACCCTCAATGTCTTCCCATGTTTTGTAAACTGTAACCAACTTAATTTCATTGTCCTTTGGTGTAAAATAATGCATGTAAAATCCTGATCCTAAAATCAATTCGTTTTTCATAGTTACCTTTTCATGGTATTCTTTTTCAACCGCTTCCCAGTCGGAAAAATCAACATCAGGATCTGTATTCCATTTAGTAGTTACGACTGTTAGAAATAACGGTTCAAAAGGCGCTTCCTCAGTTTCTTGAGCTTGCACAGAAAAATTCACACTTAGACACATGGCAAAAAATACCAGTCCAATCATTTTCATTGTTTTCATAATATATAGATTAATTAGTTACATCTATGAGCTTTTGAAAAGCACTGAGGTTCAAATGAGGTTTTCAATTGAGGCTAAGAAACAATGTTTGGGGTAATACCTAAAAGAGAAATAATGGTATAAATACTGTAAAGGGTAAATATTTATACAATTCTAAATATACGATTTTTTATATATTCCTTTCTAAACAACTTCTGCAACGACAAAAGTACTCCCACCGACAAATATTAAATCATTTTCATTAGCATGTAGTAATGCCGCTTCAAAAGCCTCCTGAACGGAATTATAATTCGATCCCATCAAATCAAATTGTGCTGCTTTTTTCTGAAGTACTTCAGCATCCAGACCTCTTGGGATATTCGGGCGACAAAAATAATAAGACGCTTCTTTTGGGAACATTGGAAGTACTCCTTCCAACTCTTTATCATTCACTACTCCCAAAACCAAATGAAGTCGCTCATATATTTCTTCTGAAAGTTGTTGCATTACATAAGTTAAACCTTCCCTATTATGTCCCGTATCGCAAATAGCTTTAGGATTGTTATGAATCTCCTGCCACCTGCCCAACAGCTGAGTGTTTTCAACTACCTTCAATAAACCATTTCTAAGAACAGCTTCTGAGATCTCAAATCCATGGTTTGATAGTTCTTTGATGGTGGCAACAGCAGTAATACAATTATTTTTTTGATACGAACCAGATAAATCCGATGAATAGTCTTCGTTTACAACACTCGTCGCTAAAGTCAATGGAGCATTTAGTTCTTTGGATTTGGAAATAAATACATCCATCACTTCTTCCTGATATTCTCCGACAATTACTGGAATATTATTTTTTATAATTCCCGCTTTTTCAGATGCTATTTCAGGCAATGTAGTTCCCAAAAACTGCGTATGATCCAATCCAATATTTGTGATTACAGAAACTTCTGGTGTTATGATGTTTGTAGAATCTAATCTTCCTCCCAAACCGACTTCAATTACTGCAATGTCGACTTGCTCCTTCGCGAAATAATAAAATGCCATACCAACAGTCATTTCAAAAAAAGAAACCTTCTGCGCCTCAAAAAAAGATTTCTGTTCGGCTATAAAATCAACCACATCCTGTTGAGGCATCATTTGCCCATTGATTTTAATGCGCTCTCTAAAATCCTTTAAATGTGGTGAAGTGTACAAACCTACTTTATAACCTGCTTCCTGAAGAACGGAAGCAATCATATGACTGGTTGAACCTTTTCCATTGGTTCCAGCAACATGAATCGATTTGAATTTTTTATGAGGATTGTTTAACGCTTCTGCAAGTAATAAACTATTGGTTAAATCTTTTTTGAAGGCCACACTACCCTGTCTCTGATACATGGGTAATTGTGCAAACATCCACTCAATGGTTTGCGAATAAGTCATTAAATTATTGAGATAATGAGAATCTATACTTTATTGTTCCAACTTGTTTTGAAGGAGCATTAGAATCGGAATTCCATCTTGTTTTTAGCGCCGCCGCTTTGGCTTGTGTCAACAAACAAGCAGCAGAATTTGTCGTTCCCTTGATTCCCGGTGTAGCTTTAATCACTCGCCCGTTACGGTCCACTTCAATACCTACAACCACTAACCCTTCTTCGCTGCAAATATAATCAGGTTTTGGACGACTTAAAGGTTTTCTGTTACCTAAATTATAATCACCATCACCTCCAGAACCTCCATTACCATAATAGCCAGAAGCATTAGGGTCTCCAGTGATTTTTCCTTTATCTCCAGCTTGATTGTCGTTTCCTTCTCCTCCTTCTTCTGTTCCTGAAGCATTATTTATTCCACCAATCATAGCATCCAATTTGGCCTTTTTTGCATCCTCTTCTGCTTTCTTTTTTGCAATGGCTGCCTGACGCTCGCGCTCTATTCTTTCAGTTTCCAAACGCTCTTGCTCTTTTCTTTCGGCTTCTATGCGTTCGCGTTCCAATCGTTCTTCCTCTTTTTTGCGTTCTTCAGCTTCCTGCTTCTTGCGTTCTTCTTCAGCTTTCTTAATTGCAATTGCTTCTTCAGATTCCTGAGTAAGCACTTCTTCGGTCGTAGTTGAACTTTCCTCAACTTCAGTCTCTTCAAACTTTTCAACGACTTCCTGTATTTCTTCCTGAACTTCTTCTTGAATCTCTTCTGTTACTTCCTCTTCAACTTCTTCAACGGGCTCACCCGCAGACTTTAAGGGAGCTTTAGGCTGAACATTTCCTTGTCCTACATCAGAGGTTCCGAAATTTACAGCAATCCCATATTCTTCAGGAGGATCTAAATATTTCAAACCAAAGAAAAAAATAGCGACCACTAACAAACTCATAATGACACTTGTTAATGCAGCTGATTTTCGCTTATTTTTTGTATCTAAAAAACCCATTATTTTGGTCTTACTGCCAATATTACTTTAAAACGATTTCTGTTTGCTATATCCATGACTTTTACAGCCTTCTCAATTGGGACTCCTTCTTCTGCCCTTAAAACAATCGTTGGAGCCTCCCGATTACCAACCAAGCCAATTAATCTTGATTCTAACTGAGATTCATTCACTTTTTCTGCATCTATATAATATGCCATCTGCTTGGTAATAGTTACCGATACAGAGTTCTTATTTTCCGTTTTTCCACTTGCCTTTGGCAATAAAATATCAAGTGCACTCGTAGTCACCAACGTCGAAGTAATCATGAAGAATATCAATAATAAGAATACGATATCTGTCATAGACGACATGTTGAAATTCGGATTGATTTTATTTCTTCCTCTTATGTCCATTTTAGATAGGTTCGTTCAATAAATCTAAAAATTCAACCGACTTGGCCTCCATCTCATAAACCACCTTATTGGTTTTCACAACAAGATGATTGTACTGAATATAAGAAATAATACCTACAATTAATCCTGCTACAGTAGTCGTCATAGCCGTATACAAACCATCAGAAAGCATTTTGATATCTATTTGCCCACCAGAATTTGCAATCTCATGAATTGCTACAATCATTCCTATTACCGTTCCTAAGAAACCAATCATAGGGGCAGCGCCTGCAATTGTTGCTAATACACTCACATTTTTCTCAAGTTTATAGATTTCCAAACGACCTGCATTCTCGATGGCTTTATTAATATCGTCCAATGGCTTTCCAATACGGGAAATTCCTTTTTCAATTAGCCTTCCTGTGGGAGAATTAGACTGCACACAAAGCATTTTTGCTGCCTCCAATTTACCATTAGAAACGTAATCACGAATTTGATTCATGAAATTACGATCTGTTTTAGCAGCTGCTTTAATAGTAAACAACCGTTCAAAATAAATATAAAACGCGACTGCCAGCAAAACAGTTAACAGTGCAATGATAATTTGTCCTCCTATACCACCATCCATAATCAAATTATAGATAGACAGTGTTTTTTCTTCGGAAATAACTTCAGAAGCGATTTCTTCTGAATCTTGAAAAGGGTTTATAAACATGGGTTTGAGTTTAATCTAATTTTGAAACGAAAATAGTCTTTGAAAATTGTAATTGAAAATAAAGTATAGAAAAAAGCCTGAGAATTCTCTCAGGCTTTTTGTACTATAAATTTTCTTCATTATTAAAGAACGAAGTACACTCCTAATAATCCAACAATTGTTAAAACAATAGTATAAGGGAATGCCATTTTTACCATGCGTCCGTACGACAAATCAATTAGCGGTGCTAATGACGATGTTAATAAGAATAGGAATGCCGCCTGACCGTTCGGTGTTGCTACAGAAGGTAAGTTCGTTCCAGTATTAATTGCAATCGCTAATTTTTCAAATTGTTCTCTGTCGATTACTCCGTTTTCAAAAGCTGCTTTTACCTCTCCAATATAAACAGTCGCGACAAATACGTTATCGCTAATCATGGATAAAAATCCATTCGCCAAATAAAACACGACAGGTTGAATGCTTTCATCCATTTCTAACGCAGCTGCAATAATTGGTGTAAATAAATGCTGATCGTGAATCATAGCTACAATTACAAAAAATACAACTAATAGCCCAGTAAAAGGCAAAGCTTCCTCAAAAGCAGGTCCTAAATGATGCTCATCTGTAATTCCCATAAAAGCAGTTTGGAAAATAATAATTCCCAATCCGATAAATCCAACTGGAGCTAAGTGCAATGCCAATCCGATAACTAAAAGAACTGCAGCAATAGCTTGGATGACTAAATTGAACTTTTCTTTATCTGTTCTGTTTTGATCCTCGATAGCAGTGTAGTTTTCAATAATATCTCTTGCTACTGAAGGTAATTGTTCTCCAAATCCAAAGATTTTTGTTTTTTCAAGAAAAATCGTAGTTATAATACCTGCAAATAAAACTGGAATTGTGATAGGTGCCATTCTCAAGAAGAATTCGATGAAATCCCATCCCAAACGTTCTCCTATCAATAGATTTTGAGGTTCTCCTACAAGCGTACAAACTCCTCCAAGGGCAGTACCTACTACCCCATGCATAATCAAACTTCGAAGAAAACTTCTGAATCTTTCTAAGGTTTCACCACTTAATTCAGTTTTATCCTTAACTCCACTTTTATCATAATCAGATTCTCCAGAATGAATTTTGTGATACACTCTGTAAAACCCAACAGCAACTGAAATAAGAACGGCGGTAACCGTTAAAGCATCTAAAAATGCTGATAATACAGCTGAAAGACCAACGAATAATACCGATAAAATAATTTTAGAACGAACTTTAATAAATACTTTACTAAAAATGAACATCAACAGAGGTTTCATGAAGAAAATCCCCGCAACCATAAACATCAATAGTAAAATCACCTCAAGGTTCTGGTCTACTTCGTGATACGCATTTTCAGGTGTCGTAAGTTTTAGTGCTAAAATTTGAATGGCCAACAAACCACCCGATTGCAATGGATAACATTTTAATGCCATTGCTAATGTGAAAATAAACTCAAATATAAATATCCATGATACTATTGCATTAGACATATGATGATCCATACCTAACATTGGCAATCCATAATACAATATCATATTCCCTATTAAAAAGGCAATCATGGTCTTTTTGAACCAAACCGGGCTTTTACCCAAAAAATACTTAAACATTCTAACTCTTTTTATATTCTAAATTAAATTCTTTACACTAGTTGTTTCAAAGCAATTTCAAATGCAGTCTTGCAAATTCCTGTTTTAGCACTACTTTTCTGGTAGACCTTGTCAAGAGCACCTTTAATTCGCTCAGAAGTATCATTAAAAATAGCTTCGTCTTTCATTGGCCACTCTACGCGAGCCTCCATCAAATAAGCAAACAATCTCGCAATCCCACAATTTGAAATAAAATCAGGCAATAAACTGACTTCATTATCTGTGAATTCCATAATTGGTCCGAAGAATATTTCTTTATCTGCAAACGGTACATTTGCTCCAGGAGAAATAACTTCTAAGCCTGATGAAATCATTTTTTGAACTTGTTCTTTGGTCACTAGCCTTGATGCCGCAGCCGGAACAAAAATTTCCGCTCCGACTCCCCAAATTTCGCTATTTATTTCCGAAAATGAGACCATTTTATCAGAAAATAGTTTATTCCCATCCTTGGTTAAAAACAATTCTGTCATCTCCTCCATGGTGAATCCATTCATATTCAAAAGTCCGCCATCCTTATCAATTATACCTATCACCTTCACCCCCAATTGAGTAAGGTAGTATGCAGCTGCAGAACCCACGTTACCAAAGCCCTGAACGATGGCTTTTTTACCCGAAATTTCGCCTCCATATATAGCATAGTAATGTTTTACGGCCTCAGCAACACCATATCCTGTAAGCATGTCCGCTACAGTATATTTCTTGTTTACACTAGGAGAAAACTTTGGATCATCAATAACTTTTACGACTCCATGTCTTAATTGACCAATGCGGTTGATTTTTTCAGCCTCTGTTGGTTTAAAATGACCATTAAAGACTCCTTCTTGAGGATGCCATACTCCACTATCTTCTGTAATTGGAATTACATCGTGAATTTCATCTACATTCAAATCCCCTCCAGTTCCATAGTAATGTTTTAATAAAGGAGTCACGGCTTTGTACCAGCGCTCTAATACTCCTCTTTTTCTTGGATCATTAGGGTCAAAATTTATTCCAGATTTCGCACCTCCAATTGCTGGTCCTGAAACTGTAAATTTTACTTCCATTGTTTTGGCAAGCGACAATACTTCATTCATGTCTAGCCCTTTCCTCATGCGTGTTCCGCCACCTGCGGCGCCCCCTCGTAAGGAATTTATTACTGTCCAACCTTCTGCTTCGGTTTCCTGATCTTTCCAGTGAAAAACGACTTCTGGTTGTTTATTTTCATACGTTGTTAGCAGATCTCTCATTTTGATGTTTAGTTAACTTGTTAATTTCACTTTGGTTTTTATTTCGAATTTTAATCAACGCCTCCTTAAAAGAGGTCAAAGCTGTTTCATAATCTACTTATTTAAGGGCTTTTATTAATAAGGTTTCCAAATATAGTTAAATCCTATTTTTCGGGTTCATAAATTTTCCCTGATGAATGGTTTTTTCGGGCTCCGGTTACACTACTCAAACAATTTACTCTATTCATTGATTTCAAATACCCCAATAAGCTAAATATCAAAGCTTCTTTGAAATCTATAATCTCTTTGGTAGGAATTTGAATTTCTAATAAACTCAGATCTTTAATGCGCTCAATTAAGAATGAATTATAGGCCCCTCCACCCGTTATTAAAACAGAAGCATTGCTCTTATGAAGATTCATAGCTAATTGAATCGCAGCGTGTTCTACAACCGTTCTCAAAATGACAGAGATACTAGATTCCATTGCATCGATTAAAGGAATAATTTCTTCGACAACAAATTCGTATCCCAGGGATTTAGGGTAGGGCTTACTATAAAAAGGTAGTTTATTCAAGGCTTTAAGTAGTTCTGAGTTTGTAGCACCTTCACTCGCTATTTTTCCACCTTCATCATATTCTAAACCAATTTTTCTGGTATAATGGTTTAAAACTATGTTTACTGGACAAATATCATATGCCTTCCTGATTCCTTTATCATCAAAAGAGATGTTCGCAAATCCTCCCAGATTTAGGCAATAATCAAACTCCGAAAAAAACAATTGATCTCCAATAGGTACCAAAGGAGCTCCTTGTCCACCAAGATCAACATCCTGAGTTCTGAAGTCGCAAATTACTTTCAATCCAGATACATTACTCAAGGTTTGTCCATCTCCTATTTGGACTGTAATTCCTTCCTCCGGTTTATGAAAAATAGTGTGCCCGTGAGAAGCAATAAAATCGACTTTTTCTATTTCAAATTCGTTCATAAAGTCTCGAACGGCATTTCCAAGAAATCTTCCGTACTCAATTGAAGTATTTTGAACTTCCTTTTCGGTACGATTAAAACTATTTTTTAAAGTAATTTGAACCTCCTTTGAATAAGGTAACGAAGTAGTATTATTTATTCGAAAACTCAATGAATTCGCTTCACCCCAGATAGTTACATCCACCAAATCTAAGCCATCTAAAGAAGTCCCAGACATCAATCCAATTATCCTCATTTTACTCATTGCGAATTCTTCAATACGAATACGTTTACATTTTACATATTTAACAAAATTCTTTCAAAAAAAGACCTATATTTGACAAATTTTAAATAAATATTTATAAGTATTAATAATTATGAATTTTAAGTTAACTGAAGAACAAATTATGATTCGCGATGCAGCTCGCGATTTTGCACAAAATGTCCTTTTACCCGGAGTAATTGAACGCGATGAAAATCAAACCTTCCCAGCTGAAGAAATTAAACAAATGGGAGAACTTGGATTTTTAGGTATGATGGTAGATCCAAAATATGGCGGAAGTGGTTTAGACACTATTTCTTACGTATTAGCAATGGAAGAAATCTCTAAGGTTGATGCCTCTGCTTCGGTTGTGATGTCGGTTAACAATTCATTGGTATGCTGGGGTCTTGAAGCTTTTGGAACTGAAGAGCAAAAACAAAAATATTTAATACCATTAGCCACAGGAGAAATTATTGGAGCTTTTTGTTTGAGTGAACCAGAAGCAGGATCAGACGCTACTTCACAAAAGACAACGGCAATAGATAATGGAGACCACTACCTGTTAAACGGAACTAAAAACTGGATTACTAACGGTGGTACTGCAAGTGTTTACCTGGTAATTGCCCAAACCGATATTGACAAAGGTCACAGAGGAATCAATGCTTTAATTGTTGAAAAAGGTATGGAAGGTTTCGAAATTGGACCTAAAGAAAATAAATTAGGAATTAGGGGATCTGATACACACTCTTTAATGTTTACTGATGTAAAGGTTCCTAAAGAGAATAGAATTGGCGAGGACGGATTTGGATTTAAATTTGCCATGAAGACATTGGCTGGAGGACGAATTGGTATTGCTTCTCAAGCGTTAGGTATTGCTTCCGGAGCTTATGAATTGGCCTTGCAATACTCAAAAGAACGTAAAGCATTTGGTAAAGAGATTAGCAAACATCAGGCAATTGCATTTAAATTAGCTGATATGGCGACTGAAATAGAAGCTGCTCGTCACTTATGCATCAAAGCGGCATGGGATAAAGATGAAAAACAAAACTATGATCTAAGTGGTGCAATGGCAAAATTGTACGCTGCTGAAATGGCTATGCGTGTTACTGTTGAAGCTGTTCAGGTTCATGGTGGCTACGGGTTTGTAAAAGAATATCATGTTGAACGATTGATGCGTGATGCAAAAATTACTCAGATTTACGAAGGAACTTCTGAAATTCAAAAGATTGTGATTTCAAGAAGTGTTTTAAGTTAGAACTGAACTTCACAACCATATATAAGGGCTCCTATTTTTTAGGGGCCTTTTTTTGATTTATCTGAACTAGCCTTAAAGAATGAACGTTTATTCAATTTATTAACACTAAATATAAATCACGTCTACCTTTAGGCCTTATTGCCACTGAGTTCCTAATTTAAGTGACGCTTCAGTTTCATCCAAAAAAAAACCTTCAACGTTGTAGTTGAAGGTTTTTCAAAAGAAAGGCGGTGACATACTCTCCCACCAGTGGCAGTACCATCTGCGCTGATAGGCTTAACTTCTCTGTTCGGG
>CAXQVI010000055.1:0-4702 GCA_964227255.1 Flavobacteriaceae bacterium
AGCCAAAGGAGGTGCGAAAAGGCATGGAAACCTCTCCAACAGGAGTATTATAGGCTGCAGACTCAAAAGGATAAACCATTTCGAAAGCTGAAAAAAAACCTAGATTACCACCATTTACTTTAGCTGAAGGGTCCTGAGAAAAGGATTTTGCAAGTGCTTCAAATTCCTCTCCATCCATAATTCGTCTTCGCAATTCAGAGATGTCATTATATGCATTTACGGTATCCTGAACTGTAAACTGTCGACGCAATTTAATGAGTATATGACTCGCATTCACCTGGGTTATCGTTCGCTCATAAGCTTCATCTATTAGGAATTTACTCGCTTCTTCATCTTTCAAATAAGGTTGAAGTAATCTTTCACGATAAGCAGCTAATTCATTCTTATAACTTGAAGAAGTGTCTAATTCTTTATCTCTTGCCTCTTTTACTTTTAATTTATAATCTCGAAACAAATCAAAATAATCGCGTTTGGAATTAATATCATCAACTCCCAGCATCTCCACCTGTTTATTGTACATACGAATAAATTCGGATGTATAAACGGCTTCATTGTCAATTTTAAATAAAACTGGTGTCATCTCCTGTGCCCAACACACTTGAGATATTCCTAAGAAAAGACTAAAAAATATGAGATGCCTAAATAGCAAGTTTAACAATTAATTGAAGGGTTAAATGATACCGCAATATATCAGTAAATATCGGCTTCGCGTGTTAAAAGTATCACAAAGAAATAATCCCCTCAATAGCCCCAGCTTCCTTGTATTTAGCAATTATATCATCAGCACTTTTCATGATAACATGAATTGAAACACTGGTAAACTTTCCTGTTTTTGAAGTCTTTTTATTGATAACCGCTCCTGAATAATTAAACAGCTTTTCAACCTGATTTACCTGGTCACCAGAAGTAGGAACTATAAATTTAAACAAGTATTTTAACGGAAACTTTGAATCTGCCTCTAAGTCCTTTTTTAATTTCTTATAAAATGCTTCCTTATCCATTCTAATCTGATATCTATTTTTCGCTATCACAATAACTGCAATTAGCAAACCACAAAATTACATAATATTTTTAGTTTAAAACTTAGAAATGTTAATTTTGCACCATGCAAAAGAAGATTGTCATCACTGGAGGCCCGGGCACAGGAAAATCGACCGTAATTGAAGAGTTAATTCTACGAAATTATGATTGTATGGAAGAAATTTCACGACAAGTAACAATTGAAGCTCAACAGCAAGGAATTGATCAATTGTTCTTGACAGATCCTTTGTTATTTAGTGAAAAATTGCTGGAGGGAAGAATGCAGCAATTCCAAAATGCTTGTGAATTAGAAAGTGATTTAGTATTTTTCGATAGAGGAATTCCTGATGTTCATGCTTATATGGAATATGCAAATCAGGAATACCCGGAAAAATATGTTGTGAATAGCGTTAAGCACAAATACACCAAAGTTTTTATTATGCCTCCATGGAAGGAAATTTACACCTCTGATAATGAGCGTTATGAAGATTATGAGCAGGCTTTAAAAATTCACACCTATTTACACAGAACTTATCACGAATTGGGATATGAAATTATTGAAGTCCCAACTGGAACGATAGCAGCCAGAACCGATTTTATTTTAGGTAATATTTAATATGACACAGTCTCTTGAAACATTAAAAAAATACTGGAAACACGATTCTTTTAGACCACTTCAAGAGGAAATAATTCAATCAGCTTTATCCGGAAAATCAAGCTTGGTATTATTACCAACAGGTGGAGGTAAATCCATCTGTTATCAATTACCAAGTTTAATTTTAGAAGGCACCTGCATCGTAATTTCACCACTAATTGCCCTTATTGAAGATCAGGTGAGTCAACTTGAGAAAAAAGGTATTAAAGCGCTGGCTCTGACTTCCAAATTATCGAAGGATGAAACGATTACTGCTTTCGACAACCTGAAATACGGCAGCTATAAATTTCTTTATTTGTCGCCCGAAAAATTTGACCAGCCACTTATTCAAGATAAAATAAGAGAACTTTCAATTGCTTTGATTGCTATCGATGAAGCACACTGTATTTCTGAATGGGGGCATGATTTCAGACCTTCTTATTTAAAGTTGAAGAAACTGTTGGAAATCCATCCATACGCTCCTTGCATGGCACTTACTGCAACTGCTACATCAAATGTTTTGAAGGATATATCCGAACAACTCGGATTGGAACAGCCAGCGGTTTTCAAAAAATCTTTCAATCGTAAAAATTTGAGCTATTCTGTCATCCGAACGGAAAACATTCCTCAGAAATTAGGACAGATTGTAAACAAGCTCAAAGAGCCGAGCATTATTTACACGAACAGCAGAAAAGAGACCAAAGATATTGCTGCTTCACTATCTGCCCAAGGAATTGCCTGCAGCTTTTATCACGGAGGCATGTCGGTCGATGCTAAATCTGACTCCTATTCCAAATGGATGTCGGAAGAAACACCCATTATGGTTGCCACAAACGCGTTTGGAATGGGAATTGACAAATCAAATGTCCGAGCGGTAATTCATACACAGATTCCATCCAGTTTAGAAAACTATATGCAGGAAGCCGGTCGTGCAGGTCGGGATGAAAAAGAAGCCTATGCACTCTTACTGTTTAACAATTCGACCATATACACTACGAAAGAGAGATTCGAAAAAAACACACCAGATTTTGAATATGTCTCGTTCGTATACAACAAATTAAACCAGTACTATAAAATCGCCTTAGGAGAGCAGCCAGACCATTCAGAAAGATTCCAATTACAGGAATTCTGCTTTGCTTATGGTTTAAAAATATTACCTACCTATAATGCTCTTAAGGTTTTAGAGCGAGAGGATGTTATTTATTTGGACGACAACTTTCAAAAGCGCTCCACAGTTAAGTTTGAAATTTCAAATAAAGCTTTACTTCATTATTTAAAAGAAAATAGAGATGATGCTGAATTGATTCAATTAATACTGCGCACTTATGGAGGAATTTTTGATCATGAAACCGTAATTGATGAATTTAAGTTATCACAAAAACTCAAAGTTTCAAAAGAAAGGATCATTGAACAACTCGAAGATTTAAGTACTCGAAACTACATGCTATATGACTATCACAACAATGCATCAAGAATACAATTTTTGAAAATTCGCGAGGATCGCTATACCATGAGTTCAATTTCAAAAAATCTGAGTTCTCAAAACGAGCATAAGAAGAACAAACTCAATGAAGTCATTCGTTTTGTTCAAGAGGAAACAAAATGCCGAAGAAATATGCTGCTGAAATATTTCGGAGAAAATTCAAAAACGGAATGTGGCATTTGTGATGTTTGTCGTAAAAAAGAACAATCAAAAATTCCTACTTCAGAAATAGCTCCACAAATTTTAAAACTGTTAGGACATAAACAATGGTCGTCTCAGGAACTAGTTGCATCGTTAAACTTTTCAGATGAGGCCATAATCAAAACCCTGCAAACCTTGCTTGATAACAACAAAATTGAGCTAACTTTGCAAAATACTTACAAGATTAAAAATTCATGAATAAATTAAAGGTTGTATTTATGGGAACTCCAGAGTTTGCAGTTGCTACTTTGGACGCCATCGTGAAAGCAAATTATGAAGTTGTTGGGGTCATCACTGCTCCTGACAAACCTGCCGGAAGAGGGCGAAAACTAAACGAATCCGCCGTGAAGAAATATGCCGTTTCAAAAGGTCTTCATTTAATGCAACCAACCAATTTAAAAAATGCAGATTTTCTTGAGGAACTAAAGAGCTTGCAAGCAGACATTCAAGTAGTAGTTGCTTTTAGAATGCTTCCCAAAGCGGTTTGGAATATGCCAAAACATGGGACTTTTAATTTACATGCCTCTCTTCTACCCAATTACAGAGGCGCTGCCCCTATCAACTGGGCAATTATAAATGGGGAAACAAAAACGGGAGTTACGACTTTTTTCATAGATGAAAAAATTGACACTGGAAACATTATATTAAGAGAAGAAACTCGTATTGGAGATGATGAAATTTTGGCATCTCTGCATGATCGATTGATGCAAATTGGAAGTGCACTTGTTGTAAAAACTTTAGACCTTATTAATTCAGGTAAGGTAGAAACTATTGCGCAGCCCAATAAAGATTTAAAACCTGCTCCAAAAATTTTTACCAATACGTGTCAAATAAACTGGAATGAAAGTCTTCAAACCATCTACAATTTGATCCGGGGATTGAATCCATATCCAGCTGCTTGGACTACCTTATATAATAATCAACAGGAAGTGAAGGTGAAAATTTATGATGTTTCCAAAGAAGAAAAGTCGCACAATCATGAATCGGGAACCATTATAGCAGACAATAAAGAAATTCGTGTTGCTGTGAAAGGTGGCTTCATAAAAATCGATTCACTTCAAATTGCAGGTAAGAAAAAAATGGATTGCAGAAGTTTGTTGAATGGTTACACCTTTCAAGAGGGTGCAAAAGTTCATTAAATCCCCTATTTTAAAGGGATTACTAGGTTTTTACTCTGAAAATTAGCTCACTTTATTAACATTTTCCAACATTTATTAACAAAATGCGGGGTTTTTGAGGGTAAAACTTGCATAAGCCCTTATTCCGTATAACTTTGTTAACGGCTTAACAGCTAATTATGTATAACCAATTAATTTAACATTTAAATTATGAACAAATCAGACTTAATCGATGCTATGGCGGCT
>CAXQVI010000056.1:0-35259 GCA_964227255.1 Flavobacteriaceae bacterium
TAAGGTGGTTATAGCGATAGGGCTCACCTCTTCCCATCCCGAACAGAGAAGTTAAGCCTATCAGCGCAGATGGTACTGCCACTGGTGGGAGAGTATGTCACCGCCTTTCTTTTGAAAAACCTTCAACTACAACGTTGAAGGTTTTTTTTTTGGATGAAACTGAAGTAACCTGCAGGGATGTATTGCGAATTGGTTTTGATGTGTGTTAATGGTAAGCTAGATCTCGATACAATTTTTTCATCCTTTAAACATCACCCAAAGAGATAATCAAGTTGTCATTCTACCATAACAAAGTAAACCAACTAAATGAAATTCAGAACAGCTAATTCTTTGTACTTGTAACCTTAATATTAAAGAATATTTCGCCATGATGTTTGAGGTATGAACGAGATTATAAGAACTAAATTCCTGATAATTGAACCAAAAAAAACGGCCCTCAGGCCGCTTTTAATATTTAGGATATAGAATGGTATTAATTAAAATCTCCTTCAGTTACACCTTCATTGATTAAGATTTCTGTCATTGTGAAATCAATACTCTGAGGACCTAGATTCATTTTATATGAGAATGGTACTAAAACACCATTTACTTCTTTATAATTGCTGAAATACATTGACTGCTCTATAATAGTTCCATCAGGAGCAGCTGATTTATTTGTCTGCTTAACTTTTAATCCAGTTTCAGCATCATAGTAAACAGAAAGCTTATCGTTCACTTTAATCTGATAAGCATCTCTATCGTTGATGGAAACAGCTCCGGCAAATTCCACAGTCTCATTTTTCAAATAATCCAATTCAGAGAAAGGGACAGAGGACTTTTTACTCTCTTCAACCTGTTCCAGAGTCATTTCTCCACGTTGTCCTTGTTGTTCGAAGTAACCTGTAGTTCCATTGAAAGCCTGTTTAGACAAAACCATTCCCATACCACTCATTTGAACCATGGTTTTATTTGGTGCCATTGACTTTGTCAACATCTCTAATTCCATTCCTTGCATTGAAGCACTTCCTTTAGCTAACAAGGTAGTAACAGATTTGATTTTCTCTCCTCCAATAGCTTCAACATATTTATTTAAAACGGATTCTTTAGTAATGTTGGCACCAACTTCAGGTGCAGCCTCCGGTTTGAATACAATTTCATATGAATTTGCATTTTTTAATAAGGCTTCAGCAAAAGCAGCAACGTCTTTAATTTTGATGCTATTTACAATGTCTTCAAAGTTTGAAGGTTTGTTCATATTGTATCCTTCACGGTAGAAATTCAACAACAAATTCATATCGTATCTGTTGTAATCCTTGCTTTGTTCTCTTTCTTTCAAATAGTTTGTCAAAGTTTTATCCAAGTCTTCCTGATTGATTTCCCCTTTAGCAATTTTTACAATTTCCTCTTGAACAATAGCGGTCAATTTTTCAACTTTATCAGGGTTACAATCAAACGACACGGATAAAATTGCTTCTTCTTGTGGACGCTTATTCAAATATGCACCTGCAGAAGCTCCATAAGTTCCTCCTTCATCTTCACGCAAAGTTTCGGTAAAACGAAGTGTAAGGATGTCTCCCATTGCGCTAGCCAACAATTCATTCTTTAAATTATGAGGAACAGCGTTTTTATATAAGACTCTTACAGAAGCCTTCGGGTCTTCCATTTTTAAGAAGATATCTTTGTCGATGTTTGCGTTTATCCAAGTTGTAGAATTGTCTTTGAACGATTCTTTTTCCGAAGTGGTTTGAATACTAGCAAGGTAAGTTTCTAATAAAGGTTCTAAAGTACTTGCTTCAACATCACCGACAATAAAGAATTCAAAGTCGGCAGCATTTTCAAAACGATCCAGATACACCGCCTTCATTCTTTCGAATGTCATATCTGCTGCATATTCTTTATTGAAAATGCGACGTGTTGGGTGATTCTTACCATAAAGCGTTGTAGTGATACTATCACCCATTTTTTCATTGATGTTTTCACTTCTGCGGATTAAGTAATTATCGATATTTTCCATTAAAACTTTGTGACCATTTTCATCAAAACGTGGTTTTTCAAAGTTCAAATGCACCATTTGAAGCATGGTTTCAAGATCTTTTGTAGTTGAGCTACCAGAAATACTCTCTCCCGTTCCGGAAACTGAAATATTTGTAGATGCAGTTTTTCCCGCCAATACTTTTTGAAGTTCAGTCATGGAATAGTCTCCCAATCCAGAGAACTGCACCAAAGCACCAACTAAGCTAGCAGCCGGGTACATTTCTTCAGCCAATAAAGAAGTCCCACCATAACTACGCGCACTTAGTTTCACATCGTTTGCGTTTTTATTTGCGAACTTATAATGAACTACAACACCGTTACTTAAAGTATAAGTAGTTGATCCAATTTCTTCATTGTTTTTAGAGTTTATAATGCTACCGGCTGTGATCGTAATACCATCTGTTAATGTTTTACCAGAGAAAGCATCTTCATAAGCAGTTAATGAAGCATCGTTTTCAACAGCAGCAAGAATTCCTGCTCCATCTTCTTTTGAAAGGTTGTTATTTCCTTCCACACCAGTAACCACAATAGTTCTATTATTTGGAGTATACAAAGCTTTAAATGAAGCATGAACTTCTTCAGGAGTCAATGAAGCAAAGATTACTTTCGCCAATTCAAATTCACCTGTAATATCAGTCAAAGTTTCATTCTCCAAATAGTTTTGTTGAATATTTCTTGCAATAGCGCCGTGCGACTTGTCGTCTAACTTAGAAATCTGAGTTTCATAAGAAGTCGTGTACTCCGCAACAATTCTTTCAATTTCAGCAGGAGTGAATCCGAACTTTACAGCTCTGTACACTTCTGTCATCACATCTTTAAATGCGGTATGTTGCATGTTTGGTTTTGGGTAAACTGCCACACTGAATTGATTTTTTGCTCTAACAAATCCTCCATAGCTAACACGCGCCTGCACGAATGCTGCTTCTGGGTCTTGTGATTTCTCTCTTAAACGAGCTGACATCATTGAAGTTGCCATCCCATGCAACAACGATTCTTTTAAGTCTTTAACAGTTTGATCTTTTAAAGATCTTGGATGGTTGATACTAAAAGAGATGTTTGAAGTCGTAACTTCTTCATCCATTGCAATGGCGTAGGCCATTTCTTCGTTATCATCGATTTGAACAGTATAGCGCTCTGGTCCGTTTGTTACTGCTGGAATTTCAGAAAAGCTGGCTTTAATTTTACTTTCAATTTCATCCACGTCGATATCCCCAATAATAGCAATAGCTTGCAGATCGGTTCTGTACCAATCGTGGTAAAAGTCCCTTAAAGCCTTGTATTCAAAGTTTTCGATAATGTCCATATCTCCAATTGGAATGCGTTCTCCATATTTTGAGTTTCCGAACATGGTTGGCAGGTTCTGTTGAATGATACGCATTTGACCGCTTTGTCTTGTGCGCCACTCTTCTTTAATAACACCTCTTTCGGCATCGATTTCCTCGTCGGTTAACAACAGGTAATTCGACCAGTCTTTTAAAACTAATAAACAAGTGTCTACGAGTCCGTCGGATGTAGGAATGTTGTTCAAGTTATATACCGTCTCGTCAAAAGAAGTATAAGCGTTGATATCTTTTCCAAAAACAGCCCCGTATTTTTCAAGCGTGTTTAGGATTCCTTTTCCTTCGAAATTTTCTGTTCCGTTAAATGCCATATGCTCAAGAAAGTGAGCCAACCCTTTTTGGTTGTCATTTTCTAGAACAGAACCTACATTTTGAATGATGTAGTAACTCGCAGCATTTTGAGTGACGTCCGAATGATAAATGTAATAAGTCATTCCATTTTCGAGGACACCTTTTCTCACCCGCTGGTCTTCTGGTAACGGATCTGAAAGGTTTAATGTTTGAGCCTGGGATGCAAATCCAATTAATAGGAAACATGCCAAAACCCAGTTGAATTTAAGTGAAGATAATTTCATGAGATTTCTTAAATAAGTTTAAGTTTATTTATATTCAATTAAGAGTCGTATCGACTACCTAATTGTTACAATTTTTAGGAATTTTTGTAACACTCAAATGTAGCAAAGTTTTATCTGGAAAAAGGACATATTCATAAATTAACGTTACTTTAATAAAAAGGTAACAGACTGTATTTTAACTCAATTATTGCATAAATTTTGTTTTGTGTAGATAGAAAAAAGCCTTATATTTGCACCCGCCTAAAGTAATATTTAGGAGGATTATAAAATAATAAGCGAATAAAAACTAAAGTATGTACGCAATTGTAGAGATAGCAGGGCAGCAGTTTAAAGTAGCGAAAGACCAAAAGGTATACGTTCACCGTTTACAAGAAGAAGAAGGAGCTTCAGTAGCTTTTGATAAAGTTCTTTTAGTAGAGAATGAAGGGAATGTAACAGTTGGCGCCCCAGCTATAGAAGGAGCCGCAGTAACGGCTAAAGTATTAGGACACCTTAGAGGTGAGAAAGTAATCGTTTTTAAGAAGAAACGTAGAAAAGGATACAGAGTAAAGAACGGTCACAGACAATCTTTAACTGAAATTCAAATTGAAGGAATCGCAACTTCAGGAGCTAAGAAAGCTGCGAAGAAAGCTGCTGCACCTAAAGCAGAAGCAACAGAAGCCGTAAAAGAAGAGGCTTCAAAAGATTTATCTTCAATGACTGTAGCTGAGTTAAAAGCAGTGGCTAAAGAAAGAGGTATCACAGGATACACTTCTTTAAAGAAAGCTGAGTTAATCGAAGCATTAAGTAAATAAGAATCAATTTTTAAAACCATAGTACAATGGCACATAAAAAAGGAGTAGGTAGTTCGAAGAACGGTAGAGAATCAGAATCGAAACGACTTGGAGTAAAAATATTTGGTGGACAAGCAGCAATCGCTGGTAACATTATCATCCGTCAAAGAGGAACTCAACACCACCCTGGTGAGAATGTTTACATGGGGAAAGATCATACCTTACACGCAAAAGTGGATGGTATTGTGAAATTCCAAAAGAGAAAAGACAATAAATCTTTTGTTTCTATTGAGCCTTTCGAAGCTTAAGAACTAAAAGAAATTAGATATAGAAAATCCTGAGCATTGCTTGGGATTTTTTTTGCTTTAATTTTGCATTAACTACCAGCGAAAGGAGTTCCGAAAAGTCCAACATCCAGTTCTGCCCAGATTAAGAAGAAGCAAAAAAGAGCTATAACGATCCATACTAATTTTGAATTGACGCCTTTTATTTTTTGAAGGATTAATTCAATAGTTATTCCAAGACTTAAAAGTAGCACAAGCGCTACCATAAAATCGAATGGACTCCAGTTTACCTCATTTGTAAACTGCATGGCTATTAATGGAATACATAGTACGGTTCCAATTCCAATTAAGATGAATTTAAATCGTTGAGTGGTTAAGGCCATAATCAAAAATTGTTTGGATATTTAAAAATACGAATTTTAAAAACTCTGTGTTTTTCAAATAATACAAGATTAAATTCCATTGAATTTTTAGGCTTTCATTGTATTCATTTTGAGCCTAAATAATAAGTGGTTTAAACTTAATTCATTTTGTACATTTGTTTCGATGAATTTGTTTTACAATCTATTCATAGCTTTAGCTCAATTGCTATTACCTATGGCAGCCTTATTCGATAAAAAGCTTCGATTATTTTTAAATGGTAGAAAGGAAACTTTCAAACTTTTAGAAGCAAAAATTTCTCCAGAGGATACAGTATTTTGGGTTCATGCAGCTTCTTTAGGTGAATTTGAACAAGGACGTCCAATTATTGAAAAGTATAAAGTAGCTAATCCTAATGTGAAAATAGTTCTGACTTTTTTTTCGCCTTCGGGGTATGAAGTCAGAAAGAATTATTCTAAAGCAGATGTGGTTTGCTATTTGCCTATAGATTCAAAACAAAATGTCAAAAAGTTTCTCGATGTTGTTCATCCGACTCATGCTGTATTTGTAAAGTATGAATTTTGGCCAAACCTGCTTGGAGAATTAAAAAACAGAAACATCTCAACGATACTCATTTCAGGAATCTTTAGAAAAGAACAAGCTTTTTTCAATTGGTATGGCCAATTTATGAAAAAAGCACTGACAGCCTTTTCTTACTATTTTGTCCAAGATCAAAATTCAGAAGACCTGTTGAGATCTATTGGTTTTACAAATGTCAAAGCCTGTGGAGATACCCGTTTTGACCGTGTTTTAGAAATCACACAACAAGACAATTCACTTGATTTTATGAATTCATTTGTTGGCGATTCACATGTGTTGGTAGCAGGTTCAACCTGGAAAGAAGATGAAGAACTTTTAGTGGATTATATCAATTCAAATTCCACGGAAATGGAAAAGTTCGTTCTTGCGCCTCACAATATTGTCAAATCTGATATTGACAGCCTAAAAGGAAGTATAAAAAAGAAGGTGGTATTGTTTTCAGAAATGGAAGAAAAAGACCTTAATGAATTCGATGTTTTTATCGCAGATACCATTGGAATTCTGACGAAGATTTACAGTTATGCCCATGTTGCTTATGTAGGAGGAGGATATACGAAATCAGGTGTTCACAATGTTTTGGAACCTGCAAGTTACGGAGTGCCAGTGCTAATAGGTCCCAATTTCAAAAAGTTCAATGAGGCTAAAGAGTTGGTAACAGCTGGGGGATGCCTTGTCGCAGATACGCAAGAAAAAATATACCTAACTTTGCAAGAGTTTTTACGAGATAAATCCGCACTGAAAAGGGTTAGTGAAATCTCATTTAATTATGTGAAAAGTAAAACTGGTGCAACGGATCAAATATTAAAATACTTAAACTCATGAGAGAAAAGTTAAACGAGTTTTATTCCTTTGTTTTTGAGGAGGAATTGATGGATGAAATAGTAAAGTATGGTGTTTACCAAAAATTACGTGAGGATGAATTGCTCATTGATTTAGGAGATACTATGAAAGGAATTCCTTTGTTGTTGGAAGGTGCCATCAAAATTGTTCGGGAGGATAAAAATGGGGAGGAAATCTTGTTGTATTATTTGGAGCGTGGCGATACCTGTGCAAGCAGTTTTTCATCGGCAATATCAAATGGTAAATGTGGAATCAGAGCCATTGCAGAGAAAGATTCGGAAATCATATTTCTTCCTAAAGATAAGCTGGATGAATGGTTGGTGAAATATAAATCTTGGAGAAATTTTGTTATCGATAGTTATAATATTCGACTCAACGAAATGATGGAGACTATTGATACATTGGCTTTTATGAAAATGGAAGAGCGTTTGTACAAGTATCTGACAGATAAAGCTCAAATTTTGAGAGATACATCCCTCGAAACCACGCATCAGGATATTGCGTATGACATGCATACTTCGCGTGTTGTAATATCAAGACTATTAAAACAATTAGAAAAAGAAGGAAAGATTAAACTACTAAGAAATAAAATTGAAGTTTTGGAATTCTAGGTCTTCAACTACTAACTAAAAAATAATTTATGGAATTTGTTATGCAACCCTGGCCGTGGTATGTGGCCGGACCATTAATTTCTGTGGTCATGTTACTACTATTTTATTATGGAAAGAAATTTGGAGTTTCTTCAAACCTTGAAACCTTGTGTGCTATTGGAGGTGCTGGGAGGATTGTCGATTATTTTAGATTCGACTGGACCACCAAAATTTGGAACCTAGTCTTTCTGGCCGGAGGAATTACTGGAGGATTTATCGCCTCGCACTATTTAACAAGTGATTCAGGAGTTATATTGAATCCGAAAACGGTTGCTGAGCTAGCAGATATTGGAATTCAAAATGCAGGAGCACAGTATTTACCACCTGAAATTTTTAGTAAGGAAAGTTCACTTACGCTCAAAGGATTTTTAATCTTACTTGTAGCTGGAATAGGCGTCGGATTTGGAACGCGTTGGGCAGGAGGATGTACTTCTGGTCATGCAATAGTTGGTTTGAGTAGTTTTCAAAAACCATCGTTAATTGCGGTCATTGGATTTTTTATAGGAGGGTTAGTAATGACCTGGTTTATTTTACCATTATTATTTTAAGCTATGAAATATATTAAGTTTTTCGCGATAGGAATATTATTCGGAATTGTAATGTCAAAGGCAGAAATTGTTTCTTGGTACCGAATTTATGAAATGTTCAAATTTCAATCATTTCATATGTATGGAGTAATTGGGTCAGCTGTGATTTTAGGAATCGTTATGGTGCAGTTTTTCAAAAACAAAACCATTAAGAATTATAAAGGTGAAGCCATTAAGATTGATGAAAAGGGAAGTGGATGGAAGCGGACCTTGTTTGGAGGAACTATCTTCGGACTAGGATGGGCTCTAGCAGGTGCATGTCCAGGACCCATGTTCGTGCTTATCGGGCATGGAGCTTTTTCTATACTAATTGTTATTTTAGGAGCTGTACTGGGAACATTTTTATACGGAGTTTTCAGAACGAAATTGCCGCATTAATAAGAATTAATTTTAAAAAATATTAGAAAAGCTATCTTTTAGGTGGCTTTTTTTTGTGTAATTTTTCTTACAAAGGATCCTTTTGAAATAACGTATATTTGAAAGGAATGAAACCTTTTGAATTTTGTTAGAAGATAAGTTTGGACGACAAATAGAATACGTACGATTAGCAGTGACTGATCGCTGTAATTTGCGCTGCCAGTATTGCATGCCTGCTCAGGGTATTGATATTGTAGAACGCAAGGAATTGTTGAGTTATAAAGAAATGTATCGCATCGTTCGTGTGCTCACCGAGTTAGGTGTGAAGAAGGTGCGTCTGACAGGTGGTGAACCCTTCGTTCGGAAAGATTTCATAGGCTTTTTGGATACACTATCTTACAACGATTTACTCGATGAGATCAACATTACTTCCAATGGAGCATTGATCGCAAAACACATTGAGAAATTAGAGCAATTGAAAGTAGGAAGTATCAACTTGTCGATCGATAGTTTACAACGAGAAAGATTTGCTCAGATTACTCGAAGAGATGTTTTTGAAGGAGTGTTTGAAACCTTCCAAAAATTGAATGAAAGCTCCCTGCATTTGAAATTAAATGTGGTAGTGCAATCTGGATTTAATACAGATGAGATTTATGACTTCATCGAACTGTCAAAAGAGAATGATATTTCTGTTCGGTTTATTGAAGAAATGCCTTTCAATGGAAATGGAAAACGAACCGGTGCTGAGTTGTGGAATTACAAGGCAATAATTAATCATATAGAAAAAACATATACAAACCTCGAAAAGGTAGTATCGGACAAATCATCGACGTCAATCAACTTTAAAGTGCCAGGTTATAAAGGAAGCTTCGGGATTATTCCTGCCTATACTAGAACTATTTGTGGCGATTGCAATCGTATCAGAATTACTTCCACAGGAATGTTGAAGAATTGCTTGTTTGATGGTGGGGTTTTTAATGTAAGAGATTTTATTCGGAAGGGAGCAAGTAATGAAGATTTAAAGGCATTGTTTCTAAAACTTGTAAAACAAAAACCTGAAAACGGCTTTGTTGCTGAAGCGAATCGCGACAATGAAGTTTCAGAAAGTATGTCCACCATAGGAGGATAAATTATGACACTTATACCTGTAAATAGCGCAGTAGAAATGATATTGAAACACACCAAGAATTTTGGAGTGGAAGACGTTCATTTTATGAAAGCCAGAAATCGAGTTTTGGCTGAGGATATTTTAGCCGATAGAGATTTTCCACCTTTCAATCGGGTAAGTATGGATGGAATAGCTTTTCGTTTTGACGCTCTAAATAATGGCAATGTTCAATTTGAAATAGAAGGAATTCAAGCAGCTGGAGCTGCACAACTGAAGTTGCTAAACAATGAAAATTGCATTGAAGTCATGACGGGTTCCGTTTTACCTGAAAATACAAATTGTGTTTTACAATACGAAAAAGTTAGTATTGAAAATGGTGTGGCGACTATAGAAGAGCCAACGCTTAAAGAATGGCAGAACATTCACATGCAGGGATTCGATAAAAAGACCGGTGATGTTTTAGTGAAGGCAGGAACAATGATTTCTGCGGCTGAAATTGGGGTTCTGGCGACTGTAGGAAAAGAGTTTGTGAAGGTTAAAAAACAACCAAAGGTGGTAGTAGTTTCTACAGGAGATGAATTGGTGGATGTCAATGAATCACCACTTAATTATCAAATTAGAAAGAGTAATGTATTTACCCTGGCTTCTCAATTAGAATATGTAGGTATAGAGGCCGAAATTGTGCATTTAGCAGACGACAAAGAGAGTCTGAAACAAAATATAGCGGATTTCCTGGAGCGTTTTGATGTACTCATGTTTAGCGGAGCCGTTTCAAAAGGGAAGTTTGATTTTATTCCGGAGGTATTAGATATCTTGGAAGTAAAAAAACATTTTCACAAAGTAAGTCAAAGACCTGGTAAACCGTTTTGGTTTGGTACAAAAGGTACCAAAACGGTTTTTGCATTTCCTGGAAATCCAGTCTCCACCTTTGTGTGTTATCTTAAATACTTTAAGGTTTGGTATCAGGAATCTATGGGATATCTTACCGGAAATGCAATGGCAATTTTGAGTGAAGATGTACATTTTAAACCAAATCTCACCTATTTTTTACAGGTGGCATTGGAAAATAATAACGGGAAAATTTACGCAAAACCTATCAAGGGAAAAGGTTCGGGTGATTTGGCTAACTTAGTTGCAGTGGATGCTTTTATGGAATTGCCTGCAGGTCGCACCGATTTCTCTATGGGAGAACAATTCCCTATCTTAAAATTTAGAAAAGAGTAATATGTCAAACGAATTTTCACATATCAACAAGCAACATCAGCCAAAAATGGTGAATGTAGGTGACAAAAATAGGACCAAACGCAGAGCCATTGCAAAAGCGACCATGTTTCTGGGAAATGAAGTCGTTGAATTGCTGGAGGGTGATGAACTTCACACTAAAAAGGGACCTGTTTTCCAAACGGCAATTATTGCAGGGATTCAAGCAGTAAAAAAAACATCCGATTTAATTCCGATGTGTCATCCCTTATTGATTCAAGGTGTAGATGTTGTAATTAAAACAATTTCGTCCGACAGTATTGAGATTCTTGTAACGGTTGAGATTGAAGGAAAAACCGGAGTAGAAATGGAGGCCTTAACAGGAGCTTCGGTTGCTGCTTTGACGATATACGACATGTGTAAGGCAATCACCCAAAAGATGGTGATTCAAGAAGTGAAATTAATCGAAAAAACTGGAGGTAAGAGCGATATTAAAAATGGTTAAACATTCAAAACATACCAAACTTCAAAAGAGAAATAATGGAATTCATGCACCAAATGAGGTGGCTTTGGTTGGAGCTAAATGCAGCATTGTTGAACAATTGGTATTCGATATTTCGAAACATTTAAAAGAATTTAAATTAGGGTATTTCGACGCTTCTCATGCCAAGGATAAAGTTGTAAATCCAGTTGATGTGTTTACTTTTCATCACGAAGGTAATTGTGCTATTGAAACGTATTCTCCAGTTAATAAATTCAATCAACGGATTCAATTTTCTCAATACGATCTCATGTTTGTAAACGGAAATCATTATTCGGCTCAAAAACACATCGTTTTATTAGACCCGGAGAAAGAAACTTCCATTGAAAAACGAATGAATCAGATCGAAGAAATTGTAGCTTTCGTGAAAGTGAATTCCGAAGCGGAGATATTCGACTGTATAAAAAATAAGTTTTCAAATCTCGGGGAGATCCCTGTATTTGAAATTTCAGAAGTTTCAAAAGTTTCTGAACTACTTTTGAAACAGCTTCATGACACTATTCCTCCATTGAAAGGTTTAATTCTGGTCGGAGGGAAGAGCACACGCATGGGAACCGATAAAAGTGCATTAGATTATCACGGACAAGCACAGCGAGATTTTTTAAAAGGTCTTCTGAAGGCTCAAAATATCACAACTTATTTTTCAAAACGTCATGACCAGCAACTTAATGAAGAACATGTAATCAACGATACATTTTTGGATTTAGGTCCGTCGGGCGCTATTAGTTCTGCTTTCAGAGAATATCCAAATTCGGCATTCTTTGTTTTTGCAACCGATTTACCTTTTGTCGATGAAACACTCATTAAACGCCTCATTGCTGAGAGAGATCCTTCCAAAGCGATTACAGCAGTTATTGGGGAAGGGCATCAGTTTGGTGAACCTTTAGTCGCTATTTGGGAGCCGAAGAGTTATTCTTTGTTGCTGAATTATATTGCTCAGGGCTATTCTTGTCCGAGAAAAGTGTTGATTAATTCAGATGTAAAATTAATTGAAGTAGATACCACAAAAATTCGAAATATAAATACCCCGGAAGAGTTCGAACAAGCAAAAAGAGATTTGAATGTCTAAACGCATACACATAGTAAATGGCGATAGTACTAAGTGGATTCTGGAACAATCCGGACTCGATGGCGAGATTGTTGTTTGGAGAGAGTTGCTATGCGATGGTCCCGTTTCTGAGCCGTTATTTAGTGATGAATTCTGGCAGGCGAGATACGATTATTTTGAAAAGGAACTGAATGTATCACGTCTCGAATATTTCGATAAAACCATTAAAGAATTACTAAAAGCTGAATTTTTAGAAGGTGTTGAAGAATTGGTACTTTGGTTTGAATACGATTTATTTTGTCAGGTAAACCTTATGGCAGTATGCAGTTTTTTACTGGAACATTTTAGAAAGGATGTGGTCTATTCTATGGTGTGTGTAGGAATGGAAAAAGATCGTCAAGGTTGGCAAACGTTAGCTGATTATAAGCCTGAGGACTATGTGTCGCTGTACGAGAATCGCATTAATATGAGTCGTGCGAGTTTTGAATACGCTCATGAATGTTGGAAAGTGTATGCTAAAAAGGATAAAAAAGGACTTCAGGAATTCAACTTTAGAAAAAATAAAAGATTTAAATATTTTCACGTAGCTATGCTGCAGGAGCAGGAGCGATTTACGGATGAGACCGGTTTGAATCAAATCGATCGAAAAATTATTGAATTGCTCGAAGAAGGGAGACATACCTCAGGAACGATTATAAAATTGCTGTTAATTTGGCAAAAAACTGAAACCGTGTATGGTTTTGGAGATGTGCAATATGAACACCGATTGCAAAAGTTAGCAGAATATTATGAGGAGAAAAATGGTGTTTTGGGATTAAATTTGGTCGGACAAAAAATTGGAGCCTAATGGATTTTTCAAAAGAAAGATATTTTCAGCGACAAACAATTATCGCGGAATTCGGAGAAGCGGGACAAGAGAAACTTGCCAAAACAAAGGTGTTGGTTATTGGTTGTGGCGGACTTGGTAGTCCGGTGGCAATTTATTTGGCAACTGGTGGAATTGGCGAACTACATTTAGTCGATTTCGATACTGTTTCTATTTCAAATTTACATCGTCAGGTGTTTTATAATTTAAACGATGTGTGGAAGAGTAAGGCTGAGATTTTAGCAGCTCATATTACCAACAAAACCCCTTTCTGTAAAGTTACGCATTCATCGATTCCGTTTTCAAAAGATAATGCTCAAAGTGTAATTCAAGATTATGATATTATTGTTGATGGCACAGATCATCTTCCGACGAAATATTTGATTAATGATGTTTGTGTATTGCTTGGAAAACCTCTTGTTTACGGTTCTCTCTATAAATTCGATGGCTATGTAGCTTCCTTTAATTTAAAAGGGGATAAAGGAGAATTTACATGCAATCTTAGGGATGCATTTCCTGAAATAAGTACCGATGTTCCAAATTGTGAAGAAGCAGGAACACTAAATCCAATTGTTGGAATAATTGCATTGATGCAGGTCAATGAAGTGCTGAAAATTGCGTCTGGAATAGGAGAGCCTATTACTAATGAAATGGTTATTTTTAATACATTGAAAAACACCCAGTTCAAAATGAAATTGAAGCCTTCTGAAAGAGATTTTCAAAAACTTTTTGACGAGACTTCCTATGAATCAGCATTGTGCAGTAATCAAAAAAAAGAATGGCTTATAAATGCTGATGAACTTAAGAAGAGTGAACAGGATTATAAGATTATCAATTTAAGTACGAAAGACGATTCTAAAATTCCATTCTTTAATTTTAAAACCATACCGTATAAAGATTTTAGAACTGTTGCATTTTATCCAAATCCAGATAAAAAATATGTCTTTGTCTGTAACAAAGGGATTACAAGCTATACTATTTTAGAGAAGGTAAAAAAAGTATACCCTGATATTGAAGCCTATAGTTTGTCAGGCGGACTTGAAAATTATTAAATGAAATCATTACAGCAGTTTTATCTAGATAAAATCGAAGACTTGACTCAGCGTCTATCGATTCAAAAAAAGCGTATCAATTTTTCAAGTACAATCCGACTCGTTTGTTTCGGACTTATCCTATTTGGTTTGTATTTCTTCTTCGGAAATGCGAGACTCATGGTGGGTTCAACAGTGGTAGGTTTTGTGGTCTTTTTCTACTTGGTCTCACGTCATGAGCAACTGAAACAAACACATAAATACTTATCGGCCTTACTTAATATCAACAAAATTGAACTGAAGGTATTAAATGGAGAACAGCTGTCATTATGCGACGGAGCCGAATATATCAATTCAAATCATGACTATAGTTTTGACATTGATTTGTTTGGAAGAGGTTCTTTTTTTCAATTCAGCAATAGAACGGCAACGCAAGCAGGAAAGGAGAAGTTAGTAGCAACCTTTACCAAAAATTCCATTGAGTATATCCTGGAAAAACAAGAAGTAATAAGGGAGCTGTCGGATAAAGTGGACTGGCGACAATCATATACAGCAACGGCTGAAATTGTAGATGTGGATCACGATTCGGAAGCCATTCAAAAATGGATTCAGAATTACAAAGCGGAGTTTTCTTCAAAATTGAAATTCGTTGTTCCAATATTTTCATTGATATCGCTTTTGACCATTGTTACGTTTGTATTTGGATTGATTCCTGAAGTTATTGTTCTTGGGTGGTTTATTTTAGGACTTGGAGTAACCGGATTTTATTTAAAAAAAATCAATTATTTGTACAGTGGGGCATCTAAGGCCAAAGATATTTTTATGCAGTATCATAAACTGTTATCCAAAATTGAAGCTGAAAATTTCACAGCTGAATTCTTAGTTAAGAAACAAAATAAAATTAAAACGGATGCTAAATCGGCTGCTGGAATTGCGAAACGATTGGCACGTGTTCTGAACAGCTTTGATCAACGAAATAATCTGATTATTTCCATTTTTGGTAATGCCTTTTTCTTAAGGGATTTATATCATGTGTATGAGGTCGAAAATTGGATTTTAAATTACCAGAAACTGGTTCCAACATGGTTTGAAACTATTGCCTATTTTGATGCTCAAAATTCACTGGCAAATTTTGCGTTTAACCATCCTGAATTTGTTTTTCCTAAAATGAATACGACGGAAAAAGGTATTCAAGCTGAAGATCTTGGGCATCCAATGCTGACTTCTGAAAAGAGAATTGGAAACGACTTCATCATTGATAAGGATTCATTCCTAATTATAACGGGTGCAAATATGGCCGGGAAAAGTACCTTTCTAAGAACCATTTCCTTGAGTCTAGTTATGGCCAATATGGGATTGCCTGTTTGTGCAAAATCGTACACCTACAATCCAATTAAGCTAATAACTAGTATGCGTACTTCGGATTCGCTGACTGATGACGAATCCTACTTTTTTTCCGAGTTAAAGCGACTGAAGCATGTAGTTGAAACCATTGAAACGGAACAGTATCTGATTGTTCTGGATGAAATTTTAAAAGGAACGAATAGTACTGATAAGGCTGAAGGTTCCAGAAAGTTTGTAGAAAAATTGATTCAGTTAAAAGCCACTGGAATTATTGCAACACATGATTTAAGCTTATGTGAAGTTGCTGATGAATTCAAAGAGGTGAAAAATTATTATTTCGATGCTGAAATTATAAAGGATGAATTGCATTTTGATTATACCCTGAAAAAGGGTATTTGTAAAAATATGAATGCTTCATTTTTGTTGAGTAAAATGGGTATCGTTTAAGGGTGGGCATTTACCCAAACTTCGCCGTCTTGAAAAAATTCTTTTTTCCAGATTGGCACCGTTTCTTTTAAAGTGTCAATACAAAATTGACAAGCTTCAAAAGCTGCTTTTCTGTGTTTTGATGAACAGGCAATAATTACAGGAATAGCACCAATGTCTAATTTCCCAATTGCGTGATGAATGGCGACTTTCTTAATTGGGAATTTTTCCAAAGCCTGATCGGCAATTTTTTGCATTTCCTTTACTGCCATTGGTTTGTATGCAGTGAATTCAAGGTGTGTAACGGTTTTGTCAGCTGTATTGTTTCTAACGGTTCCAACAAATATTGAAATGCCACCACAAGAATCATCTGCTACAAAGTTGTAGCAGTCCTTTTGACTTAGAGGGTTTTCTGAGATAGTAATGTTTGTATTTTTCATATTAACCGCCGCTTACAGGTGGAATAATTGCTACCGTATCACCAGGTTTTATTGTGCTATCCTTAACTGCATAAGTTTCATTTATAGCAATCGCAAATTGCTGCATGTTTTTTAATTCAGGAAATGATTCGAAAAGTTTTATTTTGAAATTTTCGAGACTAATTTCATTATTCAATACCAGGGTTGTTGACGAATTTCCTGCTAAATCTGTTGCCATTCCAAAAAACAAAACTGTAATACTCATAGGAAGTCTTTATGTATGTAAATGTAAAACTTTCTTTTATAAATTAGTACTGTCTCTTGTATTTATACAGGACCTAATTTTCATTAGGAGAATAACTAAAAGCAACTAAGTAGATAGCATTTTTAGATGATCGGATTAATCCATTTAGACCTAAACGTGTTGTCAAAAGCCATATCTTGATTTGAGAAATTGAATTTCAGAGGAGAAATGTTAGATTTGAAAAGTGAATCAAAAAACTAAATATGCTCAACGTATAAAACAGAAAGCTGTACAGCTTGGTTTTCAGAGTTGCGGAATTTCCAAAGCTCGCTATTTAGAAGAAGAAGCACCTAGGTTGGAATCGTGGTTAAAAAATGGTTATCATGGGAAAATGCAGTACATGGAAAATCATTTTGATAAGCGATTGGACCCAGCAAAGCTCGTTCCAGGCGCCAAGTCGGTTATTTCCTTGTCGTACAATTATTTTCCTGAAAAGGAGCAAAGGAAAGATTCCTTTAATATTGCAAAATATGCTTATGGTGAGGATTATCATTTTGTCGTTAAAGAAAAACTCAAGCAACTTATTGAATTTATTCAAGAAGAAATTGGTGAAGTGGACGGTCGAGCTTTTGTGGATTCTGCACCAATTATGGAGCGAAGCTGGGCTCAACAGAGTGGTTTGGGTTGGGTTGGTAAACACTCGCTGCTTATTCAAAAAGGAAAAGGATCATTTCATTTTTTAGCTGAATTGATTATTGACTTGGAATTGAATCCCGATGCGGCATTTGCAACTGATCATTGTGGAAATTGTACGAAATGTATCGATGCTTGTCCGACCAATGCTATAGTAGCCAATCAAATAATTGACGCTAATAAATGCATTTCGTATTTCACTATTGAGCTAAAGGATGAGATTCCGAAGGAAGTTAAAGGTCAGTTTGAAGACTGGATTTTTGGCTGCGATATTTGTCAGGATGTTTGTCCGTGGAATCGTTTTTCTCTTCCAACGACAGAATCGAAATTCACTCCTAAAGGCGAATTGTTGCAGTACTCAAAATCTGATTGGGAGGAGCTGAAAGAAGACATATTTAAAAATATATTTAAGAAATCTGCCGTAAAGCGAACCAAGTTTATAGGTCTCAAACGGAATATTGACTTCGTAAAATCAAATTAATTTATCGGTTTATCCTTCAACCACTCCAACAGAATTGAATATATTTGTGGTTCGTACTAATTATAACTTATGAGCAATTCAAGACTTAGGAGAGAGGCTTTAAAATACCATGCAGAACCAAAACCGGGTAAAGTGCAGGTCGTTCCAACCAAAAAATATGCGACACAAAAAGACTTGTCTTTGGCATATTCACCAGGGGTTGCAGAGCCGTGTTTAGAA
This sequence comes from Flavobacteriaceae bacterium, assembly GCA_964227255.1. Classification (GTDB taxonomy): domain Bacteria; phylum Bacteroidota; class Bacteroidia; order Flavobacteriales; family Flavobacteriaceae; genus Lutibacter. Next base: position 17,999 of record CAXQVI010000056.1, read on the forward strand.
ATTGAAAAAGATCCGAAAAACGCATATAAATACACTTCCAAAGGAAATCTTGTAGCAGTTATTTCAAATGGTACTGCTGTATTAGGTCTTGGAGATATTGGTCCAGAAGCTTCCAAGCCAGTCATGGAAGGGAAGGGACTCTTATTTAAAATTTTCGCCGACATTGATGTGTTTGACATCGAAGTAGATACGAAAGATGTAGATGAATTTATAGAAACGGTTAAAAATATTGCACCAACTTTTGGTGGAATTAACCTAGAAGATATTAAGGCGCCTGAAGCTTTTGAAATTGAGCGTCGTTTAAAAGAAGAGCTGGATATTCCGGTAATGCATGACGATCAGCACGGAACGGCAATCATTTCTGCTGCAGCACTGAAAAATGCTATTGAAATTACTGGAAGAGATATTTCAAAGGCGAAGATTGTTGTGAATGGAGCAGGAGCAGCTGCGGTAAGCTGTACGCGTTTGTACTTGGCTCTTGGAGCGAAGAAGGAAAACATCATCATGTGTGATAGTAAAGGTGTAATTCGAAAGGATAGTCCTAATTTGACTTCTCAAAAAAGCGAATTTGCAACTGATGCAGATCTGTATACTTTGGATGAAGCTGTCGCGGGTTCAGATGTATTTATAGGACTTTCAGTGGGAAATGTAATGACACCTGAGATGTTGTTGTCTATGGCAAAAGAACCAATCGTTTTTGCAATGGCAAATCCAACCCCTGAAATCGATTATAATCTGGCCATTGAAACTAGAGATGATGTGTTAATGGCAACGGGAAGATCGGATCACCCTAATCAGGTGAATAATGTTCTCGGATTCCCTTTTATTTTTAGAGGAGCATTGGATGTTCACGCTTCAAAAATTAATGAAGCAATGAAAATGGCTGCGGTACATGCCTTAGCCAATTTAGCGAAGGAACCTGTTCCTGAGCAAGTGAACATCACATATAACGAAAGAAATTTACAATACGGGAGAGAGTATATTATTCCAAAACCTTTCGACCCGAGATTGATTACTGAAGTGCCGCCAGCAGTGGCTAAGGCTGCAATTGAAAGTGGCGTGGCGGAAAAAGATGCTATTACTGACTGGGATGCCTATAAAGAAGAACTGGCAGAGCGATTAGGAACTGGAAGTAAGTTAATGCGTATGCTAACTGAGCGCGCTCAGTCTGATCCGAAGACAGTTCTTTTTGCAGAAGCAGATCATTTAAACGTTCTGAAAGCAGCTCAGATTGTTCATGAAGAGAAGATAGGACGACCTATTTTGCTTGGAAATAAGAAGGTGATTCAGGAGCTGATGGAGGAGATTAATTTCACGGATGATGTTGAAATTATTGATCCAAAATCGGATGAAGAAAAAGAACGTAGATTGCGTTTTGCAGAATACTTCTGGGAAAAGCGTAAAAGAAGTGGCTTAACCTTTCTTGATGCAAAAAACTGGATGCGTGAGCGCAACTATTTTGCAGCTATGATGATTAACTTAGAGGAGGCGGATTCTTTAGTTACAGGTTATTCTAGAAGCTATCCGAGCGTTGCAAAACCAATGATCGAATTGATTGGTAAAGCAAAGGGTGTTGAGCGTATTGCTGCAACCAATATCATGATTACTCAAAGAGGGCCAATATTCTTCTCAGATACAGCTTTTAATATCGATCCAACTACTTCTGAACTGGTTCAGATAGCACGTATGACACATCGAGTAATGAAGATTTTTGGAATGGATCCTCAAATTGCGATGTTATCGTATTCAAACTTCGGTTCTTCTGACACCCCTTCGGCAAATAAAGTAAGAGAGGCAGTTGCTTATATTCATGAAAATCATCCGAAACTAAATGTTGATGGTGAGATTCAAGCAGATTTTGCTTTGAGTAATCAAATGAGAAAAGAGACATTCCCATTTACAAAACTTCAAAATAAAAAGGTAAACGGACTTGTTTTTCCTAATCTGAATTCGGCCAATATCAGTTATAAATTACTAAAGAATTTGAATGATATTGAATCCATTGGACCCATTGTTATGGGACTTAAAAAGCCAGTCCATATTTTACAATTAGGAGCAAGTGTAGATGAAATTGTGAATATGGTCTGTGTGGCAGTTGTTGATGCTCAGGAAAATAAGAAAAAGCGAAGTTATTTTTAGTACATTTGAGAACAAAAGCCTTTAAAAAGGCCATTATCCCACTGTTGTGAAGTATTGAAACACAACATAACGCTATTTAAAGTTCACCTATGATAACCCACATTAGAGGAAAGCTTGTAGAGAAAAACCCTACATATGCCATAATTGAGGCCAACGGAGTTGGTTACTATTTAAACATTTCATTAAACACATTTTCTCAGCTTCCAGATTCAGAAAATGGAATGTTATATACCCATTTATCTATTCGTGAAGATGCGCATACTTTATATGGGTTTAGCACAAAAATGGAACGTGAAATATTTTTATTGCTGATTTCTGTTTCAGGGGTTGGTCCAAGTATTGCCAGAACGATGTTGTCATCTATGTCAACCGGTGAAATTCAGCATGCTATAGCCTCAGGAGATGTAAACGTGATTCAATCAGTAAAAGGTATTGGAGCAAAAACAGCACAGCGTGTTTTAGTCGATTTGAAAGACAAAATATTAAAATCATATGCTATAGATGAAGTTTCTCCAATTTCAGGCAATAGTAATAAAGATGAAGCGTTAACAGCATTAGAGGTTCTTGGATTCAATAGAAAACAAACCGAGAAAGTACTCGCTAGAATTATTAAAGAAGACAACTCACTAAGTGTTGAAGAGCTGATCAAAAGAGCACTTAAAAATTTATAAAATTTGAAAAGAATAACCACCTTTTCCAAACAGTATGCCCTTGCGGCATTATTGTTTTTTATAGGAGGTACCCTGCTTGCGCAAACACCACCTAGTGTTCCGCCTACACCTAAGGATACCACTGAATTGGCTATTCAAAAGGACTCTATCAAACTAAAATATCCTTTTAGAAGTACTAGCAAGAGTAAATTATTTCTAACAAATCCTACGGTTTCTGAAGTTATATATGACACTGAAACGGGAAAATATATGTTGGTTGAACGCATTGGAGATTACTATGTGAAGTCGCCTCTTATTTTGACACAGGAAGAATACAAGGAGTATCGTCTGAAAGAAGATATTAATAAGTATTACAAGGAGAAAATCAGTGCAGCGAGTGGTCGCAAGAAAGGGAGCGAAGATGCTCAAAAAGACTTACTTCCTACCTACTACGTGAATTCCAATTTTTTTGAATCTGTTTTTGGAGGAAACACGATTGAAGTGAATCCGCAAGGTTCTATTTTAGTCCGAATGGGGGTTTTATATCAAAATGTTGATAATCCACAGCTCTCAGAGCGTAATAGAAGTAGTTTTACTTTTGATTTCGATCAGGAAATTTCCGCAAGTATTTCAGCACAGATTGGTTCACGACTGAGAATTGGTGCACAGTATGATACGCAATCCACCTTCAATTTCCAAAATCAGATTAAACTAGAGTATACGCCTACCGAAGATGATGTGATTAGAAATATTGAAGCAGGTAATATTAGTATGCCTATCAAAAACTCCCTTATTACTGGGGCTCAGAGTTTATTCGGTTTTAAAACGGAGTTGCAGTTTGGAAAGACTAAAATTACAGGTGTATTCGCAGAGCAAAAATCAGAGACCAAGTCGGTTGCAGCTCAAGGAGGCTCTACCGTTCAGGAGTTTGAATTACAAGCGACAGATTACGACGCAAACAGACATTTCTTTTTATCACAATATTTCAGAGATCACTATGATATAGCCTTGCAAGAATATCCTTTGGTTAACAGTGCGATTAATATTACACGGGTAGAAGTGTGGGTGACCAATAGAAATGCAACTACTGAAAATATTAGAAATATTGTTGGATTAGCAGATATCGGAGAAGCACTTCCCGAAAACATTGGTCCGGCAGATGTAATTCCGAACCCTGGAGCGCTGTTACCAGACAATGAAGCCAACGATATTGACGCCATTTTAACGCCAACAAACCCTGTGCGTAAAATTGCAACAGTAGGTGATGGTTTGGCCCCTTATAGTATGCAACAAGGAAGAGATTACTCTGTACTTGAAAATGCTATAAAGCTAAATCCAAGTGATTATGTATTGCATCGTCAGCTGGGTTATCTTTCATTGAACAGAAGGTTGGCTGATAACGATGTTTTAGCTGTTTCCTTTGAGTATACCGTTAGTGGAGACCCAAATGTATATCGCGTTGGTGAATTTACAACCGATGGTATCATTGCACCTGATAATATTGTAGTAAAATTATTGCGCAGCGAAATCATAAGTAAAGAAATTCCGATGTGGGATTTGATGATGAAGAACATCTATTCGTTGCAAACATTCCGGATGCAGCAAGATGGATTCCGTTTTGAATTGTTATATCGTGATGATGCAACTGGGGTCCCTATAAATATCCTTCAAAATGCGACTTCACCTGGAGTCTCAGATAAGACGTTATTAAATTTGTTTGGAATTGATCGTTTGGATCAAAGTCAATTTTTAACTCCGGAAGGGGATGGATATTTCGATTATGTTGAAGGAGTTACGGTAAATTCGGAAAAAGGGTATATCATGTTTCCAACGGTCGAACCTTTTGGGACAAGTATCATGGACGATTTTACTTCTCCTGAAGATCAGGTATATGTATTTGATGAATTGTATCGCAATACCCAGACAGAAGCTAAAAACAACTTCCAGCAAAAAGATAAATACCTGTTAAAAGGATATCACAAATCAGATAACGCAAGTGGAATTCCGTTAGGAGCATTTAACGTACCGCAGGGTTCTGTTACTGTTACTACCGGTGGAAGAGAGCTTGTAGAAGGTGTTGATTATGTTGTAGACTATCAAATGGGACGTGTACAAATTGTAAATCCTGCCCTTGAAGCATCAAACGCACCAATCGAGGTCTCTGTTGAGAATAATGCAACCTTCAACCTGCAGACAAAACGTTTCTTCGGGGTAGATATCGAACATACTTTTTCAGAAAATTTTATCGCTGGGGCGACCATTTTAAATTTACGAGAAAGACCGCTTACACAAAAAGCGACTTTTGGTCAGGAACCTATAAATAATACCATTTTCGGATTAAATGCTAATTTCTCAACAGAAGTTCCAAAATTCACCAAATGGGTGAACAAATTGCCAAACATTGATACGGATGTGCCATCGAGTTTTTCCGTCAGAGGTGATTTTGCCTACCTGCAACCGGGAACTCCTAAGCGTATTGAGCAAGGAGGAGAGGCGACTTCCTACATAGACGATTTTGAAGGGTCTCAAATTCCTCTGGAAATTAAAACCATTCAACAGTGGTTTATGTCAAGTACGCCGCAATACCAGACGCAATTTGATTTTAATGGAAACGCATCCGATTTAAGTTATGGTTATAAGCGTGGAAGATTGGCATGGTATATTATTGATCCGCTCTTTTATGGGGGTTCTTCATTAAAGCCAGGAAACATTTCAAATGCAGAATTATCAAGAGCCGAAGTGCGCAGAATTAGTTATTCGGAATTATTCCCGGAACAAGATCTGGATTTAACGCAATCTACTATTGTAAGAACTCTCGATCTGGCATTTTATCCGAACGAGAGAGGAAGTAACAACTACGACACAAATAATGTGGGACCTGATGGTAAGTTTACTGACCCTGAAGAACGCTGGGGTGGAATTACACGCGCCCTGACGACGACAAATTTTGAACAATCAAATGTGGAATACATTCAGTTCTGGTTAATGGATCCGTACGATCACTATTCGATCACAAGTGAAGAAGGATTGCCGGTTGGGGTGAACCCAAATGATCCTTCAAATCAAGTTGGAGAAGTGTACTTCAATCTCGGAAATATTTCCGAAGACATCTTGAAAGATGGGCGTAAAATGTATGAGAATGGATTGCCTGTTGACCCGTTAAATGATAATGCGACTGATCCAACCATATGGGGTAAAATTCCGACGAACCAATCATTGTTGTACGCTTTTGGTGATAGTGATGCGGAACGTATTAGTCAGGATGTTGGATACGATGGATTGAACGACTCGGAAGAAGTTGCTTTATTCGGTCCAAGTTTTGGAACAGACCCTGCAAACGATAACTATGAGTATTTCAGAAGTTCGAATCACGATACAAATAATGCGTCTATTTTAACAAGATATAAGCGTTACAATAACACACAGGGTAACTCTCCAACAAACAGTTTATCGACTGAAAGTTACCCGACTTCAGCTACGACTTATCCTGATGTAGAGGATATCGACAAGGATCAAACAATGAGTGCTGTTGAAAGTTATTACCAATACAAGGTTTCTCTAAACAAAAACGACTTAGTTGTTGGGAAGAATAGTATTGTGGATGAAAAGCGTGTGACGGTTGAACTAGAAGATGGAACCCGAAAAGATTACCGTTGGTTGCAATTTAGAATTCAGGTTAATAATCCTGATGAGGTTATTAATGATATTACAGGATTCAATTCAATTCGTTTTATGCGAATCTTCATGACCAAGTTCAAAATACCAGTCGTATTGCGTTTTGGTGAATTGCAATTGGTGCGCGGAGACTGGAGACGATACACCAAAACTTTGGATGAGAATATTGTGCCACCACAAGATTTGGACAATAACGAATTGCAGAATTTTGAAGTTGGAGTTGTTAATATTCAGGAAAATGAAAACAGAACTCCGATTCCTTATGTTATTCCACCAGGAATTAAAAGAGAGGTTCTTCGCGGAAGTACTACACTGCAAGAACAAAATGAACAGTCTGTTACCATTAAAGTCACACAATTAGAGCCTGGAGCTGCTCGTGGAATCTATAAAAATGTGAGTGTAGATTTACGTATGTACAAACAGATGCGTATGTTCTTGCACGCTGAAGGAATTCAAACAGAACCACAAGTCGGAGATGAGGATATGATTGCGTTGGTGCGATTAGGGTCTGATTTGAACGATAACTACTACCAGCTTGAAAAGAAATTATTTGTCACGGATTATGGTGCAACTACTCCTGATGAAATTTGGCCTGAAGAGAATAATTTACAAGTCTTATTGGAGTATCTTGGGAAGCTTAAATTATTGAGATTTGAAGAAGGTGTTCCTCCCAATGTTTTATATCCTGCTGAAGGACAAGTATCACCAATTGAAGGATTGGAAGGCTATGAAATAAGAGTGAAAGGTAATCCGAATCTGGCAAATGTTAAGACCATTATGCTAGGAGTTAAAAACGGTTCTGATGTACGTCAAAGTGCAGAGGTTTGGTTTAATGAATTGCGTGTTGCAGGATTCGACAATGAAGGCGGTTGGGCCGGAGTTGTGAGCGCAGATGCTAATTTTGCGGATTTTGCCGATGTTGCACTGACAGGTAGAATGGAGACAAAGGGATTTGGTGGAATCGAACAATCTGTGAATGAAAGAAGTCAGGAAGATACCAGATTGTATGATCTGGTGACGAACGTGAATGCTGGACAATTGCTTCCGAAGAAATGGGGAGTGCAAATTCCTGTAAATTATAGTATTTCCGAAGAAGTAAGAGATCCAAAATACGACCCTCAATATCAGGATGTACTTTTTGAAGAGGCCGAAGATATAAATCCGAATAGTAAAGCGGCTCGTGATTATACAAAACGAACAAGTTTTAGTCTTATTAATGTGCGAAAAGAATTTGATCCTAATTCTGAAAAACCGCAACGCTTTTACAATGTTGAAAACCTATCGGTTTCATATGCGTACAACGAGGTAAATCACAAAGATTACAACGTTCAGAAGTATCTGGATCAAAATGTAAGAGCCTCTGCGAATTACAATTTCAATTTCAAGCCTTTCGTTGTTGAACCTTTTAAGAATTCAACAGCACTGGATAATCGATTTTTGCAATTAATAAAGGATATAAATTTTGATTTAATTCCGACCAGTGTCTCAGTAAATTCGAATATAATTAGAAGCTATAATCAGCAATTATCACGCAGTTTAATAGAAGACCTTCCCGAATTGCCTACATTAACGCAGCGTTTCTATATGTTCGACTGGGACTATAATCTGGCCTATAATTTATCGAAGTCTTTGCAATTGAATTTTGGAGCTGCGAATAATTATATCTACGACAATTTCGATAGCGATGAGGATGTCCAGATATTTGATAATTTCTTCAATGCTGGTCGTGAAGATCATTACCGACAGTCACTAGGATTGAATTATCAGTTGCCATTAGACAAGATTCCGTATTTGGATTTCTTAAGAGCCGATTATTCGTATACAGCTGATTTCGATTGGCAGGCAGCATCTCAGTCTTATGTTGAAAAAGTTGGTAATGTAGTTCAGAATTCAAATACGCATACTCTAGGAGCGGATATTGATATGCAGACACTTTATGCGTCAACTGGACTTTCGAAGTTAGATAAAAGAAGAACTTCTAATATTTCTGAAACGGATAAGAAAAAGCAAAATTTTGGAAAGAAATTGGGGTATATCGCCTATGATTTATTGACCATGACGAAAACAGGACGTGTTAATTATACAGAAAATAACGGTACTTACTTGCCGGGTTATATTCCAAAAGTTGGATTCTTAGGAAGAGATAATTATAATGGAGGTTTAGCACCTAGTTTCGGATTTGTCTTTGGTAGTCAAGTTGATATCCGACAAAAAGCTATCGAAAATGGCTGGTTGATTTCAAGAGGTGAAAATGATCCGTATTATAACCGTACCTATAGCCAGACCCACTTTAATAAACTTGATTACAACCTGTCATTAGAACCATTTAGAGATTTTGATATTCAGCTAAGAGCAAGTAAAACATTTACCGAAAATACTTCGCAACAAATAGATGTAATCAATGGAGCTTTGAATGAAGAATCGCCAATTTCGCAATATGGTAACTTTAGTATTTCTTACAATATGATTGGAACTTCATTTAAGAATATGGATAATGTATTTGAAGAGTTCAAGTCAAACAGAACCATTATAGCTCAGCGATTAGCGGATGAAACCGGGCAGCCAATTGATGGTTTTGGAGAGACGAGTCAGCAGGTGAGTTTGCCAGCCTTTGTGGCAGCTTATTCAGGAAAGAATGCAAATAGTTCAAATATGGAAGCCTTTAAGAGCTTTCCAGTTCCAGGTTGGGATGTAAACTATAAAGGATTGATGAATTTTAAGTGGTTTAAGAAGAATTTTAGAAGTTTTTCTATTGCACACAGTTATAATTCCTTGTATTCGATTACAAATTTCACAAATAATCTTGAATACGATGCCGATGATCCATTCGGAAATACCGATATATCAGGGAATTATTTCAGTGAAACCTTATATACAAATGTCAACCTAATTGAAGAGTTTTCTCCATTGTTAAAAGTTGATTTCCGAATGAAAAATTCCGTATCTTTCACCGGTCAAATTAATAAGGATAGAGGTCTGACTTTAAACTTTAATAATAATACAATTACTCAGATTGCAGGAACGGAATATGTGTTTGGAATCGGGTACAGGATTAAGGATTTACCAATGCGTTTTAACTTCGGTGGAACAGTACAAAGGTTAAAAGGAGATTTAAATTTAAAGGCAGACATATCTTTGAGAGACAGTGAGACGGTTATTCGAGCTATTGATCAGGAAAATGATCAGGTAACAGGAGGGCAAAAGTTATTAGCGATTAAGGTATATGCAGATTATGCGTTAACTCAGAACTTAACTTCGTCTTTCTATTTTGAACAGAGCTCGTCTAAATATGCAGTTTCAACCACGTTCCCGAGGCAGTCAATTAGTGCGGGAATAAGTGTGAGATATGTTTTAGGAAATAATTAATAACAAACAAATAATAAAATAAGTATTAAGATGAGCGTTCCAGCAGAATTAAAATATACAAAGGATCACGAATGGGTGAGAATTGAAGGAACAACAGCAACAGTTGGTATTACGCATTTTGCACAAAGCGAGCTTGGAGATATCGTTTATGTGGATGTTGATACAGTTGATGAGACAGTTGATAGAGATGAAGTATTTGGATCAGTAGAAGCTGTTAAAACGGTTTCAGATTTGTTTATGCCATTATCTGGAGAAGTTATTGAATTCAATGAAGATTTAGAAGACGAGCCAGAAAAGGTAAATGCAGATCCGTACGGAGCTGGATGGATGATAAAAATCGAACTTTCTGATGAAAGTGAAATAGAAGGTTTGCTGTCAGCTGAAGCTTATTCTGAATTAATTGGGGCGTAATTATTTTTTAATAATTGCCCTGTTTTTTACAGTACTCATTGCTTGGGGAAGTTTCTTGCCCAGTGATGAATTCGAAACGATTACCTTCGATTTATATGATAAAATTGTTCATATTGGAGGATATGGTGTTTTGACTTTTTCATGGTTTTTAGCGATTCGACCAAGAACTAATGAGTTTAAAAAGGTTGTTTTATTAATCCTTGCACTAGGGTTGTATGGCATAATTATTGAGGTATTGCAAGGAGCACTATCAGCACATAGAAAGGCCGATATATTTGATATTTTGGCAAATTTTGTTGGAGTTATGTTAGCGTTTTTGACGTTTTATTTTATTTCCCATAAAATTGATAGGGAACCTTAAAAATTACTTGCAAAAGTTATATTAAAATTATTAAATTAGCGCACCATTTAAATTAATTCAAATGCAAATCAAAAAAAATCCAAAAGCAAATCTCGAAAACTACAGCAAGATGTTCATGCAGCTTGGTTTAGTGTTAGCTTTGCTAATTACATACTTAGCTATTGAGAAGAAGACGTATGATAGAGTGATTGCTGATCTAGGTCCAGTAGTGTTAAACATGGAAGAGGAAGAGCAAACTGTTGAAATCGAACAAGTGAAGCCGCCAGAGCCAAAGACACCACCACCACCAACTCCAGATAAAATTGAGGTTGTTGAGGATGAAGAAGAGGTTGTTGAAACTGTAATTGAATCAACTGAAACGGATGAGGATGAAGCCGTAGAGGTTGAAGAAATTATCGAGATTGAAGAAGATGAAGATGTAGAGGAAGATGTACCTTTCGCAATTATTGAAGATGTGCCTATTTATCCTGGGTGTAAAGGAAGCAAAGAAAAATTAAGAGCTTGTTTACAAGAAAAAATCACAAAGCATGTAAACAGAAAGTTTAATGCTGATTTGGCTTCTGATTTAGGATTAGCACCTGGTGTGAAGCGTATTTTCGTAATGTTTAAAATTGATAAAACTGGAAATATTGTTGATGTAATGGCGAGAGCTCCTCACAAGCGTCTTGAACAAGAAGCTATTAGAGTTGTGAAGTTGTTACCAAAAATGACTCCAGGAAAACAAAGAGGTAGACCAGTAGGTGTAAAATACAGTTTGCCAATTGCATTTAAAGTTGAGTAGTTTTTTTACTACTAAAAGATATGAGAAAGCTATCCAAATCGGATAGCTTTTTTTATGTTTACAGTCTATTGAAATCAAAACATGAAACTAAATAAAGTACTCAAAAGAAAAGGCTATTATAAAGTTGATTTGAAAGTGTTAAAGACAAATCACTTATTGATAAAAGGGAAAGTGAATGGAGTTAAAGGACGATTTATTCTAGACACTGGAGCATCAAACTCCTGTATTGATTTTAACCGGCAAGTAAAGTTTGAAATAGAAGCTGTTGAATCAGAAACAAAAGCAGCTGGAGCTGGAGCTATAGGGATGGACACCATGATTTCGAAAAAGAATAAGATAAAGTTCGGAAATTGGTTATATAAAAACTTTTCTATTGTCCTTTTTGATCTTACACATGTAAATACAGCGCTACAAGAGCACGGCGAAAAAGAAGTTGATGGAATTATAGGTGCTGATATATTGGAGCAAGGAAAAGCATTAATTGATTATGATAAAAGTTGTGTTTATTTGAAGCGTATTGTCTTTTTGTACTAGGGTTTTCTGGTCTTTATTGCCCAAGTCAAAATAAGTCCGGTGTAGAAAGTATTTTCATTAATTCCCTTCCCAATGGAGAAGTCTGCCGTAAAGTTTTGCGTAATGTTTATTCCGAAACCTGTATTGGCCAATTGATAAACACGTTCATTCTGTTTGAATTCCCCTGTGTTTTCTAAATAAAAATGCCAACGGTCATTAGGTTCATAGTAGAGATTTACTATATAATATCCGGAATGCGTCTGGTTTACTTCATGGATGTAACCAAGGTTGTAATTTAATATCCATTTGTTGCTTAAAGTATTTGAGAAGTTCAAAGCTACAATTTCACCAATCTTCTTAAATGATATATCTTCTGAAGGCAGTAACACCCTTATCATGAGAGCAGCTTCAGGCAGGAGGTTGTTTTCTTTCCAAAGATTAATTGCGGTACCAATTTGTAAATCGTCAATTCGATGAAGCACATGAATGTTTTGGTTTTCGTACTCTAAACGCTCACCTAGGACAGGGATATTAAATTGAAGTTCTACATTGTCGGATATACCATATCTGAATAGGGTATTTGGAACAAGCCAGGATGTTACTTCCATTTTATTTTCTTTCTCTGTTGCAAATTGACCTTCCATTTCAATTTGAAATATTCCTTTAGAAACTGTAAAAGAGGGCTCCACGGCTTGAGCGTAAAGTTTACGATGAGATATCAGAGCTATAAATAGAAGTGATACAATATAAATTCGGTTCACAAACTGAAAAATTATACAGTAAAATTATTTGGAATAATTCTAAATAAACATGACAAAACTCATAAAAAAAGCCCGAACATAAAATTTCGGGCTTTGCTTATATATACTTGGTGATTAAAGCTCAAGAGCTTTCTTTGGATCGTTATTCATTAGAATTTCAATTGGATTTTCAAGGGCTTCTTTAACAGCGACAAGGAATCCAACTGATTCTCTTCCGTCGATAATTCTGTGATCGTATGATAATGCAACATACATCATTGGTCTAATTACTACCTGACCACCTACAGCAACAGGACGCTCAATAATATTGTGCATTCCTAGAATTCCACTTTGTGGCGGATTGATAATTGGCGTAGACAACATAGAACCAAATACACCACCGTTAGTGATAGTAAATGTTCCACCTGTCATTTCATCAACTGTAATTTGTCCGTCACGGGCTCTAACTGCCAGACGTTTCACTTCACTTTCGACACCTCTGAAAGTTAAATTTTCAGCATTTCTAATTACCGGAACCATCAATCCTTTAGGTCCAGAAACTGCGATTGAAATATCCTGGAAATCATGGATAACTTTATAGTCTCCATCAATCATTGAATTCACATCTGGATACATTTTAAGAGCTCTAACCACCGCTAAGGTAAAGAAACTCATAAATCCTAATCCGACTCCATGTTTCGCTTTAAAATCCTCTTTAAATTCTTTTCTCAAGTCGAAGATTGGTTTCATATCAACTTCGTTGAAGGTAGTTAACATTGCTGTTTCGTTTTTAACAGAAACCAAACGTTGCGCTACTTTTCTTCTAAGCATTGATAATTTCTTGCGTTCTGTTACTCTGGCTCCTCCAGTTGGAGTTCCCATACTTGGAACCGCATTTGAAGCATCGTCTTTTGTGATACGTCCATCTCTACCAGATCCCTTAATTTCAGACGTATCGATGCCTTTTTCATCTAAAATTTTACGAGCTGCAGGAGAAGCTGTTCCCGTTGCGTATGTTTCTTTCTTTTCTGAAACCGGAGCAGGAGCCGCTTCAACACTCGGAGTATCAGTTTCAGCTGAAGCTTTAAAATCTGCAGGTTTTTCAGCGTCAAGGTCGATTAAACAAACTACTGCACCGACAGCGACTGCATCACCTTCTTCAGCTTTTAATGTAATAACTCCACTTTCTTCTGCCGGAAGTTCTAAAGTAGCTTTATCTGAATCTACTTCGGCAATAGGCTGATCTTTTTCAACATAATCACCATCCTCTACAAGCCATGATGCAATTTCAACTTCTGTAATAGACTCTCCCGGAGAGGGAACTTTCATTTCTAAAATCATCTTCTTATTATTTTGTCTGATCGACGAATTTTTTTGTTAGTTAAATACTTTATCAATAACACGTTGGTGTCTTCTTCTAAAACGTGCAGTGGATCCAGCTGCCGGAACCGCATAGAATGGTTGAGAAGCGACTTCCAAGTTGACAAGTCTCATACGTTGAAGCATAAAACTCCATGCTCCCATATTTTCTGGTTCTTCTTGTGCCCAAACATATTTTTCAACGTTTGGATATTTGTCAATTACCTTTTGAATTCGTTCTAAATCCAAAGGGAATAATTGTTCGATTCGAACTAAAGCAACATCTTCTCTGTCTAATTTTTCTCGTTCCGCTAATAAGTCATAGTAAAATTTACCGGTACATAAAACCAGTTTTTTTACACGATCAGCAGCGACAGCATCATCAATTACCGTTTGGAATTTTGATTTAGAGAAGTCTGTCAATTTGGATACTGCTAGCGGGTGGCGCAATAAACTCTTTGGAGTGAATACTATCAGTGGCTTTCTAAAATCACGTTTCATTTGTCTTCTCAATAAATGGAAGAAATTCGCAGGAGTTGTGCAGTCGGCTACAATCATATTGTCTATAGCACAAAGTTGCAGGAAGCGCTCCATTCTCGCTGAAGAGTGTTCAGAACCTTGTCCTTCATACCCATGAGGTAATAAAACAACAATTCCATTTTGAAGTTTCCATTTATCTTCAGCAGCCGATAAGTACTGGTCAAAAATAATTTGCGCTCCGTTACTGAAATCTCCAAACTGAGCTTCCCAGATGGTTAATGTATTTGGATTCGCCATGGCATACCCATAATCAAATCCTAAAACGCCGTATTCAGAAAGCAGCGAGTTGTAGATATTCATATGACCTTGGTCGTCACTCAGTCTATTCAATAAATTAATAGGTTCTTCTGAAATTTCATCTCTCAAAATAGCATGACGATGTGAGAATGTTCCTCTCTCCACATCCTGTCCTGAAATACGAACATCAAAACCTTCTAGCAGCAAACTTCCGTAGGCCATTGTTTCGGCCATACCCCAGTCGATTTTATCGGTTTCAAAAATCATTTTGTTTCGATCGCGAAGAATTCGTTCAGCTTTACGCAGGAATTTCACACCATCTGGAACTGTGGATACAGTTTTCGCAATATGTTTCAATTGCGTTTCATCATATGAAGTATCCGTTTCAGCCAGCATCGCTTCTAATCCGCGACGCGTAAACTCTTCCCAGGTGTCTTGCATGAACTCTCGAACTTTTGATTTTTCAACACCTTTTGAAGCTTGATATTCAACTTCAAGGAATTCTTTGAATTCAGCAATTTCTGCGTTTAAGTATGCATTGTCAATAATTCCTTCTGCAATTAATTTTTTAGCATAAATATCTCTAGGATTACTATGACGTGCAATTGCCTTATATAATTTTGGTTGGGTAAAACGAGGTTCATCACCTTCGTTATGACCATATTTTCTATATCCTAATAAATCAATAAAGATGTCACGTTTAAACTTCATTCTGAAGTCAAGTGCCATTTCAATTGCGTGTACTACCGCCTCAACATCATCGGCATTCACGTGAAGTACTGGAGAAAGGGTTACTTTTGCAACATCAGTGCAGTAAGTACTTGATCTTCCATCTAAGTAGTTCGTTGTGAAACCAATTTGATTATTGACCACTATATGGATGGTTCCTCCGGTAGTGTAACCAGGAAGTTTACTCATTTGAGTTACTTCATAAACCAAGCCTTGTCCTGAAATTGCTGCATCTCCATGAACGATAATAGGAAGTAATTTGGAGTTGTCTCCCTTATATTTTCTGTCAATTTTAGCTCTGGCAATACCTTCAACTACTGGTCCAACAGTTTCTAAATGTGAAGGGTTTGGTACCAGATTCATTTCAAGTTCCTTATTGTTTTTTAAGGTTTTTGTAGTAGTTAATCCCAGGTGGTATTTCACATCTCCGTCGATTGTTTCATCTTCAAAATCCTTTCCTTCAAATTCACTGAAAACATCTCTAATCGGTTTTCTGAAAATGTTAGTCAATGTATTCAGTCTTCCACGGTGAGCCATTCCAAGAACGAACTCATCTACATCGTAATTTTCGGCTGCATTTCTAATTGCTCCACTTATAGCAGGGATTAAAGTCTCACCACCTTCAAGAGAGAAACGTTTTTGTCCGACATACTTGGTTTGCAGGAAACTTTCAAAAGTAACAGCTTGATTTAATTTTTTCAGAATGTACTTTTTTCCATCACCTGTATAGTTTGGTTGGTTGGAATTTCTGTTGAGTTGCTCCTGAAGCCACTTAATTTCTTCAGGATTTCTGATGTACATATATTCAACACCAATCGAGTCACAGTAAATTGTTTCAAGGTGTTTGATTATATCTTTTAGAGTAGCTTTTCCAGTTCCAATGATATCACCCGCATCAAAAACTGTATCTAAATCGTTTTCGGATAAACCGAAATTTTCGAGTGCCAGAGTAGGAGTGTACTTACGACGCTCTCGCACTGGATTCGTTTTTGTAAAAAGGTGACCACGGGTTCGGTACCCATTAATAAGGTCAATAACCTTAAATTCTTTCAACACATTTTCTGGCACTTCAAAAGAAGTTCCTTCTTGTTCATCCGTGTAGTTTTCTGTAGCAAAATCGTAACCCTGAAAAAAACTTCTCCAACTAGGTTCTACGTCATCTGGGTTAATTAAATACTGGTCGTACAAATCGGCAAGTTGTCCGGTATGAACAGCATTTAAAAACGAAAATTTATCCATTATTTAGTGTTAGCGGTCTAGTGTTTAATTACGCAAGCAAAAATACCATTTTTTCTAAAATGACAACTTTTATTCATTTTTTTTTGAATTGAGTAAAATACTGTAAAATAAGGGTTTTTAGCCTTTTTTTGATTCATATTTCAAGTTTTGCCTAAAATGTATCTTTTGAGTCTTATTTAGGTAAGAAATTTAGATTCAATTAATTATTAAATCTACATCATTTTGGAATATAAAAAATCGAAATTTTTTTCAAAAATGCTTGCGAAAATAATAAAACCTTGTATATTTGCACTCGCAAAAAGGAAATATACCTTCCTCCTTAGCTCAGTTGGTTAGAGCATCTGACTGTTAATCAGAGGGTCCTTGGTTCGAGCCCAAGAGGGGGAGCAAAATTAGAGTTACAGAGATGTAGCTCTTTTTTTTTGGGATATCTAGGATGTAATTGAAATGGCTTTTAATATCAATGATAAAAAACCAAGGAGTTTTTTACAATGATTTTTTTAAACTCCTTCTTTGTAAGG